>JAJFHN010000042.1 GCA_021775595.1 Hyphomicrobiales bacterium
AGTCTCGGATTTCAGGTCCAAGACATCACCTCCGCCTTTGCGGTCGTCATGCTTTGGATCGTCGGCGGCATCGTGGCGTTGTGCGGCGCGCTCTCCTATGGCGAGCTCGCGGCCACCTTTCCGCGCTCGGGCGGTGAATATCACTTCCTGACCCGGACCTATTCCCCGGCCCTCGGCTTCATGGCGGGTTGGCTGTCGGCGACGGTCGGCTTCGCTGCGCCCATCGCTCTGGTGGCAATCGCCTTTGGCGCCTATTTCAAAGGCATCTTCCCCGATGCACCCTCGCCGTTGTGGCTGGGGCTCGGTGTCGCGTGGTTGGTGGGTTTGGTGCATCTATCGGGCATTCGCCACGGCAGCACATTTCAGAACGTCTCAACGGTCTTGAAGGTGCTGCTGATAGTGACATTTATTGTCGCGGGCTTCGCCATTGGCGAACCCCAGCCGGTATCCTTCATGCCCTCGCTCGCCGGCTTCAGCCAAATGTCGGGCGCGCCTTTTGCCATCGGCCTGGTCTTTGTGATGTACGCCTATTCCGGCTGGAACGCCTCGACCTATATCATCGGCGAAATACACGACCCCCAACGCTCGGTGCCGCGCGCGCTGTTCCTTGCCACGCTCATCGTCGTGATCCTCTATGTCGGCCTCAATGCGGTCTTTCTCTACACCACGCCAATAGACAAAATGGCAGGTCAGATCGAGGTTGCTCTTGTGGCGGGCAGCCATATTTTCGGTGAGGCGGGCGGGCGCATCGTCGGCGGTCTGATCTGTTTTGGGCTGATCTCCACGATCAGCGCCATGACGTGGATCGGCCCACGCGTCACCAAGGTAATGGGCGAGGATATTCCCATGTTGCGCTGGTTTGCGCAGGAGACGAAAAACGGCGTTCCGACCGCGGCGATCGTCTTACAGCTCGTCATCGTCACAGGGCTAATCTTGACGCAAAGCTTCGAGGGCGTTCTGGATTACATCCAATTCAGCTTGATCCTCTCCTCTTTTCTCGCCGTTCTTGGCGTCATAGTACTGCGCTGGCGCCAGCCCGAGCTGGAGCGCCCCTATCGAACTTGGGGATATCCACTGACGCCGTTGCTGTTTCTTGGCGTAACGGGTTTCATGATGGTCTATCTGGTTACCGAGCGGCCGCTGCAATCGCTCGGGGGACTGGCAACGCTGGCAGCCGGGCTTCTGGTTTATTTTGTCTCGCAGTGGCGATCTTCTTCCCAAGCAAATTGAGGAACGACATTCGGTGATCAGGACTCTTCGAGAGACGCAACTTGTGGCCTTCCTTTTGGGCTTGCTGGCGATGGCATCGGCGGTTCATGCGGGCGAAGCCAACGACACCGCCCGCTTCCTTGCCGGCCTGCCGCCTGCTTCTGGCTCAACGCTGGCGCCGATGACGAAGGAGGCGAGCTGGGCGCGCCACGCGCGGCTGTTGAACCAAGCCTGGCAGCGGCTCGACAAGGGGCAGCTTTCCAGGATCAACGCGTGGTCAAAAGCGAACATCAAACAGTCCAGTCCCCTCATGCTTTACATGTTCAGCGGGCCGGATTTTCTCTATGCCAACGCCTTCTTCCCCAACGCGACGACCTATGTCTTGGCCGGGCTCGAGCCCGTTGGACGCATACCCAATGTGGCGCGGCTTTCACGCGGGGCCCGCGGTGCGGCTCTGCAAAACTTGCGTGCATCGATGCAGGAGGTGCTGACCTACAGCTTCTTCATCACCAAGAACATGAAGTCGGAACTGCGCGCAGGCAGCCTGCCCGGCGCCCTGCCGCTGCTTTATGTCTTTCTGGCGCGCTCCGGCAAAACCGTTCAGTCGGCAACCCTTGTCAGCCTGAAGCCCGACGGCACGGTGACGCCGCGCGAAGGCCGGGCGCCCAAGGGGAGCTCCCAGGGCGTCAAAATCGACTTCAGCGACGCGGGAGCCGAAAAGCGCACGTTGTATTATTTCAGCACCGATCTTTCCAACGGCGCGCTGCCCAAGAGCGGATTCATGACATTTTGCGAAAGCCTCGGGCCCGCCGACAGCCTGCTCAAGAGCGCGTCTTACTTGCCCCACTCGGGCTATTTTTCGACGGCGCGAAAATTTCTGCTCGATCACAGTGCGGTCATCGTTCAAGACGATTCCGGCGTGCCGCTCAGGTTTTTCGCCAGAGATCAGTGGGACCTGAAACCCTATGGGCGCTATGTCGGTCCGATTTCGATTTTTCCCGGACGGTACCAGTCTGAGATGCGGCGGCTGTTCGCCGGCGGCCGCGCCCAAAAAATCAATTTTGGCATCGGCTATCGTTGGCGTACGCACGAGACCAATGTGCTCCTGGCGCAAAAACGCCCGCCGCCTGCCGCCCCCGTGGTGGAGGCGACGCCCGAGCCTGCGCCAACGGCCGACTAGCGGACGCACGGCTGCAGCCAAACGCGTTTCCCGAATAAAACGAGGGCAGTTATGAGTTTTGAAATTGGATCCGTGCCACCGATAGGCCGCGCGCTCGCCGTCACGATCTTGCTTGTTTTGGCAGGCGGAAGCGAGGTCAGCAGGGCCGGCAGTACGGTTGTTTATGACTGCAAGGACGGCACCAAAATGAATGCGGTCTACGACACCGACGCCGATACCGTAACGCTGGAAATCGATTATGGCGTCCCCATCATCCTCAAGCAGGCGGTTTCAGGCTCCGGCATCCGCTACATCGGCGCTGGATACGAGCTCTATGGCAAAAGCGATTGGGCCAATGTCATCCGCCCCGGTCAGCGGGAGCTGGAATGCAAGGAAATCGGCCGGATAAATGGGATCCCTACCCGCCCCGCAGCCGAGCCGGCCTCAGGCGGACAATCGGACACGATCAACACGGAAAAACCGCCGGAGACCGGCGGCTAATCTCAAATTTCGATAAATCGCTGTCCTCTGGCGTCAGCGGCTGGTGCGCCGCTCGGACTCCGACCGGCGATCTTTGGTCCGCCGCTCGCCGCTTTTGCGCATGCGTTCGGACGAACGACGGTCACCACTCGATCGCCTGTCTTCGTCGGAGCGCCTGTCCGTGCCAGAACGTTTTTCTTCATCGCGCATGGTTCAAACTCCATAGACCTGCTCAGACAAGTCTAAATGCGCCAGATGAACAGGTGGTAAAGCCGACGTGGCGAGGAATTTAGCAGCCCAACCCCAGAGCGGATAATGGCGTCTAGAGGTCCCGTTTCACTTTGCCGACGAGGATCACGAAGTATGTCGCGACCGTCACCAGGGCGGCATTGACTCCAACAAGCAGGCACACTTGCTCAAGCATGGTGCTGGCTGCCTGGCCCACAAATGGAATTCCGAAATACACACCCATCGCGCACAGAACGCTGAGTATTAGCGCCGTGCTGAAAATTTTGAAGCTCGGCATCGAGTAATCGTCAATCTGCTTTTTTGGCATCCCCCGTTCCCAAAAAGTTGTCCAGCCGTATATCAGCTCTCCAATGCCCCGCTAATCGGCGCCATCGAGCGCTTGCGCGCCCGCCGGCTTGCCATCGGCATCCAACGTGATCTTCTCGACCTTGGCTTCGGCCTGTTTGAGCAACAGGTCGCAGCGGGCTTTCAGCGCCTCGCCACGCTCATAGATCGCAATCGATTCCTCAAGCTCGACGTCACCACGCTCGAGCCGGTCGACGATCTGTTCGAGCTCCTTGAGCGCCTGCTCGAAGCTCATTTCGTCGACGTCGCCGTGATCGGTCTTCTTTGCCATAAGCTCGCTCTGTTGTTCGCTGTTTTTTGCCTTAAGAGCCCGCCGACATCAAGACAGAGACGTGCGCCGCGCTCGAGCCCGCCAGCGCCTGGAGATCGTACCCACCCTCCAGCATCGAGACGAGGCGGCCGCCGGAATGTTTGTCGGCAACGTCCACGAGCTTTTGAGTGACCCAGGTGAAATCGTCCTCGACCAATTGGATGTTGGCCAGCGGATCGCGCTTATGAGCATCGAAGCCCGCCGATATGAAGACGAAATCGGGTTCGAATTTATCGAGTCCGGGAAGAATGCGCTCGTTGAATGCCTCCTGGAATTTGGTCTGCCCGTCACCCGCCTTGAGCGGCGCGTTGAACACATTGCCGACACCCGTCTCATCCAGAGCACCGGTACCGGGAAACAGCGGCATTTGGTGGGTTGAACCGTAAAACAGATCCTTGTCCGACCAAAAGATCGCTTGCGTACCGTTGCCGTGATGGACATCAAAATCGATGACCGCAACGCGTTCGGCGCCGTGTTTGGCGCGGGCATGCAATGCAGCGAGCGCGATGTTGTCGAACAGACAGAATCCCATGGCGCGCGAGCGCTCGGCGTGATGGCCCGGTGGGCGCATGGCGCAAAAGGCGTTCTTGGTCTTGCCGGCCACCACCTGATCGACCGCCCGGATACCGGCGCCAACCGCCCGCACGGCGGCCTTGAAGCTCGCCGGCGAGAGCGTGGTGTCGCCATCGACCATGACGTGCCCCTCCTTGGGCACGGCGTCTCGAATGGCCTCGATATAAGCCTTGGGATGGGCGCGCTCGATTTCCTCGAGGCTGGCCTCCGGCGCCTCCTCACGGACCAGACCCTTGAACTGCTCCTGCCCAAGCGCCGTTTCGACTGCGCGCAGGCGATCGGCGCGTTCGGGATGTCCGTAGCCCGTATCGTGCTCAAGGCAGATCGGGTGTGTCAGATAAAGCGTCGCCACGGCGCGCGGCCTCCTGCCATGGATAGGTCGATCGATGCACTCATTCAGCCGCCTGCAGGCTGGCCGGCGCCGGATAGTCGTCGGGTACGAAGAAATCCAGCTGCAATTTGCTGGTGGGATCGACGCGGTATTTATCGAAGTCGCTCACGCCGTGTTCGGCAAGAAACGTATCGTCGATCACGAAATTGCCGGTGAACTCACCCGCCGGTTTGGTGAAAATCAAATGAGCGGCATCGGCTAGAATTTCGGGCGTGCGGCTCATGCGTATCAATTGCTCGCCCAGCACATTTTGGACGGCGGCGGTCGCTATGGTCGTGCGCGGCCACAGCGCGTTCGCCGCGATACCCTTTGGTTTGAGTTCCTCCGCCATGCCCAGCATGCAGATGCTCATGCCGAACTTGGCAAGCGAATAAGCCACATGGCCGGAAAACCATTTGGCGTTCATGTCCAGCGGCGGCGAGAGCGACAAAATGTGGGCGTTGTCCGATTTCTCCAAATGCGGAATGCAATATTTGGAGACCATGAAGGTGCCGCGCGCATTGATGGCGTGCATCAGGTCAAAGCGCTTCATTTCAGTCGAAAGCGTGTCGGTGAGCTGAATAGCGCTCGCATTATTGACGCAAATATCGATGCCGCCGAATGCCTTGACCGTTTCATCGACGGCCGCTGCCACCTGTTCCTCATGACGGATATCGGTCACCAGCGGCAGCGCCTTGCCGCCGGCCTTCTCGATTTCTTCTGCCGCCGTGTAGATCGTGCCCGGCAGATTGGGATGGGGTTCGGCTGTTTTGGCCAGGACCGCGACATTGGCGCCGTCGCGCGCTGCGCGAAGGCCAATAGCAAGCCCTATGCCCCGGCTTGCACCGGAAATAAGCAGCGTCTTTCCTTTGAGATCGGTCATATGTTCTGGTCTTTCAAATTGAGGCTTCGATAAGCTCTAGGAGTCGGCCTGTTTACGGGCACGGGCAAAATCCGGCGGCCGCTTTTCAGCAAACGCCGCAAAGGCCTCGCGGGCTTCGGCGCTTCTCAGGCAAGTTTTGAAAAGATCGATTTCCTCGTCAATGCGGGCATCGAGCTGGGCGCGATCGGAGCGCATCAACCGGCGCGCGGCCAACAGGGCGGCTTGGGGCTTTTGCGCCAATGCCAGGGCTGCATCACGAGCGTGGGCCTCAAGCTCTGACGAAGGCACGATGGTGTTGATGATGCCAGCCGCCAAGGCCCCCTCAGCATCCATCGGCGCGCCCATACAGAGCAGCTCGAAGGCGCGCTGATGACCGATGCGCGCCGGCACCAACAGCGACGATGCGGCCTCTGGCACCAGGCCAAGATCAATGAATGGCGTTCGAAAAGTGGCTTGCGGCGTGGCGAACACCAGATCGCAATGGAGCAACAGCGTCGTGCCGATGCCGATGGCCGGACCATCGACCGCGGCGATCATCGGTTTCTCGGTCGCCGTCAGCGCCCTCAGGAAGGCCAGCGCGTTTTCGTCGAATTTGCCGCTTTGGGCAGTGGCGAGAAAGTCACCCAAATCATTGCCAGCCGTAAATCCGGCCTCGTTGCCCCTAAACAGGTTCACGCATACATCAGGATCGTCATCGGCCGTGCCCAACGCCTCGGCCAGCGTGCGATACATGGCGCTGGTGATGGCGTTCTTCTTTTCGGGCCGGTCGAACGTCAGACTCTGGACGCCGTCGCTGACGCTGCATTTTATCCCATTACTCATGGCACTCACTCGACCTTATGACGCCCGCAACAGGCTCTCGCCCTGGCTCAAGACGCCATCGGCGCCGCTTGAGACGGCGCGCGCCAGACCCGGCGCCTCGACACTCAATTGATCGGCGAAATGACGCGCCAGCACGGTGAACGTCCGCCCGTTGCCATTATCGTCCCGCTGCTCCGCCAATGCGCCCTTGGCGAGAAACGCGCCGCCTGAGGCGATGCCGAACAGGCGCAAATAGGCGCAAGCGCCGACAAGGGCCGCATCCGGATTGCCGCTCATGGTACGCAGCAGCCAATCGCTTGCTTCCTCCAGGGCCGAGATCGCGTCTTCCAGGCGATCGGCGGTTTCGCCGAAACTTGGTTCGTTCGAACCCCGCACGCCAGCGACGATCTCCTTGAGTTCGGCGATATGACCGCGCACAACCTCGCCGCCTTCCATCGGCAGCTTCCGGCTGACGAGGTCGATGGCTTGGATGCCGTTGGTGCCCTCATAGATCGGCGTGATGCGGGCATCGCGAAGATGTTGGGCGGCGCCCGTCTCTTCGATATAGCCCATGCCGCCATGGACCTGGATGCCCTGGGAGGCCACCTCGACGCTCAGATCCGTCGAATAAGCTTTGGCGACAGGCGTGAGCAGGCCGGCATAGGCAAGGGCTCGGGCGCGCTCGGCCTCGTCTTGTGAGCGTTCAGCCACATCGAGCGCCTTGGCCGTGACGTAACAGAGCGTGCGCGCAACCGCCGTTTTTGCCTTCATGTCGAGCAGCATGCGCTGCACATCGGGATGACGGATGATTTCCACCATGTCGCCTTTTTCGGTCTCAGCGACTGCGCCTTGCTTGCGCTCCTGTGCGTAAGCCAACGCTTGCTGGAAAGCGCGTTCGGCGATGCCGACGCCCTGGATACCGACGCCCAGCCTGGCCCGGTTCATCATCGTGAACATGCAATTGAGGCCGCGGTTTTCCTCGCCGACCAGCCAGCCCGTGGCGCCGCCATTATCGCCCATCTGCATCACGCATGTGGGACTCGCATGAATGCCGAGCTTGTGCTCGGTGGAGATGCAGTGAACATCGTTTCGCTCACCCAGCGAACCGTCTTCGCCGACGAGAAATTTCGGCACCAAAAACAGCGAGATACCTTTGGTGCCGGGCGGCGCGCCGGGAATGCGTGCGAGCACCATATGGACGATGTTCTCGACCATGTCGTGCTCGCCGAAGGTGATGAAAATCTTCGTGCCGGAGAGATTGTAGCTGCCGTCGCCTTGGGGCTCGGCCTTCGTCTTGAGGAAGCGCAAATCCGATCCGGCATGGGACTCGGTGAGCTGCATGGTGCCGCTCCATTCGCCCGAGACGAGCTTGGGCAAATAGGTGGCCTTCAGGCTATCGTTTCCGTGCAGCGCGAGGGCATCGACGACGCCGGTCGTCAGCATCGGGTTCTCGGAAAACGACACGCAGGCGGCATTCCAAATTTCACTCACCGCCATGGCGAGCGTGAGCGGCAGTCCTTGGCCGCCGAATTCCTCAGGCCCGGCCAAACCGCCCCAGCCAGCTTCCACCCAGTCGAGATAGGCTTCTTTGAAGCCAGCCGGCATGGCGACTGAGCCATTTTCGAATTTTGTACCGGCCACATCACCTGGTTGATTAAGGGGCGCAACTTGCTCGGAAGCGAATTTTCCCGCTTCTTCCAAAATGGCGTCGACGACATCGTCATCGAGATCACCAGCAAGGTCTTGATCAATCAAGTCGTTCAGGCCGGCAATTGCGCGCAACGTGTGGGCGATATCGCCTATGGGTGCGGAATAACTCATGAATTCTCCCAATGGCCGTGTCAGCCCGCAAGCGCCCTTGACCCGGGCGTACTGGCGGGGCGAAATGCCGGTCGACATGAGCCCTGGTAAAAAATCAGCACTCAGGCGCCGCGTCTCCCGTCACTCTAAGGTATGGAATAGGCCGCGCAAGTGGAAGTCGTAATGCAGGCAGTAACGGGACATTTCGGTGATGATTGTCGCGGCTGACGATAACGCCATTGGGCAGGCCGCGCGCGCGCTCGCAAATGGTGAGCTCGTCGCTTTCCCCACCGAAACCGTATTCGGTCTGGGCGGCGATGCCTGCAACGGCAAGGCGGTGGCTGCGATCTTCGCCATGAAGCAGCGGCCGCGCTTCAATCCGCTCATCGTACACGTCACCGGATCGCAGATGGCGGCCCGCTATGGGGAACTGAATGCGGCCGCGTCAAAATTGATCACTGCTTTTTGGCCTGGTCCGCTGTCGCTGGTTGTACCGCTTATAGCCGACTGCGGCATCGCATCGCTTGCGACGGCGGGCTTGGAGACGATTGCCCTGCGCGCGCCAGCACACCCCATCGCCCGCGCCCTGCTGAAGGCCGCAAATTGCCCGATCGCCGCGCCAAGCGCCAATGCATCGGGCTATGTCAGTCCGACCAGGGCCGAGCACGTCGAACACGATCTTGGCGACGGCCCGGCTTTTATCTTGGAGGGCGGTCCCCCGCCGCTCGGTCTGGAATCAAGCGTGGTGGACGTGACGGGCGATCCGCCGATCCTGTTGCGTCCGGGCGCGATCACCCGCGATGAGATCGAAAATGTGCTCGGCACGAGCCTCGTCACACCAGACGCCAACGATCCGGTCCGTTCACCGGGTCAGCTCGCCAGCCACTATGCGCCGCGCGCGCACCTCCGGCTCAACGCCACATCGCTCGAAGCCGGCGAGGCCTTGCTGGCCTTCGGCCCCAATCCGCCGACTGGCGCGACGACGACAATCAATCTTTCGGCCACGGGCGATCTTTTGGAGGCGGCTGCGAACCTGTTCGACGCGCTACGCGAGCTTGATCGCCTGGGTGCTGATGGAGTTGCGGTGGCGCCCATTCCAAAACATGGCGTGGGCATTGCGATTTGCGATCGGCTGGAACGCGCCGCTGCGCCGCGGGAGACCTGAGTGCTTACTTGAACGGGCGTGGACTGTAGGGACCGCGCTCGTAGATCTCGACATCGCGTTCATAAATGCCCCGACCGCGCTTGATCTCGACGGATTCGCGCTCATAAATATCGGTGACTTCGAAGCGGTTGATGCGGCACCCTCGGCAGGATCGCCGCCAACACGAAGCCATGCATTGAGCAAACTGCGGCTCGCAGCTGTCGCCGAAACAGTTGGTTCGCCAATGCCACGTGCAACCGTCGCGGCAATAGGTGCAGGCGGGCGTGCACATGTTTTCATTTCGTCTGGTGGGCAGCGGTGCAAGAAATTCGGGCGCGGTGAATTCAAGCAGCCTGGCGTCGATACCTGGTCCCACGGGCACTTGCATATTGCCCAGCGACTTCTCGACCGTCCAATAGTCGTCGCGCATATTGCCCAGCGACCGCTCATAGGCGCTTGCAATACTGAGAGCCTGTAAAATGAGCACCACAGCCAAGACCGAGGCTACGAACACGCGATACATGGGACGATCCATACAGCCGACCAACTGCCGTTATCATATGCCGGTGTCGGTTAACCAATCGTGGGCATCGCGCGTTGGATCGCGATGTCCGGGCCTTTGACGCCCGCGCGCGCATGTGTCACCCATCGCCCGATAGGCGCAGCTGCTAAGGCTGAAACGGCGTAACGCCATGAGCAAAAAAGCTTCAAATACGTGCAAGGCGCCCACGCGCCAGCTGCTCAAGCGCTTCAGCGCGATTGTCGGCGAGGCCAACGCCATTGATGACCCCTCAGAGATGGCGCCTTTCCTGCGCGAATGGCGCGACCTTTATGCCGGGCAAGCAGCCCTCATTCTCAAGCCCCGCACGGTCGACGAAGTTTCGCAAATACTGATCCTTGCCAATGAGAGCGGCACCGCCATCGTGCCCCAGGGCGGCAACACCGGCCTTGTCGGGGGGCAAATCCCCTTCGAGAGCGGCCATGAGCTGGTCCTCAATCTCTCGCGCATGAACGCCATACGAAACGTCGATCCGCTGTCCAACACGATGACACTCGAGGCCGGCGTCATACTCGAGAACGCCCAAAAGGCGGCCGATGAAGCCGGCCGGTTGTTCCCACTGAGCCTGGCCTCCGAGGGCAGCTGCCAGATTGGCGGCAATCTTGCCACCAATGCGGGCGGCACGGCGGTTCTCGCCTATGGCAATGCGCGCGATTTGGTGCTGGGGCTGGAAGTTGTTCTGGCCGACGGGCGCATCTGGGAGGGGTTACGCGCGCTGAAAAAAGACAATACGGGCTACGACCTAAAGGATCTTTTCATCGGCTCGGAAGGCACGCTGGGGATCATCACGGCGGCGGTCTTGAAGCTGGTGGCCAAGCCCGCCGAACGCGCCTGCGCCTTTGTGGGACTTAAGAGCCTCGACGACGTAGCCCGGCTCTTCGAAGCCTCAGCCAACGCCGCCGCCGCCAACCTCACCGCCTTCGAGATCATGCCGCGCATTGGGCTCGAATTTGCGATCAAGCACGGCTCAGGCGCGCGTGATCCGCTCGAGCGTTCCCATCCCTGGTACGCGCTGATCGAAATCTCGGGCGCCCGCGCGGATGGACGCGCCGGCGGCGTGCTGGAGGCGGTTCTGGTTCAGGCGGTTGAAGACGGCTTGGCGAACGATGCCGCACTCGCTGCGAGCCTCGCCCAGGCCAAGTCATTCTGGCAATTGCGCGAGCTGCTTTCGGAGGTCCAAAAACTAGAAGGCGGCAGCATCAAGCACGATGTCTCGGTGCCCGTTGCCCGCGTACCGGATTTGATCAAACAGGCCAGCGCCTGCGTCGAGGCCATGATCCCGGGCTGCCGTCCGGTGCCCTTCGGCCATTTTGGCGACGGCAACATCCACTTCAACGTGTCCCAGCCAACCGGTATGGAGCGTGACGTGTTCATGTCGAATTGGGATCGGGTCACGCAAGCCGTCCATGACATTGTCCTCTCGCTCGAGGGCTCGATCGGCGCCGAACACGGCATTGGCCGCATGAAACGCGCGCTACTGGCCCGCGTCAAATCGGATGTGGAGTTGAGTTTGATGGGCGACATCAAGCGCGTGCTCGATCCCAACGGTATCCTCAATCCAGGCAAATTGCTCTAGTTTGACGGCTCCAACGCCCACAGCGTCAATTCCCGGTTTCGGTAAGGCTTTCGCAACCCTCGTCGGTCATGCTTGGTGGCTCATTCTGGCCATTTCGTATGGAGTATCGGGCCATGACCGTCGTCCCATTCCGCAAACACGAATCTTGGAACGCCCAATCGCGTGAAGAGCTGGCGAGCACCTATCGCGACGCCATCTTCGACCATATTCGAGCCCATACGGTCGGCACAAACATCAATCCGACCACGCTTTTGACGACGGATTATCTCAATCATTTCAATGAAGTGGTGATGATGCTCGAGATGTTGCCTTCGGCGCCTGGCGAGCTCGCCGCCGACCTGGCCGACTGGAACCCCGTGTCCTACGAGGAACACTTCGACGAATCGGGCTTTCGCGACAAAGCGCTCGCCGTCACGGCATACGAAAACGCTCCCCTTGAGATACGCGAAGCCTTCGATCTCGCGGTCGCCGATCTGGACCAGGAAATGGTTCTGGCGCTGCAAGAGGTTCAAAAACTTGTCAATTTGGGCAATGTCGGCGATCTGCAATCGCTTTGCGGCAAATGGGTGCCGGAGCTCCAAAGCCTGATCATGCACGTCGCAACGATCGTCAACGGCGAATTGGGCGATGGCGCCAAGGTCGATGCCGACGCCCATGCAAGCGACGAAGCCCAGGCCGCCGTCGACGCGCTTTTCGACTGAGCGCCAACCCATTGCTAGACTGCCGGGCGAGAGGTCTTCCGCCCGACCATGACCCAGTCACAATCAATGCCCCGCGCTGGCGCTAGCGCCGCAGTTTTTCGCGGGCAAGCCGTGCTCCTCGTCAAGCGCGCCGCCACGCCTTTCGCCGGCGCCTGGAGCCTGCCGGGTGGCGCCATCGAGCCGGGCGAGCGGGCAGCTCAAGCCGCAGCACGCGAACTCAAAGAAGAAACCGGAGTGGAAGCGGACCTTCTGGGCTTTGCCGGCTTGATCGACGTGCAGTCAAAGGTTGCAGCCGATGGAGCCGCGCTGCGCTATGCCGTGGCCGCCTTCTACGGGCATTGGCGATCGGGCGAAGCGGTGGCGGCAAGCGACGCGGTCGCCGTACGCTGGGCCACGACCAGCGAACTTTCAAGCTTGAGACTTGCACCAGGCACGGCCGGCATTATCGCCATCGCCGCTGCAAAAATTGGATCTTCTTGACTCGTCCAAGCCGCCCTATGCCCGTCCAGCCTTTTGGGTTAAATAGGCAATATGAGCCAATTCGCTCCATATCGGCTCGCGCGCACGTGCCTGATCGCACTGGTCTTGACCCTGGTGCTTGCTGGACCCGGCGCCGCCCAAAGGCGATCGACCGCCGACGACCGTCCCTATGACGACCGGCTGCTGCGGCTCTCGGAAATCCTGGGCGCGGTGCATTATTTGCGCGAACTTTGCGGCGCCGAGGAAGGCCAACTCTGGCGCAGGCAGATGGAAGAGCTGGTGAATGTCGAGGGCACCACGGCGATCCGCCGCGCCAAGCTGGTCAAGGGATTCAACAAAGGCTACCGGGGTTACCGGCGCACCTACCGCTCATGCACAGATCCGGCCCGCACCGCCATCGACAGCTTCATGGAAGAGGGAGAGCAGATCGCCTCCCTGCTCGTGCAGCAAAACCGCTGACACCCCATCATCGCCGGCGTGTTGCGGTTAACCGTTTAACGGTTAATCGAGGTGCCTCATCGGCTCCCCAAGAACCCTGTGATAGGACAGTGACTTAAGAAAGCCGGGTCCGGATTGCCGGAGACCGATAAGGGGAAAACAATGCACGAGTTGATGCGCATGCGTACTGCAATTTTGTCCGACCACGACGAGCACAGGCGCGCCGCGTTGCACTATATTCTTGAAGCGTGGGAAGAAGCCTTGCACGACGGCGTCGAGCCCGAGATGCTGGCGAACGCCGCGCTTTTCGCCGCCCTCTCCGACCTCGTCTCGGCCTATGGCGAGGACGCCGTCTCGCAAATGACCAAGGGCCTCGAGCGCCGCATCGAGCATGGCGAATTCACACTTCACCGCACGACCCAATAGCACCGGCCACTCTCGTTCTTCCGATCTCTCCGGCTTGCGCCCAACAGCGCGAATCGGATCATCTCTCAGCTTGCATGCCTCAAGATCGAGAGTGTGATCATGTCATCGCGCCCCAACCGGCCACACGCATTCACATTTGCAATCGCCATGGCGCAGTTGATCGGCGTTACGGCAATTGGCGTCACCGCTTGCGACGATGCCAATTCACCCGCCGTCTCGCAGCCGACCTATGAGATTCTAAGCAGCGAGAGCGCCCTCCCAGAAGCGGTCGCACGCACGCGCCAAGCTATGCTGAGCGCAGCCCGCAGCGGTGATCTGGCAGCGCTCAACCGCGTCTTGCAGACGAGCGAGCTGAAACCCGTACTGGCGCCCAAGCCCGTCAAAGATCCTGTCGCATTTTGGAAAGAGGCGTCCGTCGATGGCGAAGGCCGCTCGGTGCTGGCTGCAATGATCAACGTGTTGGAGGCCGACGGCGTTCGCGTCAGCGGTGGTGGGACCGATGAGAGCTATATCTGGCCCGCCTTCGCAGAGTTGCCGCTCGATCGCCTCACACCGTCCCAAACGGTTGAAATCTATCGCTTGGGCAATGCCCGGGCGATCAAGCAAATGATCGCCAATAAGGCCTACACCTATTATCGGGTGAGCATTGGCAAGGACGGCACCTGGCACGCCTTCGCGCGCAAGCCACAGCCACAATAGACGCCTCTCTGTTAAAGCGTTGCCTCGAAGCGAACCGCTTGGCCGCGGGCGGGTTCGGCAATCTCGCCCTGCCACATAGCGCAATGACCGCGGACAATCGTACCAATCGGCCAACCGGTCACCTCGCGACCGGCAAACGGCGTCCAACCGGATTTGCTCTCAATCCAGTCATCCTCGATTGTGCGCCGGGCCTTCAGATCGACGATGGTGAGATCGGCATCGTAGCCTAGCGCGATGCGTCCCTTGCCAGCGATGCCAAACAGTCTTTGGGGACCTAGGCTGGTGAGCTCAATGAACCGCTCCAAGGACAGCTTGCCCGCATTGACGTGATCGAGCATGACCGGCACCAATGTCTGCACGCCCGTCATGCCCGAGGGAGAATCCGGATAGGGCTTGGATTTCTCCTCAAGCGTGTGGGGCGCGTGATCAGAGCCCAGCACATCGACCGTGCCGGCGCGCAATCCCTGCCACAGCGCCTCTTGATGTGTCACATCGCGGATCGGCGGATTCATTTGCGCTTTGGTGCCAAGGCGTTCGTAGGCATCCGGTGCAGAAAGGGTGAGGTGCTGCGGTGTGACCTCCACGCTGGCAACGCGTTTGTGGTCGGCCAGAAACGCCATCTCCTGCGCGGTCGTGATGTGCAGCACGTGAATACGTGAATCCGCCTCTTCGGCCAATCTGACCAGCCGTTGTGTCGAGATAAGCGCGGCTTCGGGATCGCGCCACTCGCTGTGGCTGGTCGGATCGCCCGCCCGGCGCAGGCCCTCGCGCTCGTTGAGGCGGGCCTCGTCTTCAGAGTGAAAGGCGGCCCGGCGGCCAATCGTCTCGATAACTGCTTTCAGCGACGCTTCATCGTCAACCAGCAGCGTGCCGGTCGATGATCCGGCGAACACCTTGACGCCGGCGGCGCCAGGTAGACGCTCCAGCAGGCTGAGTTCGCCGATGTTTTCTCTGGTCGCGCCGATGTAAAACGCGAAGTCGCAAAACATGCGGTCCGTGGCACGCGATACCTTATCTGCAAGCGCTTGGACGCTGGTGGTTGGTGGCGAGGTATTTGGCATTTCAAACACGGCCGTCACACCGCCGGCGACCGCACCACGGCTGCCGCTCTCGAGATCTTCCTTGTATTCGGCGCCTGGCTCGCGAAAGTGGACTTGACTGTCGATCACGCCGGGCAGCACGTGCAATCCGCCGGCCTCGATCACCCGGTCGGCCTCCTGCCCGAGCGAGCCGATCTCGGCAATCCGTCCGTCGCGCACGCCGATGTCGGCGATGGCGCTCCCGTCGGCGCCCGCGACCATACCGCCCTTGACAATGAGATCGAATTTAGCCGCCAATGGATGTCACCCTTTTTCGCACCCGCGCTTGAAGCACGCGCTTCGATTATATAGATCCGTTCTGCCGTTCAAGCCGCCAGATAGTCCCATAGTGATGACAAAATCCGACTGCACCATTTCGAAGCTCGGCGATCGCGGCGTGTTGGCCGTGACCGGCGCCGAGGCAAAGAGCTTTCTTCAAGGGCTTATCACAAATGACATGGATCGCGTCGAGGCCGCTGCAGCCATACACGCCGGTCTGCTGACGCCGCAAGGCAAAATCCTGTTTGATTTCTTCGTGGTGGGCGATGGACCGGGCTTCCTGCTCGAATGTCCGCTGGCCAATGCGAGCGAGCTCGCCAAGCGGATGACCTTTTACAAGCTGCGCGCCGCGGTGGAGATCGAGGACATCTCCGAGGAACACACGGTCTGCGCGGCATGGGGCAGCGCGCCGGAAGCAACAGGCGCGCGCGCCTGTTATGCCGACCCTCGCCTGCCAGAGCTCGGCTTCCGCCTTATCCTACCGAGCGATGCCGCGCCCGAGACATCGGGTTGTGCGCCGGCGCCAGAGGCGGCCTACCACGCTCATCGCATCGGGCTGGGCGTGCCTGAGGGCGGTAAGGATTTCGAGTTCGGCGACGCTTTTCCGCATGAAGCGGATTTCGACCAGTTGAACGGCGTCGACTTCAAGAAAGGTTGCTATGTCGGCCAAGAGGTCGTCTCGCGCATGGAGCATCGCGGAACCGCGCGCAAGCGGGTCGTACCCATTGAGGGGGTTGCGGCGCTGCCGCAGGGCGGCGGCGATATATCGGCTTCGGGCGTGGCGATCGGGCGTCTGGGATCGGTATCCGAAACGTCCGGCCTTGCCCTGTTGCGCCTCGACCGCGCCAAAAAGGCCCAGACCGACGGCAAGGCGATCAGCGCCGGCGCGGTGGAGATACGCTTGCGTCAACCCGCTTGGGCGAACTTCGAGGTGCCCGTGGAAGGCGACCAAACGTGAGCCACGAGACCGATGGCCTCATTCGCTGCGCTTGGGCAAATTCCGAACCCATCTACGCCGCCTATCACGACGACGAATGGGGCGTCCCCAAGTGCGACGATCGTGCCTTTTTCGAAAAGCTGGTGCTGGAGGGGTTCCAGGCCGGCTTGTCCTGGATCACGATCTTGCGGAAACGCGATCACTTCCGGCAAGTCTTCGACGGCTTCGAGCCCGAAGCGATCGCCGGATATGGCGACGACAAGGTGGCGAGCTTGATGGCCGATCCCGGCATCATCCGCAACCGCGCCAAAATCGAAGCGACGATCGCCAACGCCAAGGCCTATCTCGATTTGCGCCAAACCCAGAGACTCGGCGCGTTTCTGTGGGATTTTCTCGACGGCAAGCCGCAGCACAACGATTTCCGCAGCCACACGCAGATCCCCGCTCAAACGCCGATCAGCACGGCAATGGCCAAAGCGCTGAAATCAAAAGGATTTCGATTTTGCGGCCCCACCACCGTTTACGCCTTCATGCAGTCGGTCGGCATGGTCAATGACCATCTGGTGGATTGTCACCGCCACGCCGCATGCGCTGACCTCGCGGCTGCGTTTTCGCCGCCAGGTTCCTGAGACAAACCGTGAGCGCGCCCAAGTCCAAACCGCCTCGCGCCTGGCAACGCATGTTGAGCGGCCGCCGGCTCGATCTGCTCGATCCCTCGCCGCTCGATGTCGAGATCGAGGACATCGCACACGGACTGGCCCGCGTCGCGCGCTGGAACGGACAAACCCTTGGCGATCACGCCTACTCGGTCGCCCAGCACTGTGTATTGGTGGAACGCATCGCCGGTGATCTGGACCCCGCCTTCAGCGACAAATGGCGCCTTGCCGCCCTGCTGCATGACGGTCCCGAATACGTCATCGGCGATCTGATATCGCCGTTCAAGGCCGCGATTGGGCTCGATTACAAGTCACTCGAAATGCGGCTTCTGGAGGCTATTCACATCCGCTTTAGTTTGCCGGCACGCTTGCCGGCGAAGGTGAGAGACACAATCAAACGCGCTGATAGGCTGGCTGCTTTTTTCGAGGCCATACATCTGGCTGGATTTGAAGAAAGCGAAGCACGCGCATTCTTCATCAGCCCGCGCCGCGGCCAAGCGCACCTGCGCGAAGAGCTGTCGAATTTGCAGCCTCTGCCCGCCGCCCAAGCCCAACAGAGCTATCTTGAACGATTTCAACGGCTCACGACATAAAGGGTAAGGCGGGCGTGCAGAACGCATGGCGTTTTGCACCCGTCGCACACAACCGTTAGATTTGGAGAACGATGAGTGAAAAACGCCTGATTGTCGGACCGTTGAGCGCGGTCAACGACACGGTTCGCGCCGCTAACGTTCAGTGTCTGGTAACGCTGATCAATGGCGAAACACACATCGCCACGCCCGAGAGCATCGCACCGGGCAACCATCTGCGGCTTTCCATGAACGACATCATCGAACCCCAACAGGGTCTGGTTCCACCGAGCGAAAATCACGTGGTCGAGCTGGTGGAGTTCGCCAAGTCTTGGGACCGGGAACAGCCGATGATGATCCATTGCTGGGCCGGCATCAGCCGCTCGACGGCGGCCGCTTTCATCACGCTCTGCACACTCAATCCAGGGCGCGACGAACGCGCAATCGCCAAGACCATTCGCGAAGCCTCCGCCACCGCCACACCCAATCGCCGGCTGGTGCACTTGGCCGACAGCCTGCTGCAGCGCGAGGGCCGGATGCTGGATGCGGTCGATCTCATTGGGCGCGGTGAAATGACATTCGAGGCCGACGTCTTCGAACTCGACGCAACGATCACGGCCTGAGAGATGACGCGCACCGCATCAGCCCCTGCCAAAGGCAACCGTTCTGCCCGCTCCGGGGACGCGCCCATCGAAATCGGCTTGAACGCGGCCATCGTCAGCCTGGAAAAAGATCAACCGCAGATTTTGATCGTGCACGCGGCGGGCAAGAGCGAACACATCTGGGACGGTTTGCCCTACGGACCCTTCACGCCGCTCGATCACCGAACGTTGGAAATCGGCCTGCGGCGTTGGGTACGCCAGCAAACGGGTCTCGATCTGGGTTATGTCGAACAGCTCTATACATTCGGCGACCGCGGGCGCCACGCCGAACAGGGCGATCGCGGACCCCACGTTGTCTCCATCGGCTACCTGGCGCTCACGCCACACGGCGCGGACGCGCCACTGCCCGGCACGGCGTGGCGCTCCTGGTATCACTACTTTCCGTGGGAGGACCGGCGCACCGGCGAGCCACAGATTCTGACCCGCATCATCGAACCCCGGCTGCGCGCCTGGGCAGAGCGCGACGTCGAGCCCGAAGCTTCGTCCCATCCGCTCAAGCGGCAGGAGCGGCTCAACGTCTGCTTCGCCATGGAGGGCGGACGCTGGGATGAGGAAAAAGTGCTCGAGCGTTACGAGCTTCTCTATGAGGCGGGTCTCTTGGCCGAGGCCGGCCGCGACGGGCGCAAGGCGGCCGGTGCCTGGGACGACCTGCCGGCCCTCGGCCGTCCAATGCAATTTGATCACCGCAGGGTCCTGGCGACCGCCATGGGGCGGTTGCGCGCCAAGCTGAAATACCGGCCCGTGGTGTTTGAACTGCTCGCCTCGGAATTCACGCTGTTCAAACTGCAAAAGACCGTCGAGGCCGTCTATGGCAGCCATTTGCACAAGCAGAACTTCCGCCGGCTGGTGGAAAACGCAGGGCTGGTCGAACCAACGGGTGATGTCGATACGCGAACCGGCGGACGCCCGGCCAAATTCTATCGCTTCCGGCGCGAAGCGCTGCTTGAGCGTCCGGCGCCTGGTGTGCGGGTTCGGACCTGAACGGGCCTATTTGGGCTCTTTGTAGAGGCGCTCGTGCTCAAGCTTGGTGGTCCACGGATGATCGGCGTTTTTCCAACCGTTAAGCGTACGCCTGCCGTCCTTGTCGGCATCGCCTTCGAAGCCATCGACCATTGAGTAGACGTGAGCGTAGCCGAGCTTGGTCAGCTCGTTCGCCGCCTTTGAGCTGCGCGTCCCCGAGCGGCACATCAGAATTAGGGTCGTTGATTTGTCTCCGCCTTTTTTCGCCACGTGCGCTGCAAGCTCCTCGGCGAAGGCTGGATTGGGATCGAGCTTGTAGGTCTTTTTCTTTTTGTCATAGGCGTAGCTGCCGAGTTGGAGGAACGGGATGTTCTTGGCCGCATGAACCGGCATGCCGACAAACATCGCCTCGGCGCGGGTGCGCACGTCTATCAGCAAGATATCGGGGTTATCCTTCAGCAAGTCGCCAGCCTCTTCCGCCGTGACATAGAGGCCAAGCCGCGTCTGCTTCTTTTTCGACAGAGATTTTGGTTCGACTTCGCTGGCAATGCGCGCGTCAGCCGCAATGGCTCCTCTTGGACCAGAAACGAACAGCACAATCGCCAGGCTCAGACACACAAGGCACGCTTTGATCACTGTCATCGTCGCTCTCCATCAGGCCGATACCATCAAGTATACACCGGCAACCGCCCAACGGGGGCGATTGCCTGCCCCCTGGAAATTTCAGTCGCGATGACTTATATTACAAACGAGCATTTGCTCTTAAGGGACGCACCAAAGGATAAGTTTTACCCGCCGGCCCAGTGCCGGATGTTTTATCACCCCCTATATACTCATTTTGAGCATATAGATTCATTTCCAGGCGAGGAGGACACCATGTCAACAGCTGCTAGCGAAATCGCACTGACCGGCGCAGCAGAGAAATATGGCGTGCTCGATATGCCCGATCTGAGCTACACGCCCGAATTGGCCAAGGCGACGCAGGCCGATTACGAACGCGTATCATCTGTCGTTCCCCCCATCGAATGGCCGGCCTTCGCTCCCTATGTCAGCGCGATCAATGAACTCAAAAAGAAGCGCAACGCGGTCATTCTGGCGCACAATTACATGACGCCGGAGATCTTTCATTGCATTGCCGATTTCATGGGCGACTCGCTGCAGCTCGCCAAGGAAGCGGCCAACACCGAGGCGGAAATCATAGTCCAGTGCGGCGTCCACTTCATGGCCGAGACGTCCAAGCTGCTCAATCCCGATAAGACGGTTTTGATTCCGGATATGAAGGCCGGTTGTTCGCTCGCCGATTCGACCACCGCCGCCGACGTGCGCGCCCTGCGCGAGGCTTATCCCGGCGTTCCCGTCGTCACCTACGTCAATACGTCGGCCGAGGTGAAGGCCGAATGCGACATTTGCTGCACTTCGTCTAACGCCGTCAAAATCGTCGAGTCGCTTGGCGTGCCCAAGGTGATCTTTCTGCCCGACGAGTATCTGGCGAAATACGTCGCCTCGCAGACCGATGTCGAAATCATCGCCTGGAAAGGTCACTGTATTGTGCACGAGCGCTTCACGCCCGAAGAACTGCGTCAGGCGCGCGAAGCCGATCCTGGACTCAAAATCATCGCCCACCCGGAGTGTCCGCCCGACGTGCTCGCCGAAGCCGATTTCACCGGCTCGACCAGCGGCATGATCAATTGGGTCAAGACCAACCAGCCGCCCAAAGTGATGATGGTGACCGAATGCTCCATGAGCGACAATGTGGCGGTCGAAACGCCGGGCGTGGAATTCATCCGCCCATGCAACCTCTGCCCCTACATGAAGCGCATCACCCTTCCGAAGATCCTCGATTCACTCGTCTACATGAAGGACGAAGTGACGGTCGACTCGGCCGTGGCCGAGCGCGCACGTCGCGCCGTCGAAGCCATGGTTGCGCTCAAGACTTGAGTCCGCGAGCGACAGTCATAGGGAACCCAACTGGGGGACACCAATGAGCAACAGGGCGCGATCAGCGGATTTCCCTTCACCCTCGGCCAGTGACGCCGGCGATGTCGTAATCGTCGGCGCCGGACTTGCCGGACTCTTCACCGCGCTCAAATTGGCGCCAATGCCGGTGACGCTTATCGCGGCCGCGCCGCTGGGCGAACGAACATCGAGCGCCTCAGCCCAGGGCGGCATAGCGGCCGCGGTGAGCCAGGGAGACAGGCCCGAGGACCACGCCAAGGATACGATTGCTGCTGGCGCCGGCCTGGTCGATGAAGGCATCGCACATCTCCTCGCCCGCGACGCGCCCGAACGTCTCGACGATCTGTTGGCCTATGGCGTGCCCTTCGACCGCGATCTCGAGGGCAAACTCAAACTCTCGCGCGAGGCCGCCCACGGCGCGCGGCGCATTGCGCGCGTCAAGGGCGATATGGCCGGCAAGGCAATCATGGCGGCTGTCACCAAAGCCGCGCTCGACACACCTTCAATCCGTGTGCTCGACGGATTCTCCGCCCACGGATTGCTGCTCGATGGCGGCCGCGTCAGCGGCATCGCACTCTCGCACACCGGCAGCTGGGGCCTTGGAGAGTCGTTGCATTTGCCGGCACGCGCCGTCGTTCTGGCAACTGGCGGCCTCGGCCAGCTCTACCGCATCACCACGAATCCCAAGGGCGCCAATGGCGACGGCCTGGCGATTGCAGCGCGCGCCGGCGCCGTTATTGCCGATGCGGAATTCGTTCAGTTTCACCCGACCGCGATGGATGTGGGCCGCGATCCCGCGCCGCTGGCAACCGAGGCGTTGCGTGGCGAAGGCGCCCTGCTGATCAACGGCGAGGGCCAACGCTTCATGTTGGACATACATCCCGACGCCGAATTGGCACCGCGCGATATCGTGGCGCGCGCCGTCTTTGCCGAGGTGATGAGCGGCCGCGGCGCATTTCTCGATTGCCGCGAAGCGATCGGAACGCGCGTCGAGGCCGAATTCCCGGCCCTCTTCAACAACGCGGCCAAGGCCGGGCTTGATCCAGCCACCGACCCAATCCCCATCCAACCCGCCGCCCACTACCACATGGGCGGCGTTCTGACCGACGCCAGCGGACGGACAACGGTCGAGGGACTGTGGGCATGTGGCGAGGTCGCCTCGACCGGCGCCCACGGCGCCAATCGGCTCGCCTCGAATTCGCTGCTCGAAACGGTGGTGTTTGGCGCCCGGGTCGCACAGGACATCGCTAGCTTAACGGCCACGCGAACAGGCCATACGGAGCTCTCCAAACCCGTTGCGCATCACACCACTGCCAACCAAGCAGATCTCAATGCCAGCGTGGACGAGTTGCGCGAATTGATGAGCACCCATGTCGGCGTGGTGCGTAACCGCGAAGGTTTGGAGCAGGCGATGTCCGCCCTGCGCGCCGTCGAGCGTTCCAAAGACGCACCGCCTGCCCTCTCGAATATGGCGCTTGCGGCAAGCTTCATCGCCTTGGCGGCCCTGGAGCGCAAGGAAAGCCGCGGTGCGCATTTCCGCACGGGCTTTCCTCAAGTCCGTGACGAGCTCGCCCGCCGCAGCTACCTCTCCTATGGCCGCCTGGAACGCTTCGGCGGCCGCACTCCGGTCAAGGGCGAGACCAGGCCTCTCGCAGCCACCACGACGCACCCAGCATGAGTGGCGGTCCCGAGACTGACCGCCTGCCGCAATTCCAAGTCTATCGGGCCGTAGCTGCAGCACTCGATGAAGACCTGGGACAGGCGGGGGATATCACCACCCAAGCCACCATCGACGCCGACGCGACGGCCACGGCCGTGATAATGGCGCGCCAAGCCGGCCGTATCGCAGGTATTCAATTCGCCGAAGCTGCCTTCAAGACGTTCGATCACGGCGCCCGCTTCGAGGAAACGGCGGGCGATGGCATGTTGGTCGAACCTGGGGAGCCGGTTGCGCGCATCGAGGGCAATGCGCGCGCGCTTCTAACCGGCGAACGGGTTGCGCTGAACTATCTCTGTCACCTCAGCGGCATCGCAAGCCTGACGCACCGCTACATGGAAAAAATCGCCGGCACCGGCGCGCAGGTTTGCTGCACGCGCAAGACGACGCCGCACCTTCGCGCCTTCGAAAAATATGCCGTTCGCATGGGCGGCGGCGCCAATCACCGCTTCACTCTTTCTGACGCAATATTGATCAAGGACAACCACATCGCCGCGGCCGGCGGCATCGGCGAGGCAATCGCACGCGCGCGCGCGTACGCCGGCCACATGATCAAAATTGAAGTGGAAGTGGATTCACTCGATCAGCTCGACCAAGCTCTCAAACACGAGATAGATGCGGTCTTGCTCGACAACATGGATGCCGCGACGCTCGCCAAGGCGGTCAAGCGCGCCAAAGGACACGCGATTCTGGAGGCTTCAGGCGGTGTGAATTTGGAGACGGTTCGGGCGATTGCCGAGAGTGGGGTCGATCTGATTTCGATCGGCGCCCTGACGCACTCTGCGCCTACACTGGACCTTGGTCTGGACTGGTCGTAACCGCTTCGGCCTCGCGTATCTGCGGCTGAGGCATGATGTAAAAGATGTGCTGGCCGATCTTCTTGATGCGGTTCATGTCGCGGCGCCAGCGCGGTTTCACATAAGTTGCGTGGTAGTGGGTGGCATGGCCGATATCGGTAAGCCACACTTTGCCTTCGGTCACCCGCTTGGCCAGCGTGTTGGCGAGAGCCCAGAGCCGTTTGTCGCGCGGCACATCGGCTTGGCCATCGCAGGCAAACGAGAACTGACAGCCCTTGCGCTGCCACTGACCCTGATAGACGACGCCACAAATCGTGTCGGCATATCTTGTCGTGCGTACCCGATTCATAACCACTTGGGCGACTGCCAGTTGTCCGCGCATCGGTTCGCCGCGGGCTTCGAAATAAATCGCCGTCGCCAAGCAGCGGCGCTGCCGGGCCTGATATTCATCTTCACTCTCGCCCTGGAAGACAAGACCGCGGGAGATCTTCGACGGGCCGCTGTTCTTCAGAATTTGCTCAGGCCGTTCGGCAAGTGCTGCGCGCGCCCGGCTGAACGTATAAGCGGTCGAACCCGCCAAAGACGCCATCATCAGCGGCGCGCTGATCTGCGCCTGTGCGGTTTGCAGAGCGCTCTCGCGCCGCAGCGAGCCCGTCTTGCGGCGGCGGTTGATCGTGTGTTCTTCCGCCCCAATCGATCCCGTAATCTCGACATCGAGCGGCGCCAAGGCGGCCATCACGCTGGCTGGCTGTTTGGCGATGCGGCTGGTGCGGATCTTTTCAGCGTAATGATCGGCGCGCGGTCCCTTGCCCCTCTTGGCAAAGAGCGTCGCGGTCGGACCCGTCGCTTCTAGCGGGCGTTGATCCAGGCCAACACTACGGTGATGGGCCGAGCCCTCGCCCGACATCAGCAATTCCGCGCGCAGCAGAAAGCTCGACGGATCTGCGGTGATATAACCCAAACCAAAGAGTGGTATCGGCGCGAATGCGCCAATCAAGCGCCGAAATCGGCTGGTAAAACGTCGACCCATACGTCCTGCCGTCCAAAATGACCAAATTTTGGAGAAGCGCCGAAGATCGACGAGACCAACTTCCCCCTGCCCGCACAGGATTTTTTCCTTTTATGCGGGCACTTTCCCAATGGAATTCGGTCAATTAGGCAGGAGAACTCTTAACTGAGTCTTAAATCCACCCGGTGTGCCCGATTCCCCGTCTGTTGTTATTTCGTCACACTGCAAGGGAAATTTGGGCAAAATGTGGTGCCGCGAGGGCTTTATTTAGTGCGTTTTCCGTCCCTTGCGCGCAACGCCGCCTGGGCTGCGGCGAGACGCGCAATCGGCACCCGAAAGGGCGAGCACGAGATATAGTCGAGCCCTGCCCGCTCAAAGAAGTCGATCGACTGGGGATCGCCACCATGTTCACCGCACACACCGATCTTCAGTTTCTTTCGAGCCTTACGCCCGCGCGCGACGCCGATGGCGATGAGTTCACCCACGCCAGCCTCATCCAGCTGGGAAAACGGATCGATTTCCATAATTCCGCGAGCGATATAGTCGTTCATGATGGGCCCTGAATCGTCGCGGCTCAGTCCCATCGCCGTTTGCGTTAAATCGTTGGTGCCGAAACTGAAAAATTCAGCCGCCTCGGCGATCTCGCCGGCCCGCAGGCAAGCCCGCGGCAATTCGATCATCGTGCCGACCTGATAGTCGATCTCAACGCCGCGCTCTTGGGCAACCGCATTTGCAACCGCGTCGATGCGCGCCTTGATGAAATCGAGCTCGCTGCGGGCTTGCACCAACGGCACCATGATTTCCGGCGTCACCGCGCGCCCGCTAGAGCCCGCCACATCGCACGCCGCCTCGAAGATCGCACGCGCCTGCATGTCGGTGATCTCGGGATAGCTGATCGCCAACCGGCAGCCGCGATGTCCCAGCATCGGGTTAAATTCCTTGAGCTGGGAAATGCGTTGCTTCAGCGCCTTCTCATCGACACCCAACGCCTTGGCCGCCTCCGCCACGTCCTCGCCCTCGTTCGGCAGAAACTCGTGCAGCGGCGGATCGAGCAGCCGGATGGTGACGGGCCGCTCCCCCATGATCTCAAAGATTTCGGCAAAATCGCTGCGCTGCATGGGCAAGAGTTTGGCGAGCGCGTCCCGGCGGCCTTCTTCGCTGGTCGCCAAGATCATTTCACGCACCGCGACGATGCGCTCGGGTTCGAAAAACATATGTTCCGTGCGGCAGAGCCCAATGCCCTCGGCGCCGAAATCGCGCGCCTGGGTCACGTCGTGCGGCGTCTCAGCGTTGGCGCGCACTCCCAGACGGCGGGCTTTGTCCGCCCAACCCATCAGGGTCACGAAATCACCGCTGAGCTCGGGTTGGCGCAGCGCCACCTCCCCTTTCAGCACCTGGCCGCTGGTGCCATCGACTGTGACGATCTCGCCTTTGGCGATCACCAGACCGTCAACGCTGAGCGTCTGCGCCTCGTGATCAATGCGCGCACGCCCGGCCCCCGAAACACAGGGCCGCCCCATGCCGCGCGCCACCACGGCCGCGTGCGATGTCATGCCGCCACGCGTTGTGAGGATGCCCTGGGCTGCATGCATGCCATGAATGTCTTCTGGTGAAGTCTCACTGCGCGCCAAGATCACTTTGCGTCCCTGGGCGGCGAGCGCCTCTGCCTCATCGGCGTCGAATACGATTTCGCCCGTTGCCGCGCCGGGTGAGGCGGGAAGGCCTGTCGTGATCACATGGCGCTGGGCGTCGGGATCGAGCGTGGGATGTAGCAGCTTGTCGATTTCGCGGGGCTCGATCCGCATCACCGCTTCGCTCTGGCCGATCAGACCCTCACCCACCATGTCAGTGGCGATTTTCAGCGCGGCACCGGTGGTGCGCTTGCCGGTTCTGGTCTGCAGCATCCAGAGTTTGCCTTCCTGGATGGTGAATTCAACGTCTTGCATATCGCGGAAGCGGGCTTCGAGGTTGTCGCAAACCCCGGTCAGCTGCGTAAAGAGTTCTGGCATCAGCGCTTCGAGCGAGGCCGCCTTGTCACCCATTTCAATGCGCGCTTGTTCGCTCAAACTCTGAGGCGTCCGAATTCCGGCCACGACATCCTCGCCCTGAGCATTGACCAGGAATTCGCCGAATAGGATTTTTTCACCGTTGGAGGGATTGCGCGTGAACGCGACGCCGGTCGCACTCGTCTCGCCCATATTGCCAAACACCATGGCCTGGATGTTGACCGCCGTTCCCCAATCATCGGGGATGTCGTGCAGGAGTCGATAGGTGACCGCGCGCGCGGTGTTCCAGGACGAAAAGACCGCGCCGACCGCACCCCAAAGCTGAGCGTGAATGTCCTGTGGAAACGGCTCGTCGAGCTCAGTCTCGACCAGCTCCTTATAATCCTCGACAACCTCGCGCCAGTCTTCCGCCGACAATTCAGTGTCAGCGCCATAGCCGTTCAGGTTCTTGTAGTTGTCGAGCACGTCCTCGAACTGGTGATGATCGAGGCCGAGCACCACGCTGCCGTACATCTGGATGAAGCGCCGGTAGCTGTCGAAGGCAAAGCGCGCATCGCCCGAGCGCTGCGCCAGCCCCTCGCAGGTCGCATCGTTCAGCCCCAAATTGAGTACGGTGTCCATCATGCCGGGCATCGAAGCCCTGCCGCCCGAGCGCACCGATACCAGCAACGGGCTGGCCTCATCGCCAAATTTCGATCCCGCCACCTTGCCCACAAGCTCGAGCGCCTTTTCCATTTGCGGGCGGAGCTCATCAGGCAGCGCCTTGCCGTTGGCGAAGTATGCCGTGCAGACCTCCGTCGTGATGGTGAAACCCGGCGGTACGGGCAGCCCGAGATTGGACATCTCTGCAAGATTGGCGCCCTTGCCGCCAAGCAGCTCACTCAATTCGCTGCGCCCCTCCGCCGCGCCATCGCCAAAGGTGTAGACCCACTTGGCCGCGGTCTTGGAGTTTTTCGATTGCTTGGACCTGCCCATCGCGCGCCGATCCTAGCCTTCGATTTTGGTGAAGTCGGCCACACTCAAGGTCGCGCTGCGAATTTGCGCCAGAAGCTTTAGGCGGTTTTCGCGCAATTTGACGTCATCCGCATTGACGGTGACGTGATCGAAAAACGCATCGACGGGTTGGCGTAATTTGGCGAGCGCCGCCATGGCGGCTTCCAAATCTTCGTTCTCGATTGCCTTAGCGACCGCCTTCTCGCTCTCGCCAATCGCCTTGGCGAGCGCCTTTTCTTGGGCGTCTTTCAAGAGCTTGGCATCAAGCTCGCCGTCATAGGCGCGTTTGTCCTTCTTCTCTTCGATGCGCAGGATGTTTTGCGCCCGCTTGACGCCGGCAAGCAGATTGGCGCCGTCATCGCTTTCGAGAAAGACGCCGAGCGCCTCGACCCGCCTAACGATCATCACGAGATCGTCCTGGTTGGGCAGCGCAAAGACCGCATCGATCAAATCGTGCTTGGCGCCGCGATCGCGCAGATAGACTTTCAGGCGATCGGCAAAGAAGCCCAGCAGCTCCGAATTCACGTCATAGGCGTCGGTCCAGTTTTCGGTGACGACGTTCTCACCGATATCGCGATAAACCTCGGCGGTGCGTGTGAACCAGCGGTTGAGATCAAGACGCAATTCGTTTTCGAGAATGATGCGAATGACGCCGAGCGCTGCGCGCCGCAGCGCATAGGGATCCCGCGATCCCGTCGGCCGCTCATCGATACCGAAAAATCCGACCAGGCTGTAGAGCTTGTCGCCCAAGGCAGCGACGATGGCGGTTGGATCGCTTGGCACCGCATCTGAAGGCCCTTGGGGCGCATAGTGCTGCGCGATGGCCTGTGCGACCGCCTCATCCAGCCCGTCGTGGCGGGCGTAATAGCCGCCCATCACGCCCTGCAGATCTGGAAACTCGCCGACCATTTCGCTCACAAGATCGGCCTTTGCGAGCAAAGCTGCCTGCTCGCAATGCTTTTTGTTGGCGCCCGGCACCGCCTCCGCCAAATCCATGGCAAGACGCGCGACGGCGTGCGACTTGTCGTGGACCGAGCCAAGCTTGGCGTGAAAAATCAGCTCCTTGAGCCGGGGCAAACGGCTCTCCAACGACGATTTCAAATCTTGCTCCCAGAAGAAGCGAGCATCCGACAGCCGCGCTCTGATCACGCGTTCGTTGCCAGCAACAATGGCGGCGCCGCCGTCTTCGGCAATCAGATTTGAAACCAGAACGAAGCGGTTGACGAGCTTGCCGGTCTTGGGGTCGCGCAACGAAAAACATTTTTGGTGCGCCTTCATCGAGGTCACCAATACTTCCGCTGGTACGTCGAGATAGGCCTCGTCAAATGCCCCCATCATCACCACCGGCCATTCGACCAAGCCGGCGTTTTCATCGAGCAAGCCATTGTCTTCGACCAGTTCGAGGCCGGCCTCACTTGCAGCACGGCGCGCATGCTCGATGATGATCTGCCGGCGCGCATGGGGATCGAGCACAACGTATGCTGCTTTCAGTTTCGCTAGATAATCCTGAAGGCCCGTGACCTCGATTGGATCGGGCGCCATAAAGCGGTGACCAAACGTGTGGTTGCCGCTCTCGATCCCATCCACCTCGAGGGCGACCACTTGTCCCTCGAGCAGGCACAGAATGGCGTGCATGGGGCGCACCCAGCGCAAAGAGCCGGCGCCCCAGCGCATGGATTTTGGCCAAGGAAAGCGCCTGATGACGTCGGGCACGACATCGGCGATGACATCGGATGTTTGCCGGCCGGGGCGCTCGATACGCGCCAGATAATAGTCACCCTTCTTGGCATCGGAAACGATCTCGGCTTGATCGACGCTGTCGAGCCCGGCCGCGCGCAAAAAGCCCTCAATCGCCTTATCGGGCGCGCCGACCCGCGGCCCCTTGCGCTCCTCGCTGACATCGGCCGAACGCTCCGGCAAGCCAGTGAGGCCCAGCATCAACCGGCGCGGCGTCGCAAAGGCGGCCGCATCCTTGGGCACGAGTCCCGCTTCGCCCAAGGCCTCGCAGACCAAGCGTTGAAGGTCAGCGCCTGCACGGCCCTGAAGGCCGGCCGGGATCTCTTCGCAAAACAGCTCAAGCAGCAGCTCAGCCATGGCCGCCACCTGCCGTCTTCAACCAAGCCTCGCAGCAGGCCTTGGCCAGATCACGCACGCGCAGAATGTACGCCTGGCGCTCGGTCACCGAGATGACGCCGCGGGCATCGAGCAGATTGAACAAGTGGCTCGCTTTGATACATTGGTCATAGGCCGGCAGCGCCATCGTGTGGCGCTCACCCTCATCGCCCGCCGCGAGCAAGGCTTTGCACTCGTCTTCGGCGTCGGCGAAATGGCGCGCCAGCGTTTCCGTGTTGGCATGTTCGAAATTGAACCGCGAATACTCTTGTTCGGCCTGCAGGAAAATATCCCCATAGGAGACTTTCGCCGCCCCCTCTCCACCATTGAAGTTGAGGTCGTAGACGTTATCGACGCCCTGCACATACATGGCGAGACGCTCGAGGCCATAGGTCAGCTCGCCCATAACCGGATCGCAGTCAAAGCCGCCGACCTGTTGAAAGTAGGTGAACTGCGAGACCTCCATGCCGTCGCACCAGACCTCCCAGCCCAATCCCCAGGCGCCCAGCGTCGGACTTTCCCAATCGTCTTCGACGAAACGAATGTCGTGATTCTTGGCGTCGATGCCGATGGCAAACAGACTGTCGAGATAGCGCTGCTGGATATCGGCGGGTGATGGTTTCAACACCACTTGGAATTGATAATAGTGCTGCAGCCGGTTCGGATTGTCGCCGTAGCGCCCATCCGTCGGCCGGCGCGAGGGCTGCACATAGGCCGCTTTCCAGGATCTAGGCCCAAGCGCACGAAGCGTCGTGGCGGGATGAAAGGTGCCGGCCCCGACTTCCATGTCATAGGGTTGCAGGATCACGCAGCCAAAGTCGGCCCAATAGTGCTGCAACACCAGAATCAGATCCTGAAACGACAGGTCCGGCCGAAGGCGCGTTTGCGCGGATTTTTTGTTCATGGAGTGAGCCCGGAATGACGCCCTGTGCGACAAACGCGCTTGGACCCTAGTCGCGGCTCAGATCGGGGTCAAGCAAGGCCATGAGCGGCCGGCAGGGCGGGGAATTTAGCGGGCGCGGCCATTGCCCACGGGCCGGTAGACGCCCGTCTCGGGATCGCGTTCAAGGGTTGGCCCCTCAGCCCGCTCGCGCGCATTGAGCGATGCTTCTGCTTCGCGCAACGCTTGCGCCACCCGCTTGCTCTCGCGCACGTAATAACGATAGCCGGCCACCAGGCCAACGCCAGCCAGAGCCAGAATCAATAGGTGCGGCATAACCTGGTCCTCGAAACGAAATACTGACCGTGGCCTAAAAGCCGAAGCGCGACCACAATGCCCTGGCTTCAATCGCCGATATGACCTGTTCGGCCAGACCGGGCGCCGAGAAATCAATCTGTGCCAACTCCGCGGCGCCAACCGCATCGACACCCGTCACCCTGCGGCGGAACAACGTCCGCTCGGGACTGACAAGGCGCATGCGAACGCGCTTGCCAAATTTTTCGCGCATCTTGGAGCGAATGTCGGCCAGACCGTCTATGAGGCCGAGCTCGACCGCCTTAGTGCCGGACCAGAATTCACCCGTAAAGAGATCATCGCCCGCCTCGGCGATCCGCTCGCCTCGGCGCTCTTTGACCAAATCGATGAAGTTCTTATGGATGTCGCCTTGAATTGCTTTGATGCGCTTCACGTCATCGGGATTTTCCGGCTTAAAGGAATCCAACGTCATCTTGTATTTGCCGGACGTGTGCACGCGGCGCTCAACGCCGATTTTTTCGATCGCCTTGTCGAATCCAAAGCCGGCCGAAATGACACCGATCGATCCGAGGATCGAGCTGGGATCGGCGTAAATCTCATCACCCGCCAGCGCCAACAGATAGCCGCCCGAGGCCGCCACGTCTTCGGCGAAGACATAAACAGGCAGCTTCTTTTCGTCGGCCAATTCGCGAATTCTGTTGAAAATCAAAGTCGATTGAACCGGCGAGCCGCCTGGAGAATTGATTTGGATGGCGACCGCCTTGGCTCCGCGCAGCGAAAAAGCGCGTTGGATGGCCGATGCGGTTGTCGCCAGCGAGAGACCGGGTCGAAGCGGCGTCGCCACGCCAATTGGTCCGCTGAAGCGCAAAACCGGAACGACCGGTCCCGGTGGTTGCATTTTACCTGGCAGCCAACTGGTCAGGCGCGCAAAGGACTCCATTGCGTTCCCACCAGGCTGCCGGTCTTGGGGATCCGTCGCTTCGGCGTTGTCATCGTCGTGTGGTGCATTTTGTGTCATGATGAAAAGATAAGCCCACAAGACATAAAATCAAGCACGCTCAGAGGTCTGCCGGCGCCGTTAGGCCGAAAGATCAAGAGCGACGCCCTCGCGCAACACACGTTCGGCCTCGGGCGTATAGCAGCCCTTTTCGTCGTGCAGCACCATTCCTGAAGCGATCTTGAACGGTGCCCGGCTGCCCTTCACGCCCTGGACGATTATGCGCCCTGCAGGGTCGCCCTTATGGGGATACAACGGAAACACCGTCAGGGCGCCAAAACGCCCCTCCAGCTGGGCGAGCAGGCTGGGCAGCGCGTCGGCGCGATGAATCAAAGTCAGCGAGCCATGCGGCGCCGCCATGGCGGTGAGAAATCTGATCCAGCGATCGAGCGCGCCAGCCTTGGCCATGTGCGCTCTGGTCTTGGCGGGCAATTGCGATTCACGCGCATTGCCCACCGTATGGAACGGCGGATTTGCGGCCACGTGATCGAAGCTTTCGAGCATCAGCCCCTGGGCTTCCAATTGGCTGCGGGGCGCATCCATATCGCCCTCGATGAAGCTGACGCGTTTTACGAGATTATTGGTCTCGGCATTGCGCTGGGCCAATTTGCACAGCGCGCCCTGCAATTCGATGCCCGTTACCCGAACATCTTCAATGCGCTTGGCCAGCGCCAGCGCGACGACGCCACAACCCGTGCCGGCCTCCAATACACTTTCTCTCCGGCCATGGCGTGAAGGTATCGCCGCTGCCAGAAAAACAGCATCAATGCCCGTTCGTGGACCCGATCGTGGTTGGTGAATCTTGAGCCGCCCGCCAAGAAACGCGTCGCAGGTCGCTGCGCCCGCGTCGTCCTTGCCAACCAGCCCTTCAGGCGCTTTCGCGCGTTTGCCCTGTAACGTCATTGAGGCCCGCCTCAGCCAAAACGCGACGTGCGCGATTCCAGTCGTCCAACTGGACGAGCATGCGGCGCGGCAGAATACCGATCGATCCTTCGACGATGCTCATATTGGCGTCCGCCACCACATGAGCGACGCCGGCTTCGTTGAAAAGCGCCTCGACAAAGGACAACAAAACCGCGTCATTGGTGCAAAACAGTTCTTTCATAAGTCGCTTTTCAACGCCGAAGTCGCTACCAAAGACGCGGTGACAAGCATCGTGCTGCCCGAGCCGTATCACAGGCTAGCAGCTTGACGCTGACACGGCACCTCCGAATATACTGGTGCCAGGACGAGACTATCTTGGAGGTATATGTGGGCGTTGTAGTGCCATTGACGGATGCATCGAGTGCGCAGGCCAGCCTGAAACCGTTGCAGGATCTCATTGTCGACGACATGGCGAGCGTCAACAGGGTCATCCTGGACAAGGCCGCCTCGGAGGTCGAAATGATCCCCGAGCTTGCCCGTCATCTGATCGAATCTGGCGGCAAGCGCTTGCGTCCCATGCTGACATTGGCGACCGCAAAGATGTGCGGCTACGAGGGCGACGGCCACGTCTGGCTGGCAGCCAGCGTGGAGTTCATGCACACCGCGACCCTGCTGCACGACGACGTGGTCGATGAAAGCGACATGCGGCGCGGCGAATCGACGGCGCGCATCCTGTGGGGCAATCAGGCAAGCGTGCTCGTTGGCGACTATCTGTTGGGCCAAGCCTTCAAAATGATGGTCGATGTTGGCTCGCTGAGCGCGCTGCACATTCTCTCAAACGCCGCCGCCGTCATCGCCGAAGGCGAGGTCGCTCAACTGATCGCTTCGAAGAACACCGCCACGACGGAAGATGAGTATCTCGCCGTCATCACGGGCAAAACCGCCGCACTGTTTTCGGCCGCTGCCGAAGTCGGCGCGGTGATCGCAGACCAACCTAAGGCCGAGCAGGCGGCATTGCGCTCCTATGGCAAGAATCTCGGACTGGCCTTCCAGTTGATCGATGACGCGCTCGACTATTCAGGCGAGATGGCCAAGCTCGGCAAATCGGTCGGCGATGATTTCCGCGAGGGCAAGATCACGTTGCCGGTCGTACTCTCATTCCGACGCGGCAATGACGAGGAGCGCGATTTTTGGCGGCGCACCCTGCAAGAGGGCGCAATTGGCAGTGACGATTTGGAAAAGGCGATCGCCTATATGGAAACCCACGGGGCGATCAGCGACACGGTGGAACGCGCCCGCCATTACGGCGCCATCGCAAACGACGCGCTCGCCATCTTCCCCGACAGCGCCCACAAGAACGCCCTGATGGAAGCGATCGCCTTTTGCGTCAATCGCGCCCACTGAACGCTGGCAGGCTCAGCCGAGCGTCGTCTCGGCCACCCACCAATCTGGATTGAGGCCGATATTGGCGGCGGCCATCGCGGCGTGCCGCTTATCGCAGTAAAGCCCGACGCATGTCGGCCCGCTGCCCGAGAGCTGAACCAGCAGACAGCCCATTGTCTGGCGCATCGCCAACTGCACGGCCGCGATTTCCGGCGCCAGCCTGCATGCGGCTTCCTGCAGATCGTTGCCGATCGCGTTGGCATAGTCGGCGACTTCCTCGAATGTCTTGAAGGTCAGCGGCGCATCGGGCAGAGGCGGTTCGTCGGGCCCGTCCCAGACCGGCGCCTGCAACGCGCCAAAGACATCTGCTGTGGCGAGCTTGACGCCCGGATTGACCAGCACGGCGGGGATTTGCGGAAAACTCTGAAGCGGCTTAACGCAGTCACCCCTGCCCCACATCAGGGCCGGCTTGCTCTCCAGGCAGACGGAGACGTCCGCGCCCAATGAGCGCGCAAGCTCGAAATAGCCATCCTGCATGCCATCATCGCCATTGAGCCGCGCCAAGAGCCGTAATGTGGCTGCCGCATCGGCCGAGCCGCCGCCCACGCCGCCTGCGACGGGCAAGCGCTTTTCCAGCCGTATGTTGGCGTTGCTGTTTCCGGGATTGGAAAATCCGTAATACTCGACCGCCCGCTCCACGATATTGCGGCCTTCGAGCCGATCGGCGAACCTGCCTTCCACCTCAAGCGAGAAGGCGTCAGCCGGTTCCAGCGTCAATCGATCGCCAATGTCGGCAAATGCCACAAGACTTTCGAGTTGGTGATAGCCGTCCGCGCGGCGCCCAAGCACACGCAAGCACAGATTAATTTTGGCTTTTGCCAGCTCGGTCAATCGATCCATAGGCGCTTATGGATTGGCTGGCAGGCCGATGGGCCGCATGAGCAGATGGAGAAACAGGAAAAGCGCACGAACCGGCCCCACCGACGCATTGGTGCGTCAATTGTCTTTTTTGGCGTCGGGTACGCTCGCCTGGGCTTTGATTTGGCGTTGTTCGGCAAGGCCGTTGGCGATCTTCTTCTTGATCTTGATCTCTTCTTCGGGCTCGGGTTCCAGCGTAAGCGCTTGCGACCACTGGTAACGGGCCTCAAGACGCCGGCCAACGCGCCAATAGGCGTCGCCCAAATGGTCGTTGATGACGGAGTCGTCGGGACTGAGTTCGGTGGCGCGCTCGAGATGTTCGACCGCCTCGGGGAAATTGCCGAGCCTGTAATGCGCCCAGCCCAAACTGTCGACGATGTATCCTGCGTTTGGATCGAGCTTCACCGCCTTGCGGATCAGATCCATGGCCTCGTTCAGATTGAGGCCCTTGTCGATCCAGGTGTAGCCCAAATAGTTCAACACCGATGGCTGTGCCGGATCGAGCTCGAGCGACTTCTTGAAGTCAATTTCAGCATCTTGCCATTGGTCGCTCCGCTCGTGGCAAATGCCGCGTGAGAAATAGAGTGCCGCGTGCTGTTTTTTGGCGTCCTTCACCAATTCGATCGCGCGGTCGTAATAGGGCAAGGCTTCTTCGCAGCGCTTGTGCACGCGCAGAATATCGCCAAGCGCATCGAGTGGCCTGGTGTCGTCCTTCGCCTTGTCCGCCAGCGCGTCCAGTATCGTTTTGGCGTCATCGACACGCTCGAGCGAATTTAAGCTGAAGGCTTTCTTGATCTGCGATTCGAGCCAAGGCTGCGAGCCCTCGGGAACGGCGTCATAGGCCTTGATCGCCAATTCGTGCTTGCCGCCCGATTGATATATTTCGCCAAGTGACACTTGGGCGAGCGTGAAGTCGGTCGCCAAATAGAGCGCCATCTGCAGATAGATGGTGGCGATCTCGAACCCTTCCTCACCGGCCAGCGCATCGCCAATGCCGTAGAACACTTCGGCGATGCCATCGGCCGGATCGACAACAATCAGCTCGGGCGTTTCGCCCGCATCCAGCCGCTTGAGCAGGGTGGCGGCGCGCGAGCTGCGCGGCACGCGTTCGAGATGGGTGCTCAGCACCTGGCGCGCCAAATTCAGATCACCCTTGTGAGCAGCGTGGCTCGCATAGGCGATGGCCAAACGTCCAGCCCGCGGATTCTTTTCGAAGGCCTTTGCATAGGCCCGGCCGGCAATTTCGGGCTGCCCGGCAATGTCGGCGATCAGCGCCTTGTGGTAGCGGCGATGATGCAGCGTCCAGTCGGCCATGGTTGAATTGTCGAGGGTCTTGAAGGCGTTGTCGGATTGCCCCTGGGCCAGTTCGATCCAGGCGCGCGCCAGCAGTCGCGTCAGATCCGAGATCGGTTCCTTGTCGGCCGCCGCCAGATGGGTTTTCGCATCCGCATGCTCACCGTCCTTGAAGGCGCGCATGCCCAGCATGAAGCGGGCCAAGCGGTTGTTCGGCTCGCGATCGACCAGGTCCTTGGCGAGCGAGATTGCGCGCGGCCAGTCAGCCGCCGCAATTTCGAGCAAAAAGGCCTGCTCAAGGATCACAGCATTCTTGGGATCTTCAGACAGCGCCTTTCCGTAATAATCGGCCGCCGTCGACGTGTCGCGTTGACCGCGCGCAAACCGTCCCGCGAGATAGTTGCCGAGCAGATTTCCCTTTTCGTCATATTGCTCGCTGATCGGGCGAACATTCGAAAAGGCGGCCGTGAGTCCCACCACCACGAGCGCCAATACCAGCGCCTGGCCCAGGCGTCTCAGCCATATTTTTGATTTATCCATGACCGCGTTTCACTGCCCTACCAGTTCATAGGGTTTGCAAATCAAAGGACCCGCAAACTGACCTCTTTTATATATTCCCGCAAGGGATTTCCCGCCATCACTAAGGCAGCACATGGACGAGGAGCCATCACGTCTGCATCTGCGCCACGCCTCGCCGCTAGCCCTATTCACATATTGGGATAGTTGGGCCCACCGCCACCCTCCGGCGCTGTCCATGTGATGTTGCGCTCGGGATCCTTGATATCGCAAGTCTTGCAGTGCACGCAATTTTGCGCGTTGATTACGAACCGTTTTTTGCCGTCATCACCGTCTTCGACCCATTCATAGACGCCGGCCGGGCAATAGCGCGCCGAGGGCCCATCAAACACGTCAAGTTCATCCTGCAATCTCTTTTGGTCAGCCACTTTCAGGTGGCACGGTTGGTCTTCCTCATGGTTGGTGGCAGAGAGAAACACCGACGAAAGTTTGTCGAAGATGAGGACACCATCGGGCTTGGGATAGGTGATGGGCTGACATTGGGCTGCGGGTTTCAGGCATTCATCGTCGCGCTTGCCGTGACCAAGCGTGTGTCCCAGGAACGGCAAAAGCGTGCTGAGCCACATGTCGAGCCCCCCCAGCATCACGCCGAGCCTGGTGCCAAATCGCGACCAAAGCGGCTTGGTGTTACGCACAGGCTTGAGGTCTTTGGCGATTGCGCTCTCAGCCAACGCGCTGGGATAGGCCGTCAGTTCCCCACCCACCTCGTCCTTGGCAAGTGCCGCGCAAATGGCCTCACCCGCCATGATGCCGCTCAGCATTGCGTTGTGCGAACCCTTGATGCGCGGCACGTTCATGAAGCCCGCGCCACAGCCGGCCAACAACCCTCCGGGCACCACAAGCTTTGGGATCGATTGCCAGCCGCCCTCGGTGAGCGCGCGCGCTCCATAGGCGATCCGCCGCCCGCCCTCGAAGGTCGAGCGGAATTTGGGATGGGTCTTGAAGCGCTGGAATTCCTCGAACGGCGAGAGATAGGGATTCTGGTAATTGAGGTGAACGACGAAACCCACCGACACAAGGTTCTCGCCAAAATGATAGAGAAACGAACCGCCACCGGTGGCGTCATCGAGCGGCCAACCCATTGTGTGTTGAACCAGGCCGGGTTGGTGCCGATCGGCGCTGACCTCCCATAGCTCTTTGAGGCCGATGCCGAACTTTTGAGGCTCGCAATCACGCTCAAGATCGAAGCGCGCGATCAGCTGTTTGGTCAGCGAGCCGCGCGCGCCTTCGGCCAGGATCGTGTATTTGCCCCGCAACTCCATGCCCGCCATATGACCGTCTTTGGGTTTGCCGTCGCGACCCAGTCCCATCTCGCCGGTGGCAACGCCGTACAAAACCCCGTCATCGTCAATCAGAAGTTCGCTCGCCGCGAAGCCAGGATAAATCTCGACGCCGAGCTCTTCGGCCTGCTGGGCCAGCCAGCGGCATAGATTGGCCAGGCTGGCGACATAGTTGCCGTGATTTTTCATCAGCGGCGGCATGAAGATACCCGGAATGCTCACGGCCCCCTGTTCGGTCAGATAGTAGAATTTGTCGGCCGTGACGGGGGTCTCAAGCGGCGCGCCGCGGTCACGCCAGTCGGGAAGCAGCGCGTCCAACCCCACCGGGTCGATCACAGCGCCTGAGAGAATGTGGGCGCCGACTTCCGAGCCCTTTTCCAAAACGACAACGGAGACTTCGCTCTCTTGCGAGAGGGCCAGCTGCTTGATCTTGATGGCGGCCGCGAGCCCGGCCGGTCCGGCGCCGACGATGACAACGTCGAAATCCATCGATTCGCGTTCGGCCATGTCTCGCACCCCTATATGACGGTCCGCTACGCTGATGCCTGTGGATAGACTGGCCCGGCGCACGCCGTCAATTGCTTCGCCCGGACCTTGGCCTGTGTTACACGCTGATTGAGCGCCGCCGGACCCGCAGCCGTCATGTCATCGCAACACCAAAGCACGAGAACAGACCTCCTCGCCTGGTACCTGGAAATGGGTGTCGATGCGGCCGTCGCCGATGAGCCGGCCGACTGGTTTGCGCGTGCGGCAACGGCCAGGCGCACACCGAGCAAACCGCAGCCAGCAGCTCCTACCGCTCGACCTGCCCGTCCGCAAAGCCCGCGCTTCAAGCCCGAGACAAGTCCGCGCTCAGAAGCCAAAGCGCACGGCGGGGCGGCACAAGCTGCAAGTCTCGATGAGCTGCGAGCGGTACTGCAGGACTTCGACGGCTGCTCTCTCAAGGCGACCGCGAAGAATTTGTGTTTCTCGCGCGGTTCGCCTGATGCGCGGCTGATGTTGGTCGGCGAAGGCCCCGGGCGCGACGAGGATCTGCAAGGTTTGCCCTTCGTTGGCCGGGCCGGACAATTGCTCGACAAAATGCTTGCCGCAATCG
>JAJFHN010000043.1 GCA_021775595.1 Hyphomicrobiales bacterium
ATGCTGTTGGTGTGCGTGGTGCCGCTCACATACTCTTTCTTGCGGTGATTGACGGTGCTGTGGTCGTAGCCATAGCGCTCAAGCGGCACGAAGCCACGGCCCTCGTCCGTGGCGATGCGCGCGCCTTCGGGTATCCAGGGGCGCAGATGGGCCAGAATGGATCGGCGGCCACGATCCGGCAGCACGCGGGTAATGACTTCGCCGCCACGCTCCACCATGCCGAGCACGATGGCTTTGTCGTCTTCGCCCTGCTTGTCCTTGCCGCCGATGAAGGTCTTGTCGGCTTCGACAATGGGCTTGCCGGGACCGCCCAAGGGCGCATCGCCATCGGCATAGGCCATGTACTTGCGGATTTCGTGACCCATGCGCCAAGCGGTCTTGTAGGTGACGCCCAACTGGCGCTGCAATTCCTTCGCCGCAACGCCGTTCCGCGTCGTGGTGAAGATGAACATCGCGTAGAACCACTTCTGCAAAGGCGTGCGGGATTTCTCAAAGGGCGTTCCCACCATCGGGTGAATGTGATGGCCGCAATTGCACGTATAGGCGGGCAATTTGGAGAGCTTGCGGAGCGTGCCAAGCTGGCCGCACTTCGGACATGCAGGATCATCGCCGTAGCGGGTCTTGAACAAATGCTCAAGGCACGCCTCATCGGTCGGGAACTGCTCGAAAAAGTCCTGAATATTCATATGTTTCTTTGCCATACCCATGAATATGGGGTGTCAAAGTACATACGTCAAGGGGATATATGCCGGAGAATCTGAATGCTTGGATTGTCTGTTGATTATCCAGCGTGGACTGTCGGAAAGACTAGATCTAGTCCCGCAGCAGCTCGTTGATCGAGGTCTTGGATCGCGTCTTCTCGTCCACGGTCTTGACAATCACGGCGCAGTAGAGCGAGGGGCCGTTGCCGCTCGCGGGCGGCAGGGAGCCCGAGACGACGACGGAGTAGGGCGGCACGCGGCCCTGATGGATTTCGCCGCTGGCGCGGTCGACGATCTTGGTGGATTGGCCCAGATAAACGCCCATCGAGAGCACTGAGCCTTCGCCGACGAGCACGCCCTCGGCGACCTCGGCACGCGCGCCAATGAAGCAGTTGTCCTCGATGATGACGGGATCGGCCTGCAAAGGTTCGAGCACGCCGCCGATACCGGCGCCGCCGGAAATATGCACGTTCTTGCCGATCTGGGCGCAGGAGCCGACGGTGGCCCAGGTGTCGACCATCGTGCCGCTATCGACGTAAGCGCCGAGATTGACGAAGCTCGGCATCAAGATGACGCCGGGCGCGATATAGGCCGAGCGCCTTACGATGGCGTTCGGCACCGCGCGAAAGCCCGCGGCTTTGAATTCGCGTCCCCCCCAGCCGGCGAACTTGGAAGCGACCTTGTCCCACCAGGCGGCGCCGCCCGGTCCGCCCTCGATGACGCTCATATCGTTGAGCGCGAAGGAGAGCAGTACGGCCTTTTTGAGCCACTGATTGACTTGCCAGCCATCGGCCGTTTTTTCGGCAACCCGCGCCTGGCCCGAATCGAGCAGTTCGAGCGCGGCTTCGACCGCCTCGCGCACCTCGCCTTGGGTCGCGGTGTTGATGCCCTCACGGGCCTCGAAGGCGGTATCGATGGTGGCTTTCAGGGACTCGTGGCTCATGGTGCTCCTGTCGGGTTCGCGTGGCTGGCCCTTTTTCGCCGGGCGGCGGCGGGCGTGTCAATCTATGCTGGCTCGGGGTCCCCGGCGCGGATCACCGCGATCGCCTGGGTGATATCGTTCAAAAAACCGGTCAGGTCGTCTGTCATGTGGTGGATGTGGTCGGGCGGTGCCGGCCAGTCGTCGATCTCGCGTTGCGCCGGGTGATCGAAATAGCGCGATTTGACCAGAACAGTGGCCATGCCGAGCGCGTGCGGAGCCTCGAGATTGTGCGGCAGATCCTCAAACATCGCCGCGCGCTCGGGCGCCACGCCATGGGCTTTGAGAAAACTCTCATAGGCCGCCGTTTGCGGTTTGGGCACATAGCCCGCGCCGGCGATGTCGAAAACACCGGAGAAGCGCTCGAGCACGCCGAGCTTGGCGGCCACTTTTTTGGCATAGACGGCGGTGCCGTTGGTGAAGATGAACTTCTCGCCGGGCAGCGCTTCGATCGCGCGGTCGAGATCGGGCGCTTCGGGCAGCACCGAGAAATCGATGTCATGCACGTAATCGAGAAACAGCGAGGGCTCCAGCCCGTGCTGGCTCATCATCCCGGCGAGCGTCGTGCCGTAATCGAGATAATAGCCCTTCTGCAGGCGGCGGGCCTCGTCGAAGGGCAGATCGAGATATTGCGAAATGAACTCGCCCATGCGCTGGTCGACCTGGGCGAACAGGTTGCATTCGGCCGGATAGAGCGTGTTATCGAGATCGAAGATCCAGGCATCGGTCGAAGCGAAGGCGCGCAAGGGCATGGCGCGGTTCGATCACAAACGGTCGGGCGGTTTGGGCGCACCCGATGGCCAGCCGATCAATGTGCCGGCGCCGTGTTCGGTGAACAGTTCGAGCAGCACCGCGTGCGGCACCTTGCCGTTGATAATGACGACACCTTCGACGCCGTTCTCGACGGCCTCAATGCAGGTCTCGACCTTTGGGATCATGCCGCCCGAAACGACGCCGTTGGCGATCAGCGCGCGCGCTTCGGTGCCCGCCATCTGTTTGACCAGCTGGTCCTTGGCGTCCAGCACGCCATCGACGTCGGTCAGCATCAGGAGACGTTTGGCCTTAAGCGCTGAGGCCAGTGCTCCGGCGAAAGTGTCGGCGTTGATGTTGAGCGTCGCGCCTTCAGCGCTTGCCCCAATCGGTGCGACGACCGGTATGAGATCGGACTTCTGGATCACGTCGATGATGTTGGTGTTGACGGTTTCGGGCTCGCCCACATAGCCCAGATCAATGACCTGTTCGACATTGGAGACAGGATCGGTGACGCGGCGCTCGGACTTCTTGGCGATCATCAGATTGGCGTCCTTGCCGGAAATGCCGACCGCCTGACCGCCCTGGGCGTTGATCGCGCCGACGATCGATTTGTTGATGGCGCCCGAGAGCACCATCTCGACCACGTCCAAGGTCTCCTTGTCGGTGACGCGCAAGCCATCCTCGAAGCGGCTCTTGATGTTGAGCTCATCGAGCAGCTGGCCGATCTGCGGCCCGCCGCCATGCACGATGACCGGGTTCACGCCCGCCTGTTTGAGCAGCACGATGTCCTTGGCGAAACTTTCGGCGAGCGCTTCGTCGCCCATGGCGTGGCCGCCATATTTGACCACCACCGTGGTGTCGCCATAGCGCTGCATATAGGGCAGCGCCTGGGCCAGAATCTCGGCTTGGGCCTGGGCGGCGTCGCCCGATTTGGCCTTCGCTGATTTCTTATGTTTTGAACCGCTCTTGGCCATCAACTCTTCCACTTCGCCCGATTGGCCAAGGCGTTATAGCGCGTGGAGGCAGGCAAACAACGTCATTCGCTCAATAAGGTTGCTATGGCGGCCTTGAGCTCGGGCAGTCCGAGCGACTTGCGGGCAGACGTGGCGAGCACTTGGGGATAGGCGGCGGGGTGTTTGGCGAGCGCTTCTGCGGTTTGTGCGGCAACGGTCGCAAGCGCCTCGGCGCTCACCTTGTCGATCTTGGTGAGCACCGCCTGATAGGAGACGGCCGAAGTATCCATCAGCGCCAATATATCAGTGTCGGTCGCCTTGAGGCCGTGGCGTGCGTCGATAAGCAGGAAGACGCGGCGCAGTGTGGCGCGGCCCTTCAAATAGTCCTCGATCAGCTGGTTCCACCCCGCGACCGCCGTCTTTGAGGCCTTGGCGTAGCCATAACCCGGCAGGTCCACCAGATAGACTTCGTCACCGAGCGTGAAGAAATTGACCTCGCGGGTGCGGCCCGGCGTGTTGGACGTGCGGGCCAGGGCGCGGCGGCCCACGAGCGCATTGAGCAACGAGGATTTGCCGACATTGGAGCGCCCGGCAAAGGCGACTTCGAGAACGCGGGGCTGGGGCAGGGCTTCAGGCGCCACCACCCCCATCAGGAAATCGCATGGTTTGCGAAACAGGCTCTCGCCCGCCGCGAGGTTGGGGGCGTGGTCGCTCATGAGGTCGCCTGCTCATGGGCCCCGCGCGTGGGGCCCGCTCTCTAAGTCTTGGTGCTTTCGTCGGCGCTCTTGGATTTCAGACCCAAGTTCTCCCACAGCGCGATTTCGACGCCCTGGCTCTGCATGATGTAACCCTGTTGAATCACCGACAGCAGGTTGTTCCAGGTCCAGTAGATCACCAGGCCGGCGGGGAACGGCGCCAGGATGAAGGTGAAGAACAGCGGCATCCAGGTGAAGAGCTTGGCTTGGGTTGGATCGGTCGGCGTCGGGTTCAGCCGCATTTGGATGAACATGATCAGCCCCATCATCACCGGCCAAGCGCCGACATTGAGAAACGCAAGCGATACCGGAATGAGCGCGACCGGATCGTAGGGCAGCAGACCAAACAGGTTCCAGATCGAGGTGGGATCCGGCGCGGAGAGGTCCTTGATCCAGCCAAAGAAAGGCGCCTGGCGCATTTCGATGGTGACGAACAGCACCTTGTAGAGCGCGAAGAAAATTGGAATCTGAATCAAAACCGGCCAACAGCCCGCGGCCGGATTGAGCTTCTCCTTCTTATAGAGTTCGCTCATCGCCTTTTGCTGGCGCATCATGTCGTCACCGTGGCGCTTCTTGATGCGCTCCATCTCGGGCTGCAGCTTCTTCATGCGGCTCATCGAGACGTAGGATTTGTTGGCGAGCGGGAACAGGATCAGCTTGATCAAGATGGTGACGATCAGGATCGCCACACCGAAATTGCCGACGAGCTTGTAGCAATAGTCGAGCGCGTAGAAGAGCGGCTTGGTCAGGAAATAGAGCCAGCCCCAGTCGATCAAGAGATCGAAGCGGTCGATCTCCAGCGCTTCGTCATATGCATCGATCAAATTGACTTGCTTGGCGCCGGCGAACAGGCGGCCCTGATAGCCGGCACTTCCGCCGGCGGGGATGACGACGGCGTCGGCCAGAAAGTCGGCCTGAAAGCGCTGGTCCTTGAATTTGGTGATGTAGGAGTATTGGCCTTGAAAGGTTTTCACCTGTTCGGGCACCACAACCGCTGCCCAGTATTTGTCGGTGAAGCCGAGCCAGCCGCCTGTGACACTGGCGAACGTTATTTCGCCGGACCTGGAGGGGTTGTCCTCGTCATAGAGCTCGTCTTCGTCGTAATCGACTTCCTCGAGATCGTTCTCGCCCAGCACGCCGGTGAAGCCCTCGTGCAAGATGAAGAAGCTCGTGCCCTGGGGTATCGAGTGCCGCGAGACGAGCGCATAGGGCTGCAGCGCGACAGCCTGGCCGGTTGTGTTCTGGACGTTTTGATCCACGGTGAACATGAAATTGTCGTCGACCGAAATGGTGCGGCGGAAGATCAGGCCCTGACCGTTGTCCCAAACGAGCGTGACCGGATTGTTGGGTGTGAGCGTGCCAGAGGTTTCGGCCTGCCACAGGGTCTTGGAGTCCGGCAGCGGGAGGCCGGTATTGCTCACCCAGCCGTGCTCGGCATACTGCGCGTCCTTGGAGCCCGAGGGCGAAAACAGCACCACATGACCGCTCTTAGGGTCGATCGTGTTGGTGTAGGTGGCGAGCGTCAAATCATCGATCCGTCCGCCCTTGAGTGCGATCGAGCCCGTCAGGCTCGGCGTCTTGATGGCGATACGCGGCGAGTCGGCCAAAACCACGTCGCGCGCGCGAATTCTTGCCGCCACCACTTGTTCGGCGCCCGTGCCCGCCTGTGGAGTACTCTGGTTGGCGCTCGGCCGCGGCGCGGTGCTGGTGTCGACCTGCTCCGTCTGGGCGGCTTCGTCGCCCGCCTTGCGCTCGCGCTCATCTTGGATCGCCGGAAAGCCGAAGAACACCTGCCATAACAGCAGCACGGCGAAGGACAGGACCAGCGCCAGCAGAAAATTCTGATTTTTTTGCTCTTCCATCGCTTGGGATCCGGTTAGACGCGCGTGCCGGCGTCGGAGTTTCTCGTGCCGCGTTGTTGCGGCGGATTAGCGTGTATGCGCACCAGTGCGCTACTCAAAGTCTCCGTGAGTTCGGCGAACCCATGATCTAAGGCATGGCTGCGTGCGATCAAGACATAATCGTGCCCTGCTTTAGCATGAGGGGGCGCTGCGATCTTGATGGCCTCGCGAAACCGCCGTTTGACCCGGTTGCGCGTGACCGCGTTGCCGATCCGTTTGGTGACGGTGCAACCGAAGCGGGCTTGGTTGGGCGCATCGGCTTCGGCGTCACGGGCGCGCATGGTCAATACGAAGGGCGCCGTCCGCCAGGCGCGACCCCGCTGGGTGCGCACGAAATCCTTGCGTTTCTTTAGCCACACGATGTTGACACGATCTGCGCCGGCACGATCGGACCCGCTGTCGCCCGTCTCAAGCTGAGAGGCGCTTGCGGCCGCGGGCGCGTCTGCGCGCGAGGACACGGCGTCCGCCTATCGTCGCTTTGCGCGCGCGAAATCCGTGGCGTCTCTTACGGACAAGCCGGCTCGGTTGAAAGGTGCGTTTCACGCAAATTCTCCATCCAAGGCGTTCCCGGGTCGCAAATGCGCCGCAGGCTCTCAAACGCCGCCAAAAACACCTGGCAGCGGGCACGGTCACGCATCCATGCCGGGATTGCGCCGCTTATAGGATCAGCGCCCGGCCAAGTCAATTGACGCCGCCTTAGAGAATGAACGAGTTGACGACCCCTTTCACACTTTCTGACATGCCATCACGAAGGCTTGAGAAGCAGTTCCAAAGATCTGCAGTCGGCCTATGTTGGGGTATGAAACGGTTGGCAAGGGTTTTAACGGGCGTGTGGCTGGGATGAACGCAGGCAAATATCAGGCCGGATGGGCGATGCGGCTGCTTGTGGTTTTGGCGGCAATTGTCGCCTTTGGTCCGCAGGCGGCGCGCGCCGATATGGCGCAAAAGTTTGGCGGGCACGATGCGGCCTCGACAAAGCGCGTCGATCATTCGGCCTTTGACGGCCTGCTGCGGGCCCATGTGCGCCCGGCCGAAGCCGGACTCACGCGTGTCGATTACGCTGCCTTCAAGGCCAATGACCACGCGGTGCTGAAAGCCTATATCGTATCGCTCGCGGCCATCAATCCGGCTACTCTCAGCCGCGACGAACAGTTCGCCTATTGGGCCAATCTCTATAACGCGCTGACGCTGGATGTGGTGCTCGAACGCTATCCCGTCGCCTCGATCCGCGACATCGACATTTCGCCGGGCCTGGCTGATGGCCCCTGGGGCAAAAAGCTGGTCGAGGTCTCCGGCGCGCAATTGTCGCTCGATGACATCGAACACGGCATCTTGCGGCCGATCTGGAAATTTGATCCGCGTATTCACTATGCGGTCAATTGCGCCTCGGTCGGCTGCCCAAATCTGATGCGTCGCGCCTTCAAGGGTGAAATTCTCGAGGAGATGCTGAATGAGGCCGCGCGCGCCTACATCAACAGCCCGCGCGGCGTTAGCGTGCGCTCGGGCGTGGTGACGGCGTCATCGATTTTTTCGTGGTACCGGAGCGACTTCGGCAAAACGCCCAAGGACGTGCTGATCCACATTCAAAGTCACGCCGCGCCCGGTCTCAAAGCAGACCTCGGCGACAGCGATTACATCACTCAGTTCACCTATGACTGGGCGCTCAACGATCTCAAGGCACCCGGTGCCGAATAGGCGTATGATCGCCCGGCAGCGCGGCAAGGAGACGACTTTGCGCACGAAAGAGAAGGACACGGACGAGATGGCGTCTGAAGCGCGCGAGGGCTCAAGCTGGCTGCGCCGGCTGCTGCCGCTCATCGCGCTTGTGGCCATAGGCGCGCTTGTGATTTCACAAGGCTGGCACAGTTATTTGACGCTTGAACATTTGGCCGCCAACCGCGACTCGCTGGCGAGCACGATCGAAGCCAATCTGCCGCTCGCGCTGCTGGGTTTCGTTGCGATCTATATCGCTGTGGTGGCGCTGTCGCTGCCCGGCGGCGCATTGATGACGGTCACCGGCGGGTTTCTGTTTGGTTGGGTCCTGGGCGGACTGGCCGCTGTCGTGGGCGCTACCATCGGTGCGGCCATCATTTTCCTGATCGCCAAGACCTCACTGGGTGAACCGTTGGCCGCTCGCGCCGGTCCGTGGCTCGCAAAGATGCGCGATGGATTCCAGCAAGACGCATTGAGTTATCTGCTGTTTTTGCGTCTCGTGCCGGCCTTTCCGTTTTGGCTCGTCAATCTGGCGCCGGCGCTGCTTGGCGTGCCGCTCTCGACCTACCTCATCGGCACCGCGGTGGGTATCGTGCCGGGCACCTTTGCCTTCGCCTATGCGGGTGTGGGCCTCGAAAGCGTGATCGAAGCCCAGCGTCATGCCCATCAGGCATGCCTGCAGGAGGCCGGCGTTCAAGGGGCGGCGACTTGCCAGTTCACGCTCGATCCAGGCGCGTTGGTGACGCCGCAATTGCTCATTGCGTTTGCCTTGCTGGGTCTGGTGGCGTTGATCCCCGTAATCCTCAAAAAATTTCGGAGCCGGCCCGCCGGGTGATGCCCCGGCCGGCTTGATCCCGCGAACAAGGAGCTGCGTCTATGGCAACCATACTGGAACCCGATATCTGCGTGATTGGCGCGGGCTCCGGCGGTCTTTCGGTTGCGGCCGCTGCGGCGCAATTTGGCGTCGATGTGGTGCTCATCGAAAAGGGCCGGATGGGCGGTGATTGCCTCAATTATGGCTGCGTGCCTTCAAAGGCGCTGATCGCGGCGGGCAAGCGGGCCCAGGTCATGCGCGAGGGCGCCGTCTATGGCGTCAAGGGCGGCGAGCCGCTGATCAATCCGGCCCGCGTGCGCGACCACGTCAAGGGCGTTATCGCGGCCATCGAGCCAAATGATTCGGTCGAACGCTTTACCGGATTGGGCGTGAATGTGATCGCGGGCGAGGCGCGCTTCAAGGACGCCGATACGGTTGAGGTCGACGGCACCCAGATCAAGGCAAGGCGCTTTGTGGTGGCGACGGGCTCCTCGCCGTCATTGCCGCCGGTCGATGGCCTGGACGCGGTTCCCCATTTCACCAACGAGACGATTTTCGATAACGACGAGCGGCTGGATCATCTCATTGTCCTGGGCGGCGGCCCGATCGGCATGGAGCTGGCTCAAGCCCACCGCCGGCTGGGCAGCGAAGTCACCGTACTCGAAGCCTTTACCCCGCTCGGCAAGGACGACCCCGAACTCACCAGTGTGGTGCTGCGGCGTCTCGCCGAAGAGGGCGTTCAAATCCTCGATGGCATTCGCATCGAGCGCATCGAAAAAGACGGCAAGGGCGTGCGCGCCAAGATCGGCGCCAACGGACAGGCCCAAGAAATCAGCGGCACGCATCTTTTGGTGGCGGCGGGCCGTAAGGCCAATGTCGAGGGGCTCGATCTGGAAAAGGCCGGCATCGAATTCGACAGGCGCGGCATCAAGGTCACCAAGGGTCTTAAATCGACCAACAAGCGGGTCTACGCCATTGGGGACGTGGCCGGCGGACTGCAGTTCACCCATGTCGCCAATTATCACGCAGGCCTGGTGATCCGGAATGCGCTCTTCAGATTACCGGTCAAAACCTCGGACGATGCCATTCCGTGGGTGACCTACACCGATCCCGAGCTTGCCAATGTCGGACTGTCGGAGGAGCGTGCACGCGAACGTCATGGGCAGATCCGGGTGCTGCGCTGGCCGCTGGCTGAAAACGATCGCGCCCAGACCGAGCGCCAAATCGATGGCTTCGTCAAGGCGATCACCACCAAGCGTGGCCGCATTGTGGGCGCGGCGATCGTCGGCGATCATGCGGGCGAGCTCATTCAGACTTGGGGCCTGGCGATATCGCAAGGCCTCAAGGTTGGCGCCATGGCTGGCGTGATTTCGCCCTATCCCACGCTGGGAGAGATCAACAAACGCGCGGCGATCACCTATTATCTGCCGAGCCTGAGCAGTCCGCTGATTCGCAAGGCGATCGGTTTTTTGAGAAAATTTGGCTAGGGACAGATCCGAGGGTGAGTTGGGCAGGAAGCTGACAGAGAGAGCGCGAGAGCGCGCGCCTGCGCCGGCCAGCCGATGGATGGGTCTTTCGGCCAAGCTGCTGGTGCTGACAATCGTCTTCGTGATGATTGCCGAAGTGCTCGTCTTCGTTCCCTCGGTCTCAAACTTCCGCCGCAACTGGCTGATGGACCGGCTTTCTTCGGCCGAAATCGCCGCCGTCGCCGCCTTGGCGGTACCGGGCGGGCGGTTGCCGCAAGCGGTGCGCGACGAGCTCTTGATGAGCGCGCAAGTGCGGTCCGTCGCGGTCAAGCGCGCCGGAACGCGCAGGCTCATCGTGCAGTCGGATATGCCCGAAGCGGTGGCGGGGCATTACGATCTGCGCGATGCCTCCTTCGCCCGGCTGATCATCGACGCGCTTTCGGTTTACGTCGCGCCCAAGGACCGTTTCATTCGCGTCATCGGCCGGCCCGATATGACGTCGGCCGAATTCGTCGAAATCGTCATATCCGAGACGCCGCTGAAATCGGCGATGATCGGCTTCGGGCTCAATATTCTGGGTCTCTCGATCATTATCTCGATGATCACCGCAGCCCTGGTCTATTTTGCGCTGAACGCCATGCTGGTGCGCCCGATAACGCGCATCACCCGCGATATGGTGCGCTTCAGCAAGGATCCCGAAAACCCGGCGCGCGTCATCCTGCCCTCGGGCCGGGGCGATGAGATCGGTACGGCCGAGCGCGAGCTCGCCGCCATGCAGCTGCAGATCTCCGATATGCTCAAACAACAGAGTCGGCTTGCCGCCCTGGGGCTCGCGGTCTCCAAGATCAGTCACGATTTGCGCAACATGCTGGCCAGCGCTCAGCTGATCTCAGACCGGCTCGGCACGATCAAGGACCCGACGGTCGAGCGCTTTGCGCCAAAGTTGATTTCCTCGCTCGACCGCGCCATCAGGCTCTGCGCCGACACGCTGCAATTCGGCCGCGCCCAGGAGGCGCCGCCGGCGCGCGAGCTCTTCGTCCTGGCGCCCTTGGTCGAGGAGGTCGCCGATGCGCTCGGCCGCTCCAAGACCCACGCGGTTGCCTGGAACATCGAAGTCCCCGCCGGCCTCGAGGTCGACGCCGACCGCGACCAGCTCTACCGCGTTCTGACCAATCTCGGCCGCAACGCCTGGCAGGCGCTGGGCGGCGACAAGGCCGAGCGGCCGGGCAAGATCCGCATCAGCGCCGAGCGCGCCGGCGCGGTGGTCGCGATCGATGTGTGCGACAGCGGTCCAGGCGTCGCCGAACCCGCCAAGGCCCATCTCTACGAGGCCTTCCAAGGCTCTTCGCGTGAGGGAGGTACGGGGCTCGGTCTGGCGATCGCGGCCGAACTGGTGCGCGCCCATGGCGGCATGATCGAACTCGTCGAGGGCGGCAAGGGCACGACTTTCCGCATCACGCTGCCCGATCGGGTGGTCGAGCTCTCGGCCAAGCGGCGCGATAAAAAGCGCGCATCTTAGCTATTCTGCGCGCGGCGTGTGGTTGCCGATCGCTTTGCATGCAATGATCCGGGCGTGCCCGAATTAACGGCCAACGGCCGTCGCCTGGTCAGGGCGCCCTCGCGGAGGCCTTGGGGCGAAGCCCCAAGATTGGCCGTGAGCGGAATACCAACCTGCGGCTAAGCGGACTAAGCTCCCTTGCCTTAGCGCGCGGCGCGCATTACCAC
>JAJFHN010000044.1 GCA_021775595.1 Hyphomicrobiales bacterium
CAGAGGTCCTCATCTTCGGCGGCGCTCTCCAGTTCCTCGTCGAGCGCCGCAACCGTCCACTTGTCGATGCCCGCATCACGCAATTGGGAGAGCGCGTCACGCACCAAATTCTTGTTGACGATGACGTCTTTTTCGACAGCCGAAGTGACGGCGTGGGTGGGCAGATAGATGGAGACGCACGTCTCCGCCCGCACATCGACCAATTGAGCCAATTCAGCCGATGACGGGATATCGGTATAGAGCATTCACGCCTCCTTGATCTGGGCCGCCGCACATTACGATCAGATGTCCGCAATCCAAACTCATCCATCCGCTTTTCGCGCCGCGACGATGGCTTTGACCAAGTCTTCGGGCATGTCGTCGGGCGCGGCGGGATCGTCGCGATAGGACGCGCGCGCCAGTTCAAGCGAAGTACGGTAGGCGGCCAGATAGTCGCGGCATTCACGGCAGACCTTGAGATGGGTTTCGAAAACAAACTTTTGGCGAGGCGGGAGATCATCTTCCAAATAGGCCAGGATAAAGCCTTCAAACTCGTCACAGGTGATCATCAAGGGCAGCTTGAAAAGCAGCCCATGAATGCGCCGCATCATTTTTTGCATCGGTGTTTTCATGACGTCTCTCCCCGCAAGAGGGGCTCAAGCAGCATCTTCAAGGCTGATCGCGCGCGATGCAATCTCACCTTCACGTTGCTCTCGCTAATTTGCAGCGTTTGCGCCACGTCCGATGTGCTCATTTCTTCGATGTCGCGAAGCAGCAAGACGATACGATAATTCTCCGGCAAGCTCGCAATCTTTGACAGGACGACATCCTTGGTCTGATCGCGTTGCATCAGAGATTCGGGCGTTTCCGCGCTGATCCATTGCTCTTCAATGCGGCATCGGTTTTGATCGAATGCGGGCAACAGATCGTCGATGGAGATCTCCTGCAAACGTTTCTGCTTGCGCAGCGCCATCAGGCCTTGATTGACCACGATGCGGTGCATCCAAGTGCTCAGGCGCGACCGTTCCTCAAAACCGTCGAGGCCCCTAAAAACATCCGCAAAGGCGTTTTGCACGCAATCTTGGGCCAGCGCTTCGTCGCCCACCAATCGGCGTGCGACAGCCATCATCCATCCGCCATTCTCGCGCACGAAAGCATCGGTGAAGGAAGCGTCGCCCTGCCGAAGTTTGTCGATGCTGGCAGTATCGTTCAGGTCTTGCCTCCAGCGGTCGAAACGCGATTTGGCCCAACCATTTCATGTATAACATTGAAAATGCAAACCACTCTCATTGTCGATACAAGCCGTTTTGAACTGAATTTATTTGTAACCGGCGTGGCGCATCGCGCATCAAACACTGGACGTCCCACGGAGCCTGCTTGATCGCAGGACACGCAAGCCAAACCCACACACCGCGCAAACACGCGGATCAGGTTGGAGTTCGATGACGGCAGGTCTGCTGATATTGGCCATGTTCACCGCCGCATTTGCCATGGTCGCGCGGCGGCTTTCGAGCACCGTCATCACGGCGCCAATGGTTTTTCTGGCGCTTGGCACAATCTTGGCCTATTGCGAATTGCTCCCCCACGCCGAGGCCGAAACAAGCCTCCATCTGGTGGCGGAAATCGCGCTGATCGTTCTGCTCTTTTTGGACGCTGCCCAAATCGACCTGCGTGCGCTACGAAGCCGCCATATTTGGCCATTGCGCATGCTGCTGATCGGCCTGCCGGTAACGATCGCGCTTGGCACATTGGCCGCCTACCCCTTCCTGCCGGCTTGGCCGCTGGTCGCGGTGGCGCTGGTTGCATCTATTCTCGCCCCAACCGACGCCGCGCTTGGCCAAGCGGTGGTGACGAACCCGATCGTACCCGAACGCGTGCGGCGCGCGCTCACGGTCGAGAGCGGATTGAACGATGGCATGGCGCTGCCCGCCGTTCTGCTGTTTGCAAGCCTTGCGGCAGAGGTGATGGAGGCGAACCAGACAAATTGGATTCTGTTCGGCGCCAAGCAGCTGATCCTTGGACCGCTGGTTGGAATTGCCATCGGTTTGATCGGTGGAAAAATCGTGCTCTACGCACAGGAAAAAAGACTCACCTCCAACACCTTCGAGGGCGTGGGTGCGCTGGCGCTGGCCGGCACCACCTATCTTGCAGCGACTCTGATCGGCGGCAACGGCTTTATCGCCGCCTTCGTCGCCGGCCTGTGCTTTGGCAATGTCATCGAGGGGCGCTGCAAATTCATTTATGAGTTCACCGAGAGCGAGGGTCTGGTGCTGACCTGGGGCGCCTTCTTTCTGTTGGGTCTGGCGCTTGTCCCACAAGCCCTGCAACACCTCGACGGCGCGACGCTCGCCATCATCTTTTTGAGCCTGTTTGTCGTCCGGCCGTTGGCGATTTGGATATCGCTGTTGGGTTCGGACGCCGCGCCTATCACGCGGCTGTTTTTTGGATGGTTCGGACCGCGGGGTCTGGCAACGGCGCTTTTTGCGCTGCTCATTCTGGAGCAAATCGACCATGAACTCGCCGAACCGGTTCTCATGCTCGCCGTCAACACCGTTTGGATCAGCGCCGTGTTGCACGGGATAAGCGCGATGCCGGCCGCCAAATGGTACGCGGCAAAGGTAGGCGACATGGGCGATTGTCCCGAGACCAGAGAAATCCTGAGTTCCGCAAAACCATTGGCCACGATGGGCGAATAGGCTTTGTGGCAAACACGTTGGGAGAAGCAATGATTAAGACGTCCGTGGCGGTGTATGACGAGCTGAAGGACCGCAAACCGCAATATGCGCTTGTTGGTGAGGTCGATCTGGTCGTTGTGCGGTTCGACGACGAGATATCTGTGTTTTACGGCCGCTGCCTCCATCGCGGTGCGCTGATGGCGGATGGCTTCGTGTCCGGCGACAATCTTATCTGCGGTGTTCACAACTGGGATTACCGGCTTGATTCTGGCGTCTCGGAATACGCCAACAGCGAAGCCCTTAAAAAATTCACCAGCTGGATAGAGGACGGCGAAGTTCTGGTCGATGCGGACGAGATCACGACCTGGGCGCTTGAGAATCCGCAGCCCTTCAAGCGCGACGAGTATTTGGGCCTCTATGCCGATTCGGGCCATGGCACGGCGGAAGAGCCGCTTAACGGCTTGATCCAGGGATATGCCCGCGACGGCCTCTCCAAGACCGGTCATCACGGCCAAGTCAGCGCCATGGGCGTGCCGCGCGACGAGTTGCCGCTGTGGGACGATATCCAAATTCTAACGGCGCAACTCCACCGTCCGCCGATGCTGGATGAAGAGCCCGTAGGCACCGAAGTTACGATCGGACCCAATGCGCAAAAACCCCTGACCCTGAAGATCCCTCTGTTTGTCTCGGACATGAGTTTCGGCGCCTTGTCGGAGCCAGCCAAGGTGGCGCTGGCGCGCGGGGCGGAGCTGGCCGGCACCGGCATCTGTTCGGGCGAGGGCGGCATGCTGCCCGAGGAACAGGAAGCCAATTCGCGCTATTTCTATGAGCTGGCTTCGGCGCGCTTCGGCTTTGCTTGGGACAAACTCGCCAAGGTTCAGGCCTTTCACTTCAAGGGTGGGCAGGGCGCCAAGACGGGCACCGGCGGCCATTTGCCCGGCCCCAAGGTCAAAGGCAAGATCGCGCAAGTGCGCGGCCTAGACGAAGGTGAACCTGCGATATCGCCGCCGCGCTTTCCCGACTGGACCGAGCATGGCCAAATCCGCGAATTCGCCGATGAGGTGCGCGACCGCACCGGTGGCATTCCGATCGGCTACAAGCTCTCGGCCCAGCACATTGAAAAAGACATCGATACGGCGCTCGAAGTCGGCGTCGACTACATTATTCTCGATGGCCGCGGCGGCGGAACGGGCGCTGCGCCCATCATCTTCCGCGACAATATCTCAGTCCCAACCATTCCGGCGTTGGCGCGCGCGCGGCGCCACTTGGACACCGCCGGGCGCAACGACATCACGTTGATCATCACCGGCGGCTTGCGCAAGCCCGCCGACTTCGTCAAAGCCTTGGCGCTCGGCGCCGATGCGATTGCGGTCTCCAATGCCGCAATGCAGGCCATCGGCTGCATCGCCATGCGCGCATGCCACACCAACAACTGTCCGGTGGGCATCGCCACGCAAAAACCCCATCTGGTCTCGCGCCTGGTGGTCGAAAGTTCGGCCTTGCAGCTGAAGAATTTCTTTGAGGCGACCGTCGAGCTGATGCAGGTGATGGCGCGGGCTTGTGGGCACGACCATCTTTCGAAATTTGCGATCGACGATCTGACCACATGGAAAACGCACATGGCGGAGCTATCGGGCGTGGCCTATGGCGGCGTCCGCTGACCCATCAAACTTTCCGACCTTCGCAATCGCAACCAGGATGTTGAGCATGAACGACAAGACCCTTGAGTGGATATCGGTTGGCCGCGAAGAAGACTTGCCCGAGGGCCGGGTCCAAACGGTCACCGCACGCACGGTTTCGATCTGCCTCTCCCATTTCGATGGTCAGTGGGCGGCGATGGACAATCATTGTCCCCATCAAGGCGGCCCGCTTGGCGAGGGTTCGATCGAGACGGGTGCGGATGGTGAATGCTGGATTCGTTGCCCATGGCACGGTTGGGACTTCGATCCCCTGACGGGCAAACCGCCCGGCGGCCACGAAGACTCCGGCCAAACGCTCTACCCGGTCGAAATCCGTCATGGCGAAATTTTTGTCGGCATCGAGCCCGAGCCCGCACGCGAACGCACGACGACCGACGTCATGGCCGAGACGATGATCAATTGGGGCGTCAAACGCGTCTTCGGCATGGTCGGCCATTCCAATTTAGGTCTGGCGGATGCGATCCGTCTAAAGACGGTGGAGGGCGAACTCAGCTATATCGGCGTACGCCACGAAGGCGCAGCGGCGTTCGCCGCCTCGGCTTACGGCAAATTGACCGGCCGGCCGGCGGCGTGTCTGACCATCGCCGGACCCGGCGCGACCAATCTCCTAACTGGCTTATGGGACGCCAAGGTGGATCGCTCGCCGGTCCTGGCGCTGACTGGCCAAGTTCAGACCCAAGTGTTTGGACCGGGTGCCTTTCAAGACATTGATCTGAAATCGGCGTTCGAGGCCGTGACGCGTTTTTCCCAGCCCGTATTGAGCACCTCGAACCATGCGGAACTGATGTCGCTGGCCTGCAAAAACGCGCTGATCGAGCGCGATGTGGCGCATCTGATTTTTCCCGACGACATCCAGACGCTTCCCAGCGATGCGCCGGCCGGCAAGCCGGACGGCCGGGTTGGCGGATCGGTCGTGACGCCCGATGAGTGGCACATCGAGCAAGCGGCCCTGCGCATCAATGAAGCCAAACGGCCGATCATCGTGATGGGTCACGGCGCGGTCGCTGCCCAACAGGCGGTTATCGAATTCGCCGAGCGCATCGGCGCACCGGTGCTCACGACCTTCAAGGCCAAGGGGTTGATACCGGATGCCCACCCCAATGCGGGCGGCGTTCTGGGGCGCTCGGGCACGCCGATTGCCAGCTGGTTCATGAACGAGGCCGACATCATAATCTCGCTTGGCTCCTCGTTTTCCAACCACACCGGTATCGAGCGGTCGAAGCACATCATCCAGGTCGACTTCGAGCGCATGCAGCTTGGCAAGTTTCACCCTGTCGCGCTGCCGGTTTGGGGCGAGATCGGCGCCTTCTGCGAAGCGGTTGGTCCACGTATTTCGAAAAAACGAAAGGCTGACGATCAGATCAAAGAACTGGCGGAGCGCTGGCAGATGTGGCGGGCGGAAAAAGAGTCGCGTCTGGCAGAAGAACGCGGCCAGGGCGTCCACTCTGCGGCCATATTCGCCGTCCTCTCCGAGCTTTGCCCGGCAGACGCAATTATCGCTGTCGATGTCGGCAACAACACCTATTCGTTCGGCAGGTATTTCGAATCGAAAGGACAGCGCGTTCTGATGTCGGGCTATCTGGGTTCCATCGGCTTTGGCTTTCCAGCCGCAATGGGCGCCTGGGCAGCGACGCAGGACTTCGAGGAATTTGCCGGCCACAAGGTTGTCTCGATTTCAGGCGACGGCGGCTTCGGTCAATACCCGATGGATTTCACCACGGCCGTAAAATACGGCATGGACATCACCCATATCCTTTTGAACAACGCCCAACTTGGTAAAATTTCCAAGGAACAACGCTCCGGCGAGTGGCCGGTCTGGGAAACCGATTTGCACAATCCCTCATTCGCCGCCTACGCCCGGTTGTGCGGTGGCAAGGGCATTAAAGTGTCGGAGGCTGAGGGGCTCAAGGACGCCATCCAACAGGCGTTGGATCACAAAGGACCCGCGCTGGTCGAGGTCATAACCGACGCCGAGCTGGTCTAAGCCAGGTGGGGCAACGCGCCCAGGAGAAACCCAACCATGTCGACCACACCCAAGATTCACGACTGCCCGCTGGATGTGTTGGCGGCCGCCCGCAACCACGCGCACAAGGCGGCCCAGCTGCTTACCAAGGCGGCGCGCGCCAATCTGGAGGCCCAACCTGATGACAGCCATTCCAATCTGAGCTGGGACGCGGGACGTGGCGCGTTTCTGTCGCAACCGCTCCCGGGCGAGGTGCGGGTCGGGCTCGACATAAGCGCTTTGAGATTGATTGTTGCCGGAGGCTCTGACGCGGTTCTTGATTTGAGCGGAAAATCCGACGCCGAGGCGCTAGCCTGGCTGGATGCACAGCTCGCCCAGTCGGATCTGAAACCAGCTTCGGCCGTCATGCTGCCCTATGACTTGCCCGGCAGCGTCGAGGCGGTTGGCACATACGGCGGGGATGGCATGGAGCGGGGCCTCGCTGCGCTTGCGGCCTGGTACGGCCTGGCGGACTCGTTATTTGGCGATTTCGCCAAGGCCAACGACGACATTCAGCCAGGCCCTAGCCCGGTGCGCTGCTGGCCGCATCATTTCGACATCGCGACATATGTGGCGCTTGAGAGCGGCGACTTCGAGACCGCGCGCGGCGTCGGTGTCGGTCTGTCGCCCGGCGATGCGACCTACGATCAACCCTATTTTTACGTCAATCCCTGGCCCCATCTCGATGCGGATGATTTGCCCGATTTGCCGCCGCCCGGTTACTGGCACACGCAAGGTTTCGTCGGTGCGATCGCAACGGCGAAACATATTTTCACTCTGTCGGATATCGAGGCGGAGGTGCCGGCCTTCATTGCCGGCGCCTTTGCGGTCGGCAGACAGAAATTGGGAGCTTGAAGAAGAATGGCCGCCGCATTAACGATCGCTGTCATTTTGATGCTGTCGGTCGCGGTCGCGCGCGTCGCGGCTGTCGCCATGCGGCACACCGGACTGCCGGAAAACGTCGCGCGCTTTCAGTGCATCTCGGCGCTGACCGGGACCGGCTTCACGACGAGCGAATCGGAGATGATCCTCAATTACCCGATCAGGCGTCGTATCCTGGTGGTGCTGATGGTTTTGGGCAATCTGGGGCTCGTCACCATCGCCGCAACATTTATCGTCTCGTTCGTTGAGACCGGATCCCAACCCAATGCGGTTTTACGCCAAGCGTTTCTGATCGCGGCGGCAACCGCCGTTACGCTGTTTGTCATGACCAACAAGACGGTCGACCAGTTTCTATGCGACCTGATCGGCGGGGTGCTCGAAAAGACCACCTCGCTGCGCAAGCGGAGCTTTCAGCGCCTGGTGCAGATCGGCAATGGCTTCAGCATCGGCGAACACACCTTCACCGGGTCAAAGCCGGTGGCTCTCAAGGACCTGCCACTGGAGACCCATGAGCTCACGGTTTTGGCCAGCCGTGGCAGCGACTCGCGTCACCACCACCCGGTGCCCGACGAGGCGATGGTCTCGCCCGGCGATGTTCTGGTCTGTTACGGGCACGATGGTTCGCACGAGGCGTTCGAAGAGCATTTGTCGGGACGGGGCAAGCCGGCGGCTCAGTGAAATCTTTGTTTGGGTGCGGGTGTTGTCTGCGTCTCCCATGGAGATGGCGGGGGAAGGACTGCAGACGCAGGCGCCCTTGACGGCCAAGCGAAGGGAGAGTTCCGAATAAGCGGTGTGGACTGTATCGCCGAGGGCATGGGCATGCCGATATCTGGTCCGCGCGATACGGGGGTCTCTGGTGTCCCTTCGGGTGTCCCTGGCGCGCCATCGCCCGCGGCGCCGACGACCGCGCTGCAATCGCAGCGAAGTTGTGTCAGGTGGCGGCCTTGGGTTTTGCAGCCCATTTCCTTTTGTTCCACCGAACAGCGGGCAGCGATCGCACTTCCCGCACCGGCGATGAGCCCCGCCACCGCGATCCAAACGGCCAGGATCGCTCTTGGTTCCCAGAGGCTTCGCATTTGATGTCCCACACCTGCACACTCACTGGCTGGACCATAGCATTTCCGGCGCGTGGGGAAACGATCTGGCGTGCGCGGCGTGTCCGCAGCTAAAATGCCGCAATCGGGAGGCCGGATGCTGTCATGCGCGACGGACACAAACGAAGACTGAGTTGGGCGGCGGTCGGCCTGGGCGTCGTGGCGTTGCTCATATTGCCCAAAGTCTTCGTCTATTTTTACGCCACCGGCCTCAAAGCCAAGCTGACCGATCCGATTTGGAGCGCGCCGAGCGAGCAGCAATCGGTCGAAGCCTTTGCCCATTGGGCGGCGGGCTATTGGCGGGTGAGCACAGAAAAGGACTATTGGAACCGGCTGCGGGGGCTGCCCAAGCCGTTCAAGCCTCAGAAAGAAGCAATCAGTTTCCTCTCGGGCGATGGTCAATGCACCGAGTTCGTCGCCGCGGCGCGCTGGGTGTTTGGCGAGCGCCTGAAAGTCGTGCGCCACGACATCATGTTTCCCGCGGCCGGCCACTCGGCCCTTTCCGTTCAGCTCTCCGACGGGCGATGGGTCTTCATCGATCCCTTCCTTGGCTGGATGTTCAAGGATAAAGATCGGTTGCTCGGCCTGCTCGAGCTGCGGGAGTTATTGGCGGCGGGGCGGCCCTTGAAGGACTACGCCGTTCAGCTCAAGCCCGACGCTGTCGACGGGTTATACGAAGGCCTGCTGAAAGCCTTCGACGCCAAGGAGTTCGAAACAATGGATGTCCGGCTGGTCCTGCCGCTCAAGGGCCGCAAGACCTGGTCGCTGGGCGAATTGGACGGAGACTGGCGAGACACCCAGCGCGCGGGGCAAGAGAACGCGTTGACTTCGCATTTCTTCTATGTCGGACGTCGCTATTCAGCTGATTTTCAATTTCGCTATGTGCTGCCCGAGGACGGTCGCAATTACGAGCTGGTGTTCCACCTGACAGAAGTGCCCTCGCCTGCCGCGCTGCCGTATTTCTCGATTCCCCCGGCAATCGAGGGGAAGACAATGCGATTTCGCCTGACGCCGGAGCATCCAAGCCTGGTGATGGACGCAAGCGGTGCCACGAAACGCCGCTGGATCGGCATCGATCGCCTGGACGTGACCGCGCAGTAACCCCCCAACCCGGCTCCCTCGTTGACGTGTGCTATATTTCGACGGACGGCCAAAATGGAGGCGGCGGCCCGTGTCTGTCGAAGCAATTTTCGGCGTCCAATTTGTTCTGAGCCTTATTGTGTGGAGCCTGATCGCCAAATGGCTGCTGGCTCCCTGGTTGGACAAAATGGCGCCAAACGAAGCGCTTTTCTGGCTCACTCTACCGCACGCCTTCCGCCATATTGGGTTGGTCTTTATTGTGCCAGGTGTGGTGTCAGGACCGCTACCGGCCGCATTCGCGGACCCTGCTGCCTATGGTGACCTGCTGGCTGGTGTCTTGGCATTGTTGGCACTCATTTTTCTGCGGGCCGAATGGGCAGGCGCTGTGGCTATGGTTTGGATTTTCAACACTGCCGGCACCCTCGACCTTCTCAACGCGCTGCGGCAGCCCGAACCCATCAAGGACTTCGGCGCGGCGTGGTATATCCCGACGTTTTTTGTGCCATTGTTGCTGGTGACGCATTTTATGATTTTCGTGCGGCTGATCCGGCGGCTGCGCACCACCAATTCCGCATGATCGGGTGTGTCGGGCGATGGCGACCAACTGCGAGACCGGATAACTGAGGAAGCGTAATTTAGTAGGAGATGACAATGGCGACGGAATCGAATTTGAGCTGCACCAGTCTGGATCTCGACACGTTCAACCAGACTAAGGACCACCTCACCGCCAACCCGCAGGACGCCAAGGGGACATTTTCGGCCACCACAACGTGGCAGGGCGGCGCGCAGGCTGTGACCAGCGCGCGCAGTTTCACCATCCAAACGGACGAACCTGCACCGCTCGGGGGCAAGGATGCTCATATCGATCCGATGGAATTGCTGCTGGCGGCGCTTGGATCGTGCCTGACCATTGGCTGGGTGACGCAGGCGAATCTGCGCAATGTCGATTTCTCCGATCTTGAGATCAAGGTCGAGGCGCCGTTCGATTTGCGCGGCTATCTCGACATTGACCCCTCGGTCCGCCCGGGCTTTGGCGCGCTCAGCTACACGGTCGACGTCAAGAGTGACGCTGAATCCGATGTGCTCGAAGAGATCAGGGCGGCGGCGGAAAAAGGCTCGCCGATGTTCGACAACATTCTCAACTCGACGCCCGTCGAAGGTAAGGTCGTGCGCGGCTGAATCTGCGCGTGACTGCGGCATGCTGCGTTTGACTGGTGGGCGTTGGAGCGGGTGACAGGGGTCGAACCTGCGCACACAGTCTGGTCGACTGCCGCTCTGCCGCTGAGCTACACCCGCATACTAATTATGGCTGTGACGGGCTGCAAAAAGGTAAACGCCAAGACTGAATTTCCGATAGCCGGAGAGGCGAATAATCGGCTGTTATCTGGCGATTATCAGCATTTTCGGATCATCCGCTAACGGAGCATTCTCCGGCAAGTCGCCGTCCGATGTATCCGATCCCTTGGTAGTCAATTCATCCTCATCAAGCATCGAGGCGCGCGCCGCGGCGGCGATAATACGGGTCGTTTGGCGCAGCACGAGTGCGAATGCCGGCATGGGATCGCGCCGCGCAAACACCAAGTGAATACGCGCGCGCAAGAACGAGCGGAGGGCGGATGCAACCCAGCAGACGCCGTCTTCAAATCCGATTTCGCGATGTCTGACCGCTTCCTTCAAACCATGCAGATCGCCCAGCAGCCAGGCGTAGTAAGACCCTACCGGATAAGAGAAGTGCGAGGCCAGATTCAAGATTTTTTCGCCCTGAGCCAAGGCGATCGCCGAACGCGTCAGCGGCATGCCCGCGGCCTCGGCGCATCGGTGACTGCCCGCCACGCGCGGGTTGAGCTCCAAAAACGTGATCTCGCCGGAGCGGGGATCGCGAACGAACTGCGTAAATCCAATTCCAGTGTAGCCGAGTGCCGCAACCAGCAGCCTGGTGTCGCGCTCCAGCTGTTTTGACACGGCGACGTATTGTCCTTCGGTCGAAAGGCCGGTGCCATCTGGGTGGTCGGTACGCGTGATGCGCGTTTCGAGCAGGCATTGAACGTCGCCATCGACCGCGACGAAGCAGAGGTCGTGTCGCTCGCCGGACACGTAGCGCTGGAGCAACAACCCGGGCTGTTTTTTCGGCCATTTCGGAAAGGCGTCCACGAAGTCGTCGCGATCGCGGCAAATCACCGCCTTCTTGTGGCCAATACGGTTGAGATGGCTGAAGGGCCGCACAATGATGGGGAATCCGATTTTCTCGGCCTGATGGTGAAGTTCGTCCAAGGTGTGAGCTACGCCGTGCGGTGCGCTTGCCACACCCTGCTGCCTTGCGAGGTTCAGCATCGCCACTTTATCGAGGCAGAGCTTCACGAGATCGGGCTTGGGCGAGGCAACGCCCAGGCTTTCTGGCAATATTTCGGCGTGCTCGGCCAACCAGACCGAGAACTTCTCTGCCACGGGAAAAATCATCGATACGTCGGGCCGGCTGACGAGGAATGCGAGCAACGCGTCGCCGAAAGCCGCGCCTTGATCACGCTCGACCGGCGGATGCTGCCAAATTTCATCGACAAAACGCGAATAACAGGCGCCGGCATCGCCGCGATCGGACGCGGAAACGATGACGCGATAACCCTCGTCGTGGAGCGTTTGCGCCACCATGAGTGTGGGGCGATAGTTGCCCAATATCAGCACGCTTTTGGCGGAGGTATTTCCGGTCATGACGTGCTCCCCGTGACGGCGCGCCGGTCAAACAGGAAAGGCGCAAGAAGCTCCACCCCCGAATTCGCAATCCCGTCGCAACGCAAACCAAACTCGTTCTTGACCACCACAGCCAGGCCAAGGCACGAGGTGGCCGAAGAAATCAATACGGCAGTCGCTGCGCCGGCCGCGCCAAAAATGGGCGCCAGCGCCACGCAAGATGCAATGAAGAGAAGCAA
>JAJFHN010000045.1 GCA_021775595.1 Hyphomicrobiales bacterium
AGCTATTTCCCCAACACCGAAACACTCGGTCCCGCCGAAATGAGGATCACCGCGCTTGGCACCGGCATGCCGAACCAGACCAAAAGAGCGGTTTCGATTTCCTATCTGGTCGAGCTCGGCAACGGTGACAAATTCTTGTTCGATGTTGGCTCGGGAATGCTCGCCAATTTATTCTCACTGCGACCGGACTTCTCAAAGATCGACAAGGTCTTCGCCAGCCATCTGCACGTCGACCATGTTGGCGACTTCATGGGGTGCACATTGGCGGCTGGTTGTCGGGCCGCTATACGCCGATCCACCTCTACGGCCCGACCGGATCGACCCCAGAGCTCGGCACCAAGGCTTATGCGGATGCGATGCAAAAGGGCTACGCCTGGGATCTCGCCACCCGCAGCGGCGCGCTGCCTGATGCTGGCGCGAAGATCGAGGTGCACGAATTCGACTACAAGCAAGAAAATGAGATCGTCTACCAAAAAAACGGCGTGACCATCCGGTCTTGGCCAGCCATTCACAGCCTCGATGGGGCCGTGAGCTACGGTCTAGAGTGGAATGGTTTGAAGTACGTTTTTGGCGGCGATACCTACCCCAACAAGTGGTACATCAAATACGCCGTCAATGCAGACGTTGCCTCGCACGAAGCCTTCCTGCCGCCCAAGACCTTGGCGGAATATTTTGGTTGGGACCTCAGTCAAGCGACCTACGTCTCGACCCGAATTCACACCGAGCCCCAGGCCTTCGGCAAAGTGATGTCGGCCGTCAAGCCGCGTCTTGCCGTCGGCTACCATTCGGTTCAATCGCCGGAGAACAACGCTGCGATTATGGATGGCGTACGCAAGACTTACGACGGACCGCTTGCCTTGGCGCGCGACCTCATGGTCATCAACGTCACCAAGGACGAGATCAAGGTGCGCATGGCCGTGGTGGACGAATACGTCCTGCCGCCTGACGTTTCGGACGCCTACAAAAATGCGCCTCGAAGCGATGAAAAAAATCCGTCGGAGTACATCTTGGAGGGCAAGTGGAAGGAATATACGCCCCCACCAATGCCCAAGAGCCCGTAGCCGCAGCTGATCGACGCCTTAGCAGGGAAGTAGACTTGATCCGGCTGACAAATCCGGCGCTTGCGATGCGAAAGACCGTCGCTCGACTGGCGTTGGTTTGTTGCCTCTGTGCAGTTGCGGTGTTTGGCGTGCCGAAGGAAGCAGCGCACGCCGACTGGATGAACCTCACTGGCGCCGAAACAGCGCCCAATATTGCCGAGATAACGGTTCTCAAGGACCGGGTGCGCATCGCCCTGGAAATCTATGTCGGCAATCTCGAGACTTTCGAAGCGCTGCTGCCGAATGATTGGCTGAAGAAACCCGCACGCCCACCGCTGGATGCGCGGCTGCAAGAATTCTCGTCCAAAACGTTCCAAGTGATCGCCGACGGTGGCGTCGAATTGCGGGCCGTGCTCAACCATGCCGAGCCGCGTCTCAGAAAAGACCGCTACTCGCCATTCGCCGGAATGATCAATCCCGCCACCCGCCGACGCGCGCCCGAGCCGCCGGAGGACAAACGCGTCTTATACGTCGAGCTCGACTATCAATTCTCTGGACGGCCTGCGAGCTTGACCTTCGTTCCGCCGCTTGGAGCCGGCGGCGTTCCTGCCGTCACCATGGGCTTTATCGCCTATCACACGTCCGTGCCGGTCATTGACTTCCGCTATCTCTCAGGGCCCGTCACACTCAATCTGGATTGGTCTGACCCGTGGTACTCGAAATTCGACAATCCAAATTTGAAGCGCCATCACGCAACGGCGATGATGACCTTTCTATACGTCGAGCCGCGCGAGGTGCGTCATGAGGTGCTGGTGCGTGCCCGTGATTTGCAGCAGTGGATCGATCTGGACTTAGTTGATCGAGAAAAAATAGAGCCGGGAGAGCGGGCCGATTTGAAGCGGCGTGTCGGCGCGTTCATGCGCCAACGAAATCCAGTATCCATTGATGGAGCTGCGACGGTGCCAGTGTCGGCTTCGGTCGAGTTTTTGAAAATTACGACATCGGGATTGCAGCTCACCGATGATCAAGAATCCTTGAATGCGTCTAGCGCGCTCCTTGGCGTAATTCTTTCTTATCCCGTCGCTGCGCTGCCCGAACGCGTGAGCATGGAGTGGGAACTATTTCCCAGCCGCATTAAACGCATCCCTGCCACCTCCATTGACCAGGCCGGGCCTTTTGTAAGCTTTGTCGAAATGTCGGACCCGCATTTGATATGGCAAAACCATTTGTTGAAATATCAAGATCCACAGGTGCGTCCCGTGACGCGGCAGATCGGTATTCCCGCTGCCGTCGCAATGGCGGCGCTCGCGCTGACGACAATCGCGGGTGTCGCTGGAGCTATGTTTTGGTGCTTTGGCCGCGGGTCTGAGTTCAGACGCAGATACGCTGTAATTGCGGGTGGGCTCGCTGTAGCGGGCGCTGCGGTTGCAGTCGTTGCTGCTGGTAGTGTCTTATTTGCTGCCCCACCGAAAGCGGCCCGCGCGGCAGAGATCGTCCGCGACGTTCTGGCCAACATTAATCATGCTCTTCTCGAGCGCACGCCTGCTGGAGTGACGAAAGCGCTGAATATTGTTGTGGCGCCGGAATCGCTGACCGACGTCGAAGCAGAGCTGCGGCGCGCTCTGACCATGCAAATTCCGGGCGGCGGCCTCGCCCGCATCGAGGCAATCGAAGATCTTGAAATACAAGAGTTGAGCGCTCTCGATCAGGCTACTGGTTTCCGTTCTCTTGCTAAGTGGAATGCGATTGCCAATGCCGGCCACTGGGGGCACGTCCATCGCCGCAAACTAGAGTTTCGCGCGTTGATGGAACTGGTGCGGGGGTCGGATCAATGGATGTTGGGCGGCATCACGATTCTTGCCGCCAAACAAAAAAGCTGAACAGGGCATGCCTGCAGGAGCCATGAAAGCACGGTTATGGACAGCGGTGTTGGCTGCCATGCTCGTCGCATGGGGGGCGGTGGCCGCTTACGCGCATTTTCGGCTCAATCTCAATGTGCGCATATTCCATGTCGAACACCTGTCCGACGGTCTGCGCATCTATATTCGGTTGCCGATGCCCTATCTGCTTGCCGACAAGGTTGGAAAGGCGGTTGAGGGTGGCCTTCCAGAACCAGCTCCCTTCACCACCAATAAGATGGAGAACGGTAAGCTCGTCCACTATGTCGACTTTTCGGCGATGCGCAGGAACTCCCATTCATTGGGGCGGTTTGCTGCTTCGGGTCACCACATCGTCGTCGACGGTACTCGGCCAGAGCCGACGGTTGAGCAGGTCCAAATCTATCGCGTCGGAAGCGAGCCTGACTTTGCGACGTTGGGCGAAGCCAAGGCTGCCTTTATAGGCCAATCCGCACTGCCGGACCCCGCCGCGCCGCTTTATGTCGGCGACAGTGTGGTCGATGTTATTCTGCATTTCCCCATCAACGGCTCCGTCGATGCGTATTCGCTTTCGAGCAGCCTGGACCCAGGTTTGCCGGGACAAGAGGATACCGCCAACCTGGTTCTCGACTACGCACCTGGAGGGACACAGGTGTTCCGTGCGCGGGGTCTCCTGAATGAACCGATCATGATTTCAAGATCGGTCATGTCCGCGGTCATAACGTTTGTAGAGGAGGGTGTGCGGCATATTCTGGAAGGGCTGGACCACGTTTTGTTCGTGGTCTGCCTGGTTCTCGGGGCAACGCAACTCAAAAGCCTCATCTGGCGCGTCACTGGTTTTACCATCGGCCACAGCGTGACTCTGAGTGCCGGGTTCTTCGGCTTTGTGCCCTCCGGCGCCTGGTTCGTCCCAACGGTAGAAATGGGGATCGCGCTGACGATCATTTATGCCGCTGTGATCGCCGTGATGCCGCAGTCTGATCAACACAAGAGCGAGCGCGGCATGTTTTTCGTGACATGCGCGATTGGTCTGCTCCACGGGCTCGGCTTCTCTTTCGTGTTGCACAAGATTCTGCGGGTCGATTCACCAGACATCTGGCAGAGCTTGTTGGCGTTCAACATCGGTGTCGAATTTGGCCAACTGGCAATCATTTTAGTCACCTGGCCGCTGTTTCGGTTTATCGAGCGGCTAAACAGTCGAGCCTGGAACGTCACCCGTTGGGGCGTTGCCGTTGGGTGCGCTGCCATCGCAACTTTTTGGACTGGAGAGCGGGCGATCAACTTGATGACCGACATGCGACAAAGCTCGGTGGAATATGGCTCTATCTGGAAAGGCGATACCGCCCCAATCGTTCGTCGTTCGAGCTAAATGCAATTCGCTACAGCGTAGCTTCGGCCTTACGCTTTTCGCGTGCTTGCGGCGCGCCGTCATCGCTCGCCCAGCCGCGATCGCGGGCCAGTAGGATCATGGCGCGCTCGGCCAGGCTGGAGATCGTCAGCAGCGGGTTGGCGCCGAGCGAGCGCGGGATGGCGGCGCCATCGCAGACATAAAGCCCGTCATGCACCGCAGATCCGTCGCCGTCAGATGCCGCATCGAACACCTGGCCCTTGTGGTTGACGACGCCTTGGCCCGCGTCCTGGCCCATGGCGCAGCCCCCCAGCGGATGCGCGGTCACCGGTTTCTTGCCGGTGATGCGGCTTTCGAACGGGTTCTGCAAATGGCTTCCCCCCCGGGCGCCCAACGCCTCGGCCAAAATCTCGTCGGCTCGCCCATAGACCGGCTGGTCGGTGATCTCCGGCCAATCGACCACCATGGCGTCGTTCTCGAGTTCGAGCCGGCCATTCGATGAGTCGTGACCGGCCAGGAAGAACGCATGCAGACTGGCAAGAGGTCCCTTATAGACGCTGCTGAGCAGGCTCTTGGCCGCGTCGAGAATTTTGCCGCCGGGCAGCAGCAGGGCGGGAAGCAGCGAGGCAAGACCCGATGGCACCGTGCCCTCCTGCATCACCAGGCTGTTGTCCAAATCATCGCCATCTCGGAAATCGAGCTGGCCGGCGACGCAGGGCCCGATCGGGTCCGTCTCGGCCTTGGGTGGGTGGCCGACGCCGATGGCGTTGACGCGCCCCTTGGCGCCGTAACCAAAGGCGATGATGTCACCATTGGATGAGAAGCGTTCGCCGAGCCGCTTTGAAAGCGCCAAACCGTGCTCGCGCGAGCGCATCAAGATCTCGGTCGAGCCCAGTGTGCCAGCCGCCAATATGACGACATCGGCCGTGACGGTGCGCTCGGAGACCTCCGTCCGCGCACCGGTCTCGGGTGTTTCGATCAGTGCGACGCTCCAGCGCCCGTCTTGGCGCGCCACGTGCCGCGCGCTGCCTTGTGTGAAGATCTCGGCGCCGTTGGCTGCAGCTAGCGACAAATAGGTCGCCGCCACCGTTGTCTTGGCGCCGACATTGCAGCCCGACAGGCAGTCGCCGCACAGCGTGCAGGCGTCTTGGTTGACGCCGGCGGCGTTTGCGCCCGCCTCGTAAGCGATTGTCGTGGGCGTGGGGCGCGGGTCGACGTCGAATGGTTTGCTCGCTTCCTCGAGCGCTTGATATTTGATGAGCTCGGAGGCGCCGCCATAGGGCGTGGGCCGCAGCATGTGCCTGGCGCGCTCGAACCCCTCTTGCAGCAGTCCATCGGATGAAATTTCTTCCGGCCAGGCAGTATGCGCGAAGACGCGCGCATCGGGCCGCAGCGCCACGCCGGCATTGATCAGCGAACCGCCGCCCAGCCCGCAGCCGACCAAGACGTGCATATCGCGGCCCAGCCGCAAATCGAACAGCGAGGCGCGCGAACCCAATTTGAGCTTGGCGCCGCTGACTTGGAATTCGCGGCGCATGGCGTCGAAGGTGTTGGGATAATCGCCGGGCAGAAATTCTTTGCCACGCTCGATCACCGCAACCCGTTTGCCGAGCGCAGAAAGCCGCGCCGCCGAGACACCGCCGCCATAGCCCGAACCGATCACGACCACATCGTAATCGGCCTTCAGTTCATCGAGAGATTTGGAGAGGTGTTTCAAGGGCACTTAGATCCTTAGCGCGTCAGGGTGGTGCGGCGTGGCGGTTGTCACCGCCGTCCTCCGGCAAGTTTACGAGCCTCCGGCAAGCGGCGCAGGCGTAGCATGGCGACGATGCCGATCAAAGGTCCGACTGCAAGGTAGGTAAAGCCATAACGCCAGCCAACCATGTCGACAATGAGGGGCGTCAATTGAATTGTTACGATGGTCAACAGGAAGCCGATCGACGTTTGTACCGTCACCATGGTGCCCGCCAGCTCCGGCTCGGAGAGCTCCATCACGCTGGCCGAAAACTGCGCTGAGTCGGCGACCACCGCAACGCCCCAAACGATACAGAGCGCGGTGAGCAGAATTGGGTTTGCACCGAACAGGAAGCCGACCGTAAGCGCGCAGAGACCGCTCACTGCCATGGCGGCGCTGGTGATGGCGGTGCGGCCCAGCCGGTCGGCGAAGATGCCGCCGATCAGGCAGCCGATGGCGCCAGCGCCCACCGCGGCGAAGGTTGCGAGCTTGGCGCGGTAATCGGCGTGTTCGAAGCCCGGCACCTGGGCGAAGCTCGCGGCCAGAAACAAACCGATCCAGGACCACATGGCGTAGAGCTCCCACATATGGCCGAAATAGCCCAGATTGGCCAAGCGCAGCGGTCGGTGGGTGAAGGCGGCGAGGGCTTGGGAGGGCTTGAATGCTGTGGCGCGCGCATAGCCTGGCCCGATCTCGACCGCGTTGACGGCGATCCCGGCGGCCGCCGCCAGGGCCGAGCTGATAAGCAGCGTCCCGCGCCAGTCATCGAGCGAGAAAACACCGATCAGATGCGGCATTGCCGAGCCAAGCGTCACAGCGCCGACCAGCAGTCCGACCAGCACGCCGCGGTCGCCATCGGCCCAGGCCGACGCCATCTTCATGCCGACCGGGTAGACGCCGGCCATGGCCGCGCCCGCGATGGCGCGCAGGGTAAGCGTCGTGAGCCCGGCCGGATCCGTCCACGCCATGGCGGCGTTGGCGGCGGCTGCAACGAAACAGCAGGTCATGAAAAAGCGGCGCGGGTCGAGCCGGTCGGCGAGCCCTAGGCCGGCGCTGACCAAGGTGCCGGCGACGAAACCGAGCGCGACCGCGCTTGTCGAGAGCGCGCCCCAACTGGCCGAGAGTCCGATTTGGCGTTCGAGAATGGGAAGGATGGCGGCCGATGAAAACCAGACGCTGAGCGCCATCACGCAGCAGACTGTCAGCAGTCCGATCGCCCGCCATTTGGCGCTGCCGCGCATGTCTGGAGCGAGCGCGGTTGCGGTTGGCGGATTTGGCTTGCGGCGCGCGGCGGGCATGGCCGCGACATTAGCTCAAAAGATTCTTTTCAGGCCAAGATTTTAGCGCCTCGCGCGCGGTCAGTCGCCGACCGGTTCGAGCGCCAAATTTTCGGCCAGCTCACTGACGCCGGGCTCGTCGCGGCGCCATTCCGCGCACCAACCTGTTTTTGGCGATTCTGGCCAACGAAACACGGCCTTACCGCCCTGACTGGAATAGTAAGTGGCAGGGGGGTAGCGGTGACATTCACCGGTTTTTTCGAACCGTTTGCCCGCCCAATGCCGGCAGGTCTGACAGGTCTTGGCGCTTTGATCCAATCGGTCGCTCATGCTGCCTCGCGTCCCTTCGCAACTGTTGGTCCACACTTGGGGCAGGGCAATTCAAGTTCCGTTCCAGATGGGCGCGCACGCGCACTGCCAAGGACAGCCGGGCGGCAATCTCGTCTGTTAGGGTTAAGGCCGGCGCGGGCGACCCGCTCAACCGTGATTGTGCACCAGCGTTTTGGTTGCGCAGAATTCGAGCATCGCCTCAAAGCCCTTTTCGCGGCCATGGCCCGATTTCCTGACGCCGCCAAAGGGCAACTCGATGCCACCGCCAGCGCCGTAGCCGTTCAAGAAAATCTGTCCGCACTTGACGCGCTTGCCGACCCGCATCAAGCGTCCGGCATCGCTCGTCCACACGCCTGCCACGAGACCGTAGTCGGTGTCATTGGCCAGGCGAACCGCGTCGTCCTCGTCCTTGAACGGCAACACCGAAAGCACCGGACCAAACACCTCTTCGCGCCCCATCTCGCTGTTCTCCGGCACGGGGCCAAACAGGGCAGGGGCGACATAGTGACCGCCCTCGGGCGCGCCGGCGGCGATCTTGCCGCGGGCGAGAAGCGGGATGCCCGCCTGTTCGGCGCGCTCGATAAAGCCTATGACGCGCTTGGCCTGGCCCGCACTGATCAATCCGCCACAATTGAGATCGGTATCATGCGGGCCAGCGGTGAGCCCGCTGAAACGATCTTTAAGGGTGTCGACCACATCATCGAAGATCGACTGTTCGACCAAGACGCGGCTGCCGGCTGAACAGGTCTGTCCGCCGTTTTGGACGATGGCGTTCAGCACGACCGGCAAGGCGGCTTCGAGATCGGCGTCGGCAAAGATGATTTGCGGCGACTTGCCGCCGAGCTCCAGCACGCAGCCGATATAATTTTCGGCCGCGGCTTTCTGGATCAATGTGCCGACTTCGGGCGAGCCGGTGAAGGCCAGGAAATTGATATCGCCGTGGCCGGAGAGCGCAGCGCCAGCCTCTTCGCCAAGACCCGTGACGACGTTGATCGCACCAGCCGGAAATCCGGCCTCTTGGGCCAAGGCCGTGATGCGCAGCGGTGTGAGGCAGGCCTCTTCAGCCGGTTTCAAGACGGTGGCGTTTCCCATTGCAAGCGCCGGCGCCAGCGTCCGGCCAAACATTTGCGCTGGGTAATTCCACGGTATGACGTGGCCGGTGACGCCATGGGGTTCGGGTATGGTGGTGACTGAATAGCCCTGCATGAAGGGAATGGTGTCGCCATGCACCTTGTCGGCGGCGGAGCCGTAATATTCAAAATAGCGCGCAGCAGCGACCATATCCGCGCGGGCCTGGCTCATCGGCTTGCCGGTGTCGCGCGCTTCCAGCTGCGCCAAGTCTTCGGCGTTCTGGGTGATCAGCTCACCGAGCTTCATCAAAATCCGGCCGCGCTCGACCGCGCTCAAGCGGCCCCAATCGCCTTCCTCGAAGGCGTTGCGAGCGGCCGCCACGGCCTGGTCGATGTCCTTGGCGTTGCCGCGCGCAATTTTGGCAAAGACTTGCCCGTCGCTTGGCGACATCACATCGACGGTCTCGCCGCCCTGCGGCTCGCGCCATTCGCCATCGATAAAGTTGGAATAGGTTTCGACCGAATTTCCTGCACGCTCTGCGCTCGTGCGACCAGCCATAGCGTCCTCCCAATGTATTGATCCCGACTAATGGCTGGTGCGGGCGACCGATGTCAACGCAGAGATGCGCTCATCGCTGGATTTGGATCCAAGCGGGCGCTATCGTGCGCCCAGATCCCAGGTCATCAGGACACAACCACCATGTCGAAACTGGAACTCGTAACCTCAGACATCTGCCCCTTCGCTCAGCGCACGCGTATCGCTTTGATCGAGAAGGGGCTGGAGTACGACTCTCTGGAAATCGAATTTGTCGGAGACAGTTTCAACAAGCCCGACTGGTTTCTCAAACTGACGCCGACCGCGCAGATGCCGGTGCTTAAATACGCCGGCGATGTGATCTATGAATCCGACATTGTGAACGAATACATCGACGAGGTGTTCCCCGAGCCAGCCCTGATGCCGAAGGACCCTGCAGGACGAGCGTTTGCGCGCAATTGGATTGCCTATTCGAACAGCAAATTCTTGCAAGGATTCTACGGTGTGATCATGTCGCTCGAGACCGAGCGGCAGGAATTCTATAAGGCCGAGTTCGCGGATCGTTTACGCTACATGGAGCGGGAGGGGCTCGAAAAATTAAGCGAAGGAGGTCCCTATTGGTTGGGCGAGCAGATGACCCTGGCCGATCTCTCCTTCTATCCGTTTATCGAACGCTTTTGCGTCCTCGAACATTATCGTGGATTTTCAATGCCTGATGACTGCGTGCGCCTCAAAGCTTGGCTGGAAGCGATGCGCGAGCGCCCCAGCGTGGCCGCGACGCTGGAATCCGATGAATTTCATATCGACGTTTACAAGAATTATGCCGTGGGCAAGCAGATAGGAAACACCGCCAAAGAATGGCAGAAAGTGATTGCCTGAAACGCGACGGTACGGGTGTTCAGTAGCGGGTAAGGAGTAGCGCGTGAGCGACAAGATTTGTTTCATCACCGGCATTGGCGGCGGCACCGGTGAGGCGACGGCGCGGCGATTTGCCGAAGGCGGCTATCGCGTCGTGATGCTGGCTCGCAAGCCAGATCTGATCGATAAGCTCGAGAAGGAACTGCCGGGATCGCGTGCAATCGTCTGCGATGTTGCCGATCTCGAGCACCTGACCGAGGTTTGCAAACAGGTGATGACCGAACTGGGCACACCCGATGTGGTGATCCACAACGCGGCGCGGGGCACCTTCCTGCCGATGCTTGAAGCCGAACCTGAAAATCTCGAACTCAATTTCCGCGTCAATACGACAGCGCTGCTCTATATTGCGCACGCCTTCGCGCCGGCCATGACCGAGCGGGGCAGCGGCTGCATCATCGCCACCGGCAACACGGCGGCGACACGGGGAATTGCCAACTTCGTCTATTTCGCGCCGACCAAGGCCGCCCAGCGCATCCTCGCCCAGTCATTGGCGCGCGATCTCGGCCCCAAGGGCATCCATGTGGCCTATGTGGTGATCGACGCTGCAATCGATGCACCTTGGACCAGAAACCGGTTTTGGCCAGAAAAGCCCGACGAATTCTTTGCCCAGCCCAAGGAGATCGCTGAAGAGATCTGGCACACCGCTCATCAGGGCAAATCAACTTGGTCGTTCGACGTCGAGATCAGGCCCTTTCACGAGAATTGGTGAGGCGTGCGGCGCATGGACAACGTAGTTTTACGAACTGTGACCGATACGATCGCAATGAGCATCTCTGTTCCAGCGACCGAATCAACCGGCAACGCGCAGACAAGTAAGGAAGAGGCATGAAGGGTTTGATGCAAGACTGGCCGCTGCTGGTCCACACGATCATCGATTACGCTGCGATCAATCACGGCGAGCGCGAAGTCGTCAGCCGCATAGGTGACGGGCCTCTCCACCGCACGACCTACGCGGAAATCAGCGTGCGAGCCAAAAAGCTCTCAAGTGCGCTCAAGCGCCGGGGATACGGCTACGGCGACTTGATCGCCACCATGGCGTGGAACAGCGCGCATCATTTGGAATCCTGGTACGCGATCGCCGGTCTCGGCGCCGTGTGCCACACGCTGAATCCGCGGCTGTTCGAGGAGCAGCTCATCTACATCATCAATCACGCTGAAGATAAGCTGATCTTTGTCGATGCTGACTTCGTACCGCTGATCGAGAAGCTGAAAGACAAGTTGCCGGCGGTACAAGGTATTGTCGTCTTCGGCGCCGAAGCCGACCTGCCTGCTAGCAAAATAGACGGGTTGATCGCGTCGGAGACGTTGATCAATGAGGGGGACGAAAATTTCGCTTGGCCGCAATTCGATGAAAATACAGCGTGCGGGCTTTGTTACACCTCGGGCACGACCGGCAATCCCAAGGGCGTGCTTTATACCCACCGCTCCAACGTGCTGCACGCAATGTCGGTCAACGGCGCGGACATCATCGGCTTGAAGAGCACCGATGTGGTGCTCCCCGTTGTGCCGATGTTTCACGCCAACGCCTGGTCGCTCACATATTCCGCTCCCATGGCAGGCTCGAAGTTGGTGATGCCCGGCTCAAAACTCGACGGTCAAAGCGTTTACGAGCTGTTGGAGGGCGAGGCAGTGAGCTTCAGCGCCGCAGTGCCGACGATTTGGCTGATGCTGCTGCAGTATCTCGAAGAATCCGGCAAAACGCTTCCCATCCTTGAGCGCGTCGCGATCGGCGGTTCGGCGTGTCCGTTGGCCGTCATGCAAGCATTCAAGGAGAAATATGACGTTGAGGTGCTGCACGCTTGGGGCATGACCGAGATGAGTCCGATCGGCACCATAGCGATGCCGACCGCGGCGATGGAGGGGCTGAGTGACGAGGAGCTCTGGGGCCTGAAGCAAAAGCAGGGCCGCGCCTTTTATTCGGTGCAATTGAAAATCGTCGATGACGACAACAACGAGCAGCCGCGAGACGGCGTCGCCTATGGCGCGCTCAAAGTGCGGGGAACGGCAGTAGCCAAGAGCTATCTGAAAGGCGAAGGCAGACAAGCATTCGACGCCGATGGCTGGTTTGACACCGGCGATGTCGGCACCATTGATGCCTTCGGATATTTCCAGATTACCGACCGGTCGAAGGATGTGATCAAGTCGGGTGGCGAGTGGATTTCCTCCATTGATCTTGAAAACGTAGCCGTCGGTCACCCGGACGTCGCCGAGGCTGCCGTCATCGGCATTGCGCATCCCAAATGGGACGAGCGGCCATTGCTGGTCATAGTCGCCAATGCGGGTGCATCGCCGTCCAAGGACGACATTCTGAAGTTCCTGGAAGGCAAGATCGCCAAATGGTGGATGCCCGACGATGTGGTTTTCATCGATGAAATTCCGCACACCGCGACAGGCAAGATCAACAAGCTCGGATTGCGTGAAAAATTCAGCGACTATGTGTTGCCCACCGCAACGGCGGCGGAGTGATGCACGCTTGATCCAGGCTGGGCCCGTCGCCTAGGGGAGAACTTATGAAGCTCTATAATTTGAGCGCCGGCCTCAACCCTCGGCGTGTACGCATCTTTTTGGCTGAGAAGGGTGTCGACGTGCCGTTCGTCGAGGTCGACATGACCAAGCATGAGAACGCCACGCCGGAATATTTGGCTAAGAATCCAATGGGAAAAATGCCCGTATTGGAGCTGGATGACGGGACTTACATCAGCGAATCCACCGCAATCTGCCGCTATATCGAGGCGCTCCACCCCGAGCCCAATCTGTTCGGCAACGATCCCCTGGAAGCCGCTCAGATAGAGATGTGGGATCGGCGCATGGAACTCGACATGGCGGTTCCAGTTATGCACGCCTTTCAGCACGGCAGTCCTTTTTGGGAGGGGCGTCTCACCCAGGTCAAGGATTACAGCGAGGTGGTATCGGAGACCATACGCAAGAACATGGCGTGGTTGGATGAGGAGCTCGGCGGGCGCGACTATGTGGCTGGCGACCGCTACACCATCGCCGATATCACGCTGCAATGCTCGCTGATCATCGCCAAGGCGATCGGCATACGCTTCGACGATCATGCCAATTTGACCGAGTGGTTCGGGCGGGTGACGTCGCGTCCGACAGCACGCGCATAACAATCGAAAAAAAGGAGCGCGCTCATGATCGACCTCTATACATCGGCAACCCCAAACGGCTGGAAGATCACCATCGCGCTCGAAGAGCTTGAGCTGCCTTACACGTTGCATGCGGTCGATCTGGTCAAGGGCGACCAGAACAAGCCCGAATTCCTGGCGCTCAATCCCAATGGCCGCATCCCGGTCATCGTCGATCACGACGAGGACGGACTTACAATCTTCGAGTCCGGTGCGATCCTGCTCTACCTGGCGGAGAAGACGGGCAAGCTGATTCCACAGGATTTGGCGGGACGTTGGGACGTCATCAAATGGTTGATGTTTCAGATGGGAGGCATCGGTCCGATGCAGGGCCAGGCGGTGACCTTCGAGCGCTATTTTCCCGAAGACGTGCCCATAGCTCGCGCGCGTTACAAGAACGAGTCGCGGCGCCTATATGAGGTGTTGGATGGCCAGCTTGCTGACCGGGAGTTCATATGCGGCGAATATTCCATCGCCGATATTGCAAATTGGGCATGGGTCAAGACGCACAGATGGTCGCGCGTTCCAGTCGACGGGCTGGATAATCTGCAGCGTTGGATCGATACGATTCAAGCGCGCCCGGCCGCCCAAAGGGGTCTCGAAATTCCGCCGCCAGCGGGGTCTGCCGACAAACAGATCGAGCTTGGTGCAACCATCACCAATCGTTGAGGATGTTGAAATAAACATATGACGGATAACACAAATCCTCTGCTGCAAGACTGGCAGCCGCCCTATGAGCTGCCGCCCTTCGAGCACATCGAAGCGGAGCACTTCGAACCCGGCTTCGAGATTGCAATCAAGGAGCACGAAAGCGAAATAGCCGCGATTGCCGAACAAGCCGAAGAGGCAACGTTCGACAACACGATCGTGGCGTTGGAGCGGTGCGGTAAGCGGTTGTCGCGCATCGCGTCTTTGTTTTTCAATCTGACCAGCGCAGATACCAACGCCGCGCTGCAAGCCATAGAACAGACCATTGCCCCAAAGCTCGCCGCCCATCAGAACAAGATTTATTTAAACGCCGATCTCTACGGCCGCATTGATACGCTCTATAGCCAGCGCGAGGCGCTTGGTCTGACACCCGAGCAGGGCCGGGTGTTAGAGCGCTATCACACGCGATTTGCCCGCGCCGGCGCAATGTTGGATGAGGCCGGCAAGGCACGCGTGTCTGAGATCGCGACCGAGCTGGCCGGCCTTTGCACCACGTTCACCCAAAACGTATTGGCCGAGGAAAGTGGTTTTCAGCTGGTGCTGGAAGACGAGGAAGAGCTGGCGGGGTTGCCCGATTTTTTGCGCAAGGCAGCAGCCGGCGCCGCACGCGAAGCCGGGCTTGAAGGCAAGCACGTCATCACGTTTTCGCGCTCGAGCATCGAGCCGTTTTTGACATTTTCCGAGCGCCGTGATCTGCGCGAACACGCCTATCGTGCCTGGCTGGCCCGCGGCTCCGCAGGCGGCAAGACCGACAATCGCGCGCTGATTGCCAGGATTGCTGCGCTGAGAGACGAGCGGGCAAAATTGCTCGGCTTCGACAGCTTCGCCCATTACAAGCTCGACGACGCCATGGCCAAGACTCCGCAGGCGGTGCGCGAGTTGCTTGAAGGCGTTTGGCAACCGGCGCGTGAGCGCGCGCTGGAGGAATGCGAGGCGTTGCAAGCGATTGCGCGCGAGGGGGGCGCGAATTTCAAGTTGGCGCCGTGGGATTGGCGCCACTATCAGGAAAAGGTCCGCGCCGAGCGCCACGATCTCGACGAGAGCGAGATCAAACCCTACTTCCAGCTCGATCGCATGATCGATGCGGCCTTCGACACGGCTGGCAGACTTTTTGGATTGCGTTTCGAAGAGCGCACCGATTTGCCGCGCTACCATGAAGATGTGCGCGTCTGGGAGGTGTTCGACCGGAGTGGCGAGCCGATGGCGCTGTTTTTGGGCGACTATTTCACGCGGCCCTCTAAACGCGGTGGCGCCTGGATGAGCGCCTATCGCAGCCAACAGCGCATCGACGGCCACGAGCGGCCGGTCATCGTCAATGTTATGAATTTCGTCAAAGGCGGTGAAGGCGAGCCGACGCTCTTGAGCTTCGACGACGCACGTACGCTGTTCCACGAATTCGGCCATGCCCTGCACGGCCTGCTTTCCGACGTGACCTATCCGATGATTGCAGGCACCAGCGTAGCCGGAGATTTCGTGGAATTGCCCTCGCAGCTCTATGAGCATTGGTTGGCGCGACCAGAGGTGTTGGAGCGCTTCGCGATTCATGCGGAGACCGGCAAGGCCATTCCACGCGACCTCATGCAGCGGCTGATTGCCGCGCGAAACTTCAATCAAGGCTTTGCCAGCGTCGAGTATCTCGCCTCCGCGATCATCGACATGGACCTGCACGAGCGCGCGGCGAGCGGTCAAGACATCGATATCGATGAAATCGAACGCGAAAGTTTAGCGCGTGTCGGCATGCCGGACGAGATCGCGCCGCGGCATCGGCCTGGACACTTTCTGCACCTGTTCTCCGGCGACAGTTATGCGGCGGGCTATTACAGCTATCTGTGGTCAGAGGTGATGGACGCCGACGCCTTCGGCGCCTTCGAAGAGGCGGGCGATGTGTTCCATCCCGAAACCGCGGGCAAGCTGCATGACTTTATATATTCTGCCGGCGGCAGTCAGGATCCGGCCAAGGCCTATACCGACTTTCGCGGAAGGCTACCTGGCATCGGCGCATTGTTGGAAAAACGCGGACTGGCAAGCCCGGCCTAGAGATTCAGGTGGCTGGCAGGCCGGTGGGCCGGGGCACGATGATGACGGGCTCCGTGCGATAGCGGCCATGGCATTCGTCGGGAGACTCGTTGACGATGGCGCGCTCGAATCTGGCATCGAGCGCCAGCCACCGCTCGCGCAAATGCGGCGCAACGCCGGCCTCGGCCAGCGCCTCACCCAGCAGTTTGTGCCGGATGGCGAAGACTTCGGCTGGCAGAAACATATGAACATGCGCATCGCGCGGCGAGCGCCCGCCATAGACCGAGGGCCCGCCCATGAGGGACGCCCAAAAGTCCGTCTGCTGCGATTCGACCACCTCGCGCTTGGTGTGCGCAAAGAACCCTTTCAGCCATGGATGGGCGAAGAGCTTGGAATAGAGAATTGTGTGCACCCGGCTCAGGCAGGCATGGCCGCCGATCTGTTCGAAAAAGCTGTCGCCAAGCAGGGACTTGCCCTTCAGTCGAGGTTTTTCCTTCAGCGTCGTCACGGCCAAAATTCTCCCGCATTGCCTTCCGTCCACCAGGCTACGCCCAAGATATTGATGGGATGCTAATCGGCAGTGGGAGAATGCGGCCGGGCTGTTGCGGCCCGGCGTGCCGGACGCGTGGCGGCCCATGGGGGAAATGGTGCCGGCTGGAGGATTCGAACCCCCGACCTACTGATTACAAATCAGCCGCTCTACCAACTGAGCTAAGCCGGCATTGGTTGGACCAAATCTGCTCTTACAGATTCTGATCGCCCGCGACAATCGCCATCTGCAGCCCGACCGCCGAGGCGGCCGCCAATCAGACAGGCGAGGCCGCTTTATCATTGCAACCCAACCGGCCATGCCCGCGACGCCCGTTTGCACGGTGCGGCAACATGGCACAGAAACCCATACGAAAAGGCGATTGTACGCCTGGACCAGGCTCGATAGGTTCGCTAAACATATGGCCGATCGTCTATGGATTCGTGAGCGTGAACGGTCTTATCCCGTAATTCGATTTTGGCGGCGCGGCGGGCGCGCGAGGGGCATGGGGACGCATAAACGATGATAGTCGCATTTGTGCTTTTGCTGGTGGTCATCGGCTCTGTCGGCTTCCACCTGATCAGCCCATGGTGGTGGACGCCGATCGCGTCCAACTGGGGCTATATCGACGACACCATCAATCTCACATTCTGGATCACCGGCTTTGTATTCGTAGCCGTGCTGACTTTCATGGCGTATTGCGTATTTCGCTTCCGTCACACGAAGGGTCACAAGGCGCACTACGAACCCGAGAGCGCCAAGCTCGAGATTTGGCTCAGCGTTCTGACGTCACTCGGCGTTATCGCCATGCTGACGCCAGGACTTTTCGTCTGGTACCAGTTCATCACCGTACCCGACGGCGCCGATGAATTCGAGGTGCTCGGCCAACAATGGATGTGGAGCTACCGCTATCCCGGCAAGGACGGCCGACTGGGCAAGACAGATCCACGCAATGTGACGGCGGACAATCCCTTCGGTATCGATACAGCCGACCCGGCCGGTCAAGACGACGTGCTGGTGCAAGGCGAAGACCTGCATCTGCCGCTCGATCGTCCGGTGAAGTTCTTGCTGCGCTCGCTTGACGTGCTGCACGATTTTTACGTGCCGCAGTTCCGCGCCAAGATGGACATGATCCCGGGCATGATCACTTATTTTTGGATCACGCCAACCCGCACCGGCACGTTCGACATTCTGTGCGCCGAGCTCTGCGGCGTCGGGCATCACGCTATGCGCGGCATCGTCGTGGTCGAAGAAGAGAGCGCCTACAAGGATTGGCTCGCCCAACAACCCACATTCGCCCAGTCGCTGGCCAAGGCCAATGCCGGCACGAGGCGTGTTTCCACTCTGAACGCTGGCGGATCTGTCCGTTAGGCATTTGAAGATCAAGAGACGAGGACGTCCCGATGGCTGATGTCACCAATCGCGATATCGACTATGTCGCACCCGCCGAAGTCGAAGAAGAGGAGCTGTACCACGCGCACAGCTGGATCACGAAATACGTCTTCAGTCAGGACGCCAAGGTTATCGCCATCCAGTATTCGCTGACCGCGATCGCGATCGGACTGGTGGGGCTGGTTCTCTCTTGGTTGATGCGCCTGCAGTTGGGATTCCCCGATTACTTCTCCTTCATCGACGCCGAACACTATTATCAGTTCATCACCATGCACGGCATGATCATGGTGGTTTATCTGCTGACCGCGCTGTTTCTGGGCGGTTTCGGGAATTACTTCATTCCCTTGATGGTGGGTGCGCGCGACATGGTGTTTCCCTACGTCAATATGCTGAGCTTTTGGATCTATCTGATCGCCGTGCTCGTGCTGGTGGCGAGCTTCTTCGTCGAAGGTGGACCAACGGGGGCGGGCTGGACGCTGTATCCGCCGCAAACGATTCTGTCGGGAACGCCAGGCAGCGACGGCGGCATCGTATTGATGCTTGTCTCATTGGCGCTCTTCATCGTCGGCTTCACCATGGGTGGCCTCAACTATGTGGTGACCGTCCTGCAGGGCCGCACGCGCGGCATGACGATGATGCGTCTGCCGCTTACGGTCTGGGGCATCTTTATCGCGACGATCTTGGCGCTGCTGGCTTTCCCGGCGCTCTTTGTCGGCGCAATCATGATGCTGTTCGACAAATTGCTCGGCACCAGTTTCTTCATGCCGGCCATCGTCGAGCTGGGCGAACAGCTCTCCTATGGCGGCGGCTCGCCTCTGCTATTTCAGCATCTGTTCTGGTTCTTCGGTCACCCGGAGGTCTACATCGTGGCCTTGCCGGCGTTTGGCATCGTCTCCGATCTGATCTCGGTGCACGCGCGCAAGAACATCTTCGGCTACCGCATGATGGTTTGGGCGCTCGTGGCGATCGGTGGGCTGAGCTTCATCGTCTGGGCGCACCATATGTATGTCAGCGGCATGAATCCGTATTTCGGCTTTTTCTTCGCCACCACGACGCTGATCATCGCCATACCGACCGCGCTCAAGGTCTACAATTGGGTGCTGACCCTCTGGCAGGGCGACATCCATCTGACCTTGCCGATGTTGTTTGCGCTCGCTTTCATCGTCACCTTCGTGAATGGCGGCATCACCGGCCTGTTTCTCGGCAACGTGGTGGTCGACGTGCCGCTCTCAGACACCATGTTCGTGGTCGCCCACTTCCATATGGTGATGGGCGTGGCGCCGCTGCTCGTGATCTTCGGTTCGATCTACCATTGGTATCCGAAAATCACCGGCCGCATGCTGAACGAGGGCATGGGCCAATTCCATTTCTGGGTCACCTTCCTCGGCGCCTATGCGATCTTCTTCCCAATGCATTATCTGGGATTCTTGGGTGTGCCGCGGCGCTATTACGAAATTGGCGAGACGATGTTCGTGCCCGATTCGGCACAAACCTTGAGCGCCTTCATCACCGTCATGACGCTGATCGTCGGCTTCTCGCAGGTGGTCTTCCTGTTCAACCTGGTCTGGAGCCTGTTCCACGGCGAAAAGGCCGACCCCAATCCGTGGCGGGCGACGACACTGGAATGGCAGACGCCCGAAACACCACCCGGCCACGGCAATTTCGGCAAGGCTCTGCCAATCGTCTATCGCTGGGCCTATGACTATTCGGTTCCCGGCGCCAAGGAGGACTTTATTCCTCAAAACATGCCGCCCTCGAAAGTCTCCGGCAAAAAGAAGACGAAGCCTCGTCGGGCCAAGCGAAAGTAAATTCGCATGGGACTGTTCCAACAACTGACCGAGAAGTCTTGGATCGAAGAGGGCGTCGAGGCCGATCCACGCGAGCGCGCGGCGCCGGCGCACGCCAACGGCAAGGTCGGTCTGTGGGTCTTTCTTGGCACCATCTCGTCGCTCTTCATGCTGTTCCTGAGCGCCAACTATGTCCGCATGGGCTACCCCGACTGGAAGCCGATGTCGGAGCACGGCTTGTTGTGGTTCAACACCGGGCTGTTGGTGGTGAGCTCGCTCGCCATGCAATGGGCCGTCACGGCCGCAAGGCGGCGCAAGCTGAACGGCGTGCGCAACGGCTTGGCGCTGGGAGGCATTTTCGCCTTCGCCTTTCTCGCAGGCCAGCTGCTGGTCTGGCGCGATTTGGTGGATCAGGGGCACTACATCACGACAAACCCCGCCAACGCCTTCTACTATGTTCTAACCGCGCTGCACGGGCTGCATCTCTCCGGCGGTCTCGTCGCCTGGGCGCGCACATTTGCCCGCGCCTGGCGCGACCACAACGTGTTTGACGTGCGCTTGAGCGTCGAGCTGTGCGCCATCTATTGGCACTACCTGCTCGGCGTGTGGATTGTTTTGTTCGCCGTGCTGCTGATCACCTAAGGGCGCGGCGAGGCACAAATGGACCAACAGAAAAACAACGGGAGCTAGGGCATATGGCACAATCAGCGACAGACGCCCCGCCGGACGGGCTGGAAGGCTTCGTTGCCGATTGGTCGTCGGACCAACGCGCGTTCAAAAACGTGCCTTGGGGCAAGGCGATGATGTGGATCTTCTTGCTCTCTGACACCTTCATTTTCAGCTGCTTCCTGCTCTCCTATATGACGGTGAGGAGCTCCACCAAGGTTGATTGGCCCAATACCAGTGAGGTCTTTGGGCTCGATGTCGGTGGGGTTTCCGTACCTTTGCTGCTGATCGCCATCATGACCTTCATCCTGATCTCCAGCAGCGGCACGATGGCAATGGCGGTCAATGCCGGCTATGCGCGGAAACGGAAATTGACCGCTGCTTTACTAGTGGTTACGGCCCTACTGGGGGCTTCGTTTGTCGGCATGCAGGCCTTTGAGTGGACGAAGCTGATCCACGAGGGCGTGCGGCCATGGGGCAATCCGATGGGCGCGCCGCAGTTCGGCTCGAGCTTCTTCATGATAACCGGCTTCCACGGCTTTCATGTTTCGGTCGGCGTGCTGTTCTTATTCATTGTCGCATTCAAGGTCGCTCGCGGCGATTACGACCTTGGGCGGAAGGGCTTCTTCACCAGTCGGCCGGGCAATTACGGGATCGTCGAATCTTTGGGGCTCTATTGGCATTTCGTCGATCTCGTCTGGGTCTTCATTTTCGCATTTTTCTATCTCTGGTAGGGAGACGGACATGGCGCAAGCCAGCACACAAAAACTCGAGGGGCAAACCCATCCAATCAAGACCTATCTGGTGGTGTGGCTCTGGCTCTTCGTGTTGAGCGCGGGCTCTTACATGGTCGATTATATGCAATTCCAGGGTTATCTGCGCTGGTCGCTGATATTGACCTTCATGATGTTGAAGGCCGGGCTGATCGTGGCCGTGTTTATGCATATGAAGTGGGAGCGATTGGCGTTGTCCTACGCCATCTTGCTGCCGCCGTTGCTGGTGCTGGTGTTTGTGGCCATCATGGTGTTCGAGTCCGATTACACCCTGCTGACCCGCGTGCTTTATTTCGCGACCGGCACTCCCGAAGCCGCCGGCGAATAGCGCTTTCAATCGGTAAGCTTAGCCGGGCAGTCGGAATCGAGTGCGCTGGCGTCGAAACGCACGTCCTGTCGGATTAGCGCCGGGTTGAAGTCGGCGCGCGATCCCACGGCGAGCGGCGGAATGGAATCGGCTTCCTCGTAGATAACGATCCTGAAGAACCCCGAGCGGGGCGTGACGGCAGTCTTCAATGTGGCGGTCGCACGCTCCCAGGTGTTGACCGTCACGGTGCGCGAGCGGGCATCCAGCACCGTATTGGCGCCATCAATCAGATACTCGACGTAACGGTCCTTGGCTTGGCTGGTATCGTCGAACACGCCGTGGCGCTCATAGGTTGCAATGAAGTGCGATGGTCTAACCGATGTGCACGCGCCATCGGCGCCCAGCACGGGCGGGTTCTGTAGCTTTATGGCGTTTGCCGCACCTGCTGGAGAGGCGGGCGACGCGAAGGCGGCGGCGAGGATGCCCGAGCAGATCGCGGCCAGCACACTCAGCGGTAAACCTGACAACATTCGATCTCGACTAGCGCGACAAATAGCCGATGGCAACGTATAGTTGGGAATAGACGAAACCGGCGCGGGCCGGCTTCGGCTGAAAGCAGCCAGGATTTAATGTGATGCTGTTCAATCGGCGATAGGGGCGGAAAGATCATGGCACAGCAAAAGACAATCGATGCAAGCTCAAGCCAAGCGCTCCCGGTCGTCCGCGATATCGGCATTGCCGAGTTGCGCCAGGCCCTTTCGAGGGGCTTTGCTGATTTCATGGCCAAGCCGAGCCATCTCATTCTCATCGTCTTGATCTACCCGATTGTCGGCTCATTCATGATGCGAGCCACATTCGGCTACGATATTCTGCCGCTACTCTTTCCGCTGATCGCCGGTTTCACGCTAATCGGCCCGCTGGCTGCAGTCGGGCTTTACGAGATCAGCCGCCGCCGGGAAAAGGGATTGGATGTCAGTTATTGGAATGCCTTCGACGTAATAAAATCACCATCCGTGCCCGCCATCGCCGCCATCGGCCTATTGCAGATGGTGATCTATTTTATGTGGCTGGGAGCCGCTCAGGTCATTTATGACGCCACCTTTGGCGGCAAAGTTCCGGAGAACTTGACCCAATTCATCATTGAGGTCGTGACAACGCCTCATGGCTGGGCGCTGTTGGTGGTCGGTAGCCTCGTGGGTTTTTTGTTCGCAGTCCTTGTGCTCTCCATCAGCGCTGTCTCGTTTCCCTTGCTGCTGGATAGAGACATCGGCGCCGTAGCCGCCATTCAGACGTCGGTCCGGGCCTTTGTAGCCAATCCGAAAACCATGTTGCTGTGGGGCTTCATCGTGGCTGTGAGCCTGGTGTTGGGGTGCATACCGCTGTTTGTCGGATTGGCGGTCGTCATGCCGGTGCTTGGTCACACCACATGGCATATTTATCGGATTGCCGTCGAGCCTGAGTGAGGACGACGATCGGCGCCAAAACTTCCACAGCAATTCGCGCCGTTCAACATATCGCAAAATTGATGCGACTCTTGTCTCCGCGACCGCTAGAGTGTGCCTTAGGGGGCCCTGTTGCGTGAGGAGATGACGATGAGTCTACGTAAATTCGTACTCGCCGCTTGTGTATTGCTTGCCATAGCGGTTGCGAAGCCATCCCAAGCCCAGGCCGGTGTTTATGTGAATGTCGGATATGGTGGCGTGAATGTTGCCGTTGGGCACGGCTATTATCCCGGATACCGGCGCCATTCTTATCGGCCGTATTATTACGGGGCTTCTTATTATCGGCCGTATTATTACGGCGGATACAGCCGGTATTATGCTCCAAGACGGAAGTACTACCGTGCGCGGAACTATTATCCGCGTGCACGGTATTACGCTCCAAGACGGTATTACCGGACTGGCTATTACCGCCGTTGGTAGACTGCGAACTGGCCGACCAAAAGAACGCTTAGTTTCAGCTGGCGCTCACAATGTGGAGCGCGACGGCGGCGGCGTTCGAGATGTTTAGGCTGGCGAGTGGCCCCACCGTCGAGAGGCGGCACAAATGGTCGCAATTTTCAGCCGTTAAGCGTCGCAAACCCTTGCCCTCCGCTCCCAATACCAGGGCCAGCGGGGGGCTTGGCTTTGCCATCTCAAGCGTTTGATCTGCGTTTCCATCCAATCCGATACGGGTGAAGCCAAACGTGGCCAGTTGGGCGAGCGCGCGGGCCAAATTTGGCACGTGCACGACATCGACGTGCTCAAGCCCGCCCGATGCCGCTTTGGCCAAAGTGCCGCTCAAGGGCGGCGAATTGCGGGACGTCATCACGAGCGCGTCGGCGCCAAAGACGGCCGCCGAGCGTAAAACCGCGCCAACATTGTGGGGATCGGTCACCTGGTCGAGCACGATCACCAGCTTGGCCTCGGCCAAATCGGCCAAATTCAACGCTTCCAGCGGATCAGCTTCGACAGCGATGCCTTGGTGGCGCGCCTCGGGACCGGTGAGTTTGTCCATTTCTCTTGGCGTTTTGACTTCGACGCCGATGCCGCGGGCCTCGATGGCGGAATGCAGGCGCTTCATGGCGTTTTCGGTTGCATAAACCGCCTTGATTATCCGCCGCTCATTGCCGAGTGCGGCCTCGGCCGCATGGGTGCCATAAATCAGATCTTTCGCCGGTCCAGGCGCATTTGAGCCTTGCTTGGGACCGCGCGCGCGGTGGGTTCGATGCCGTGCCATGCGCCTCTAATAGGGGCAATGGCGTGATCTGGCCAAGGACATATCCCAACACACGGACCGCGCTGACAACAGAGTCGTTGTTTTTTTGAGCAAAATCGGCGATTTATTCGATGATTGGGTGTTGACAGATTGGGGGCGGTTTTCCATAAACGCATCCGACACCCTGCCGGGGACGGCGGGGCGATTTCGTTTGGTCGATTATACCTGGATCATATCAGTGAAGGAGGGGTGCCCGAGTGGCTAAAGGGGACGGGCTGTAAACCCGTTGGCTATGCCTACGTTGGTTCGAATCCAACCCCCTCCACCAGATTACCCCGATACGCAGTTGCGGGTGTAGCTCAATGGTAGAGCAGCAGCCTTCCAAGCTGACGACGAGGGTTCGATTCCCTTCACCCGCTCCAGGTCGGCATGCGCCGCTGACCATGACCGGGAACAGGTAATCGGCAACCGGCCTACGCCAACGAAATCGTAAGAGACGTTGAGAGCAACCGATGGCAGACAACAGGTAGAGACGGGTTATGTCCAAGGAGAAATTTGAGCGTACGAAGCCCCATTGCAACATTGGTACGATTGGCCATGTTGACCACGGCAAGACGACGCTGACGGCTGCGATTACGCGTGTTTTGTCTGAGACGGGCGGCGCGACGGCGACGTCGTTTGACGAGATTGAC
>JAJFHN010000046.1 GCA_021775595.1 Hyphomicrobiales bacterium
GTGTGGCTGATTCTGGCGCTGTTCGTTTTCAGCTTTCTGTTCGGTATGGTTGGCCTTCTGCTCGCGGTGCCGTTGGCGGCGGCGATCGGCGTGCTGGTGCGCTTTGCGCTTGGCGTTTATCTGCAAAGCGACTTTTACCAAGGTGATGGCGTTGCCGCGAACACGGGCGCGAAGACCAGGCGGCGCAAGCGCGGCTAAGTTGAGTTGAGGCACGGGTTGCAATGAGTGAACAGTTGGTTCTGGCGCTGCCCCATCGCGCGGCTCATGGCGCAGACGACTTTCTGGTCAGCCAATGCAATCAAGAGGCGGTCAAGCTGATCGATACATGGCCCGACTGGCCGGCCGCCGCCCACGCAATTATCGGGCCCGCCGGCTGCGGCAAGAGCCATCTCGCCAATGTTTGGCTGCATGCCTCGGGCGCCCAACGGATGGATAGCGATCGGCTTGCCTCGCTTGAGTCGATCGATGCGGCCGCGCCGTCGGGCGTATTGCTGGAAGATCTCGATCGGCTGACGATCGATGAACGCGGGTTGTTCCATTTGCTTAATTTGGCGGCCGAACGTGGTTTTGGCATTTTGTTCACCGGGCAGACGAGACCGTCGGCTTGGCAGGTGGAACTGGCGGATTTGGCTTCGCGTCTGCGCTCGATCCCTGTCACCGAGATCGGCGAACCCGATGATGATCTGTTGCGCGCGGTTTTGCTCAAGCAATTTCTCGACCGACAGCTCAATGTCGAACCGCAGGTGATTGCCTATCTGGCCACGCGCATGGAGCGCTCGATGGAATCGGCGCGTCGTCTGGTCGAGGCGATCGACCGCGCGGCGCTTTCCAAGGGGCGAAAGATCACCCGCCAGCTCGCATCGCAGATCATTGCCGAAATTGATCCCGAACAGAGTTAGGCGACGATGGCGAGTTATTTGGCTGCAATTGATTCACGCCGATTTGAGCTTGTCATTGATTATGGCGCCAGCGCGCGTCATATGAATTCTGGGCAGTCGTATTATGCTGCTTTGGGAAGAACCGACCGGCGTGTCAGAGATTGCTATGAACCGGCCTGAAATCGTTGAGCATTCGAATCAGCCCGAGCTTGTAAAGTCCGGGGATCAAAGCCGTTTCTTCAATCGTGAACTGTCTTGGCTGCAATTCAATAAGAGGGTTCTGGAGGAGTCTGCAAACCCCAAGCAGCCGCCGCTTGAGCGCTTGCGGTTTCTCTCGATCTCCGCCTCCAATCTGGACGAATTTTATATGGTGCGGGTGGCCGGTCTGCGCGCCCAAGTTATTGCCGGTGTCGAGACGCCGAGCCAGGAGGGCCTCACGCCTTCCGAGCAATTGGACAAGATCGGTGAGGCGGTTGGGGAGCTTTCTGCCCAGCAACAGGAGCTGTGGGTGGCGCTGGTCAAGGAGATCGGCGAAGCCGGGATCCACGTGGTCGATCCGAAATATTTGGGAAGCGGCGACAAGACTTGGCTTGAAGAGTATTTTCTCGAGCGCTTGTTTCCGATTCTGACGCCGATCGCCATCGATCCGGCCCATCCTTTCCCGTTCATTCCAAATATGGGCTTTACGTTGGGGCTCGACCTTTACCGGGCCGAAGATGATCGCTCGATGTACGCCTTGATGCCGATACCGAGCCAACTGGACCGCTTTATTCGTTTGCCCACGCGGAGTGCAAATGGCGCCTCGGAAGGCGGTCGGGGAATACGCTTTATTCGGTTGGAAGCGGTGGTGAGCCTGTTCGTCTCGCGGCTGTTCCCAGGCTATGTGGTGCGCAATCAAGGCGCCTTCCGTGTGCTGCGTGACAGCGATCTCGAAATTCATGAAAAGGCCGAAGATCTGGTGCGGCATTATGAGTCGGCGCTGAAGCAGCGCCGCCGCGGATCGGTGATCAGGCTCGAGATCGAGGCGACGATGCCCAAGCGATTGCAGCGCTTCGTGATCCAAGAGCTTGAAGTGGCCGAGCATGAAGTCTTCATGCAAAAAGGCCTAATCGGCCTAGACGACACGGCTCAGCTCATTGTCGACGATCGCCCCGACCTCAAATTTGAACTCTTTGCCAGCCGATTTCCCGAGCGGATCCGCGAGCATGGCGGTGACTGCTTTGCGGCCATCCAGCAAAAAGACATCGTCGTTCATCATCCCTACGAGTCGTTCGACGTCGTCTTGCAGTTCTTGAAGCAGGCAGCCGCTGACCCGAATGTCGTTTCCATCAAATGGACGCTCTACCGCACCAGCAAGGGCTCGCAGATCATCCAGGCGCTGAAGGAAGCGGCGGAGGCGGGCAAGTCGGTGACGGCGGTTGTCGAACTCAAGGCTAGATTCGATGAGGAAGCCAACATCAGATGGGCGCGCGATCTGGAAAGCGCGGGCGTGCATGTGGTGTTCGGCTTTATTGCTCTAAAGACCCACGCCAAACTCAGCCAAATTGTTCGGCGCGAGGGCGGCAAGCTCGTCGCCTACTGTCACATCGGCACAGGCAACTACCACCCAGTCACGGCAAAGATTTACACCGATCTGTCGTTCTTCACCGCCGATCCGGAGATCGCGCGCGATGTCACCAGGGTTTTCAACTTTGTCACCGGTTACGCAGAACCGGCCGACCTCGAACATATGGCGGTCTCGCCGCACGGATTGAGGGCGCGCATTCTCGATCACATTCGAGAAGAGATGTACCACGCCAAGGCAGGCCGCCCGGCGATGATCTGGATGAAAATGAATGCGCTCGTCGATCCTGACGTCATCGACGCGCTTTATGAAGCAAGCGGTGTCGGAGTCGAAATCGATCTCATCGTGCGTGGTATTTGCTGTCTGCGGCCGGGTGTCAAAGGTTTGTCGGAAAACATCCGGGTCAAGAGCATAATTGGCCGTTTTCTGGAGCATTCGCGTATTTATTGCTTCGGCTCGGGCCACGGGTTGCCGAGTCCCAAGGCGGTGGTTTACATCAGCTCGGCCGATATGATGCCGCGCAATCTCGACCGCCGCGTCGAAGCGATGACGCCGATAACGAACGAGACCGTTCACGAACAAATCCTGGAGCAGATCATGGTCGCCAATCTGCGTGACAATCAGCAGAGCTGGGAGGTGTTGAGCGATGGCTCTTCGCGGCGCATAGAGATCGGCGCAAACGACGAGCCGTTCAGTGCACAGGAATATTTCATGATCAATCCGAGCCTGTCTGGACGCGGCGAATCGCATAAAACGAACATTCCTCCACGTTTCACCGGCTGACCCGAGGAGCAGGGCGATCGGAAAGAAAAGGGCGAAGGAGAACGGCCGTCTCCCGCCCGATAAACCGGTGGCGGTCATCGACATCGGCTCGAACTCAGTCAGACTGGTTGTGTTCGACGGCGCCAAGCGGAGTCCGACTCCGCTCTTCAATGAAAAGGTCCTGTGCGGCCTGGGCCGGGAGCTGGCAAGTACCGGGCGGCTGGGCGATGACGCCATCGCCAGTGCGCTGCGGGTCTTGTGGCGCTACCGCACCATCGTCGATCAATTGGGCGCGCAGAGTTTGCACGCGGTCGCGACCGCGGCCGCTCGCGAGGCCAAGAACGGCTCCGATTTCATCAAGGCGGCGCAGGATATCTGCCAAACCAAGATCCAGGTCCTTTCCGGGCGCGAAGAGGCGGCGCTATCGGGCAATGGTGTTATTGCGGGCATGCCCAAGGCGAACGGCCTTGCCGCCGATATGGGCGGCGGCAGCCTCGAGGTGCTTGAGGTCAAGGATGGATCGGTCCATGGCGGTGTCACGTTGCCGCTCGGCGGATTGCGCCTGATCGATCTTTCGCATGGCGATGTGGCTGATGCCGGCGCCTTCGTGGACGAGCAGCTTGCCAGTGTCGATTGGTTCGAGGCAGGCCGAGACCGGCCAATTTATATGGTTGGCGGAACCTGGCGCGCTTTCGGGCGGTTGCATATGGCTCAAACACGCTATCCGCTCGGCGTCATGCACGGCTACAGCATGTCGGTCGACGAAGCGCTTAAATTTGCCCATTTGCTCGATCACCTGAGCCCCAGCTCGCTGGATGGCATTGGAGAAATCTCCAAGATGCGGCGTGAGACGCTGCCCTATGGCGCGTTGGTTCTCGAGCGGTTCATCAGGCGCGTGCAGCCTTCGGAAATCATCGTCTCGGCCTTTGGCTTGCGCGAGGGGCTCGTCTACGGCCTCTTGAGCAAAGAGGAAAAGGCGCGCGATCCGCTGATAGCCGCTTGCGAAGAATTGGCGGCTTTGCGCGCCCGCTCGCCACGCCATGCGCGCGAGCTGTGCGATTGGACGGATGTTATTTTTGCGCAACCCGCACTTAAGGAAACGCGTGAAGAGCGCCGGCTGCGGCACGCGGCTTGTCTGCTATCGGATATCGGCTGGCGGGCCCATCCAGAATATCGCGGCGAACACAGCCTCGATCTCATTGCCCATGCATCATTTGCCGGCATCGATCACCCGGGACGCGCTTTTCTGGCGCTCAGCGTCTTTTTTCGCCACCAGGGTATAGCGAGCGATACGCAAGCATCGCGCTTGGCAACGCTTGCCGATGACAGGTTGCTTAAACACGCCCGAATTCTGGGCGCAGCGATACGCGCGGCGCATATGATCTCCGCCGCCATGCCCGATATCATCGGCGACACGCCAGTGAAATACGAAAACGGCGCAATTGTTTTGCGCATCCCCAAGCGGCACCGGGCGCTTGAGGGCGAGAGACTCGAACGGCGGTTCGCCGTGCTGGCAAAGGAACTGGGAACGACGCTGGATATTCGGATTGGCGGACGGGCCTGACGTTGCGATCGAACGTCAGCCGCGGCGCGGTTCGCTGCTGGTCTCGTTGCGGTCTCGAATACTTCTGCGCGATTTGTCGGCTTTGCGGTTGATTTCGATTTCGCTGCCATTGCCATCAGCGTGTGCCAGACCGTCAGCCTTGACCACAGCCACGCCCTTGGCACCCATCGAAAGCGCCAATTCGCCTCGCTTCAGCGCCAATGCATCGGCGCCAAATAACTCGTGGCGCCAGCCTCGCAATGCCGCGACGTCGGCGTCGTCGCTGCGCGCAATTTTTTCCAAATCATCTGCCGTCGCAATGAGCTTGGAGGCCACACCATGGCGCGCCGCGGTGGTTTTGAGCAACACACGCAACAGATCGATGACGGCCGCAGCCTCGGGCTGAAGCGGCGCATTGCGCCTGATGCGCGGCACGGTTGAGGGGTCGCGTCGGAGACCCAGTTCGATGGCTTCAAGCACGCCGCGCGCTTTGGCCGATCGCGCAAATCCCGCATGGATCGAGCGCAATCCGCCAAGTTCTTCCTTGTTGCGGGGGGCCTGGTTGGCGAGGTCGTAGATCGCGTCGTCTTTCAGGATGCGATTGCGCGGCACGTCCTGGGCTTGAGCCTCGGCGTCGCGCCAGGCGGCGATCTCCATCAAGATCGCCATGGCTTTTGGTGTTTTTACGCGCATCTTGAGTCGCCGCCAGGCGTTTTCGGGGTGGGCCTCATAGGTGGCGGGACCAGTGAGCACGGCCATCTCTTCGTCTAGCCAGCCCGAACGCTTGGAGGCATCGACCCTGGCTTTCAACTGGGGGAAGAGGTCGCGCAGATAGGTGACATCGGCAAGGGCATATTGGAGCTGCTTTTCTGCGAGCGGCCGGCGCGACCAGTCGGTAAAGCGCGAGCTCTTATCGAGATCGGTGTTCAACATTTTTTTGACGAGCACGCTGTAGCTCGCAGCCTCACCAAAGCCGCACACCATCGCCGCCAATTGGCTGTCGAACACGGGGTGGGGCACTGAGCCCGACAGGTGATGGATGATTTCGATGTCCTGCCTGGCGGCGTGAAACACCTTGAGCACGCGTTCATCGGTCATCAGCTCGAAAAATGGCGAAAGATCGAGTTCGCTCGCTTGCGCGTCGACGAGCACTTCGGCGTCATGGCTCGCCAATTGAATAAGGCAGAGCTGCGGCCAAAACGTCGACTCGCGCATGAACTCGGTGTCCACGGCGATAAAATCAGCCGATGCCAGGCGCTTGCACTCTTGCGATAACGTTTTGGTGTCGGTGACGAGATGCATTGTCATGGGATATAGCGCAGCTTTTCGGCAAAGTCGTGCCCTGTTGGCAATCGATCCTCAGTTGGCGCTTCCATGCGGCAATTGCGCCACAGAGCGCCGCCTGCGCTCTTCCGCTGATCTGGCGATTGGATTAAAATCACGATCCTTATAACAGATGGGATGAGCGAGCCATGCGGCGGTTGGTGCACAAGGCTTCGCCAATGCGGGGTGTCGGGGGCGGTTTGAGCCGTCGCGGATTTATCGCAGGCGGAGCAGGCCTCATTGCCGCGAGCGCGGCGCGCGCCAATCTAGCGGCTACTCCGCTGCAGACCTCAGGTCCGTTCTATCCGCTCTTCAAGCCGATCGACGCAGATGCGGACCTCACGCTCTTAAAAGGCGCGCCGGGTCCGGCAAATGGCGAGGTGATCGACGTGAGTGGCCGGGTGCTTTCGGTCAAAGGGCACGCCATTCCGGGCGCCATCGTCGAGATTTGGCAGGCCGATTCAGGCGGCCGCTACAACCACCCGCTCGATATTGGCGGTGTGAAGTGGGATGAGAATTTCCAGGGCTTTGGCGCCGTCCGCACGGGCGCCGACGGCGCTTACCGGTTCCGGACGATCAAACCGCGCTTCTACGATACGGGGTTTGGCGTGCGTACGCCCCATATCCACTTCTATGTGAACATCGAAGATGGCGGCGATCTGACGACGCAGATGTATTTTCCCGGCGAAGCGCTCAATGAGAATGACTTCGTGCGGTTGCGTTTGCCGAGTGTGGCCGAACGCGAGGCTGTCACGGCCAGCAAAGAACCCGGCGACGTGCCGCGTTTTATATTTGATGTCGTGATGGTCTGAGCACGGCCTGCCCGTTAGGTCGCCGTGCGATAGATTTCGATCGAATAGGGGCTCAGCAGCGACATCTTTAGACCCTGCAAACCCGGCAACGCGAAGGGGCGGAAAATACCCTGCGCTTCGATCGGCTCGCGGTCCGGCATGTCAACGCAGACCAGATACAGACGCCGGGGGCTGCGGTCATAGGAACGTGCGATCCGCTCCAGCACCTCGGTCATGATTTTGCTGTCGAAGGGATGGAAAAAATAGAAAATCGTCGGGCCGTCGGGCAGGTCGAACAAGGTGGCGTCCTGGTGCACGCATTCGACCTCGCGACATTTCATCAGCGATCGCGGGTATTGCGCGATGTTCATTTCGCAGTCGCTGTGCAGTTCTTCGGCGAACTCGACGCCGATGATTCGATTGAAATTGAGATGCGAGGCCATCAGAAGCGCGCGCCCGCGGCCCGCGCCGAAATCGACGAATGTGTAGAGCGAGGGCTGTTCGGGAATTGATTCCATGGCCCAGCGGAACACCAGCCGCGGCGTTGGCTTGTAGTCGCGCCCCGACAGCCGCGTGATGCTGCCGATCTTGAGGTCGGAGAGCGGCTTGGCATCCCCCGATGAAACAAAGGTCAGCTCTTCGACCTGCCGGTCAAACAACTTCTCATGGACGAACAGCAGGCCCTGATGATAGTCGCGCTTGATGACCGAGGGTCGGGTGTGCTCGCGCACCAGCGCGCTGGCGCGGGAGAACCAGGGAAACGCGCGTTCGCGTGCGACGCGCAGGGAAAGATCAAGCCCTCTGCGCCCTTGCGTGGCAGCCGCCTGACCACCGCCGCCGAGCGCGCTTTTGAGGCTGGCGGCGATTGCGCGAAGCCGGGCGGCAAAAGCACCCTTGGCACCGCTGGATTCGCTCAGCCCAGAAGGCTGCGCAGCCTTCTCGGGCGACGCATCAGCGCTCTTTTCGTAGCTGCCTGAGGGTTCCAGGCCGTGCTCCGTGGTTTCTGTCATATGCATGTCTTACACCTTCGAATACGAAGATGTCAGCTGGCGAATACGAAAGCCAAACGGAATAGACAACGACTTAGGTTGAGTTGATTGCGCCAACCGTCTCGTTTGACTTCATTCTTCATGGCCGTGTGCGTTGCGCCAATATCCACAGCCAAACATGAGTCATAACGACGCATTGCCACGCAAGACGGATTGGTCGCTCAGAATTGTGGTAATTTGGTGATTCGCGCGGACGTGGTCGGGGCTCTTAGGACCGCAACCGTGGAGGCAACACAGCTGACCAAACCGCTGGCTGCGACACCAATGCGTGGCGCAAACGAGCGGTGCGATTGGTCTATGTACGGGCGAACGCGAGCGGGGCTTGATGCGGACGCAGCTGATTGAAATGCTGCCGCGGCTGAGGCGGTTTGCAGGTGTTCTTGCCAACAGTGCAGAAGAACGCGAGCGGCTGTTGAGCACCGCGTGCGACGCAATGCTCGAAAATGCCCACCGCTATCAAAGCGGCGTGCAGTTTGATCGCTGGGCTTTCTCTGAAATTCACGCCATGTGGCTAAAAGGCTTGGCCGAACGCGACGAGCCGATCGTGCCGGGTCCTGCCGAAGAACGCTTGTTTCTGCCGCAAGCGGGCGAGATCGATGGCGACCGTGAGTTTGCCGAATTTTTGCGCAGCTTGCCGGCGCAGCAGCGCGTTGTGTTGCTGCTCGTCTATGGCGAGGGCTTGTCTTACGAGGACGCGGCCAAACTGCTCGCTACGCCGCTGGAGACGATAGCGCGGCGGGCAGCGCGCGGCCTGATCGCTTTTAGCGCGCACCTTGAGGGACCGGCGGCGGGCACGACGCACCAAGCCGATGTCCAGCAACTCTACCCCGAACAAAAGCGCGTGCCGGCATGAGCGAATTGAGCGACGAATTGCTGGTGGCATATGTCGATGGTCAACTCGCCCGTGACCAATCAACTGCGGTCAAGGGCGTTGTCGAATTTGATGACGTCTCGAACAAGCGCGTTGCGGGTTTGAGGCGCGCCAATGCCCGTCTTGAGGAAGCGTTCGAAGCGATGCTGCGCGAGCATCGCGACGAGGAGGACGAGGTTGAGGAACAACCGGCAGAGGTAGAACCGGATGTCGCCCCGGCCGCGATCGCTGGCCAAAGCGCGCTTGCCGTTTTTCTGAGCAATCACGGCGCGCTCGTCCTAGCGGGGGGCGCCTTCGCTGTCCTGCTCTTGGGCGTTGGTGCCGGCTATCTCATCAACACCGGCGGCACGGTCCAGGTCACTCAACCGGTCGCCGCGCCAAACAAACCTCAAGCGCCAGCCTGGCAAAAAGAGATTGCGCTGACACAGGGCATGTTTGGCAGGGAAGCTCTTGAGGTCAGTCTGGAGAGTCAGGCCAATCCCGATCTTGTGCGCTTCCAGCTGGCGTCAGTCATTGGGCCGAGCCTGGCGCTTCCCGATCTTGAGCCCGAAGGATTGCGCTTCATGCGGGGACAGATCTTGCGCAGCTCGGGCGAGCCAATCGCCCAAATTTCCTATCTGCCGGAACAAGGTCCGCCCATCGCGCTTTACGCAAAAGCCGATTCGAACGGTCAGACCGACCTTGGGTCGCTCAGCCAAGGCGACGTGCGCACACGGGCGTGGTTGCACGAGGGTATCGCCTATGTGCTTGCTGCAGCGCTCAGCGAGCCAGAAATGGACGCGCTTGCCGAAAAGATCAAAGGGGTGATTGCGTCTCAGTGAGAAATTGAAAGTTTGCGCCACGGGGGGTGCAATTGGGCCTCGGCCAGGATGACGAGCGTGCGCGCGCTCACATCCCGTCCGGGGCCCGCGTATGATTGGGGGACGCATGCCGAGCGGGCTGGGTCTGCCGCGCGTGTGAATTTCATTTAACGGGCCAGCCATTTGCGGTTAGGACTTGTGGGCGACGCATTCACCAGCGGCACAACGGTCTTGGAAACGGCGGCACTATGGATAGCGCTACACTTTGGTTTCTTCTCGCCTTTTCCGTCCTTTACATCGTTCTCATTGTCTATGCCCACAAAGGCCGGGCGGCCAAGGGATCGGGTCTCACGGAATTTTTCGTTTCAGGCCGCGACCTCGGTCTCGGTACGGCGATTGCCACGCTGGGCGCCACCGAGATTGGGCTCATCACCATCGCCTACAACGCCCAGAAAGGGTTCAATGAGGGCTTCTCAGCATTCCATATCGGGCTAGCGGCGCTCATCGGCTGCGCCTTGGTCGGGCTCTTCGGCTTCGTCGTCAAACCGATCCGGCGCACCGGCGTGCTCACGTTGCCCGAATATTACGAGCTACGTTTTGGGCGCGACGTGCGCGTTTTTGGCGCAATCGTGATGGCGGCCGGCGGAATCTTGAACATGGGGCTGTTTTTGAAGGTCGCGACCGTCTTTTTGGCCGGCATGCTGACGGCCAACAATATCGAGCTCAACGTCAATGTGCTGATGGTCTCGCTGATCGCCATTGCTGTGGTCTATACGTGCTACGGCGGCATGCGTTCGGTCATCATCACCGATATCTTTCAGTTTGTGCTGCTGGGCGCCGGCCTGATCGCCGCGATCGTCTATTTGAGCGGTATCATTCCCTTGGACCAGGCGATCGAGATCGTCGCGCGCGAGAAGGGCCCCGCTGGCTTCGATCCGCTGACGAACGAAAACTTCGGACCCGGATACGCGCTTTGGATGGTGCTGGTGGCCGGCGTGGTGAGCGCGGCAATTTGGCCCACGGCGCTCTCGCGCGCGCTCTGTATCGAAAAAGAAGAGAACGTCCAGCGCGCCTATCTCATCGCCTCCGTAATTTTCCTCTCGCGCATGGTGCTTCCCGCGTTCCTGGGGGTCTTGGCGTTTTGCTATTTCACCGGAGCCAATGCCGGACTGCTCGACAGCTATGGCAGCGACGCAGATCTGGTGGCCACGCCTTACATGCTGGGCCATGTCATGCCGAGCTGGCTGCTGGCGTTTTTGGCCATCGCCATGTTCGCCTCTTTCATGTCGACCCAGGACAGCTACCTGTTTTGCTGGTCGAGCATCATCTCGCGCGACATCGTCGGGCCGTTGACGAACAAAATCGAATCCGAGCGCTTCCAAATCATGACAACCCGCATCGGCATCTTTGTCATTGCGCTTTACGAGCTCTATTGGGGACTGATTTACGAGGGCAAGGAAGACATCTGGGATTATCTTGCCGTCTCGGGTTCGATATATTTTTGCAGCGGCATCGTGCTGATGGCCGGCGGCCTCTATTGGCGCGGCGCCACCCGCCGGGGCGCCCTGTGGGCTCTGGTGCTTGGCTTCACCGCTGTATTGGGGCTCGGCCCGCTGAAGGCGGCGGTGGGTCTTGAGGGATTGTCCAGCCCGGCCATCGGTTTTGGCGCCATCGCATTGTCGATTCTAGGCTTTGTCGTGGGATCGCTGACCGACACCAAGGGCAGGGCGCAACTCAAGGGTGCGCGATCATGACCGTCGATGCTTGGATATTTCTATGGGTGGTGCTGCTGTGGGGCAGCAGCGCGGCGTTTCTGCTCGTCACGCTCTATATTTTGGGCGGGGCGTTGAAGGGTGCTCTTGCCGGCAAATCTGGTGGCGACGATGGCTGAACACGCGCATCAGTTGCCGGCGGAAGCGGCGGCACTGGTCGACTATTGGTTCAATGTGCTCGATGAAGAAACCTGGTGGCAGTCGACGCCCGCAATCGATACCGAAATTCACCAGCGCTTTTTCCACCTCTATGAGCGCATCGTTCGCGATGGCCTGCCGCGGGAGTGGCTTGCGAGCCCGAAGGGCCGCTTGGCCGCGATCATCGCGCTCGATCAACTGCCACGCAATTTGCATCGCGGTGACGCGCGGGCATTCGCCAGCGACGACCTGGCGCTAGCGCTTGCAAAGCGCGCTATCGAAGCGGGCGATGAAACGACGCTCAGTAAGCGCGAGCGCATCTTTCTTTATCTGCCATTCGAGCATTGCGAAGACGCCAGCGCGCAGGCCAGATCGGTCGAGCTTTACGGGGCCCTTGGCGACGAACAATGTCTCGAATTCGCTAGGATGCATCAGGACGTCATAGTGCGCTTCGGCCGCTTTCCGCACCGCAATGAACCGCTTGGCCGCGAGACGACATCTGAAGAGGCCGACTTTCTCAAAGGGGAGGCACTGTTTTGGTGAGCCGGCTACACTCGGTCTCAACGGTCGAAGGACTTGCAGACATGGCTGTCGAGCGCGGCCCTGACCGTCTTGCCCATGCCGACAGGCACGTGGCGGATATTGCCCGGATAGAGGTAGAGGCATTCCATGAACCACACTATGCCGTCGGGCGAGGGGCGGGGCACGGTCTCGGAGCCGATATAAACGCCGCGTCCCAACAACGACACGACGGCGACGCCGACAAGAAAGGCGATCATCAGAAATGTCGGTGGTTGACGCATGGCCGTCTTTTCCGTGCAGATTTGGCTCCTAATGCGCCCAATGGTGCAGCCGGAGCTGCATTCGTCAAGCCACGACGTGCTCGCGGATCCGGGTCAAGGCGCACGACTGTTGGATCGGCGTTGCTTGTTACAATCGGTCTTGGGCTGCTGCTCTCGGGCTGCGCGCATCAGCCGATAACGGATGCCGCCAGTCCTCCTAGCTTTTTCTATGGGCTGCTGCACGGTGCGATTTCGCCCTACGCGCTGATTGTCGGACTGTTTGGCGAAACCCGAATTTACGCCTACCCCAACAGCGGCTGGTTCTATGATTTGGGCTTCATGCTGGGCCTGTTGCCTTGGGCGTTTTCGGCCGTATCGATCGGGGCCCGCAGCGCCGCCACTTGAAACCACAGTCGGTAATCGATTGTGCCCAGGCGCTCATCATCAGGAATTATCGTTATGAACGTGTCGGAAGCGCTTCAGAGCCGCATCAGCTGCCGGGCCTTTCTCAGCAAACCCGTACCCGAAGATACCCTGAAAGCGATTCTCGCCGGCGCGGCGCAAGCACCCTCAGGCGGTAATCTGCAGCCTTGGTGGGTATACGGCCTGACGGGTTCGGCGCTTGAGGCGTTGCGCGTGGATGTGCACGAGCGGATGCAAGAGAGCCCGCGCGGCGATGGCTTGGAGTACGAGATCTATCCGCCGGACTTGAAGGAGCCCTATACCGCGCGGCGGTTTAAGTGTGGCGAGGATCTTTATGCGTCTATCGACATTGCGCGCGAGGACAAGCCAGGACGGATCGAACAGTTCAAACGAAACTTCGATTTCTTTGGCGCGCCGGTGGGGCTGTTTCTCTATCTCGACCGGACCATGGGCCCACCGCAATGGGCCGATTGCGGCATGTTTCTTCAAAGCGTCATGCTGTTGGCGCGCGAACATGGCTTGCACACCTGTGCCCAGGAGTCCTGGGCGCAATGGTATGCCACAATCGCCCGCCATATCGATCCGCCGGAGGAACTGCTTCTCTTTTGCGGTCTGGCGCTGGGCTACATGGATGAGCAGGCGCCGGTCAACCGGCTGCGCACCGAACGCGCTGGGATAGATGAATTCGCCACGCTTGTGGGATTCCAGGCCAACTGATTTTGCCAGACCGGACCTGGCTCAGAGCGGCTGATTGAGCCGCGGTTTCCAGAAAGGCCGGAACAGCTCGATCTTGGGGCAGCGGTTCATCACCACCTTGAGGCCGGCGGCTTCCGCCATCTTGGCCGCTTCGTCATTGCGTACGCCGACTTGCAACCACAGCACCTTCGCGCCGATGTCGATCGCTTCCTTGGCGACGTCGTAGGCGGCGTTTGAGGTGCGAAACACTTGGACCATGTCGACAGGCCGATCGATCTCAGCGAGCGAATGGTAGACCGGGATGCCGCGGATCTCCTCTACGTCCTGGTTCGGATTGACCGGGATCATGTCGTAGCCGGTCTCGTGCAAAACCCGCAGTACGCCGTAACTGAATTTGGTCTTGTCGGGGCTGGCGCCGACCATGGCGATGGTTTTGACCTCTTTTAGGATCGTCGCCAGATAGTCTTCCGGGTAGTCCTTGTCGTGGTCAATGTGGGCGGCGGTCATTGGGAGTCCTCCTGGATTTCAGCCAGGACGCCGGGTTTCAGTTCGTCCGGCCTGAGGGGGCTCTGAAACGGGTTGCGGTAGAGTTTGTCATGGCTCTCCACGCCGACGTCAAGCGTGCAATCGCTCAAAGGACGCGCAATACACATCAGCACATAGCCATCGGCCAGTTGACGGCCATTCAGGGCGACGCCCCGGCGCTGATCGACTTCGCCTGAGAGCAGCTTGGCCGCGCACGAGATACAGCCGCCGTAGCGGCAGCCATAAGGCAGGGAGATGCCATGGGACTCCAAGGTTTCGAGCAGTGGCCGTCGGCTATCCACCTGGCAGGTCTGCCCCTCGCGATTGGCGAGTGTGATGGTGACGTTTCCCACGCGCTTAGACCCAGATGTCCGACGTGCAATCGCCGCCGGGATAGCGCGTTTCGTGACAGCGGGCCGGCCCATGGGGCTCCTTGCCGAAATCGACGAAGAAATCCGGGTTGATCGACATGCCGCCCTTTTCGCTGTCGCAGTCGATCATCACCATGCAGCCGCCATTTTCGCGGATCTCGGGATAAAATTGATTGTCCCAGGTGGAGAACAGCGAAGTGGTCACGTAGAGCCGTTTGCCGTCCAGCGAGAGCTGGAACATCTGCGGGCCGCCGGTGATTTCGCGGCCGTTCACTTCCGGCGCCTTGCCGAGCAGACCACCCATCCACACTTGGCCCGTGAGCTTCGGCTTGTGCGGATCAGTGATGTCGTATTGCCGCATGTCGCCGTGCAGCCAGTTGTTGATGTAGAGGAAACGGTCATCCATCGAAACGAGGAGCGCAGAGATTATTCCGGGAACGGGGATCGGCCAATTTGGATGGGGCTCGTTCTCGACGTCGATGATCTTCTCCCATTGCCATTTGCCGTCGCCATTTTTCCACCAGTGGATAACGTTTGAGCTCAGCGCTGCGCCGACAAAACCGTGGGTCGAATCGGGATTGTGGTGGAACTTTGCCTCAAGAGGGATCAGGCCATCCTCGCCCAGATAGAAGGTCTCCTTCGGCACCTTCTTTTCAAAATCCCAAAAATGGATTCGCCGCCCATATTTCAGGTGACCGACTTCCTCAAGGTCGAAGCCCGGCATGAATGTGTTGGGCGCGGCCCATTCCGACGTCACCATCACATTGTGCCGCGGTTGGTACCAGAAGTCGTAGGAGAACGGGATGTCTCCCATTGAGTTCTCCCAGCGTCCGACGATCTCAAAGTCCTCATTGAGGTGGAGGAACCCGCCCGGCGCTTCACCCTGGGCGTCACCCAGCATCGAGATGATGATATCGGGGCCCAGGCAGTGCACCGTGTGGGGGGCTGAAAGGTTCGTCTTGGCTTTGATTTCGGCGCCGTCGATCACCTTGTGGAGACGCGGCGCCTTGGGATCGGTGGCGCAATCGACGATGTGTAGATTGGTGCTTCTGACACCCGGCAGGATCAAGAAGCGCCGCTCCTTGCTGGCGTCATGAAAACACGAGGAGCACGCGTTCCAACCGCTGTGATGGAGCTCATCGCCAATGCCAGGCATTTCCAGGCGGTGAATGACTTGGCTGTAGGTCGGACTCGCGGGATCGGCGTCGATCGTCGCCAGATAGTCGGGCTTCTGGACGCCGGTGCCGATATACAGAGCGACGCTGTAGAGCAATTTTTCGCGCGGGCCCTTTAGCGCTTCCTGGGGCGAGGCGTAGCCCGGTCCGCAACAGTCCTTGTCCTGATCCGCCATTGTTTCTCCCCGTTGCGTTCTCGCCAAATGCGGTCAAGGCCTGAGCCACACATACCATAACGACGAGCCAGATTAGCCCAGCGGGCGGCTCGCTTGCCTCCTAAATTTGGCGAACTCGCCAGCAAGTTCGAGCGTCTTGCTGAGTGCATAGACCGGGTCTACTCTGACGATAATCCCATAGGGAAGGTGTCGATATGTCCAGAGACTCGCTCAAAGCCGCGCTTGAGGATTGCATCGAGGTCGTGAAGCAGGACCCCAGCTCGGCCAAGATTGTGCTCACGGCGCGAACTCATCTTGAAGAAGACGTGCGGGCCATCGCCAAGATTCGCGATTTTCCCGACATGGTGGTGGACGAGCCGCCCGTCTTCGGCGGCAGCGATCAGGGCATGAGCCCGGGCGAAGTTCTGCTGACCGCTCTGGGGACATGCCAAGAGGTCATGTACGGCGCATATGCATCCGTCATGGGCGTTCAGCTGGACGAGCTCAAAATCACTTGCCATGGCGATCTCGACCTGCACGGCATGTTCGCACTTGATGAGACCGTACCGCCGGGTTTCACGGCGATCAGCTTCGAGACCCAAATCAAGAGCCCGGATAGTCCAGAGAAGATCCGCGCGCTCGTAGAAATGGCCCAGTCACACTGTCCGCTGCTCGATACGATAACGCGGCAAGTGCCGATCCACGGCAGCGCTTATCTCAACGGCGAATTGATCAATACGCTCAAGGCTCTCGAAGACGCCGCCGAATAGGCCGCCGCCGGTTCGAATTGCTTGAGAATTTGATTCAGAGGAACCAATTTAACCTACTGAAATCTCTAAGTATTACCGCATGAGTTCACGCATGGCGGCGTCGATGCCATCGAGCGTCAATGAGTACATGCGGCCGGATACAAGCTGGCGGATCATCTGGGTCGAGGGCGTGACATCCCAAAACTTTTGCTGGGTCGGATTGAGCCAAACCACACTCTCGTAAATGTCGGTGATGCGGCTGAGCCAGAGGGCGCCTGCCTCGTCGTTCATGTGTTCGACCGCGCCGCCTGGAACGGTGATCTCATAGGGCGACATCGAAGCATCGCCGACGAATACGACCTTGTAGTCGGCGGGATAGGTGTGGAGCACATCCCAAGTGTTGACGCGTTCGCTCCAGCGCCGCGCGTTGTTGCGCCAGACGAATTCGTAGGGGCAGTTGTGGAAGTAGTAGTGCTCCATATGCTTGAACTCGGCGCGGGCGGCTGAGAACAGCTCTTCGGCCTGATGGACGTGCCAATCCATAGAGCCGCCGACGTCGAAGAACATCAGCACCTTAACGGTGTTGCGCCGCTCGGGCCGGAATCTGAGATCGAGATAGCCCTTATGGGCCGTCTTTTTGATCGTGGTGTCGAGATCGAGTTCATCGGCTGCGCCTTGGCGGGCAAAGCGCCGCAAACGCCGCAGGGCCAGTTTGATGTTGCGTGTGCCAAGTTCGACGCCGCCGTCGAGGTCCTTGAACTCGCGCTTGTCCCAGACCTTGATGGCCCGGCCCGAGCGGCCCTTGTCTTGGCCTATGCGAATGCCAGCTGGATTGTAGCCGTGAGCGCCATAGGGCGATGTGCCGCCGGTTCCGATCCACTTTGAGCCGCCTTGATGGGCGCCCTGCTGTTCCTCGAGGCGCTTTTTGAGCTCCTCCATGATCTTGTCCCAACCGCCCAACGCTTCGATTTGCGCTTTTTCTTCATCTGTGAGAAAGCGCTCGGTGATCGCTTGGAGCCAATCGGCCGGTATGTCCGCCTCGATGACGTCGGTCAGCAGATCGAGGCCCTTGAAAACGGCGCCGAACACTTGGTCGAACGTGTCGAGATTGCGCTCGTCCTTCACCAAGGCGGTACGCGCGAGATAGTAGAAATCCTCGACGCGCTTGCCCGCGACATCGGCATCGAGGGCGCGCATCAGGAGCAAATACTCGTTGAGCGTTACCGGCAGCTTGGCCGCCTTGAGCTCGTGAAAGAAGGTGGTGAACACGGTTTGGAGAGTCGGCTGGTTTGACGCCATCGTCAAGAGAGGCGACGCGCGAATTCGACAATTGACGGTGGGCCATGGGGAATGTCATGTGAAGATCGCAACCGCGGCGCCGTGTTAGATCCTCTTTTTTACAACTGGATGATGCAGACGTGAGCGAACACCACCATTCGGCCAGACCGGGACGCGCATTGGTCGTGTTTCTGGTCGCCAGCGTGCTGCTGTGGCAAGTGCTGCAGGCCCTGATCTTGGGCAGCTTCGGCGTGCCCGGGGTCATCGAGTTTCCCATTGCCGGAATGGGCAAGGGGCTACGGAGCATCGGCGCGGGCGGCATTTCGGTGGTGCGCAAAGGCTTGCCCGGCGGCCGGGCGAACGAAAGCCGGCCGAAATCAGGAGCGCCAGGCGGAGCCGGCTCACCGGAAACGGCCGCTTTGAAGCCCGATCAGGCCCCAAGAATCGAATCCGTTCCGTCGTCCATACCCATGGAGGGCTGGATCAGGGCACAGGCGCGTGAATTCGTCGGGGGTATGGATGATGCGGGCAACATGCTCTACCGCTTCGATGTCTGGCTGAAAGCGCCGGCATCGGAGAAGGAGCGAATCGCGACGGTGGACTACACCTTCGATGCGCCCTCGGCGAAGCCGCCGAAACAGACGTCCAAGGATGCAAAATCCGACTTCAGGGTCAGTTTCGGCGGGCTGACATGCGCAACGGCGATTGAATTCGTCGTTACATTTTTCGATGGCGAAAAGCGCAAAGCCAAAGTCGACGGCTGCGAAGTCCTGAACTGAAGATGCGGCGACCCGGTTGCTTTATGGCCGCGTCAGACTGGCGACGATGTCGCGGATGCGCGGGCGCTCGCCTTTCATGAAGGGAAGCGGACGGCAGATATCGATTGCCGCGATTCCTATGCGCGCGGTGAGGGCGCCATTGACGACGCCTTCGCCCAGTCGGGCTGAGAGTTTGGCAGTGACGCCGTGGCCTATCACTTGCTGTATGAGATCGTCCCCGATAGCGATGCCGCCGGTCAACACTATGTGGGTCACGACCATGCGCGCCAGCCGAAAGAGGCCAATCCCGCCGGGCCTGGCGCCATAAAGGCTGGCCAGCCGGCGCAACATGCTCATATTTTGCACCGCGACGAAGGCGATATCGATGAGCGCGATCGGTGATATGGCGGTCAGCACCGAGACGCGTTTGGCTGTATCTGCGACGATCGCGCGGGCTTGACCATCAAGGGGCGTCATCAATTCGCGCTCAGTCAAGCTCAGCCGCTCGGCCGCATTCATTATATCGTTGTCGTGATCTGCCAGTCGGGCGCGCGCCCATTCGAGATCGTCGCGGTGACGGTAGAGCGCGCTCACCCGCTGAGCCACGCCATCGGCTGCCACCTTATCGCCGTGAGTGATGGCGCGCGCTGCCTCCTGCCGCAGCCTCCCGAGGCGCGAGAGCCGCATCAACGCCCAGATTTCACGAATGACGATCATCGAAGCGGTGAAGGCGGCGAGCGCCATCAGCGCAATGGCGAGCCAACCGATCCAATCTTGGCGCGCCAACAGGCCGTCAACCAGGCTGGCGAACCACAGGCTGGCGCTCAGTCCGATGAGACCGGTGAGCACGGCAATCAGCAGCGCGCCCCAGCGAAACCCGCTTTTTGCTTGCAGGTTTTTTTTGGCGAGCAGGGCATCGGCGCGGCGATCGCCTTCAACCGGCCGCTCGAAGACGGCCTGATCGTCGGCGCTGACCGCTATTTTCTCGGCGGCAAACGCGGCTGGCTTGCGGGCCTGTCGCTTCTTTCCCGTCATGACAGGCGATCTCCGACAAGAAAATTGATGGCGCGATCGAGCCGAATGTGGGGCAGGGCGGTTGCTGATCCAAGCGGTGTTTTTTCGAGCCGCGGCGGACGGAAGCGGACAAAGTGAATGCTGGTGGCCTCAGCCCCTTTGCCGCGGGCGAATGCTTTCTCGGGATCGTCCGGCAGGTCGCCGGGAAATACGGCGTATTCCTCCTTGCCGTCGAAAGATTTGCCACCGATCGTTTCGCCACGCATCGGATAGCCCAGGATGCAAGGCAATTTCTCGCCGCGCTGGCTGACCTCTCCCTCACGCGTCGTTCTGATGGCGGCCAGCGCCAGCACCTTGACGTCCGCACCAGCAAACTCGGCGCGTGAGATAGCCCGTCCGACAAGACGAGAGAGAATGGCCTCCAAGCGGTCATGGCTGGTGTGATGCAAGTGATCGGCCTTTGTCGCGGCGAAGGCGATGCGGTCTATGCGACGCCGCAACACGCTGGATAGCCAAGAATTGGCCCCGGGCCTGAAGCGCTCCAGGATCTGCGCCAAGGTGGCCTCCAATTCGTCCAACGCTTCGTTGCCCGCGTTGAGCGCGCCAAGTGCGTCCACCAACACGATCTGCCGGTCGAGCCTGCTGAAGTGATCTCGAAAGAAAGGCTTGATCACGTGCGTCTTGTAGGCCTCGTAGCGGCGGGCCATCATGCTCCACAGGGAGGCTTCGTCCGCGGATTCTGAGGGATTGAGCGGCGAGAAGGTCAGCGCTGGTGAGCCTTCCATGTCGCCAGGCATCAGGAACCGGCCGGGTGGCCCGGCGATCAGGACATCTCCCTCATCACGGCAACGCGCCAGATAGCTGGTGTAGGCCTGCGCCAGCTCCTGGGCGGCCGTCTCGCTTTGGGGATCGTTGGGGTCGAACTTGTTCAGCAGATCCAAAAACGCCTTGGCGCTGGCCCTGCGTTTGGGCGCGCGCGCGCGGGCGATGGCGGTCTGCGACCAATCGCTGAAGCTCTGCTCGAGCAATGGCAGGTCCAGCAACCATTCGCCGGGATAGTCGACGATATCGACATGCAGCCGGTCGTGACCGAATTGCCGCTTCCAGAAGGATTGCGGCTGATAGTCGATGGTGATGCGCACTTGGCTCAGCCGGCGCGTGCTTTGGGGCCAATGGGGCTCGTCGGCAGTGAGGTCGGCGATGTGCTGCTCATAGTCGAAACGCGGAACGGCATCGTCGGGCTGGGGCTCGAGATAGACGCGCCTGATGCGCGCTTCGGCGGCGGCGTCAAAAAAGGGAAGCCGACCGCTGGTGAGCAAGTTGTGAATGAGAGAGGTGATGAAGACGGTCTTGCCCGAGCGCGCAAGACCGGTGACGCCGAGGCGGATCGTGGGCTGGACCAGATTGGTGGCGAATGCTTTGGCGCTGCCGAAAGCATCGACCGTCGTGTCGGTGAAGTCGCTAACTTTCAAGGGCACGCTCCGCTACGATGCGACCGTCGCACGCATGGAAAAGCAGATGCGCCCCTCGGACTGCAATAATTGGAACAGGTCGGACTAGATGAGCGCTGAAGCGAACGTCGTTGCGGTCAATGCGGCGAACAGAAGCGCCAATCCGAACATTGCTCTAGCATAATCACAGGTCATTGGAGGTCTCCCTGTCTCTAGCCTACGGCTTGGTTAATGAACCGTTAACTGCCCCGTCATGATGTGGGAACGCCGGCGCGAGATTTAAAGGGTTTGGCGTCAGCAATATGCAAACGATTGAATCCACAGCCAGATATTGCCGATTGATGCGCTAAATCGCGAGCGTCAGGATGGTCAGGCAGGTGAGCGCGATATAGAGGCTGGCGATAAACAGCATGCCTTTTAAGATCTGGTGGGTCATCTGTATCTCCCTCGGTGAGCGACAATGGCGTCCTGCCATCGATACGCAGACTAGGGAGTGCGGCCTGAACCGATTTTGAAGCACGCATTCATAAAGCGTTCATCATAATATTTGGCGGTTTTTGAGGAATTTTGCCGGCACAACCTGTGCGTTGACCGGTTTGACGGCCCTAGCGGCCCTCGCGCTGGGCCATGAAGGCCAGCTTTTCGAAGAGATGGACGTCCTGCTCGTTTTTGAGCAGCGCGCCGTGCAGGGGTGGGATCAGCTTGCGGGGATCCCTCTCGCGCAGCAGCGCGGGATCAATGTCCTCATTGAGCAGCAGTTTGATCCAATCCAGCAGCTCCGAGGTCGACGGTTTTTTCTTCAAACCCGGCACGTCGCGTACGTCATAGAAGACATTGAGTGCTTCGGCGATGAGACGCGATTTGAGTTTGGGAAAATGAACCTCGATGATTTCGGACATGGTGTCGGGGTCGGGAAACTTGATGTAGTGGAAGAAGCAGCGCCGCAAGAATGCGTCGGGCAGCTCTTTCTCGTTGTTGGAGGTGATGATCACGATCGGCCGGTGTTTGGCGGTGATGGTTTCGCCCGTCTCGTAGACGAAAAATTCCATGCGATCGAGTTCCTGCAGTAAGTCGTTGGGGAATTCGATGTCGGCCTTGTCGACTTCGTCGATCAGCAACACCGAGCGCTCGCCCATCTCGAAGGCTTCCCAAAGTTTTCCCTTCTTGATGTAGTTGGCGATGTCGCCGACCCGCTCATCGCCAAGCTGGGAATCGCGCAAGCGGCTCACCGCGTCGTATTCGTAGAGGCCCTGATTTGCCTTGGTGGTCGATTTGACGTGCCATTCGATCAGCGGCACGCCGATGGCTTGGGCCACTTCGGCCGCCAAGACGGTTTTGCCGGTGCCGGGCTCGCCCTTTATCAGCAAGGGGCGCTCAAGCGTGATCGCCGCGTTGACTGCCACTTGCAGATCTTGGGTCGCGACGTAGCTCTTGGTGCCTTTGAATTTCATTGTTTCCGGTTCCGTCAGTGGCGGCCGCGCGCGAGACTATTGCTTCCATGCGCAGCCCGCAAGGGCGGATCGGATGTCGGCAAGATCTTCGATGCGACCCGGCAAATTCTTCCCGTCGTGGGGTAGGACTTGCCCCGTCGGATCGGCTTGCATAGTTTTAAGCCGTTGATTTTAAACTAAAAATAATCTGGCATCGACTTTGCAACCCTCCCACTCGATTCAGTTGCGTGGCCCCTGTACGGGGTCAGTTTAGTAGGAGAAGTATCATGGGTGTTTTTGGTGCCATGCAGACGGCGATCACCGGTCTGCGCGCGCAAGCCACTGCGCTTGGTCATATCTCAAACAACATCGCGAATTCACAGACCACCGGTTACAAGCGGTCCGACACGACGTTTTCGGATCTGGTGCCGGGCAGCCCCGCTCGCCAGCAGGCGTTGGGCGTGGTCCAGGCTTTCTCGCGTCCGACCAATACGGTTCAGGGCGACATCACCAAATCCGAAGTCCGCACCTTCATGGGCATTAATGGCGACGGTTATTTCATCGTCGGTGCGCGTGAGGACACCGTCGACGGTCTTCCGGTCTTCAGCGACGAGGAACTCTTTACCCGCCGCGGCGACTTCGAACTCGATCGAAACGGCTACCTGGTCAATGGCGCCGGCTATTATCTCAAAGGTCTCGGCGTCGATGCGACGACGGGCAATGTGGTGGGAAGCGTGCCTGACTTCATTCAGGTCACCAACGACTTCCTGCCCGCCAATGCGACCACGCAGATCGAATACGAAGCCAACCTGGCTTCGGTGCCGAAAACGTCTTCCTACGATCCGGCGATACCCAACAGCGAGCTGCTGGCGTCGGGCAGTTACGCCGTTGATCCCCGCGCGGCTGGCGCCGGCGTCGTTCAAGCCGGCGACAACACGCTGTTCCTGGCCGAGAGCATTGCCGGCGGCGCCGTCACCGCTCACGACGCGCTTGGCGCGTCGGTCGACGTTCAATTCCGCTGGGCCAAGACCGACAGTGTCGCCAGCGGCGGTTCGGATACGTGGAACCTGTTCTATCTCGCCGACAGTGCCGCCACCGGCGCTGCCACGATGTGGACCAATGTTGGCCAGGACTACACGTTCAACGCCCAGGGCGTTCTCAATCCCGCGCTCCCCAGCGTGACGATCACCGGCCTTACGGTGAACGGCACCGCACTCGGCAACATTCCGCTGGTTCACGCTTCCGGCATGTCGCAATTTGCCGATTCGAGCGGCTCGGCAACGATCACCAATATCGATCAAAACGGCAGCGCGGCCGGCGAATTCAGCGGCATTTCTGTCTCCGAAGAAGGCCGCATCATCGCCTCCTACACCAATGGCCGCGTCATCGAAGTGGCCGAAGTCACACTCGCAAGCTTTCTTGCAGATGGCTTCTTGGAAAAAGCCGATGGCAACGCCTTCAGGGAGACGATCGAGTCGGGCACCGCCATTCTTGGCTCTCAAGGCAAGCTTGTCGGCGCCGCGCTTGAGGCCTCGAACACCGATATCGCCGATGAGTTCTCCAAGCTGATCGTCACCCAGCAGGCCTATGCGGCAAACACGCGGGTCATTTCGACGGGTGAAGAGATGCTGCAAGAAGTCCTCAACATGCTGAGATAACACACCCCCCCCCACCTGTGGCTTTGGGCCGGAGCCTTTCGTTCCGGCCCATTGTCCGGGGGTAGCCCAGGACCATTCCGATGGGACTTTTGAATGCCTTAAACGCCGCAAATTCCGGTCTCCGCGCCACGGAGTCGGGACTGGCGGTCGTTTCGCGCAATATCGCAAATGCCGATACGCCGGGCTATACGAGAAAGTCGCTCTCTCAAAATACACTGACCGTCGGCGGCGCCTCTTTCGGCGTCGAATCAACCAGCGTCCAACGCTCGGTCAACGCGTTCCTGCAAACCCAGTTGCGCCTGGAAACCTCCCAATTCAACGGCTTGTCGGTCCGTCAGGAATTTCTCGGTCAAATCGATCAAATGTTTGGCGAGCCGGGTGCGGCTAACGCGCTCGATACGCTGGTCAACAGTTTTTCACAGTCGCTGCAGCAACTCGCCGCAACACCTGAATCGTTCGCTTCACGCGAAACCGTCATCGCAGATGCCGCAACATTCGCCCAGCAGCTGAGGCAGCTTTCGAGCGGTGTTCAAGCCCAGCGGCAAAATGCGGAAGATCTCATTGCGGATGCGGTGATCGACGTCAACGCGGCGCTCGAGCAACTGTCGGTGATCAACGGCCAAGTCGCGATCAATGAGTTGTCGGACCTTCGGGCCGATATCCTGGACGAGCGCGACAAGCTGATCGATCAGGTGGCGGGACTGCTTGAGATCAAGGTCCATGAGCGCGATAACGGCGCCGTTTTGATCACGACCGCCAGCGGCAACACGTTGCTCGATGGTCAGGCCGCCCAACTCAGTTTCGATCGGCATGGCAACGTTGGCGCACAATCGCTTTACAGCACGAATCCAGCCGATCGTGGCGTTGGCACGCTTTCTCTGGTTTCACCCAACGGTTTCTCGATCGATCTGCTCGAGCAGGGCATCTTGTCGGATGGACGAATTGGGACGTTGATCGAGCTGCGCGACACGACGTTGGTCGAAACCCAAGCCCAACTCGATGAGCTGGCTCATTCCTTTGCGTTGGCGCTCTCGACAAAAACCGTCACCGGAACCGCCGCCTCGGCGGGCCTGCAAACGGGCCTCGAGGTCGACACGGCCGGCCTGCAATCCGGCAATCCGATTACGCTCACCTACACGACCACGCCGCCCGGCACACCCCAAACCGTCAGCATCATTCGGGTTGACGATCCGACCCAGTTGCCTCTCGCCAATACGGCAACTGCTGATCCCAACGACACGGTGATCGGCGTCGATTTCTCGGCCGGTATCGCCGCCGCGGCAGCGACGATAGATGCCGCATTGGGCGCCGGCGTTACAGTGTCGTCGCCATCTGGCGACATCCTGCGGTTTCTCGATGACGGCGCGGCTGCGACGACCGATATCGACGCGCTCAGCGTGGCTGTCACGGCGACCTCACTGCAGGACGACGGCACCCAATTGCCCTTGTTCGTTGATCTGGGCACGTCCAACCAAGTCTATTCGGCCAGCCTAGACGGCAGCCCGCAGAAGCTCGGTTTTGCCGGGCGTATTTCCGTCAATCAGGCGATCGCGCAGGATAACGAGCTGCTGGTGCGGTATGCCTCCTCGCCGCAGACCCCATTGGGTGATACGGCCAGGCCGCTTGATCTGATCGCGCGGTTGAACGAACAAGCATTCACGTTTGATCCTGCCTCTGGCATCGGCCAAGTGCAGGATCCCTTCGACAGCACGGTCATAGAATTTGCTCAGCGGGTGGTCAGTTTCCAGACCGGACAAGCCGATCTCTCCGAGCGCGAACTCGCTTCGCAAGACATTGTCGTCACCGCGCTGCGCGAACGCCATGAAGCCGATATCGGCGTCGATGTGAATTCGGAACTCTCTCAGCTCATAACGCTGCAAAACGCTTTCGCCGCCAACGCCCGCATCATCCAAGCCATCGATGAAATGATGCGACTGATACTGCAAATCTAGGGGTCCAAAATGGCACTTCCTCCAATCTCATCTTCGACTGGCGTAAACCGCGCGATTTCGGACAGCCGTGAGGCGCTGTTTGATCTGCAACGTCAGCTCGCCACCGGTAAGAAGGTGACGACCTATGGAAATCTCGGTCAAGACCGCAGCAAGATACTGTCGCTGCGCAGCGAGCTCTCCCAAATCACCGGATACCAGAACACCATCAAGCAGGTGAACATTCGCCTCGACGTGATGCAGCTGTCGCTCGACCGCATGCGGGAGGTCGTCTCGGATGTGCGCTCGGACGCGTTTGCGGGCGGCTTTGAGCTGCAACCGGGCGGTCAAACGCTCTATCAGCTGACGACGGCCGGACGCTTCGATGAGGTGATAAGTCTTCTAAACACGCGAGTTGGCGACCGCTATCTGGTAGGTGGACGACAGACCGAACAACCGCCTGTGCTTTCAGCTGATGATATCCTGAACGGCAATGGCGCCCAGGCGGGCTTCAAACAGGTGGCCCAAGAGCGCCTGCAGGCCGATCTCGGCACCGACGGCCGCGGCCGCCTGACATTGCCGGCAGCCGCCGGCGCGGTTGTAACGCTGAGCGAAGACACAGCCGCGCCCCATCCCTTCGGCTTCAAGTTGAACGCCGTGGTCTCCAATTTGACCGGGACGACCGTCAACGGCCCGGCAGGCGCGCCCGTCGCCATTGACGCGACGTTTACGGCGACCTTGCCCCAAAGCGGCGACACCATCGAGTTCACCTTCGACCTTCCTGACGGCACCCAGCAAGACGTGACGCTGACTGCGCGCTCCGGTGCGCCGACAACGCCATTCGAATTTGAGATCGGCGCTGACGAAAACGCCACAGCAGCCAATTTTCAGGCCGTTCTCGATACAGTGATCCAGTCCGAGGCGCAGGGTTCGCTGAGTGCGGCTTCTGCCTATGCCGCGGCGGACAACTTTTTCGACTTTGATGACGCGACGCCGCCTCAACGGGTCGCTGGGCCGCCATACGACACGGCGACGGCGCTCACCGACGCGACGGCCGCTGATACGGTCTTCTGGTACCAGGGCGAGGTCTCTAGCTCGTCTGCGCGCCAAAGCGCGCTCGCCAAGGCCGATGACTCTCTGCTGGTGCCCTATGGCGCCCGCGCCAACGAGCAAGCCTTTGCCACGACGATGAAAAGCATGGCGGTGATGTCGGTGCAGACCTTCAGCGCCAGCGATCCAAGCGCGTCTCAGCGCTATACGGAAATGCGCACGCGCGCGGTCGATACGCTGAGCTTTCAAAACGGCGCGCAGTCAATCGACAGCATCATCACCGAACTCACGCTTTCAACCACCACGCTGGGTGCGGCAAACGAGCGCCATGACGCCAACACAACGTTGCTGGATGGGTTCGTCACCGACACCGAGAACGCCGATGTGTTCGAAATCAGCGCCCAGATCCTAGCCCTGCAAGGCCGAATTGAGGCCTCTCTGCAGGTCTCGGCCTCGCTCAGCGGCTTGTCGCTGGTGAACTTCCTCTAGCAATCTCCAGGTCCCCCTGGCGCGGAGTCAGCGCCGCGCCCAAAAAAAGAGCGCTGCCCCAATTTCTGGGGCAGCGCTTTTTGTCAGCACCACTATGTGGAGATGGGGGAGCTCAATTAAGCGGCGCTGTGCAGTCCTGCCGCGATTTCGCGGTTGATATTGATGAGCGGCGTCAGCTTTTCGGGTTGCGGGTCCGATAAAACGCTCAGCGAGTGCTGGAAAATGAAGGCGCCGAGCGAGGCGATATTGTTCTTGATCTCGAGCGGCAGCTTATTTTCGTCGCTGTAGACCGACGAAACGAACACCGTCCAGAGTTGGCGGTTGTAATGCAGCACCGTACCCAATTGTCCGCCCGACTCGTTCCACTCGTCCTTGATGGCTTGGAGTTGGGAAGCGGATTTGAGCAATAAGGTCGCTTCGAGCTCGCGGGGGGTACTGGAGATCTTGGCGTTTTGGCTATAAGCCTCAACTGCATTCTGCATGTTCTATAAGCTCCTTCTCATACGCAATAAGTGTTTGTGCTTGCTTTAGTGCTTTGTAGTAGAAACCGGTTAATATTTGATTATTTATCGCGTCTATTTGAGCCGCGGTGCTTGGCGCTGCTTGCTGTACTTCGCCGATGAGATTGAAATACAGGTCGAAGTGCGCCTTGGGGTCGCTGGCGAGATACATCGTCTGCACGGCCAGATAGACGCGCTTGCAGGGCGTGTCGGCCTCCTCGGGACGCATGATGTCCTTCTCGCGCAGGATGGGCGCGTCGCCGTCGATCACCAGCTTGGCGCGGTGGCCGCTATTGGTGATAATCGAGTCACCGATGATGATGCGTTCGCCGGACTTGATTTCGACTTTGAGTGACATTGCGTGGGGGGCTGCCTGGTTGCGCGGGCGTTTCTAGGGTTCGCCGGGCGCTCTGATTCTTGCAAACCAGACTATTTTGTTTTGGCTAACGGGCAGTTAATGGGGTGTTTTCGCTCACACCGTTTTGGCTTTGGCCGCTGGCCGGGAGGGGGTACCGGCGGGGCTCAAAAAAAAGCGGCGGGGGAGGCCCCCGCCGCTCGTCGTGTAGATGCTATCCGGTCTCTTAGAAGAGACGGAGGACGCTCTGGTCGGCCTGCGAAGCCAGCGACAGAGCCACCGTGGAAAGCTGCTGCCGGGTCTGAAGAGCCAGCAGGTTCGCGCCTTCCTCGTTGGTGTCAGCCAGCGTCAGGTTGGCCGCACCGGTTTCGAGAGTGTTGATCAGGTTCTTCGTGAAGTCCTGACGAATCTCGACAACCGAGAGGTTCGAACCGAAGGTCGCAGCTTGCGTCCGGAGCGAACTGACCGCCGTGTCCAACTCACCCAGAGCCGCGTTAATCGCCGTGTTGGTCTGGAATGAATCGGTGGCAACCGCGTTCACGCCAAGACCAGCGGAATCAAACGTGACACCGGTGATCGATAGCGTGCTCGTGCCCGTCTCGTTGAAGATAACGCTCAAGCTATCGCCATTGAGAAGGTTGATGCCGTTGAAGCTGGCATCAGACGCCAACTGATCGATCTGCGACCGGAGATTGTTGTATTCAGTCTCCAGCGAAGCACGGTCGGCGTTCTGCGGTGCGGCAGTCGTGCCGTCCGTCAAGCCAACATCGGCGCCACCGCTGATCGTCAGCGAATCGGCGTTCGATGCTGCGGTCAACGTCACGTTGTTGCCGGTAACGGCGCCCGTAACGTTGGTCAGGCCAGCAAGAGCAGACTCGAGAGCGGCTCTGTTGGCTTGCGCACTCAGGTCAATCGTCTGAGCCGTGCCACCGTTGACAGAAACCGACAGAGTGCCGGTCAATGCCGCAACTTGCGCGTTCGTCGGATCAGCTGCCGTGGTGTCGAGACCAACGCCGGCAAGGTTCGTGCCCTGGGCACCTTCACCAAACGTAATGGAGTCGGTGTTGTTGCCAGCCGTTGCGACAATGTTGTTGCCGACAAGAGCAACGGTCGCGCCGGTGTTGGCATCCAGCGCGGCGATGGCGACACTGATCGCTTCGGTAGCAGCAGTACCGACCGTATGGGTCGTCGTGCCGCCGCTGGTCGTCGTGATAGTGATTTCGTCACCATCCGCAAAACCAAGCGAAGCTGCCGTAGCGGCACCGGAGGCGATGAGATCGCCCGTGCCGGTTTTGACCGCGGCTGTATCAGCCGTGAGCGTAACGGTACCGGTGAGCGTCGTGGCCGTAGCCGAACCCGAAGGCTTTTGAAGCGCCTGACGGGCCGTCGCTTGAACGGATTCGACCAACGAAGTGATGGCGCCAATGCCCTCATCCGCGGCGCGAACCGTCTGAACGGCGTTACCAACCGAGTCGAGCAAGCGGCTCAAGTCGTTAGCACGGCTTTCCAGACCCGCAGCGGTGAAAAACGCCGTCGGATCGTCCAACGCGCTGTTCACTTTCAGGCCCGTGGAAAGACGCTCCTGCGTCTGACCGAGCAAAGTGGCAGTGTTTTGCAACGACAACAGGTTGTTGCGAACTGCCGAACTAAGAGTAATATCAGCCATTGATATAGTTCCCTCTTGAGGTTTAAGTACTCAGAACATCCCTCCTGGAACATTCGTCGGGCATCCTGTTGGATTTATGCTAAATTTCTCTTAACGATATTCGGGATGGAAGCATCGGGAACCTCATGATTTCTGCCGCGCAGCCCAGCTAATTTCCGGGTTGCTGAAGTCTGCCCTTTGCTGGATCAAGCAATACCCCAATTTGCCCAAGCAACGTTTAACGCGCCGGACGTCTCGCGCGCAGGGTAAACGGATGCTTTCTACAGGGATCAATTGACCGCCGCCCGCCAAAACGGCTGGACGCGGCGTCCGTTTGGGCGGGGGAGGAGCCTAGAGGCTCTGGTCGATTGAAATCGCCGAGGGAGCGGTCGTCTTGGTGGCCTCGGCCTGAGCGTTGCCGCCATAGACCTCGGGCCCGCCCTTGGCCTCAGCCACTTTCGTGGCGATCGTGCGCAGTAGGGATTCTGAGACCGCTTTCATGGCGTTGAGGGCATCTTGGTTGGAGATCAGGGCTTTTTGGAAGACTTCCTGATGCGACTTGATCTCGGCAACGCGCTCTGGCGTCGCCATGGCGATGTATTGGGAGTCGCGGCCGAAGACCGCCATTTGGCGCATCAGTGTGGTGGTCAGCGCCGACTTGCGCGCATGCAGCGCCGTCATGTCGAGAGCGCGGCCCTTACGCAGTTGTCCGGTCTCGCGATCGAGCGTCGAAACAAGCTCGCCAATTGTTACAGTGATTTGACCGCACAGCGTTTGAGCGGCTTCGGGCGTATCGATGCGGGGCTCGTGTTCAACCGTCGTGTCGGCGCCATTGAGCTGGCCTGCTTGGGGTGTGTCTTGGGTCATCGTTTACTCGCTTCCTGAACTGCAATCATTTCACGCGTGACTTGGTCGGCAATTCCCAAGCCGCCGGTCTTGGCAATTTCCTTGGCATATTCGGCCGTCAGCAATGAGCGGTAGGTTTGCTCGCCCGAGCCCCCGCCGAAAGGCGAGTCGGTATCGGTTCCGAGGCCGGCAAACATGCCCTCGAGCATGGTTGTCAGAAAGACGGCTTCAAATTCCTCGGCCGCTTTGCGGGCGCCGCTGTGATCGGAGTTGGCCGCCTTGTCGCGCGCAATCATGTTCTGCGCACGCATGCTGAGCTGCGGCGTCGTGTCAGCCAGAACTCCCATGGTCAAGCCGCCGGCGTCCATTACATCGTCTCGATTTCAGCTTGCAGCGCGCCGGCGGCTTTGACCGCCTGCAGGATCGAAATCATATCGCGCGGACCGATGCCGAGCGCGTTCAAGCCATTGACCAACTCGTGCAGCGTCACGCCGCCGCCGACCACGGCAAGCTTATGGTCGGATTCGTCATCGGCCGAGACCTGCGTGCGGGGCACAACAACCGTGCGGCCGCGTTCGGAAAAGGGTTCGGGCTGGCTGACTTGCGGTGTTTCGGTGATGGTCACCGTCAAGTTGCCTTGTGCGATCGCTACAGTGCTAACGCGCACGTCGCGGCCCATGACAATAATCCCGGTTTGCTCGTCGATCACGATCTTGGCCGTCTGATCGGGCTCGATGCGCAATTGCTCAATGTCCATCAGCAGCGAAACGAGATCGCCCTTATAGGCGTGGGGCAATTCGAGACGGATGGTGGCAGGGTCCAACGTGCGGGCGGCCGGAAAGGATGTGAAAGCGTTGATGGCCACCGCAACCCGCTTGGCGGTGGTGAGATCGGGATTGCGAAGCGCCAACCGCAGGGAGCGCTGCTGCTGCAGGTCGAATTTGATTTCACGTTCGATGATGGCGCCGTTTGAAATGCGCCCAACCGTCGGCACGCCGCGGGTAATGGAGGACGCATCGCCTTCGGCGCTGAAGCCGGCGATGGCCACTGCGCCTTGACCGACGGCGTAGACTTCGCCATCTGCACCATGCAGCGGGGTCACCAGCAAGGTCCCGCCCTGCAGGCTATCAGAATCGCCGAGCGCGCTTACGGTAATGTCGATGCGGGTGCCCTGGGTCGCGAACGGCGGCAGGTTGGCGGTCACCATTACGGCGGCGACATTGGCCGTGCGCAGATTGGCGTCCCGCGTATTGACGCCGAGGCGTTCAAGCATGGCTTCCAGGCTCTGGCGGGTGAAGGGTGCGTTGCGCAAGGAGTCGCCGGTGCCGTTCAGGCCGACCACCAGCCCGTAACCGACGAGCTGGTTTTCGCGAATGCCCTCGAAGTCGACCAAGTCTTTGATGCGCGATGCGGCTTCGGCTGGAATGAAGACGGCTTGGATCAGGCAGGCCAGCGCAGCAAGTGCAATCGCCCAGATTCCCAAACCTGGCGAGGGGCGCGCTTCCTTTTGCTGATTCAAAGACACCGTATTTTTTCCTCCGACCACACATATGCAGCCAACGCCTAGCTGTAGTTCCCGTTAACCAAGCGAAAAGCGTGCCAGGAAATCGGCGCCGAGAGAACGCGTTAAGATATTGAATTACAAGAATAATATATTTTGAAGATTGTCGACGTCCACTTGATGCCAGCATATTCTGCCATCTAGGCGGCAATATTTTCCGCCCTTTAACGCCCCATTAAGCATGCGCTCGCAAAGTGGAACGAGCAGACAATCGAAATCACAATTGGGATTCGATATGCGTGTCACCGGCGCCTCGCAGACAACCCAATCCAAGTCGAACCGGTCGGCCCGCCGCTCTGGCGGTGCGGGTGGTGGCTTTCAGGTTGCCCGGAACCGGGGCCAGCGGCGGGCGAGTTCGCTGCGTGGACCCGTCGCGCTTGCCAACGCCGATACCATCATGGCCGTTCAGATGGTCGATGACGCCGATCAGCGCAAACGCAAGACGGTAGATCGTGGCAATGAAATGCTCGACTTGCTCGATGATCTGAAGGTTGGATTGCTGGCTGGGCGGCTCAGTGAACACAGCCTGAAACAGCTCAAGCTTACCGTGGCCAAGAAGGATCTAAGCGCCGGTGATCGGCATTTGGAAGATTTGATGAAACAGATCGATCTTCGAGCCAGAGTCGAGCTAGCGAAAATCGCTAAATCCAGCGGATAATTGCCGCCTGAGACGGTATTTCGGACCGGTTGAGGCGACTGAATTTCATCAACGCAAAGTTGCGCGAGCGCTGTCAATTCTTGACTTGCGGCCAATCATCCGTAATTACGGTGCACGTTTTTTTGAGGGTCTGGGGTAACCGATTCGAATTTTCGTTGGTGGAGATGACTAACGCGATTTGCGACGCTCAAAGAGGTCCGCATGGTTAGTAAGAAGAAACTTTCCAACGGTTATACGCCGTCAGACGACGAACCGTTCATGAATGCCCGTCAGCGGGAGTATTTCCAGAAGAAGCTGCTTGCCTGGAAAGAGGACATCATCCGATCCAATCGGGAAACGATCCTCAACTTGCAGCACGAGTCGACCCAGCATGCCGATATTGCTGACCGGGCGACCTCGGAAACCGACAGAGCCCTCGAACTGCGCGCGCGCGACCGGCAGCGCAAGCTCGTTGCCAAAATCGATGAGGCCTTGGGCCGTATCGAGAGCGGCACATACGGCTATTGCGAGGAAACGGGAGAGCCGATCGGCCTCAAGCGCCTCGATGCCCGTCCGATCGCCACCCTGAGTGTCGAGGCCCAGGAACTCCATGAGCGCCGCGAGCGCGTTTATCGCAACGACTAGGCTCTTGGCTCCTTGATGGCGCGGCCTTCGGTCACTCTTTGCTTTTTGTGATGGCTTGTCAGACCGCGGCCCGGCGCTTGCGCACCGGGCCGGCTTGGGCCAGAAAATTCAACTTAGAACGGCAGCAGGATATCCAGGATTTGCTGGCCGTAGCGGGGCTGTTGGACATCCGTCAAGCGCCCTTCGCCACCATAGGAGACGCGGGCTTCGGCGATCTTGGCAATCGGTATCGTGTTGTCTGAGGTGATGTCCTCAGGCCGAACGACGCCGGCGACTATCAGGTCGCGCTTTTCGAAATTGACGCGGACCTCTTGGCGTCCCTCGATCACCATGTTGCCGTTGGGCAAGACCTGGGTGACGACGGCCGCGACCTTCGTCGTGATCTTCTCTTCGCGCTCGATTGAGCCGTCGCCATTGGCCTCGCCGGAGCTTTGAATGTCGACCAGTTGGTCAATGTTCGCATCCTTGGGTAGCACATGCTCGAGCCAACGCTTGTAGCCGGCGATCTCAGTATAGGAGGCCGATTCACGGGCGTCGCGATCGCGCGTCAGCGCGTTGTCGAATTCCGCTTTGTCGGTGATCTCCACCAAAACCGTGAGAATGTCGCCGACGCGGGCGGCGCGCTGGTCCTTGAAGAAGGCGCGCGCGCCGCTGCGCCACAACGAATTGGAATTGAAGCTGGCGGGCTCGGGGATCGGCATTGGCATGCTGACGGGCTTGTAACCCGGCTGCGTCACCGGATTTTCGATCGCGGTCAGTGGAGGTTCCTCGCCCACGGTATGCAGGCGTCCGAAATAACTACAGCCGCTCAAACTGAACGCAACCAGGGTGAGGGCGATACAACGCTGATACATCATGATGCTTACTTTCCGTTCGACTTGGCTACAGGTTCACTGGCTTTATCTGCTCGCCGACGCGTTGGCTGCCGCCGTTCCGCGTTTGGCGATGCTGCCGGTTATGAGATTGGACTCGGCCGTCGCGATCTCGCTCGACGAGACGACCACGACGGTGTTTGGACTGACGACGCGCGCCAGCAGGGAACGTTTGGTCTGGGTGTTGACGATCGAAATCACTTCGCCATGGGCGCCATCTTGTTCGGAACGCCCCTTGGTCTTGAGCATCATGGCGGGCGTTTTGTAGAGAATGGTCACCAGCGCTTTGCGTTCGATCAAGGTCGGGGCCTCGACATCCTTCTGACGCACGGGACGTCCCGCCGTCAGGCGGCGCTTGGCGACCTTGCCGACCAATTGCTCGGGCGTTTGCACCATGCCGTCTCTGGCCGCGGCTTTGGCATGGTGAACGACCTGCAGGTCAGATTCGTTGATCATCGCGCCGCGCTCGATGTTGTGGCGTGGCGCCATCAATTTGACGGCTTCGATCGCCGTGCCGTGGAAAATCAAATTCTCGCGGGCGAAATCGGATTTTTCGAATCCCAACACCGCCCGGAAGGTACCGCCCTCGGGCTGCATCTCGAATTTGCGGACGATGAAAGGCTCGGTGACCCTCGGATCGATATGGATCGGTTTGGCGGCTCCTTCGAGTTTGACGTCGACGGTTGCGTCTTCATCCAGATCGAGATGGCTCGCGACATGGCCGGCGAGGGTCTGCCTGACTTGGTCAAGCGTGATGTGCCGGCTCGGACGGCGTACGACGATGCGGTCGATGCCGCCGAGATTGGCCCACTCCAGACCATGCTGGCGGGCGGCAACCGCGATGCGCCGCGCCGATACTTTGCCCTCCGTGCCCAGATCGGGAGCGCGGAATACGGCGATGTTGGCGGCGTTGCCGGCGTTCTCGAACAGATCACCCAGACGGACCAAGTCCTCAAAGACCTCGATGCGTTCCTTCAACAACGGATCGTTGTCGGCCGCGCGCACGGGCGCCGAATGGGCCGCCAGCAGCGCGGTTGCGGCCAGAACTAGGCTGATCAGAAAGCCGCAAGCTTCGGATATATTTGGCTTATTCATGTTGAATCTAATGCCCTAACCCTAGGATCTGAGGATCTGTGTCGCGGCCGACATCATTTCGTCGGAAGCGCTGATCACGCGCGCGTTCATTTCATAGGCGCGCTGTGCTGCAATCAGGTCCGAGAGCTCGGAGACGGCGTTGACATTGGCGGCCTCGAGAAATTTTTGCAGCACGTCGCCGAAGCCCGCATCGCCAGGGCTCCCAGTGGTCGCGGTGCCGCTTGAAGCGGTTTCCAAAAACAAGTTGTCTCCGATGGCATCTAGCCCCGCCTTGTTGACGAAGCGGGCGAGTTGAATCTGGCCGACGTCTTGGGGTTCGGTTTGGTTGTCGACCTGGACTTGGACCGTGCCCTCGCGGTTGATCGTGATGCTGATGGCGTTGTCTGGAATGGTGATGCCGGGATCAATTTGGTAACCGTCGAGGGTCACCAGGTTTCCCTGATTGTCGAGTTCGAATGATCCATCACGCGTGTAAGCCGTCTGACCGCTCGGCATGCTCACTTGAAAAAAGCCTTCGCCGCGAATGGCCACGTCGAGCTCCTTTTCGGTGCTCGTGATGTTGCCCTGGCTCATGACCCGGGAGGTGGCGCCGGTCTTGACACCAAAGCCGACCTGAACGCCGGTCGGAACAACGGTGCCCTGGTCTGAAGATGTGGAGCCGACCCGCCGGAGATCCTGATAGAGAAGATCCTGGAATTCAGCGCGTACGCGCTTGAACCCGGTCGTCCTCATATTGGCGATGTTGTTCGATATCACCTCGACATTGAGCTGTTGCGCCATCATGCCGGTGGCGGCGGCTTGTAAGGATTTCATCTTTTTTTGTCCCTCACGTTCTCATGTTTGGCCGTGCCCGGTCCGCGACTGGCGGATTAGGCAGAGCGTGTGTCACCAAGGCGTTCGATGGCGCTGCGGCGCATGCGATGTGCGCTATCGATGGAGCTTGTGACGGCGGTGTAGGCACGCACGGTCTCGACCATGCGCGTCATTTCCATAATTGGATTGACGTTCGATCTCTCGATCATGCCCTGGAGGATGCGCACGTCTTCGGCAGGTTGCGGCGCATCGTCCGTCTTGAACAACGTGTAGCCGTGCTTTTTGAGGGCATGGGGATTGTCGAACTGGACAACCTGAAGCCGACCCTTGATGCCGGCCGTGGTCGAGATGGTGCCGTCAGTGGCGATCTCTATCCCCGATTCATTGGGCGAGAAGGAAATCGGACCACCTTGGCCAAGAACCGGGTTGCCGGCGTTGGTCACCAATTGACCTTCCGAATTGAGCTTGAGCTGGCCGTTTCGCGTATAGCGCTCGCCCTGCTGGGTCTGCACCACGAGCCAGCCTTCGCCGGAGATCGCGACATCGAGCTCTCCACCGGACTGCTCGATGGAGCCTTCGTTGAAATTTCGGAATTGACCGACGTCTTGGACGAAGGAAACCCTGGCGTCGCGGCCCGACATATCGGTCATGCGCGCGGTGGGCATCAGGTGTTCTTCGAACAACAGGCCGTCGCTCTTGTAGCCAGAGGTGTTCATGTTCGCCATGTTGTTGGCGACCACGTTCATCTGCGCCTGTAGGGCTTTTTGCCGCGATAGCGACACCAATAGGGCGTTTTCCATAGCTTTGATCCGACTCAACGGTTTGCGTCAACGCCGCAACGCAAGACGGACGGGGACGATGCCCCTGCGGCTACGATTGGTAACGATGCAGGGGGCGTGCCAGCATTAAAATCGTTATTTATCAATGATATAATGTTTTTCGCGGCGGTCAGAGGCTGCCGACCGGGCAAAAACCACCCGGCAAGAATTGCCGCCAAAAGCAACCAATCGTTAACCCTATGGATAATAAATATGACCATGCAGGCGAGCGCGCTGGAGCCGCTTCAACCTGCGGAAAAATGAAAAAACGGAGCCTGCAGCGATGAGTGACGAGGCCGAAGACGACAAGGTCGAAGCCAAAGAGGGCGAGGACGCCGCGGCAGAGGGCGAGGCCCAGGAAACCGAAGGTGGCGGCCGCTTTAACTTCAAAATTTGGCCCCCCGACCGCAAGATGATGATGATTGCCGCTGTTCCGTTGCTGCTTCTGCTTGCTGGCGCGGGATATTTAGCCAGCGGCATGTTCGGCAGTTCGGACGCTGTCGTCGGCCCCAAGAAGCTCGTCTATTACGACCTGCCGGAAATGGTCGTGAATCTGAGTTCGTCTGAAAAGCGCGCGCAATATCTCAAGCTGAAAGTCTCGCTGGAAGCCGAAAATCAACACGCTATCGCGGCGCTCGATCCGGTGATGCCGCGGGTGCTCGACATGTTCCAGCTGTATTTGCGAGAGCTCAGGAGCACCGATCTCAACGGCTCGGCGGGCATTTTCCGTTTGAAGGAAGAGCTGCTGCGCCGGGTCAATCTCGAAGTTCATCCCCACAAGGTTACGCGCGTGCTTTTCAAGGAAATTATCGTCCAGTGACGGGAGCTCACAAGCATGGCTGACGACGAAGACGATATAACCAATATCGAATTCGATCAGGCGCCCGACGTCGCGGGCGGCGATTCGCCTGATGTTGGCGACATCACATTCGATGAAGCGCCGCCAATAGATGATGCCGATCCGGCGGACGCCGCCGATATCACCTTCGACGAAGCTCCTGACGTCGACACCGGCAGCGACGGCGGGGACGACGATGAAGCTGCGGCGTGGGCTGCGGAGATCGCGGCAGAGTCCGGTGGCGACGGTGGCGATGAGGGTTTCGATGAAGACGTGGCGGCGCAGTGGGCCGCCATGATCGACGATGCCGACGGTGGCGAAGGCGCCGAGGGGTCTTCGGGCGGCGGCGAGCGCATTCTCGACCAGGATGAAATCGACAATCTGCTGGGCTTCGATCTCGACGAGCGCTCCCTCACCGACACGAGCGGCATTCGAGCCATCATCAATTCGGGCATGGTGTCATACGAACGCCTGCCGATGCTGGAAATCATCTTCGACCGGCTGGTCCGGCTGCTCTCGACAAGCATCCGCAATTTCACGTCGGATAATGTCGAGGTCAGTCTCGACAATATCTCGACAATGCGCTTTGGCGACTATCTCAACTCCGTGCCGCTGCCAGCCCTGATGGCCGTCTTTAAGGCGGTGCAGTGGGACAGCTATGCGTTGATGACCGTCGATTCCAATCTGATCTACTCGATCGTTGATGTGCTGCTGGGGGGGCGGGGTGCGCCGGCCACTCGCATTGAAGGCCGTCCTTATACGACCATCGAGACAAATTTGATGCGCCGGATGATCAAGGTCATTCTGGAAGATACCGAGCAAGCCTTCCAGCCGCTTTCGCCCGTCACCTTTGACCTTGAGCGCATGGAAACCAATCCGCGCTTTGCCGCCATCACGCGCCAGGCGAATGCGGCAATTCTGATCAAATTGCGCGTCGATATGGAAGATCGTGGCGGACGGGTCGACATTCTTCTGCCCTACGCAACGCTCGAACCGATCCGCGACCTGTTGCTGCAGGGCTTCATGGGCGAAAAGTTCGGCCGCGACGCGATCTGGGAAAACCATCTGGCCAATGAAATCAATCAGACCAAAGTCCGGCTGGAAGCGGTGCTGGATGAAATAAGCCTGCCGCTCAGCCGGGTTATGGAACTCAAGGTCGGCGAGACGATAACGCTCAATTGCGGGCCCGACGATCCGGTCAGATTGAGCTGCGCCGGCATCCCGCTTCTCAGCGCCGGGATGGGGCGCTCGGGCGATCACATCGCCATGAAGATCAGATCATGTCTGCGCAAACGCCCTTTGCGCCCGGTCCAAGATGCCGGCAAAGCAGACAAATCAAATACCAAAGTAGAAGCGGCTTAGTTATGGGGGAGGGTTCATTGGGATTTGTCGTAGAGGCCTTGGTTGCACTGCTCTTGATCGTCACCATCGGTTATTGCTTGGTGGTCAACCGCAAGCTCGAACGCCTGCGCTCCGACCAATCGGAGTTGAGGGAAATCATCCGCGAACTCAATGCCGCCACGGCGCACGCGGAACACGCACTGTCAGGACTGCAAAAATCGGCTGACAACGCCGAGGACATGCTGGCTGCCCATGTGGAAAGCGCGCGCGATCTCTCGACGCGTCTCTCCCAAAGCATCGGTCAGGGCGAAGAGGTGTATTCGAAACTCACAATGATGAGTCAGATGAACGCGCGCAATGGATCTGCCAAGACCAAGCGTGCGGCGCCAGCCCCCAAACATGGTCTCAGGGCCAGCAATTTGGGCCTTGGCCTGCTGAACGCCACAGAGTCCGCGCCCGCGCCTGATCAGCAAGACCGGGACGCCGCCTGATGGGCACGGTTAGGCTCCTTCAACTGGTGGCCTTTGCCGCCTTCTGCTTGCTGGTTCTCAAGACGACGGGCTTGATGCTGAGTGGCGGTTATGTGCTCTCGGGCGCTGCGCCAGCCAAAGCACAAACCGCGGCCGCGTCGCCAGAAGCGCCTGCCGCCGACGAACAGGCAAGCAAATCTAGCCGATCCAGCGCTGAAGATGCGGACGACGGGAAGACGGCACAAAGCGATGGCGCTGAAGAAGGAAAAAGAGACGCCGCTGACGAAAAACCGGCGGCGCAAAATGGCGAGAAGCCAGGTGGAGAAGACGGCAAATTGACTGACGCGTTTGGTGCCGAAGAATCGGGCCCCGGCAAAACCGAATCCGAACTTGCCGTGCTGCAGAGCTTGAGCAAACGGCGCATCGAACTTGAACGCCGTCAGCGCGAATTGGAGCTGCGCGAGAATTTGTTAAAAGCGGCTGAAAAGCGCGTTGGAGCGCGCATCGCCGAACTCAAATCGATCGAGAAACGGATCGAAAAAGAACTGAGCAAGCAAGATGACGAGCGCATGGCGCAATATATGCGTTTGGTGAAAATGTACGCCGCCATGAAGCCAAAGCAGGCGGCGCAGATCTTCAATCGGCTCGATCTCGATATCCTGACCGCGATGGTTCAACGCATGCGGCCGCAGGCGATGGGCAAGATTTTGGCGGCCATGGACCCGTCTGCCGCGCGCCGCTTGACCATGGAACTGGCCCGTTCGAGCGACGTCCAGTCAGGCGGGACGAACAAGCTTCCAAAGATCGGTCAAGACGGCGCCGGATAGAGCCAGAAAACGGGCGCAAAGTGCGCTGCTCTTAAGCCCGCGTTAACTATGAAATCGCTACCCTGTTAGCCACCGGAACTCCCGGAATTTCCGGTTGTTTTCGGATGAGACTGGCATGAGGGAATAGCGCTTTGAGCGATATCGCCACCCATCAAGCACGCGCCCCTAGCGCGCGGAGCGAGCCCGCCAGGGATCGCAAGGGTCGGCTGCGCGTGGCGTTCGAATTCGTGGTTTGGGTTGTGCTGATATCGGTGATGTCGGTGATCTTTGCGCTGGCGGCCATTATGCCGGCTTTTGCCGATGCCGATGTGAAGGTCACTGCGCGCAATGAGACGGGATTTGCCCGGCTGGTCTTCACCTTTGATGCGATACCTGGATACACCAACGAAGTCGCCTCGAACGTGCTCATTCTGAACTTCGACGATCAGGTCAATATTGATTTGGGTGAGATCCCGGAGCGAGTGCCGGACTATATTGGCATCGCGCGGCGCGACCCGGACGGGCGTGCGCTGCGGCTTGCGTTGCAGCGCGCCTTCCGCGTCAATGTCATGGAGGCAGGCAACAAACTGTTCGTCGATCTGCTGCCGCCAAGTTGGATCGGCGCACCGCCCTCGCTACCCAAGGACGTGATGCGCGAACTTTCGCTCAAGGCGCTGGAGGCCGAACGCAAGGCGCGCGAGGAAGCCAAGCAGCGCGACGATGCAAAAGATCCCTACAAGCTGGACGTCAAGCTCGCCAAACACCCCACCTTCACGCGCGTCGTGTTCGATTGGAACAAATTCGTCACGGCGAACCTCGGTCGCCAAGGGCTCAAGGTCCGGTTGGATTTCGGTCGCAATGCACAAGCCGATCTGAGCCGATTGAAAGTGGATCCGCCCAAATATTTGCGCGGTGCCGAAGCCGAAAAAACTGACAAAGGTATGACGGTCGAGCTCACCGTCGATGGCGATGTCGATGTCCGCGGATTTCGCGAGGGCAACGCCTATGTGCTCGACCTGACCGGGCCGGGCGACGCCAATGACAGCGCGGCTGAAAGTGCCGCGCGCGCCGTGCCGCGGCCGTCAAGCGACGAACCGCAAGGCGGCGAGGATGGCGCTGAATCGGCCGATAAAGAAGAAATTACCCTTGCCGGCTCGCGCAACGATCCGGCCGCTCAGGACCTGCAGGCCAAAGCCGATGCCGCCATCAAGACGGCCTTAAAGGCGCTGGACGGGACAAACCTGTCGGGGACCGAATTTGCCGACACGGAAGTGCCGTTGCCGCCGGGACCAGGCGGTAAAGCCGAGGCCGAAAAGAGCATCGAGCCGGTACCCGCGGAAGCAGCGGTCGTGCCCGAGCCAGCCGCCGCTGATCAAGCGGCCAGAGCCAAATCCAAGGACGAGCCCGCGCCGCCAGTCCCGGCGGAAGTGGCATCGAACGCCCCCAAAAGCGATAGGCCCGCCGCAGCGGCCAAGCCACCTGATGAGCCGGCAGCGGCGGAGACTGCGGCCCAAACGGAATCCGCACCGGCGCCTGAAAGCGCCGATGCGGTTCCTGCAATTGGGGAGAAGCCAGATCGCCGGGCATTCACAGCGACGCTGGAGACGACCGATAGCCAGATGCGCATGACGTTTCCGTTTCCCAAACCGGTTGCCTCAGCCGCATTCCGGCGCGGCAACACTATTTGGCTCGTGTTCGACAGCGCCGCCAAGCTTGATCTGGCGGCGATTAAATCGGCGAAAAGCGAAAAGATCGTCGAGGTCGACCACGTCACCGCCGGACCGATGCAATATGTGCGGCTGCGTCTCTCGCAGCCCTGGCTCACATATGTGGAGACCGACAAGAAGAACTGGATTGTCTCCATTGGAGACATGGTGACGGGCAAGACTGAGCCGCTCAATTTGCAGCGCACGCTGCGCGATGACAAACGCTCGCTTATGCGCATTGACCTCAAGGAAGCTGGCCGCGTTCACTGGATCAAAGATCCTCAAGTGGGCGACAAGTTTGCGGTGGTGACCGCCCTGGGACCGGCGCGCGGCATAGCAAAACCTCAAGATTTCGTCGATTTTTCCGCCTTGCGTTCGGCCCACGGAATCGTCGTCCGCCCCAATTCCGATGACGTGGGCGTTCGGTTGTCGCTCGATGAGGTGGTGATCACGCGCCAAGATGGTCTGACGATCTCAGCCGGCGGCGCGCACCAATACGTGCCCGGCAAAAAGCCGCTCGATGCCACGACGAGGCACGGTTATATCGACTTCCGCGCTTGGCGGGTCCAAGACCCCGAGCAGCTGCTCAGCCGCTCGGTTCAGATGCAGCGCTCCATTGCGCTCAGTCCCGATGAGGAAAAGAACGGCCTGCGCTTTGCCCTTGCGCGGCTCTTTATCGCCAATGAGCTGACGGCCGAATCCCTTGGCATTCTCAACCAAATGGCGATCGATGATGAAGCGGTCGCCATGGATCCGTCGTTCAACGCCATGCGTGGCGCGGCTCTGGTGCTGTTGGGACGCACCAAGGAAGCCCGCAAGGAGTTGGAGGTTCATGCGCTTGCCAACGATATGGACGCCGGTCTGTGGCGGGCATTGCTGGAGAGCAAGGAAAAGCATTGGGAGAAGGCGCTCAAGGGCTTTTACGAGGCCTGGAGCGCGGCGGAGGCATACCCCGATCCCATCCAGGCCCGCTTTTGGCTGGCGGCTGCCCGTGCCGCGCTCGAGCTGTCACAACTGGAGAAGGTCGCCGATGCTCTCGAAGCATTGCCCAAGCGCAAATTGCCGCCCCTAATAGAAGCCAGGGCCAATCTGCTGAAGGGACGCTACTTGGATAAGATCGGGCGCTCCGAGGAGGCGATGGAAGCCTTCGAAGCGACCATTGATGGACCCCACAGGGCCTCGGCCGCCGAAGCGGAATTGAGCGTTATTTCGATCAATCTGCGGTCTGCCGGAATCAACGGCGAAGAGGCGATCAAGCAGCTCGAGCGCTTGCAGATCGTTTGGCGCGGCGATGATGTTGAATTGAACACGATGCGACTGCTCGCCGATCTCTATGTGAAAGAGGACCGGTATGGAAATGCGTTTTCGTTGATGGAAAGCGCGGTGCGCTCCTTCCCCGAAGAGGAGATATCGCGGCAGATCCAGGACGATATGCGCTTGGTGTTCCAAGATCTCTTTTTGCGCGGCAAGAGCGACGAGCTGCGTCCGATTGATGCGCTCAGTCTGTTCTACGATCATCGCGAATTGACGCCGGTTGGGCGGCAGGGCGATGAAATGATCCGCAAGCTCGCCGACCGATTGATCTCCGTCGATCTGTTGGACCAAGCCTCGGATATTCTCGGCCATCAGGTGGAAAAGCGGCTTTCGGGTGCCGCGCGCGCCCAAGTCGCCACGCGTCTCGCCATGGTGCATCTGCTCAATCGCAAACCAGGATTGGCAATCCGCGCGCTGCGCCAGACGCGCCAAAGCGGGCTGCCCGAGACGATGCTGCGACAACGCAGCCTGCTGGAAGCCCGCGCGCTCGGCGAATTGGGTCGCGCGGAGGCGGCGATCGAAATTCTTAACACGCTGCGCGGCGATGACGTGGAGCGCTTGAAGGGCGACGCCCTATGGACGTCCCAGCAATGGCAGAAGGCGGGAGAGCAGCTCGAGCGTTATCTCGGCATGCGCTGGCAGCAAACCCAACCGCTCGAGGAGCGCGAGCGCAAGGACGTGCTTCGCTCGGCCATTTCGTATTCGCTATCGGGTGACCAGTTCGCGCTCGATCGGCTGCGCAAGAAGTACTACGACAAGCTGATGAAGACCCCAGACGCCGAATCCTTCATGCTGGTGACGAAACCGACCAAAATGAAGGGCACGGACTTCCGCCAGCTCGCCAAGGAAATCGCCGGCAGCGATACGCTCGATGCATTCATGAAAGAGTTTCGCGAGAGCTATGACGAGAAGACTGGTGCCGCGATTCCAACCGACACGCCAGGCCAGGCAACTGCTGGCTGAGCCGCTGGGCTCGGACGCGAACCCCACACATCCGCAACAGAAAAAACCCCCGCGTCGTACGCGGGGGCTTGAGAAGTTTGGGGGACTGACAAAACCGATCCAGTCGGATGGGTCGTGTCGGACCATTCGCAGGGTTGTGCCAGCTTCGTTGACGAGCAACCGAAGGCTGAATCCGCCAGCACACTTCAGCGAACGAATGATAGCACGATACCCAATGGCCGCAATCGCAATTGACCGTGTTCAAACGGCCATGTGGATGACGTGGCCATATGGTCCGCAGGCAGGATCAGCCGCCGTAACTTTGAACCAGCGAACCTGCAACCAAGTGCCAGCCGTCCACCAGCACGAAGAAAATCAGCTTGAAGGGCAGCGATATGATCACCGGCGGCAGCATCATCATGCCCATGGACATCAGCACGGAAGCGACCACCAGGTCGATTACGATAAACGGCACGAACAATAAGAAGCCGATCTCGAAGGCTCGGTTGAGCTCCGAAATCATGAAGGCCGGCACAAGTACGCGCAGACTGACGTCGTCCGCTTTTTCGACATTCTTGTCGCCCGATAGGTCCAGGAACAACCCAAGATCCTTTTCGCGCACATGGCTCAGCATAAAGCCCTGAAACGGCTTTGAAGCGGCTTCAAAAGCCTGGTTGAGTTCGATTTCGTTATTGATTAGCGGTTCGATGCCCTTGTCGTAGGCGGAC
>JAJFHN010000047.1 GCA_021775595.1 Hyphomicrobiales bacterium
TCGCCTCGGCCAGTCAGCCGACGCGCACGATGTTCGCCATAGAGCTTGGCCAAGACCCCTCGCTTGATGGGTTGCGCCAGCGCTGGCGCGGATTGCTCGCCAAACACAATGCCGAACTCAAAGATCTGGAGATACGCTACGTCGCGATCGAGCCCGATAGCCCCAAGGCAAAGGCCCGCCTGAAGCTTATCGCCGGCCCGTTTTCCAATGCCGCTGACGCCGCCACGGTGTGCGCCAAGCTGAAAGCCCGGCGGCGCTCGTGTCAGCAAACCACATTCGTCGGCAAAAAGGTCGGGAAAGAAGCTGTTGCGGCCGAAAAGACCGTCTCTGCGCCAGACCTGCCCGACCGCAAGCCTAGCCGCCGCACGAATTGAGGCCGAGGACCCGGTAGATCGGGCAAAAGCGCAACAAACCTGTGATGATCAGATAAAGACCCGCCCAGCCCCATGGCGTCTGCGGACCGGCAAACACCATGATCAAAAGGGCCACGCCTACTGGCATTCGATACCAGCGGTCGCTCAGACCGACATTTGCTTCCACGCGTCTCTCTCTAATCGATGCGGTTTAGAGCGACTGCGCGCCGAAGGTGTCACAGCTGTCGGGCGTGCCCGACTCAAAGCCTTGGCGGAACCAGCGCACCCGCTGGGCCGATGAACCGTGCGTGAAGGCATCGGGCACGACGCGGCCTTGGGTGCGGCGCTGCATCTGATCGTCGCCGATCGCGCTTGCCGCATTCAAGGCCTCTTCGATGTCGCCTTTCTCGAGAATGTTATTCGAGGCGTCGGCGCGTTTGGCCCAAACACCGGCCAAACAGTCGGCCTGAAGCTCCATCGCCACTTGAATGGCGTTGGCTTGCCGCTGGCCAGACTGCATCTTCGCCCGCTGCACCTTTTCGGAGATGCCAAGCAGAGTCTGAACGTGATGTCCGACCTCGTGCGCGATCACGTAAGCCTGGGCGAAATCGCCCGGCGCACCGAAGCGGTTCTTCAGCTGATTGTAAAACGACAGGTCGATATAGAGCTTGTGGTCGAGCGGACAGTAGAACGGTCCCATTTGCGACTGCCCAACGCCGCATGCCGAGCGCGTCATGCCGGAAAACAGCACCAGGGTCGGCGGTTGATAGGGTTTGCCGTATTTCTGCGGAAACAATTTCGTCCAAACTTCTTCGGTGTCCGCCAACACGACGGAGACGAACTTGCGCCCGTCGTCGCTCGCCTTGCGCTGTGGCGCAGGCTGTTGCGGTGTCTGGCCTGTGCTTGGCCGCGGCGTCCGTATTTCGGGCACACCGCCCTGAGACCCACCCTGCAAGATCACGCGTGGATCGACGCCAAAGAAGAACATCAGGCCGACAATAATCAGCAAACCCATAATGCCGATGCCGCCGCCCTGGCCACCGCGGCTGCGCGGCATCGGGAAGCGTATGCCGCGACCTCTGGAAGAACCGAAGCCGCCGCTTTGTCCGCGCCGATCTTCGACATTCTTGCTTTCTCTGCGGCCACGCCACTTCATAGTTCACCTCTCAACCAAGTCATCAAATCGCCATGCAGCGGCGATGGGGCAAGTTCTGCACGCCGGCCGGCCCGAGACAAGGCAAAACCGGCCTCCACGCACTTCAGTCCTTCAGATAGGTATCCCGATAGGTCTCGCGCAACAGGGTCTTTTGAATTTTTCCCATCGCGTTTCTCGGCAAGGTTTCCACGAAATAGATCCGTTTGGGCTGTTTGAATTTGGCTAATCCGGCCGCAAGCGCCGACGCCACCACGCCCTCATCGAGCGGCGCATCGTCTTCGCACGCCACAACCGCGGTCACCCCTTCGCCAAAATCGGGGTGCGGCACACCGATCACCGCTGATTCCCGCACACCCGCAATTGCATCGATCGCGGATTCGATTTCGGCCGGATAGACATTGAGTCCGCCGCTGATGATCAAGTCCTTCAGACGCCCCTCGATCCAGACATAGCCGCTTTCATCCACCCGCCCCAGATCGCCCGTGACAAAGAAGCCATCGTCACGAAATTCACGCGCCGTGAGCCCTTCCTGTCCCCAATAACCGGCAAACACGTTTGGGCCGCGCACCTCGATCACCCCCACCTCGCCGGTGCCGCATTGCGTGCCTGTCTCATTATCGACGATGCGCAGTTCGGTGCCGGGCAATGGCAATCCGACCGATCCTGCCAAGCGGGCGCCATCATAGGGATTTGACGTGTTCATATTTGTTTCGGTCATGCCATAGCGCTCGAGCACGGCGTGACCGGTGCGTTCGGCAAATTGGTTATGGGTGTCGGGCGAAAGAGGCGCCGAGCCAGATATAAAGAGGCGCATGCCGGCGGCGCTGGCCTTATCCAGGCGCGCGCATTGCAACAGCCGGATATAATAGGTGGGAACACCCATAAAGACGCTGGTTTTCGGCAAGGCATCGACCACCTGTTCGGCATCAAATCCTGGCAACAGAAGCATTGAGGCGCCGCGCGCCATCACCGTGTTGGTGGCGGTGAAGAGGCCGTGCGTGTGATAGATCGGTAGCGCGTGCAGCAACCGGTCGCTCGCTTCAAAGCGCCAGATTTCGGCGAGCGTGTGCGCGTTAGATACCAAATTCGTGTGACTGAGCATGGCTCCCTTGGACCGGCCCGTTGTACCGGACGTATAGAGAATGGCCGCCGTGTCGTCGCCGACGCGCCGGGCGTCTGAGACGCTCGGACTGCATTCTAACGCCAGCGCTGGCAGGCTCCCTTCACCCTCTGGCCCAAGGGTGAGAACATGGTCGACGCCATTTGCTCGAGCGGATGGTTCCAGTTTCTCGCGCGCATTCGCGGCGCAAACCAGGACGCTCGGGCGCGCATCCGCCAGGAAATAATCCAGCTCGGCCGCCGTGTAGCCAGTGTTGAGCGGCACATAGACCGCCCCTGCCCGCATCGCACCCAAATACAGCAACAGCGCGTCGCGGCATTTCGGAATTTGCGCGGCAATACGGTCGCCTGGCCCGACGCCGAGCTCGCCCAACGCATTGGCAAGCCGACCCGCTCGTTCCGCTGCCGCACCGTAGGTCATCGCCTCGCCGCCCGGTAAAACGATAAACGGCGCGTCCGGTGCCGCTTTCACCGTGCTGGCGAACATTTGAGAGAGCGTTTGACTCATGAGACTTCGCTCCGGGAAACAGCGATCCTGCGCCCAGCAGCCGCCAAGCGCATCGGGCCGTTATACACAGCCCAGGCGCGGCGTATAGGTCTTGGCGAACACGTGAAATGTGAAGCGCTTAGACGGTTTCGGTGCGGGCACGCGCCAAGGTGTGCCCGTTTTGCGGAAAACCTCATCCGCACAAGCAATTCGCGCGGAGCATGTCATCAAAGTGCAATGCATTTGAGCCAATGTCGGCTCGACCGGACACTCCAGCCCCCGGCGGAGGCGCTCGGCAGTTTCTGCGTAATGAGCCTCGGCAAACCCCGCGCCGGGGCTCAGTTTTTTGTTGCATGATTTTGGTGTGGCCGCAGGGGCGGGCAACGAAAATCGTTGAGCCCACATAAAGAAGAGGGCGAGACTTTCGCCCCGCCCTCTCCTAATCTCGCTATAAAGCACCGTTTCCAGCGCCCGTCCGGCGAGATGATCCAAGTTCAGTCTGCGACCCGCAGGTCTCATTCTTCCCTTGGACCTGGCTCCGGTTCCATGACCACGATTTCTCGCGATCCTGGAACCTTTGCCTCGGCTCTGACCCGTCGACCGCGATTGCTCACAATCTCTAAGTCAGGGCCCGGGTCCGTAACCCGTTGTTTTTCGTCGCGTTGCATACGACGTGATCATCGAAACTGGCCCAGTTTCTCAGACCATGCGGCGGCGCCCCTTAGGCCTCCCGATCCCAGCTTGGGCGTCCCCAACTTCTTCGCCGAAACGAAGATGTGGTTGGCCCGCCAAGACCAGGCGTTCGGTCCGCCACCTAAGCCGCCCTCGGCAAAGTGCGACTTCGGACTTGCCGCGTCCTGATTGCGTCGACGCCCCGAAGGACGCCGTCGCAACTGCATTTTAGGTTAGTGGATTCCGTACTGTATGCTAGAGCCAAGCGCGCGCGCACGACCGGTTATCCCCGATATCCTCACAATCCACAGGCGGCTGTCGTCGCCGGCTATGCCACGGAGGCGTGCTCACGCAATTCCAACGCACCTAGGCTACCAAAAACGTCAAATCGCATATAAAACGTATTCCGATTTAGATATATATCGTTGAAGGATCACCCATGATCGACCTGGTTCCCCCGCACGGCGGCAAACCCCTCAATCCTCTGCTTGCGGCTGAGGATTCGCGCAATGCAGAAGCCGACCGGGCCAAGACGCTCAAGCGCGTTGACCTTACATCGCGCGAAGTCTCCGATCTCTACATGTTTGCTATGGGCGCCTATTCGCCCCTGACCGGCTTCATGGGCAGCGACGATTGGCAGAGTTGCTGCCGCGATATGCGCGTCTCCGGCGGTCTGTTCTGGCCGATTCCCATCACATTGCCGGTCGACAAAGCAACCGCGGACGGCCTTTCTCTGGGCGAAGACGTAGCGCTCGCTGATGGCGAGTCCGGTCAGATCTGCGCAATTTTAAAGCTCGAGGAGAAATACAGCATCGACAAGCAGGTCGAATGTGAAAGCGTCTACCGCACCAGCGACGAATCCCATCCGGGCGTTCAAAAAGTTTTAGCTCAGGGCGACGTCAATTTAGCAGGGCCTGTCACGGTATTGGACGAGGGTGATTTGCCGTCGACTTTCCCCGATCTCTATATCCGGCCCGATGAGGCGCGGCGGATTTTTCAAGACATGGGCTGGCGCCGTGTCGCGGCATTCCAGACGCGCAACCCGATGCACCGCAGCCACGAGCATCTGGTGAAGATCGCCGTCGAAGTATGTGATGGGGCGTTCATCCATCAAGTGCTGGGCAAGTTGAAGGCCGGCGATATCCCCGGCGAAGTACGCACCCAGGCCATTCAAGCAATGATCGACGGCTATTTCCGCAAGAACACCGTGATCCAAGCCGGCTATCCGATCGAAATGCGATACGCTGGTCCGCGCGAAGCGCTTCTGCATGCCGTAATCCGACAGAACTTTGGTTGTTCGCATTTAATCGTCGGTCGCGATCATGCGGGCGTCGGCGACTTTTATGGCCCTTTCGACGCGCAGAACATCTTCGATGAGCTGTGGGATGGCGCGCTCATCACCCAGCCGCTCAAGATCGACATAACATTCTACTGTAAGAAGTGCGACGGCATGGCCACGGCCAAGACCTGCCCGCATGAACCAGAAGACCACATCTCGATTTCAGGTACCCGCCAGCGCGAAATGCTGTCCAAGAACGAACCGATTCCGCCCGAATTCAGCAGGCCCGAAGTCGTCGCGGTATTGCGGGAATATTATCAAAGCCTCTAGTGCAGCCAGACCTGTCGCTGACCCAGCTTGGCTGGTAGACGGTTCCCCGCAGCCGGACTCTTGCTGTAAACTTTGCAGACCAGAGCAATATCTTGCAATCCAAGCGGGCTGCAAACGCCACAGCGGATTATGGCGCGCACAATGCCGGAATTTTTAACGACCAAGGAACTTGCCGAATTGCTCCGCATCAAGGAGCGCAAGGTTTATGATTTGGCCGCATCGGGCGAGCTGCCCTGCAGCCGGGCCATGGGCAAGTTGTTGTTTCCTCGTGATGCCGTTTCGGCGTGGGTCGCCAGTCACAGCAGCGGCTACGAGCCCGGTGTCGTTGAGGCTGATCGCCCTGCGGTGGTGCTGGGCAGTCACGATCCCTTATTGGAATGGGCCTTGCGGGAAGCTCGCAGTGGCCTTGCTGTCTTTCTTGACGGCAGTTTGGATGGCTTGGAGCGCTTCGCCGAGGGCAAGGGAATTGCGACAGGCATTCATCTGTTCGATCCCGATGCCGATGACTGGAACCGCGTTCAAGCCGCCGCACGTTTCGACGATCAGCCCGTAGTGCTTGTTGAATGGGCCCGCCGCACGCGGGGGTTCATCACCGCGGCCGGCAATCCAAAAAAAGTTACATCGTTTGGCGACCTTCGTGGTTGCAAAGTAGTTCCGCGTCAGCCCGAATCCGGCGCCCAACTGCTGTTTGAGCATCACACTGCCCAAGCTGGACTAAAGCTTGGCGATATCGACTTGATTGAACCCGTACGCAGTGAATCTGAGGCGGCTTTGTCAGTGCTCGAAGGCAAGGCGGACGCCGCCTTCGGCCTCGCCTGCTTGGCGGCACAATATGGCCTGGGCTTTGCTCCTCTACTGGAGGAACGCTACGACCTGCTGGTCTCGCGGCGCGACTGGTTTGAGCCGCCGTTTCAAACGCTTTTGGAGTTTTGCCGCACACCCGCCTTCCGCGATAAGGCGGTCGAACTGGGCGGCTATGATGTTACGCAGTTGGGTCGGGTTCGTTTCAACGGCTGATCCGCTTGGCCAATTCAGCTGTCTCAACTTCGCGCATCGCTGGCATTCGGAAAGAACAGCTGTTTGCCGTCCATCCGGTATGCGCCGATCGCCGCCTGACCATCGGGCCCCACAAGCCAGTCAATAAAGGTTTGCGCCAGCTTCGTGCGCACATGGGGATGTTTTTCCGGACTTATTCTGATCACGGCATATTGGTTGAAGAGGCCCGTGTCTCCCTCCAATACGATCCTATGCCTGCCCTTGTTTTTGAAGGAGATCCATGTGCCCCGGTCGGTCAAGGTATATGCGCCCATCTCCACTGCGGCGTTGATCGTCGGCCCCATGCCCGAACCCATCTCGCGGTACCATTGGCCCGAATGCTCCTTTGGATCGACGCCGGCGGAATGCCAGAGCAGCAACTCTTTTTTGTGAGTGCCTGAATTGTCACCACGCGACGCAAACGGAACACCCGCCTTCGCAATTCGGCCAAGTGCCTCGGCCGGTGACGTCTGGCCGGCAACCTTGGCTGGATCGCCTTCGGGTCCGATTAAGACGAAATCGTTGTACATCACATCAAGCCGCTTGACCCCGTAGCCCTCGGCGACGAAGGCCTCTTCGTCTGTCTTCGAATGAACCAAAAGCACATCACCGTCGCCGTTCCGCGCGTTCTGCAATGCCTGTCCCGTCCCGACGGCCACGACACGAACCTCGATACCGGTCTGTTCCGTAAAATTCGGCAGAATATGTTCGTAAAGGCCGGAGTTCTTGGTCGATGTTGTCGACTGCAACACGATGAAATTGTCATCGGCATTGGCATTCTGCATGCCTTGAGCCAGCCAAAGCATGGCCAAGCTCGCCAATACGGAAATCATTCGCATTATTAAATCGTCCTCATTCTTACTGCCGGCAGCCATCGATCAAAACACCAGCCGGCCATCGAGATAATCCTGAGCTTCGCGCGTGTTCGGATTGTCGAAAAAAGCTTTAGCGGGACCTTGCTCAACGAGCCGCCCGCCATGCATGAAAACAACGTCATCGGCCAGCCGTTTGGCCTGACCGAACGCGTGGGTGACAAAGATGATTTTTGCACCATCGTCATAGGCCAGGCGCACAAGTCGTTCGATCGCCGATATGGACGCCGGATCGAGGCTCGCGGTCGGCTCATCCAAGAACAGGACGTCGGGCTGGGCGGCAAGTGCACGCACCAACGCCAATCGCTGCTGCTCGCCGCCAGAAAGCGCCCGTGCCGGCTGCTGCGCAAACGCCACGAGTCCTGCCATTTCGAGCAGCTCGTCTCGCCGTTCGCGTTGCAGTGTTCCATGCAATTTCAGAACAAAATCGATGTTTGCGGCAACTGTTCGCCGCAACATCACCGGTTGCTGAAACACCATCGCTTGGCGCCGCCTGATGTCTTCGCACATCGCTCGCCCGCCCCACAAAACGTCACCCGATGTGGCCTTAAGCAAACCATGCAGCAAACGGAGCAAAAGACTCTTTCCCGCGCCGTTCGGTCCCATGACAACCGTAATCGAACCGTGTTGCAGCGTAAGATCGACATTGTCGATCAAGCGTTTGCCGCCCGCTTCGAAAACGAGAGACCGGGTTTGGGCCGGGAACAACGCCGGCAATGAGGACAGATTGGTCTCGGCCGCGTCGGATTGGTCGGCGCGCTCACGCATATGCGTATCGCATCGCAGTTGCCCGCAATCCCATGACGGCAGCATTGACCGAAAGCGCAATGACCAGGAGCACGATGCCAAGAGCCAGCGCGAAGGCCAGATCGCCTTTCGATGTCTCCAACGCGATCGCTGTCGTCATGACGCGCGTGTAATGGTTGATGTTGCCACCAACGATGATGACTGCGCCGACTTCGGCGATTGCCCTGCCAAATCCGGCCAGCGCCACCGTCAGCAGACTGTAGCGGGCGTCCCACAGCATCGCTTGAATTGCTGCGCCTGGCGGAACGCTGAAGGAGCGGAACTGCTCGGCGTATTCCCGGTTGAGGTCCTCGATGACCTGGCGCGACAGCGCCGCGATAATGGGTGTCACCAATACGGTCTGGGCAACGATCATCGCCGTTGGCGTATAGAGCAGCTCCAGCCAGCCGAACGGTCCGACGCGTGAAAAAGTGAAATAGACCAGCAAGCCAACAACGACGGGCGGCAAGCTCATCAGTGCGTTCATCAAAATTGCGATCAGTCCACGGCCGGGAAAGCGCCAAATACCGGCAGCCGCGCCGAGCGGAAATCCAATTAAGCTGGAGATCACGAGCGCCGTCAGGCTGACGCGCAGCGACAGTCCGATGATCTCCATCAGATCGGCGTCGGCCGCAAGCACTAGGTCGGCGGCCAGCCGAAACGCTTGAAAAAAATCATGCACGTGCATTCACCTGCGAATATCGGTGTTTTACGTATTTATTCTGCAGAAATTACACCGATGTCGCAAGCGATGCGTCGAGACCTTCAGGCTGAAATCTTGCCCCGCCGCTGCTCAATGACCTGCACACGTTGCGGCGCAAAAGCCTTCTCGAGCACGGGCACCGCGTCATGTGGGTTGCACGTGCCGCACATAAAGACGTCGATGGCGGCATAACTGTGCTCGGGCCATGTGTGAATGCTGATATGGGACTCGGCCAAAAGCGCGACGCCGGTTACGCCGCCACTTGGCGTGAATTTATGCAGTTTGGTCTCGAGAACACGCGCCTTGGCCGCACACGCAGCATCGACCAAAGCCGTTTCAATAAACGATGGATCGTTCAGATTTTGAGCATCCCAAAATTCCACCAGCAGATGGAGACCGGCATAGCGCTCGCCGTCGAGCTCGATGCACCAATCCTTTGATTCATCGATATCGCCAGCGGCCTCGAAATTTGTGCTTTCGTTCATCGCGATATCGGCCCCTAAACCACCGCTTCCAACGATCTCGTCCATGCGTTCGCCCTCTAAGTCCTTGGGTAGTGCCGCCAGTTCCGCTCCCTTAAGGGATCGAAGTGGCCGCAAATCGAGGCGCTGAATGCCCGAAAAATATCGGCGAAGTCAATATGCATTTATGCATCAGGAAGCCTAGGAAATGCACCCGTTTCTCAGAACTAAGCTGGCAATCGTCATGCTGTTGCCATTATGCTGGCCAAATGAATGCGGTGGGGTAAAGGTCCTGTGGCGAAGTGGCGGTTGGACCACGTCTGCGCGTACCCTGAATAAGCGTGTCAGTAAGGGCGATGTTATGGGTGAGTCCGTTGTTGCGACGGTTCTCCGCGGCTTGTGGTATTGCGTGCGCGGGTCTGCATATGTAGCGTTTTCTTGTCTGCTTCTTCCGGCAACGGCACAGTCTGAGTCGCTCAATGAGGCGCTCGCGGCGGCCTATTACACCAATCCCACCCTCAACGCACAGCGCGCCGCCCAACAGGCCACCGACGAGGGCGTTCCGATCGCCCTTTCTGGTGTAAGGCCGACCGTATCCTTTAATGCCGATCAAGGCGTTCAGCGCCTAAACCAGGGCCTGTCGCCGTTGGCTGGCGCCGGCAGCAGCTCATTCTTTTCTGAAGGCAAGACGCGGCCGCGGGGCTACGCCTTCGTTCTCAATCAAAATCTTTTCCGCGGTTTCCGCACGATCAACGCGACCCGCGAGGCCAAGGCCAATGTCTATGCCGGCATCGAGAGTCTGCGCTCGGTCGAACAAACGATCCTGCAGGATGCCGTCACAGCCTATATCGACGTGCTGCGCGACCAAGCCATCGTCCGCTTGCGCGAAAACAACGTCAAAGTGCTGGCCTCTCAGCTCAAGGCCACCAAAGACCGCTTCGAGGTTGGCGAGGTAACGCGCACCGATACGGCTCAATCCCAGGCCGGCTTGAGCAGCGCCCAATCCGCCTTGAGTTTGGCGCGGTCCAATCTGAAAACAAGCCGAGCCAACTACGAACAGGTGATCGGGCACCCGCCGAGCAAGCTGCAGCTTCCCAAATCGATCAGGCGCCTTCTGCCCCAGACGCAGCAGGATGCCGTTGCGATCGCCGATGAAGAAAACCCGACAATCCTCAACGCGGTGTTTCTGGCCGAGTCGGCCGATTTTGCCGTCGGTGAACTCGAGGGTGAGCTGCTGCCCGAGGTGACCTTCGAAACCGAATACAAAAAGCGTTTTGAGTCGTCGCGTTTGATCGACGATACCGAGACAACGACCTATCTTGGCCGCGTCAACGTGCCGCTCTACCAGGCGGGCTCCGTCGCCGCGCAAATTCGCCAGGCCAAAGACACAAGGCGCCAGCGCCAAACCGAAACAGCTGCAGCGCGCACGGAGACGCGCGCCAATGTCCTCTCGTCCTGGGGTCAGCTCGAATCAGCGATCGCTCAAATCAAGTCCGATCAATCCAGCGTCGATGCCAATGCCGTCGCGCTGAAGGGCGTGCGCGACGAAGAACGCGTCGGTCAGCGCACGGTTCTTGACGTGCTCGACGCCGAACAGGCGTTGCTCGATTCAAACGTTTCGCTGGTCACCTCCAGGCGTGACAAAATCCTGGCCGAATACGTTTTGCTCGCCGCGGTCGGCGGATTGAACTCGTACGTTCTTAATTTGCCCGTGCAGCATTATGATCCGCTGCTGCATTACCGCCGGGCCAAGTTCAAATTCTTGGGCATCGGTGAGGACAGCGGCATTGGCTGGCGCGATTGGTTGAACGACACTTGGAACGCCCGCAGCGCCAATCCGCCGCAATAAGCCACAATTGAGCACAGCACCGCCGCCGCCCTGGTAAAAGCTCAGCGGCTGGCCGGCATCGCTAATTGATATGAAGAATTATTGGGCGTTTCGTAGCGAACGGGACGCCGCGCCAGACGTCGCTCTCAGCGACGCGCACGGCGCCCCGCGCCGCTTTGTCTAAAGCGTGCTAACCAGCCTTATTGGGGGGCGGGCACGCACTTTTTCTGCTCGTCGTCCCAAACCTGGCCTTCTTCACACTGGGTTTGCTGGAAGACCGTGAGGGTGTTTCCAGTTGGTCCCATTGCGAATGCCGGAACGGCAAAGTTCAGGGCAAAGCCGGCGATTGCCAGCATCATAGCTGTCGTTTTCATGGGTATTATCCTCCATTGTCTAGGCGCCCGGTCGTTTGTTCCCTCGCGAGCGCATGACGCCAATAGAGCGCCCCCATGGGGGCACCCGGCAATCTGACGCGCCGCCGCTAGAAACAACGGCAACGACAGAAACGGACTGGGGCTTGAAGATTTTATCGATCGACAAGCTGCACCTGTCCATCGTCCTTAGTTGGCGCTCAAACGAAGGCCGCCATTGGGCGGCTTCGTGACATCAATTTGGCGCCGATATCCCCATTTTTGGGCATGAAATACCCCGCGATTTTCATACATATCTTGATATTTGAATGTTTATGTGAGATGCAATTCACCTTGGACATCGCCGTGTTGCGACGCTTCGTGCATGGGGAGTCCGCCATTGCTCCCAAGTCTGTGCGAAGCTCGTCGGGCACAAGCTTGCCACAAACGATCCAACTGGGCAGTCGACATGAACAATGGACCCATCGGCGCCGCAGAGCCCAGCCTTGCGACCTCACCGCCCGTCGCCGACGAGATCAAGACGACGACGTGTTACATGTGCGCCTGCCGCTGCGGCATTAAGGTCTATCTGCAAAACGGCCAGGTTCGCTATATCGAGGGCAACCGCGATCATCCCGTCAACAAGGGCGTGCTGTGCGGCAAGGGTTCGGCCGGCATCATGCAGCAGTATTCGCCCGCCAGGCTGCGCGCGCCGCTGCTGCGCGTCGGGCCCCGCGGCTCCGGCGAATTCAAGGAAATCTCCTGGGACGAGGCCCTGGCTCTGGCCACCGATTGGCTGGGTGCCGTCCGAAAAACCGATCCAAAGCGACTTGCCTTCTTCACCGGGCGCGATCAATCACAGTCACTCACCGGCTGGTGGGCCATCCAGTTCGGCACGCCAAATTACGCCGCCCATGGCGGATTTTGCTCCGTCAACATGGCAGCTGCCGGACTTTATACCTTCGGCGGCTCGTTCTGGGAGTTCGGCGAGCCCGATTGGGATTTGACGCGCTATTTCATGCTTTTTGGCGTTGCCGAAGACCACGCGTCGAACCCCATTAAAATCGGCATCGGCAAGCTCAAGAACCGCGGCGCTAAGGTCGTCGCGGTCAATCCCGTCCGCACCGGCTACAACGCCATCGCAGACCAATGGGTCGGCATCAAGCCTGGAACCGACGGCCTGTTCGTCGCCGCCCTGATCCACGAGCTGCTCAAGGCAGATCGCGTCGATTTCGATTATCTCGTCCGCTACACCAATGCGCCCTGGTTAGTGATCCAGGACGAGGGCGCGGCCGACGACGGGCTGTTCGCCCGTGATCGATCCGACAAACCGCTCTGCTTTGATAAGACGTCAAACGGTCTGATCGACGCCACCGCCTTCGATATTTCACCGGCCCTGGTGGGCAGCTTCACCCTGCCCGACGGCCGTCAAGCCAAACCGGTCTTCCAGCTACTGGCCGAGCGCTATTTGGCCGATGATTATGCGCCCAAAGCCGTCGCCGCCGAGACGGGCGTCGCCGCCGGGGACATCGCCCGCATTGCTGCCGAACTCGCCCACGCCGCCTTCGAGGAGGAGGTCGTCATCGACCAGCCCTGGACCGATTGGGCCGGACGCAAACACGATCAAATGATCGGCCGGCCGGTCTCGATGCACGCCATGCGCGGCATATCGGCCCACTCCAACGGCTTCCACACCTGCCGCATGATCCACATCTTGCAGATCATGCTGGGCAGCATCGATTGTCCCGGCGGCTTCCGCTACAAGGCGCCCTATCCCAAATGCATTCCGCCGCGCATCAAACCGCGCGGCAAGCCTGGCGACGTGGCCCCCGAAGAACCCCTTGGCGGCCCGCATCTGGGCTTTCCGGTTGAGCCCGCAGACCTCCTGATAGACGACGAGGGCACGCCGCAGCGCCTCGACAAGGCCTTCAGTTGGGATGCGCCCTTCGCCGCCCACGGCTTGATGCACATGGTCATCACCAACGCCTATAATGGCGACCCCTACCCCATCGATGTGCTGTTTATGTACATGGCGAACATGGCTTGGAACTCGTCCATGAACGTCGCCGATACGATCAAATGCTTGACCGAAAAAGACGCCGAGACCGGCGACTACAAGATCCCCAAATTCATCTATTCGGACGCCTATTATTCCGAAACCGTTCCCTATGCCGACCTGATCTTGCCCGATACGACCTATTTGGAGCGCTGGGACTGCATTTCTCTGCTCGACCGGCCGATTTCCGAGCCCAACGGTCCCGCCGATGCGATCCGCCAACCGGTGGTCGAGCCCGACCGCGACGTGCGTCCCTTCCAGGACGTTCTGCTTGATTTGGGCGCCCGCTTGGGCCTGCCGCAAATGTGCGATGCCGAGGGCGGGCCAAAATATCCCGGCGGCTACCCCGATTACATCGTCAATCATGAGCGTTTGCCCGGCATCGGCCCGCTGGCTGGATGGCGGGGAAAAGACGGTGAGAGCTACGGCACCGGCGATGCCAATCCCGATCAGCTGCAACGCTATATCGAAAACGGCTGTTTCAATGCATTTGAGCTGCCGCCCGCCCAGCGCTACTTCAAGCACGCCAACCAGGAGTATTTGAACTGGGCCGTCATGCAGGGCTATGTCGGCGCGCGTCAGTTGCTGATTTTTCGGCTCTATTGCGAGCCGATGCAGAAATTCCGTCTGGCGGCGCAAGGCCACGGAGCACCGCTCCCGCCCGAAAGCCATCGCGGCCGCATCGAGCGATACTTCGACCCCCTGCCATTCTGGTACCCGCCGTTCGAGGGCGCGGAGCTGGATGAAACCGAGTTTCCCCTCCACGCCATCACCCAGCGCCCCATGGCGATGTATCACTCATGGGGGTCGCAAAACGCCTGGCTGCGCCAAATCCACAGCTTCAACAAGCTCTTCATTCAGCGCCAACGCGGCGAATCAATGGACCTAAAGGACGACGACTGGGTTTGGATTATCAGCAATATTGGCCGGGTTCGGGCGCAAATTCGCCTGATGGGAGGCGTCAATGCCGATACGGTTTGGACCTGGAATGCGATTGGAAAACGCCGTGGCGCCTGGGGCCTTAAAGCTGGTGCGCCCGAGACCGAACGCGGTTTCCTGCTCAACCATCTGATTTCCGAATTGTTGCCCAAGCGCGCCGGCGGCTATCACTATTCGAATTCCGATCCGATCACCGGCCAAGCGGCTTGGTACGATTTGCGCGTGCGCATCGAAAAGGCCGAGGCCGATGGCGACTGGACGTCGCCCCGCTTTGAAGCCTTTGCCGATCCGCTGGGCGTCGAGACCCCAGATGAACTGACCTTCGGCATCCAGTTCAAGGAGCCGTCCCGATGACCTCGCTTCCCAAGTCCACGGGCAAAAAACTTGGTCTGGTCATCGACCTCGATACCTGCGTCGGCTGCCAAGCGTGCGCGACGAGCTGTAAGGAATGGAACACGGGCGGTTATTCCGCCCCTCTGACCGATCTGGATCCCTATGGCCCCGATCCCCACGGGCCTTGGCTCAATCGCGTTCATTCCTACGAGGCCGGCGTTGGCGCCGAGGGGTGCACGGTTCACTTCCCCCGCTCTTGTTTGCATTGCGAGGAGCCAGATTGCGTCACCGTCTGCCCGACAGGCGCCTCCTATAAACGCGCCGAGGACGGCATCGTTCTGGTCAATCCCGAGACCTGTATCGGCTGCAAGCTCTGCTCCTGGGCCTGCCCCTATGGTGCACGCGAATATGACGAGAGCAGCGGTGTGATGAAAAAGTGCACGCTCTGCATCGACCGCATTTACAACCAGAACCTGGAGCCGGAAGACCGCCTGCCCGCTTGCGTGCGCGCTTGCCCGACCGGCGCCCGTCATTTCGGCGACATTGGTGATCCCGAGAGTGACGTGTCGCGACTCGTATCGGATCGCGGTGGCTACGATCTTTTGCCCGAATTCGGCTATCGCCCGGTCAACAAATACCTACCACCTCGCGGCCGATCAGCCGCCAAGGACACTGCCTCCGCACGCGCGATCAGCAATGCTGCGCCCCTTACGCAATCGTCCACGGCTGATTTGTTCTTCCGTTGGGCCGACCGCGTCCTCTCCCGCTAGGTTCGATCGATGCATCCAGCTTATTCGGTTATCCTTTTTACGACGGCGTCGGGTGCGGGCTATGGATTGCTGATTTGGCTCGCACTGCTTGGCGCTGCGGGCCTTGTCGCACCCGAACGCGGACTGGGCGCCATCGGCTTCGGGCTTGCCCTCGCGCTTATCACCGTGGGTCTGCTCGCCTCGACCTTCCATCTGGGTCACCCCGAACGCGCTTGGCGCGCTTTCTCGCAATGGCGCTCGTCCTGGTTGTCGCGCGAAGGCGTGATGGCAGTCGTCACCTATGCGCCGGCGGGTCTTGCGGCCATCGGCTGGGTCGCATTCGAGACGGCCGGCGGCCTGTGGGCGGTGGCGGCCTGGGCGGCAATAGCGTGCGCCCTGCTCACCGTTTATTGCACCGGAATGATCTACGCGTCGCTGCGTACCATTCCGCAATGGCATCAGCCTTTGGTCACGCCGCTTTATCTGGTACTCGGCCTGATGACCGGTGCGCTCCTCACAAACGCACTGTTGCATGCCTTCGGCACTCCGCTCGCCGGCTTTTCTTGGCTTGTGATCGCACTGCTGCTGGTTGGCCTCGCCCTCAAGGGTGCCTATTGGCGCGCAATCGCCCACGCCGCCCCAAGCTATAACGCGGAGGATGCGACGGGATTGGGCCGCTTCGGCAAGGTGCGGCCTCTCGATCCGCCTCACACCCAGCCCAATTACGTGCAGCGCGAAATGGGCTATCACGTCGCCCGGAAACACGCGCAGAAATTGCAAAAAATGGCTGTTTTATTGGGTTTTCTGGCACCACTGATGTGCACCGCGCTGACCTTCGCGCCGAGTGTCGAGCTCGGCATGTCAGCCGCAATCGCTGCCGTGCTCATTGCTGGTGCGGGAATGGTGCTCGAGCGTTGGCTGTTTTTCGCCCAGGCTCAACACCTCGTGACCCTCTATTACGGTGCCGAGACCGCCTGAGGCACGAAATCTATCCAGTATTTAATCTGAGAACGCCATAGATGGCGCTGGAGCACCGCACTGTTCTCACATTGTGAGATCGGTGCGGCGTCCAGCAAGCCATCAATGGAAGGAGAGTGACAAATCGGCACTCTAATGTTCTTTAAGCGCGCACCTGCTCGATAACGGTGTCAGCAGCGCCGAGTTTCATCGGCTTATGCGTAACCTGTTTTGCATGGTGCCCGTGGAGACAACCTCCCAGCGCAGCCGCGACTGCCATAATGGCGACCGCAGCAAAGAGACGTTTAAAGCTTTGCATGGTCTTTCCCCCAATGGTGCTTCATTAATTTATTACGTCACTGGTTGAATTCTAAGGGTGACGCCCGCTGAGTCTAATGAAACCCGATTCCGCCGCGTCATTTTGTCCGCCCCTGTGGCCACAATCCCACAGGTTGCATGATTTTGGGCTGTATTTTGCCAAATTCGGAGTCGTTGGAGGTCCGGTCGACTGAATAATACCAACCTGCGGCATGCCCCAAACCGTCTATTTTTGAATCGAAATGCGGGATTCGCGGCAAATCCAGCGGGCTTGCCCGACCCGTTTCCATATGAGACGAATCGCAACAGGCCGTCTAAGGCGGCGATTTGGGGGTGCGAACCGTGAGTCGGCTGTTGCAGCTTGCCGCCTTTGGCGCGGCTATTTTTGCGCTCTACCTGTTTGGGGCGGTGCGCTACCCGACGGACCCGGCGCTCGAGCAAACCGCAAGCTTCGAACGCCACTACCGCGTGATCGGCTCGTTTCCGTTCGTCACCTCGTATTTTCTGTTCACGCCCAAGGATTATGATCCAGCTCGAACATATCCGCTCGTCTTAAGCCTGCACGGTGCATCCAAACGCTCCTTCGAAGCCTATCATCTCACCAAACAGGCCATACAGCAGGCCAATGAGTGCTTTGTCTTGCTGCCCATGGCGCCACCCTATTGGGGATGGGCCAACCGGGACGGATCGGTCGCAGCGCTCGCCATCGCAGTGGATATCCTCGACGATGTCGTCGCCGAATATTCCATCGATACCTCGAGAATCTATGTCACCGGCCACTCCATGGGCGGAACCGGAACATTTGCCGCGCTCTCCCACTACCCCAAGCGCTTTGCCGCCGGCGTTGCCGTCAACGGCTACTGGCCGCCGTCTGAGGCGGCCAAGTTCAAGAACCAAAACCTGTGGGTTTTCCACGGCGAGAAAGATCCGATCTTTCCCCTCGAATTGACCCAAGGGCTGGTACGCGAAATCGCAGCAAAAGGCGGCGACCCCAAATTCACGCTGATGAAGGGTGTGGGCCACACCAGCCTGCCGGCCTATCGCGATGCCGCATTATGGCAGTGGCTGTTTGAGCAGAGGCTTGGCGCAAGCCCTTCGGCGAACTAGAGAAATGAGAATCCGAAGTCCGCGACGCCCCATATAATCACGAATGTAACGATCGACAGCAGGACCAGGGCCGCAAACAGTCCAATTGCAATCCACTTCCAATAGTTGTTCATTTCGTTCACCGATCTGGTCTAACCGTGATCAAGTAGATCTGCGCGACCGTTCGCACAGTTGTCTCAGCGAGACCGCATGCGTATCGAATTCCATCAATATCACCTAATGCCTCGCTCGATTGTCGCCTTTGCATTTGTAATTGCCGCGATGTCGATATTGGCCTCCTGCGCCGGCCTGCCGCATGATCCAGTTCCCCCCGAGCTCGCCGATACGGCAAGCACGTTGGGTCCTGACGTTCGCGTCCGCGTCTGGGGTGACGTGGCGCCAAAAAACCTAAATCAGATGGCGCGGGAGCGCTACACCCAGCTCAAGGCGACGCGACCTGCCATGACGCGAGCAGGTGCGCGCCCGACAGTCAATTTTTTGGCAATTTCTGGAGGTGGCGCCGATGGCGCCTTCGCGGCGGGCCTCCTGATCGGCTGGACGGCAAGCGGCAAGCGGCCGCAATTCGAGCTTGTTACCGGTGTCAGCACTGGTGCGCTCGCCGCGCCATTCGCATTTTTGGGCTCGAAATATGATCCCCAACTGCGCGAAATGTACACGGCCTACTCGACCCGTGATTTCGTTCGGAAACAACCCGTTCGTGGATTGCTTGGCGGCCAATCTCTGGCCGATAGCGAGCCTTTGGAGCGGGTCATCGCGAAATACGCCGATCAGGCGCTGCTGGACGAGATAGCCCAGGAGCATCGGCGCGGCCGTCGCTTGTTGGTTGGAACCACCAATATCGACGCCCAGCGGCCGGTGATTTGGGACATGGGCAAGATTGCCGCGAGCGGCCATCCCAATGCGCTGGCGCTGTTCCGCAAGGTGTTGTTGGCGTCTGCTTCGATTCCAGGCGCGTTTCCGCCTATTCGGATCGCTGTCAACGCCGGGGGAGACGTGCTTCATGAGCAACACGTCGATGGCGGAACGACCAAGCAAGTGTTCTTACTGCCTGGACAACTCATGCTCAAAACAGCAGTCGACAAGCGCTACCAGGTCAATCCGCGGCGGCGTCTTTACATCATTCGAAACGGTCGGATTGAGCCCGAATACAAGGTCGTGGAATCGAATACGCTCTCGATCGCCCAACGCTCCATCTCGACCCTGATCAAGAACCAGGGCATTGGCGATCTCTATCAGCTCTACGCCTTGGCCCGACGGAATGGAATTTCATACAATCTGGCGTTTATTCCGGTCAGCTTTCCAGACACCAGCACGGAACCATTCGACAAAAAATATATGCAGAGCCTCTACGATTTGGGATTTGAAAAAGGCAAGGCCGGCTACAAGTGGACCAAGACGCCACCCGGCCTGAATCGCTAATCCGTGGACTTTTCTGATTGGATAGCAGATTGCTTGGCGCTCAAGCGCCCGGACGCATCCCGTAACCGATGCTGGCGGCGACCAGAGCCTGCCATGTCACAAACAAAGCTGTGAATTCCAGGCCGGGCGGGCTTCCTATCAGCGCATCGCCCAGGAACAGCCCAAGTGCACACAGCGCGCCGATCGAAGCCGTCGAAAGCCAAGCAATTGGATGCCTCAACCGCCTGACGGCGGCCGCAGCGCCCAGCGCCGTTCCGCCCGCGCCAATGGCGCCTCCCGCCATCAAGCTGGCAATGAGTGGAAGAAGATTGCCTTTGAGCGCGTCCTTGAGACGCAATGCTTCGGCCGGATCCATTGATCCGCCGGGTGCAAACGGAGCCATATCCTGAGTGGCGAGCCAGTCCGCCGCCAACGCTTCATATATAAAGACGCTGCCATGGAAGGCCGCTATCCAGGCAATCAGAGTGAGCGCCAAGACGAGCAGTGCGCGCCACACGCTGGCGCCGCCGAACAGATAGGCACCCGCCGCGATTGCCAGTCCAAAGCACAGGCCCGGATAAATTGGCGCTTCGGCAATCGCCAAAACGTCCGGCAACGGCAATGCAAGCGACACATCGCTCAGCAATCCGGAAACGACCCCGAAGCCAGCCATCCATAGGGACGGAACGCGCGTCGTCAACCTTGCCATTTTGTGTTGGCCCCCAGCAATCGGCGCGCCGCAAATCTTAGAAAATTGGTGAGCCCGGCAGGGATCGAACCTGCGACCCTCTGATTAAAAGTCAGATGCTCTACCGACTGAGCTACGGGCCCCGCGCCGCCGCGCCGCGACGACGCCCCTTCTTACGGGCGGCAATCTGCAAGGTCAATAGAACGCCGAGACGGGCGGATTTCGATGGGACGAGTACCGCACGCCGCCTATAAAGGGCGCGCCATGCCCGCCAACCAGAGACAGAGCGCCCTCACCGGGCAAACGCTCAACGCCCACGAGGACCGCCTGCCGGCAATCGGCTTGATGTGCTTGACGGTCGCGCTCTTCGCCGTACTGGATGCAACGGCAAAATACCTGGTTGATGTGGCCGGACTGCCCGTCATCCAGGTCGTCTGGGTGCGCTTTCTGACCCATTTTTTTCTAACGCTCGCCATCTTCGCACCGTTCGGACTGCGCTCGCTGGTGCTGAGCAAGCGGTTCGGTCATCAGGTGGCGCGCTCGGTGCTAATGTTCGTCGTCACCGCGCTCAATTTCGCCGCCATCAAATACCTTCAGCTCGACCAAAACGTTACGATCTTCTTCTTGGCGCCCTTTATTGTCGCCGCGCTGGCTGGACCCTTGCTCGGCGAATGGATCGGCTGGCGGCGGCTCATGGCCATCCTGGTCGGCTTCCTCGGCGTGTTGCTCGTCGTCCGGCCGGGCTTCGGCGGTTTCCATTGGGCGTTCCTGCTCGCCTTTGGCGCGACCTTCTGTTACGCGCTCTACAACATCTCGACCCGGTTTCTCTCGGGCTTCGACGACACCAAGGTCACCCAATTTTATTCACCCGCCGCGGGCGCCGTGTTGGCCGCGCCATTCGCAATTTGGCTGTGGCAGTGGCCGGCCGAGCCTCTACACTGGTTGTTGCTGCTGTCGCTTGGCGTCTCGGGCGGCTTTGCCCATTGGTTGCTGATCCGCGCCCATCGTCTGGCACCTGCCCCAATTCTTGCGCCCTTCACCTATACGAGCTTGATCTGGATGACCCTCGCGGGCTTCGTCGTCTTCGGTCATTTGCCATCGATTTGGACGCTCTCCGGCGGCGCCGTTGTGATCTCTTCGGGTCTGTATCTGCTGCTGCGCGAACGGATGCGCGGCTGAGCTGCGATTGTCCTGCCTCAAGGGTGCGAATGCGCGGCGTCGACGCCGCCACATTTTTTCCATAATTTGGCTCAGACCACCTTGGCGGAGCGCATTGGCGCACCTATATGGACCGGATAGGCCGGGGGGCACGCCGCGGGAGGCATCCATGAAGATCCATGCGGTCCTGGCCACGATAATTATCGCGGCGGCGATTGGTCCATTGCCGGCGAACGCCGCGGACAAAACTGCAAGATTGTCGGATCCGGCGACGACCGGAACCGTTTACGATCGGACGGGCGTGCTTCAGGAAGCGCGGCGGGGAGACGATGCGTCTGCCCTATCCAAGCGCGACAACGGCCTGTCCGGTGTCGAGCGCGGCGATATTCAAAACGCCGTGCGGGGACAAATCCAGGCGCTTGCCACACGCAATGCCGATGCGGCCTTTTCTTTTCTCTCGCCCCTTGCCCAGCAATTCTTTGTCGATCCGCCAACGTTTCTGACAACCCTCAACCGGCAAATGATTCCGGTGATGTGCGCCAAGCGTTTCGCATTGACGGGTCTTGAGCGCGAAGCTGGAGACGCCGTCCAACACGTCGTCTTTACCGGTCCCAAAAACCACGAGTGGTTGGCACGCTTCAAGGTCGAGCGCCAACCCGATGGCGCTTGGTTGGTCAAAGGGTGCCATGTCGAATTGGCCAGAGGTCAGCTGACCTAGCAGCCCCACCTAGTCTCCGGCAGTCGCCCATCGCACCCGCAGATCGTCGGCGAGAGCCTCAAAACGCCCCTCCTCGATCGCAAGCCGGATCGCGGCCATAAGATCCTGATAAAATTGAATATTTGCCCAGCTCGTCAGCATGGGTCCGAGCAGCTCATTTGCCTTGAAGAGATGATGAAGATAGGCGCGTGAATAATCTCTTGCCGCAGGAGACGTGCTGGCTTCGTCCAGCGGGTGCATGTCTTCGGCAAAAGCCGCATTTCGTAGATTGAGCTTGCCGGCCCAAGTAAAGGCCTGACCGTGCCGGCCCGAGCGCGTCGGCATCACGCAATCGAACATATCGACACCCTCTGCAACCGCGTTGACCAGATCGAGCGGCGTGCCGACCCCCATCAGATAACGTGGCCGCCCCTCAGGCAAAAGCGGGGTGGTCGTAGCTAGGGTCTCGAGCATGAGCTCGGTGCCCTCGCCCACCGCAAGCCCGCCGATAGCGTAGCCTTCGAAACCGATAGCGGTCAGCGTGCGCGCCGAGGCCTCGCGCAGCTCGGGATAGATGCCGCCCTGAACGATGCCAAACAGCGTCTGTCCCGGTGCGCTCATCGTCTCAAAGGCGTCTTTGCTTCGCTGGGCCCAACGCATCGAGCGCTCCATCGACGTCTTGGCCTCGTCCCGCTCGCATGGAAAGGGCGTGCATTCGTCGAGCACCATTTGAATGTCGGAGCCAATCGCACACTGGATTTCTATGGCGCGCTCCGGGCTGAGCTCGTGGGCGGCGCCATCGATATGCGACTGGAAGGTCACGCCATTTTCGGAAATGCGCCGCAGTTTTGCGAGGCTCATCACCTGAAAGCCGCCAGAATCCGTCAAAATTGGACCCGTCCAGTTCATGAAGCCGTGCAGCCCGCCAAACCGTGACATGCGCTCTGCGCCGGGCCGCAGCATCAGGTGATAGGTGTTGGCGAGGACAACATCCGCGCCGCTTGCCCGCACCCAATCGATCAACATCGCCTTGACGGTGCCGGCCGTACCCACTGGCATGAAGGCCGGCGTGCGGATATCCCCCCGTGGCGTCGTAATCACGCCTGAGCGCGCCTTTCCATCTTGCGCCTTCAAGGCATAAGAAAACCCGTTGTTCATGACGCATCCCGCGCTGGATCGAGCAAGCAGGCATCGCCATAGGAAAAAAACCGATAGCCCTCGGCCACGGCGTGGGCATAGGCCTTTTGCATCACATCGAGCCCCGAGAAAGCGGCCACCAACATAAACAGCGTCGTGCGTGGCAGGTGAAAATTGGTGATCAGGCGATCGATCGCCTTAAAGCGGTATCCGGGGCGAATGAAGAGCGTCGTCTCGTCTGCAAATTGTTCGATTGTGCCATCGGACCGCGCCGCGCTCTCGATCAGCCGCAGCGCCGTCGTGCCCACGGCGATAAGCCGCCCGCCCTTTGAGCGCGCGTCATTGAGCGCCTGGGCCGTCTGTGCGCTCACTTCCCCCCATTCGGCGTGAATCTCGTGCCGCTCGGGATCCTCTTCCTTGACGGGCAGAAACGTGCCCGCACCGACATGCAAGGTCACGAAGCGGTGGCCGATGCCTCGCACTTTAAGCGCCTCGAGCAGCTCAGGGGTAAAATGCAGCCCCGCCGTTGGCGCTGCGACCGCGCCTTTGCGTGCTGCAAACACAGTTTGGTAGTCGACCGTATCCTGCGCATCCGCTTGCCGCTTGCTCGCGATATAGGGCGGCAGCGGCATCGCGCCGTATTTGGCGATTGCGTCATCGAGCGCTGGCCCAGCCGCATCAAACGCCAGCGTCACCTCGCCGCCCTCGCCGCGCTCTGCGACCTCAGCCTGCAGCTCTGCCTCGCTGTGCCCCTCGCCGTCGACGCCAAAGTCAATGCGGTCGCCTTTGGTCAGGCGCTTGGCGGGACGCGCAAATGCCGCCCATCGCCGCTCGTCGATGCGCTTGTGCAGCGTGACTGAAATGGCCGCGCTGACGCCTCCACGCTGGCGGATACCGCTCAGTGCTGCGGGGATCACGCGCGTATCGTTGAGCACCAAACAATCGCCCGGTTCGAGCAGATCAGGCAGATCGCTAACGCTCTTATCTTGAAATGAATTTTCGCGATTGGGTGAAACGCACAGCAACCGCGCCGAATCGCGCGGCCGCGCTGGTTTGAGCGCAATGCTGGCGCTGGGCAGGTCGAAATCGAAATCGCTCAGGCGCACGGGCGTTGCGCCGCCCCATCGCTCACGCGACGTCGGCGGCAACCTTCATGGAGACGATGCGATCGGGATCGCTCACCGGTTCGCCGCGCTTGATCTTGTCGACATTGTCCATGCCGTCGATCACTTGGCCCCAGACGGTGTATTGGCCATTGAGCCAAGTCGAATCGGCAAAGCAAATGAAGAACTGGCTGTCGGCCGAATTGGGTGGTTGCGCGCGCGCCATGGCACAGGTGCCGCGCACATGCGGCTCGGCGGAAAATTCAGCCTCGATGTTCTGCCCCGACCCGCTCATACCGGTGCCCTGCGGGCAGCCCGTCTGGGCCATAAAGCCATCGATCACCCGGTGAAACAAAAGCCCGTCATAAAACCCCTCACGCGCCAATTCCTTGATGCGTGCGCAATGGTTGGGCGCCAGATCCGGCCGCATGGCAATCACCACCGGACCATGATCGATCTCGAGGATCAGTGTGTTTTCAGGATCTTTGATATCAGCCATGGTTCATTCCTAACCTCTCGCGCGGCGGCGCTCAACCGTCGCTTCCCTCAAGAACCGAATGATCCTTGGCGTCGGCGGCAACCTGCATTTTCATGATTGTGTCGGGAAAGGCCGGCGGTTCGCCCTTGTTGATCCGGTCGACATGATCCATGCCGGCAATGACTTCGCCAAACACCGTGTAATTGCCGTTCAAGCTCGAGGTGTCGTCGAAGCAGATAAAAAATTGGCTGTTGAAGCTGTCAGGCGCCGCCGACCTGGCGCCGCCAACCGTGCCGCGCCGAAACGGCACCTGGCTGAACTCCGCCACGACGTCGGGATATTTCGATCCGCCCGCGCCGGTACCCGTCGGGTCGCCCGTCTGGGCCATGAAGCCCTCGATCACCCGGTGGAACTTAATGCCGTTGTAGAAGCCTTCGCGGGTGAGCTTTTTGATGCGTTCGACGTGCTTTGGCGCCAAATCGGGGCGCAATTTGATCGCCACGCGTCCAAACCGCGTGTCGAGATAGACGATGTTCTCAAGATCTGTGCCCGCGGGTTGGGCATTTGCCGGCGCTATCGACGCAAGACAGACGAGCGCAAAGACCATCGAAAGAATCATGGATTTCATATGTTGCATCCTTAGTGAGGTGCGCCAGCAGCGCTATTTTTTTCGTTTTTTCGCCAAGCGGCCGGCAACGGACTTTGGAACAAACGGCGAGACATCGCCTCCCATGGCAGCGATTTGCCGGACAAAAGTGGCGGCAACGTGCCTGACGGCAGGCGAAGCGGCAAGAAAAATAGTCTCGATATCGTCTGCCATGGCGTCGTTCATACCCGCCATTTGCATCTCGTAATCGAAATCGCCCGAATCCCGCAAGCCGCGCACGATCGTTTGTGCGCCGGCCTCCCGCGCAGCATCCACCGTCAGATTGTCGAATGTCGTGACTACGATCTCGATGCCCGTTTTTTTGGCCAAGCCCGCGACATTTTCCTCGATCATCGCGACGCGCTCGGGGCCATCGAACAACGGCGTCTTGCCGTGGTGCACGCCAACCGCAATCACCAGCCGGTCGACGAGTTTGGCCGATCGCGCGATGATATCGATATGGCCGTTTGTAACCGGGTCGAAGCTGCCAGGATAAAAACCCGTTCTTGTCATCTGTTATCCCGTGTGGATGCTGAACCGCCCTAAGGTCTTAGCAGATTTCTGCACGTTCAGCTGGCAGACCGGAAAAGCCCGTTAACGCCTCAAGTCGAGTCGGCGCCGCCCTCGCCCGTTTCCGCGTCATCGCCGTCTTCGGCCTCGTCGACCTCGCCGCCGTCATCATCCAGCTCACCGTCGCCCTCAACCTCGGGGATGTGCTCGACCGAGACGACGGATTCTTCTTCCGCTGTGTTGAAAACGGTCACGCCCTGGGTCGATCGGCCAAGGATCGAAATATCGTCGACGGGCACGCGGATCAGCTGACCGCCATCGGTCACGAGCATGATTTGATCGCCGTCCTCGACCGGAAAAGCCGCGATCAACGGGCCGTTGCGCTCATTGGTGACCATGCCAATGATGCCTTTGCCGCCACGTCCCGATGTGCGGTATTCGTAGGCCGATGAGCGTTTGCCGTAGCCGTTTTGCGACACGGTCAAAATGAATTGTTCATGCGCACCCAGCTCGGCGTAGCGTTCGGATGACAAGGGCGCATCCACATCGCCAGCGCCGTTTTCATCGTTATCGACGACCACTTCCGGCTCACCGCCGTCATCGCCGTTGGCCGCCCGCCGAATTTGGCCGGCCTGGCGCACATATTGGGCGCGCTCGGGCGCGTCAGCATCGACATGGCGCAGAATGGCCATTGAAATCAGGCGGTCGCCCTCATCGAGTTTGATGCCTCGAACGCCAGTCGACGTGCGTCCTGAAAAGACGCGGACATCCTGTACCGAAAAACGGATGGCCCGGCCGGCGGCAGACGTCAGCAGCATATCGTCGCTTTCGGCGCAGGTTTGGACGCCGATGATCTGGTCCCCTTCGTCCAGCTTCATGGCGATTTTGCCGTTTTGCCGCACCTCCACGAAATCAGACAATTTGTTGCGCCTGACGTTTCCTGTCTTGGTGGCGAAAACAACGTGCAGAGCCTGCCAACTCGTCTCGTCTTCCGGCAACGGCATGATCGACGTGATCCGCTCGTCCTTTTCAAGCGGCAGAAGGTTGATAAGCGCCTTGCCGCGCGCCTGCGGCGCGGCCAAGGGCAATCGCCAGACCTTCAGCTTGTAGACCATGCCGCGCGATGAAAAGAACAACACCGGCGTGTGGGTGTTGGCAATGTAGACGCGGCTGACGAAATCCTCTTCGCGCGTCGCCATTCCGGACCGGCCCTTGCCGCCCCTGCGCTGCGCGCGGTAAGTGGCGAGCGGCACGCGCTTGATGTAGCCCGTATGAGACACGGTCACGACCATGTCTTCGCGCTGAATCAGATCCTCGTCTTCGACCTCGCCTTCGGCCTCGACGATCTTGGAGCGCCGTTCGGTGGCGAATTCCTGCCTGATGCTCAGCAATTCTTCTTTGATGATGGAAATGATGCGGGCGCGTGAACGCAAAATATCGAGATAATCGGCGATTTTTACGCCCAATTCCTTCAGCTCATCGCCAATTTCATCGCGGCCCAAGGCCGTCAGACGCTGCAGTCTGAGTTCGAGAATGGCGCGGGCTTGCGCGTCGGAGAGGCGGTATGTGCCCTTCGAAGACACCTTGTGGCGCGGATCGGCGATCAGCTCGACGAGCTCCGCCACATCCGTTGCCGGCCAGTCGCGCTCTTGCAGCTCAGCCCGCGCGGTCGCCGGGTCGGGCGCCTTGCGGATAAGCGCAATGACCTCGTCAATATTGGCGACGGCAATGGCCAGACCGACGAGAACATGCGCCCGTTCGCGCGCCTTCGACAAAAGATGCTTGGTGCGCCTGCCGACGACCACTTCGCGAAACTCCGTAAAGGCGCGAATAAGGTCCTTGAGATTGAGCTGCTCGGGCCGCCCACCGATCAGCGCCACGATGTTGCAGCCGAATGAGCTTTGCAGCTGCGAGAACCGGTAAAGCTGGTTGAGGACAACGTCAGCGACGGCGTCCCGGCGCAATTCTATGACGACCCTCATACCGTCGCGATCGGATTCGTCGCGGATATCGCCGATGCCTTCGATCCGCTTCTCACGCACAAGCTCGGCGATCTTCTCGATCATCGTCGCCTTGTTCACCTGATAGGGAATTTCGGAGATGATGAGCGCTTCGCGATCCTTGCGCACCGTCTCGGTGTGCACCAAACCGCGCATCAAGACCGAGCCCCGGCCGGTGTGATAGGCCGAACGCGCACCAGCTTGTCCCAGGATCAGTCCGCCGGTCGGGAAATCCGGCGCCGGCACAATGGCGATGAGCTCGTCTATGGATATGTCAGGCCGTTCCATATAAGCGATGCAGGCATCGATCACTTCGCCCAAATTGTGCGGCGGGATATTCGTCGCCATGCCGACGGCGATGCCGCCGGCGCCATTGACCAGCAGATTGGGAAACCGCGCCGGCAGAACGACCGGCTCACGCTCCGAGTTGTCGTAATTGTCCTGATAATCGACGGTGTCTTTATCGATGTCGTCGAGCAGGCTGTGGGCGACTTTCTGCAGCCGGCACTCGGTGTAGCGCATGGCGGCCGGCGGATCGCCATCGACCGAGCCGAAATTGCCTTGCCCTTCGATCAGCTGCAAACGCAAGGAAAAGTCTTGCGCCATACGCACCAGCGCATCGTAGATCGCCGAATCGCCGTGCGGGTGATACTTGCCCATGACGTCGCCGACGACGCGCGCGGCCTTCTTGTAGGGCCGATTCCAGTCCAGGCCATTTTCGGCCATCGTGTACAGGATTCGCCGGTGCACGGGTTTCAGTCCGTCGCGCACATCCGGCAGCGCCCGCGAGACGATCACGCTCATCGCGTAATCGAGATACGAGCGCTTCATCTCCTCCATTATGGAGATGGGTCGAATGTCCGAAGGACCCCGGGGGTCGTCGCCATCTTCCCTAGTGTCGTCGATGTCCGACAAGTGGTTTCAACTGCTCCGAATGGGACGCTATCCCGGCCCGAATTTGGCCCTCAGCAATGGTCGATTGGGCTGGCCGAAAACCGTTTAGAGAGGCGCTTTGATGTGTGAATTCATTATAGCCGATCGCCCGGCGGCACCGCAACGATTTGAGGGACAAATATGACTATTTAAATCATTTAATATCAATAAGTTACGAGAGAAATACCCGCGTTGCAGCAGACGAACGCAACCCAAGGCCCGCACGCCGCATTCGGTACGGCGAATCGCCCGCTTGGACAAGACGTCAAAGTGAACTTCAATCATCACTGAATTGCACTCAATCGCGCCGTAATTTTTCAGCAAGTCCCATCTGATCCTTGCTTCATCGGCCCGCCTGCGCATAGGTTCGCCGGCACAAGGCCGAGGAGAGCAATGGCGGGACACGGCTCAAAAAAAGTGATTTACGCGGCGCTGGTCGGCAACGGGCTCATCGCCATTACCAAATTTGCCGCCGCGACGATTACCGGCTCATCGGCCATGTTGTCCGAGGCGGTCCACTCGGTCGTCGACACCGGCAATCAAGGCTTGCTGCTCTATGGCATTAGGCGGTCGAAACAGCCGGCCGACGCCAAGCACCCCTTTGGCTACGGCACGGAGGTCTATTTTTGGAGCTTCGTGGTCGCAATTCTGATCTTTGGACTTGGCGCCGGCATCTCGTTCTATGAGGGCGTTCAGAAGCTTTTCAATCCCCACCCGATAAGCTCACCCTTGGTCAATTATTTGGTGCTGGGGCTGGCAATGGTGTTCGAAGCGGTCGCCTGGTGGATCGCCTACCGCGAATTCGGCAAGGTGCGTGGCAATTTCGGGCTGTTTGAGGCCGTGCGCCGCTCTAAGGATCCCACCGTCTTTACGGTGCTGTTTGAGGACACCGCCGCAATGGCCGGACTGATCGCCGCGGCGATCGGCATCGCCATCGCCGACATCTATGCCATCGAGTGGGCCGATGGCGCCGCATCTGTCGTCATCGGCGTTATTCTGGCTGGCACCGCCGCGGTTCTGGCTTATGAGACCAAGGGGCTGTTGATCGGCGAGGCCGCGAGCAGGACGGTGGTCAATGGCGTGCGGCAAATCGTTTCCCGCAAGGAAGACGTGATCAACATCAATGAGCTGCGCACCATGCACCTCGCGCCAAACGAGATCTTGCTGGCGCTCAGCCTGGATTTTCGCGATCACGTTCCGGCCGGCCGCGTTGAAAAAATCATCCACGACATCGAAACCGACATCAAGTCGCGCTTCCCAGAAATCACGCGGCTTTTCATCGAAGTGCAATCAGAGCGCAGCCACGACCGCGTGGCGGCCAAGGAGCGGCGCGCTCAACGGGCGCTGCGGCAGGATTAGAGGTCTGCGCACCTCCAATTGGGCTCAGGCGCTCAAACGGGGCTGCTCGATGCCGAAACTCTCATGCAGGCATTTGTCGATATCGATTGTCGAAAACGGCTTGTAGAGAACGGTTTCGATTTCCAGATCTTTTACGTCGTCCGTCAGCTCGAAATCTTTTTGCGCGGTCATCAAGATGACCTTGGTCGGATTGTTGTTTTTTCTGATCTGGCGCAACGCCTCGATTCCTGAAATACCCGGCATATTCACATCGAGCAAAACCATATCGAAATTGCGGTCGCCGCAAACATCAATGGTCGATTGGCCATCGTCGGCTTCCTCGATGTCGATTTTGAAGAAGGATCTTTTCAGGATTTTCTCGACAATTCGCCGCACGGTAGCGGAATCGTCGACGACCAAAACGCGGTGCTTATTTCGAATGCGCTGATAATTTTCCAGCAAGCGCGTCACCTGTCCCGCGGTAAACGGCTTCTTCAAAAACTCATAAGCGCGAAACTTGCGTGCTGTCTTCAGCTTCGTCTCATCCACCTCGGTGGAAATAATGATCACGAACGTGCGCGAGTTCATGCGGTGGGCAAGCTCAAGCGCCGCCAGGCCGTCGATCCCCGGCATGCCCACATCGACGAAAGCGATATCGAATTCACCAGACAACAAATGGCGGCACGCATCCGTCCCGTTGGTCGCCTCCGTGACCGTCACCTGAGACGGTCCGCTCTGCAGCAAGTCGATAATCAGCAGCCGGACAAGCTTCGCATCGTCGGCAACCAAGACTTTCAGAGGGCTTGAGCCGCCATCATCCATTTTAGAGACTCAATATTTCAGCAATCGCGACACTTTCAATACCCCACCCGCTCTGACTAAAGCGTTAACCAGCAGGCGACGATGGTCTCAGCGAGCAGCCCTTTAATACCCTGCGGATATGGGCATTTTCGGGACGCTCGACGCGCCATTTATGGTTAAGGACACGCCCTTTGCTGGAGATGCCCTTGATCAACATCAATGCCCCTCCGGGCACCAATCAATAGGCATTGATTTTGATACAAGCGGTCCATCTTCAGGAGACGACATAGCCGCAATTTGGAGTTGCGAAAGCCCGGATGCAGACCATATTTCGACTCTAGATCGCACCATCCGCTGAAACCAGTTTACGAGGAGAGTCCCATGACAACGACCGAAGACGTTAGGCAATCAGTCGACGCAAAACTCGATAAATTGGAGGCGCAGGCGAGCTCTATCGAAGCCCAGCTCAACCAGACCCGCGAAGATGTGATCAGCGATCTCGAAAAACGCCAGGTCGAACTCCAGGCAGCGGTCGACGATCTTCGGTCGAAATTGGATGAAACCAAGGGAGAAGGCGAGGATCTGAAGCAGAAGATCCGGCAAACGCTCGACCACGTTCCAGTCCAGCTGGCGCTTGCCAAGGCCGAAACGCGCGACGCGGTCGAAGCCGCAAACAAGCAGATGCGCGAGGCGGCCAACAATCTGACCAGCACGATCGACGGCGCGGTCGACGAAGGCGTGAAGACGGCGGGCGCAGAATGCGTACGGGTTGCCGACAAGATCCAAGCCGAACTCGAGGTGTTGAGCGCCAGGACAGGGCTTGAGAAGGCCAAGGCGCGCGATGATTACGAAGCCCAGAAGGCCAAAATCCTCAAAAACATCGACAGCATGAAAACCGATTTCCGTAAGCGCCGCGATATGACGGCGGATCGGTTGGCTAATTTCGAAAAGGAGCTTTCGAAGGCGCACGAACACGTCAAAGGCGCCTTCGCCAAGCTGGTGTCGTAGCTGAATTTCGCGAAAAAGGATCTTTTCCATTTCGCGAATTTCAAAAAAAGCTGGCTGTGCACTGCAACTTTTACGAAATCTTATTCTGCGTTCTTCAACTTGTACGGCGTTGCGGACAAGCGTTGCTAAACGTTAGGACCAATTGTCGAGCGCTCGAATCACATTCGCGATTCGTCTGGAGGCCGGATGACGCAAAATGCCTTGGCATGTTTGCAGCAGATCAAAGATAGGTCGGCCGAAAACCCGGCGATCGTCTCGCCACATTTGCTTACGCTTGTCACCAAACTCTATCTGCTGTGCGCCGACCGTCTGACCGACACCGACCGAGAGGTCTTCGGCGACGTGATGGAGCAGCTCGCCTTCTTATTGGAAGTCCCGCAGCGGGCCAATCTGTCGCATCAACTGGCTTATCAGAAGCAGCCACCGCAAAATGTGGTGGTTCGTTTGGCGCGCGATGAATTTGCTGTCGCCGAACCGATTTTGCGCCACTCCGTGTCGCTCAGCGATAATGACCTCACATTCATCGTACAAAATTGTTCCACAAGCCATGTGCGCTGCGTCTGCACGCGCGATAATTTGTCGGACACCGTCACCGACGTCATCGTCGAGCACGACGACGACGGCGCGCTGCTCGTTTTGGCCGACAACGAAGGCGCTTCGTATTCGAAAGTCGGTTGGGAGCGCCTAGCAGCCCGGGCAGCGAGCAACGCCGAGCTGCGGGGACTGATTGAGCAGAAGGCGGCCCAAGCATCCACTGAAAAGCCGCCATCCACGCCGGAGGCAGCAGCTGCTGGCGAAGCCAAATCACAACAGGACGAAGACGCGACCGAGGCTAATGATCGCCCGAGCGCCGCCGCCGGACTGGTGACCGAGGCAACGCTGCGCAAAGCGGTCAATTTGAACAACATTGACGACACGGTCGAACAGCTCGCGCTTTTGGTCCAGCAAGGCGAGCGGTTTGCCCGCCATTGTTTGCTTCAGCCGGATATCAACGCGCTGATAATTTTATGCAAGGCTGAAAACTTGTCTAACGAGACCTTTGCCGCGCTGATCAAGGTTCGGATCGCCCAACGCGTGACCAAGGTCGGCGACGTGGCCAACATCGTCAATCGCTATAGGGATTTTCAGGTCGAAGCCGCGCAAAAGATCGTCACCATGCGCCGCGAGGCCAAATCCTAGGCCCAACGGCCATCAAGACCGCAATTTCAGCGCTTGAGAGATCTTAAAACGGGATTTCGTCGTCCAAGTCCTTGTCGAAGGATTTTGCCCCGGAACTCTCCATGGGCCCGGCGTTGCCATAGTCACCGTTGCTCGATGGCGCGCGGTCTCCGCCGCCCTCGCTCTGCGACCTACCGTCCAGCATCGTCAGCGTCGAATTGAAGCCCTGCAGCACCACTTCGGTCGAGTAGTGGTCGACGCCGTCCTTCTCCCACTTCCGGGTCTGCAGCTGGCCCTCGAGATAGACCTTCGAGCCCTTGCGCAAATATTGTTCGGCTATGCGGCACAAGCCTTCGTTGAAGATCACCACGCGGTGCCATTCGGTTTTTTCGCGCTTCTCGCCGCTCGACTTGTCGCGCCAGCTCTCAGACGTCGCGACACGCAAATTTGCCACCGGGCGACCGTCTTGGGTGTGGCGGATTTCCGGATCGGCGCCAAGATTGCCGATGAGTATCACCTTATTGATTGAACCGGCCATGACCCGCTCCTTTCTGTTTCTGCTGAACCAACCGCGCGACCGCCAATTTTGCGCCCGCAAATCGCGCCGCGGACACCGAGGCGGCCTCGCGCCGACCGGGCGCTGGCTTGGGGCACTCTAGCGCGCCGGAAGCCGCCGCCGCCAGAGCGCCGGAAGATATGTCCACAGCCAATGAACAAAGGCGCTGCGGACACGGGCGACCATGCCATTTGTACATGTTTTGTTCTAGTATATCGGCCCCCTTAACGCCGCGCAATGGGTCCGCGGGCGCTAATGGTAAATATTAAATCACGGAAATTCAGCGGGAAAAGGATAGCCAAGCGGGCCTACATTTCGTATGAGCACGCCCAACAAAGCAAGACGGGATGGCTCAATGGCGCCCCATCCCCGCTCATCCAGTTGGCGCCATTGTTCGAGTGTTCAGCGACAATTTAAGATATGTCTCCCGCCAGACGATCTTCAGCACGCGCCATGGCAAGAATTCCGGTCATTGGGCGTCCGCGCTTCGGATTTAGCCATGAACAATGGCCGTTCGTACTCGTTCTGGTCAGCAACTGGATTTTTGCTTTCGCTTGGCTGTTTGGCATCAAGGCCTTCTGGTTCTGGCAGCCTGAGCATTGGAACGGCTTCGGCGACCGGCTGGCGCTGCTTTTCAATTGCGCCATTTTCGCCATTTTGCCGGGCCTGCTCGGCGTCGCGGTGGTTGCCGGCCAGCGGCTCAATCCCGAAATGTGGGTTGGGCAGAAGGTCCGGCCCAATTCGGCGTTGGATATCAACACCCGCTTTATTCTGAATACCTTCGAGCAGTTCACGCTCTATTTGATCGCCCATGCGGGCCTCTGCCTTTATGCGGTGCAGCACGAAGTGCGCTCGGTGCCAATCATCACCGGCCTGTTCCTGCTCGGTCGCCTGTTGTTTTGGATCGGCTATCACAAAAATCCCTATTTGCGCGCTTTCGGCTTTGGCCTGACCTTCTATCCGACATTCGGCATCTTTGTCTGGCTGATGCTGCGCATGGTTTTTGGCATCTACGTCGACATTTAGAGCGCCGGCGACAGAATTGGTTCCCAGGTTTTGAACACCTTCGCCGTGCTATCTTGTGCGCGGCCCAAGGCAGAGCTATGGCTTGAGCAACGGCGGGCCCGGCTCGGCCCCTTCCCTTGTGTGGCGCACGGTTTTGTATGGCGATGTCCGAAAACAAATTTATTTCCGTTCGCGGCGCCCGCGAGCACAACCTCAAAAACATCGACATCGATCTGCCGCGCGAGCAGCTGACCGTCATCACCGGCCTTTCAGGCTCAGGCAAGTCCTCGCTCGCCTTCGACACCATCTATGCCGAGGGCCAGCGCCGCTACGTGGAATCCCTTTCGGCCTACGCCCGTCAATTCCTTGAAATGATGCAAAAGCCCGACGTGGACCACATCGAAGGGCTCTCGCCGGCAATTTCGATCGAGCAGAAGACGACCTCGCGCAATCCGCGCTCGACCGTCGGCACGGTGACCGAGATCTACGACTATATGCGGCTGTTGTTCGCGCGCGTCGGTGTGCCCTATTCGCCCGCCACCGGGCTCCCCATCGAGAGTCAAACCGTGAGCCAAATGGTCGACCGCACCCTGGAGCTCGACGAGGGCACGCGCGCTTATCTGCTGGCGCCCATCGTGCGCGGCCGCAAGGGCGAATACCGCAAAGAATTCGCCGAACTGCAAAAGCGCGGCTTCCAACGCGCCAAGGTGAACGGCGAGTTTTACGAACTGGCCGAGGTTCCGGCGCTCGATAAAAAATTCAAGCACGACATCGACGTGGTCGTCGACAGGGTCGTGGTGCGTCCAGATATTGCCGCGCGCATGGCGGATTCGATCGAAACCGCTCTGTCGTTGGCCGACGGTTTGGCGATTGTCGAGCTGGCCGACAAACCACTGGATGCCGCTCAAATCGGTGGACCAAACACATCCAAGAACGAAACCCACGAGCGGATCCTGTTCTCCGCCCGCTTCGCATGCCCGGTGTCGGGGTTTTCCATCGACGAGATCGAACCGCGGCTGTTTTCCTTCAACAATCCATTCGGCGCCGGTCCGGCCTGCGACGGGCTCGGAACGGAGCTCGCCTTCGAAGCGGATTTGGTGGTGCCCGATACCTCGCTCAGCTTGCGCGGCGGGGCGGTTGCGCCTTGGGCGCGCACCGGCAGCTCTTCGCCCTACTACGCCCAGACCCTGGAGGCGATCACCAAGCACCATCGCGTGACCATGACCCAGCCCTGGAGCGACTTGCCCGAAGACGTGCGCCAAGTGATCCTGTTTGGCTCGGGCGAGGAGGCGATCACCTTCGTCTATGACGACGGCGCGCGCTCCTATAAGACCAGCAAACCCTTCGAGGGCGTTGTCACCAACATCGAGCGGCGTTGGCGCGAGACCGAATCGGCCTGGGTGCGGGAGGAACTTTCCCGTTTCCAGTCGAAGCACCCCTGCGGGGCCTGTGGCGGTTACCGGCTGAAGCCTCAAACCTTGGCGGTCAAGCTGGCCGGTCGTCACATCGGCGAAGTGGCCGAAATGTCGATCCGCCAATCCGGCGAATGGTTCGAGACATTGCCCAAGCAGCTCACTAAAAAGCAGAACGAGATCGCCGGACGCATCCTCAAGGAGATCCGCGAGCGGCTGAAGTTCTTGAACGATGTCGGCCTCGAATATCTGACGCTAAGCCGCGCTTCGCGCACGCTTTCAGGCGGCGAATCCCAGCGCATCCGCTTGGCCAGCCAGATCGGCTCCGGGCTTACGGGCGTACTCTATGTGCTGGATGAGCCCTCGATCGGGCTCCACCAGCGCGACAATGCGCGGCTGCTCTCCACGCTGTGTTCGCTGCGCGATCTCGGCAATTCGGTCATTGTCGTCGAACACGACGAGGAAGCGATCCTGGCGGCCGATCACGTTGTCGATATTGGACCAGGCGCCGGCATCCATGGCGGTGAAATCGTCGCCCAAGGTACGCCCCAAGCGATCATCGACGCGCCCAAAAGCCTGACCGGTCAATATCTCTCCGGCACCAGGGAAATCCCTCTTCCCGTCACACGCCGGCCCTTGAGCGACACGCGCCGTCTCAAGCTGGTCGGCGCGCGCGCCAACAATCTGCAAAACGTCACGGCCGAGATCCCGCTCTCGACCTTCACTTGCATCACCGGCGTCTCGGGCGGCGGCAAGTCAACGCTGTTGATCGAAACGCTTTACAAGGCGGTGGCGCGGCGTCTTTCGAACGCCCGCGCGCAGCCAGGCGTCCACGATCACCTCGAGGGCGTCGAGTATCTCGATAAGATCATCGACATCGACCAGTCGCCGATCGGCCGCACGCCGCGCTCCAATCCAGCGACCTATACGGGCGCCTTCACGCCGATCCGCGAATGGTTCGCCGAATTGCCCGAGTCGCGCGCTCGGGGCTACAAGCCGGGGCGTTTTTCGTTCAACGTCAAGGGCGGGCGCTGCGAGGCCTGCCAGGGCGACGGCCTGATCAAGATCGAGATGCATTTTCTGCCCGATGTTTACGTCACCTGCGACCAATGCAAGGGCAAACGCTACAACCGCGAAACGCTTGAGATCCGCTTCAAGGGCATGTCGATCGCCGACATACTCGACATGACGGTCGAGGAAGGCGCCGCCTTCTTCAAGGCCGTGCCCTCGGTGCGCGACAAGCTCGAGACACTGGCGCGCGTCGGGCTCGGCTACATCCATGTCGGTCAGCAAGCGACCACGCTATCAGGCGGCGAGGCCCAGCGCGTCAAACTCTCCAAGGAGCTCTCGCGGCGGGCCACCGGGCGCACGCTTTATATCTTGGACGAACCCACCACAGGGCTGCATTTCCACGATGTCGCCAAATTGCTCGACGTGCTGCACGAATTGGCCGATCAGGGAAACACCGTTGTGGTGATCGAACACAATCTCGATGTCATCAAAACCGCCGACTGGATCATCGATCTGGGGCCCGAAGGGGGCGATGGCGGCGGCCGGATCGTCGCGGCCGGCCGGCCCGAGGACATCGCGCGGGTCAAGGAAAGCTACACGGGGCAGTATTTGAAGCAGCTCTTCAAGCGACGGCCGGCCAAGAAGACCAAACGGGCCGAAGCGGCGGAATAACCGCCGATCTGCTGACACCGCCACAACCAATTATTCAAAGGTTTCCATGGCCGCCATTCATATGATCTGCGGGCCCGTCGGGGTGGGCAAGACGACCTATGCGATCGC
>JAJFHN010000048.1 GCA_021775595.1 Hyphomicrobiales bacterium
CACCGAGATGGTGATGCCCGGCGACAACTGCACCATGGAGGTGGAGCTGATCGTGCCGATCGCCATGGAAGAGAGCCTGCGCTTTGCCATCCGCGAGGGTGGACGCACCGTCGGTGCAGGCGTCGTCGCTTCGATTATTGAGTGACGTGAGAATTGAGGAGTGTAGCTCAACTGGCTAGAGCACCGGTCTCCAAAACCGGGGGTTGGGGGTTCGAGTCCCTCCACTCCTGCCAGGTGCTGATGATTGGAACGACAAACCGAGCGGTTGGACATGGCAAAGACAAATCCAGTTGAATTCATCGAGCAGGTCCGGGCAGAGGCATCGAAGGTCACTTGGCCGAGCCGCAAGGAAACGACGGTAACCACCATCATGGTGTTCATAATGGTGTTTTTGGCGGCGATCTTCTTTCTGCTCGCCGATCAAGTCCTGAGTTGGATTGTCAGTTTGACGCTGGGCTTGGGCGGATAACGACGTCATAAGCTGCGCAGCCTCGAGAGAGGCGCGAAACTAGAGGCAAGACGTGGCCTGCCGGTCACGACGGAACAACTGTTAATGACCAAACGTTGGTACATCGTCCACGCCTATTCGAACTTTGAGAAGAAGGTGGCCGAATCGATCAAAGAGCAAGCCTTGGGCGCGGGTCTTGAGGACAAATTCGACGAAGTTCTCGTACCGCTCGAAGAGGTGGTGGAGATGCGCCGAGGCCGAAAAATCGCCTCGGAGAGAAAGTTTTTTCCAGGATATGTCCTGGTTAAAATGGAGATGACCGACCAAACCTATCACCTGATCAAGAACACACCGAAAGTCACTGGATTTCTGGGCACCGACAACAAGCCCATCGCGATCTCCGATGAGGAGGCCCAGCGAATTTTGCATCAGGTGCAAGAAGGCGTTGAGCGGCCCAAGCCGTCGGTCACGTTTGAGATCGGTGAGCAGGTCCGGGTTGCAGATGGGCCATTCGCGTCGTTCAGCGGGCTGGTCGAAGAAGTCGACGAAGAGCGCGCGCGCTTGAAGGTGGCGGTTTCGATCTTTGGACGCGCAACGCCGGTCGAATTGGAATACGCGCAGGTAGAGAAGCTCTAGCGAAACGCATGCGATCAGCTACCCCAGACTGGGATGCGATCGGGTACAGGAAAGACGACCGATGAAGAAGATTGAAGGCTATCTGAAGCTTCAGGTGCCGGCAGGGCAAGCCAACCCTTCGCCGCCGATCGGTCCTGCCTTGGGGCAGCGCGGCCTCAATATTATGGAGTTTTGCAAGGCGTTCAACGCGTCCACGCAGAATTTGGATCAGGGCTCACCCATTCCAACGGTGATCACGATCTTTCAGGACAAGTCCTTCACCTTCGAGACCAAGACGCCGCCGGCATCGTATTTTCTCAAAAAAGCGGCAAAGGTCAGTAAGGGCTCGCAAGAGCCGAGCCGCGAGGTCGCCGGGCGGGTGACCAAGGCCCAGCTGAAAGAAATTGCCGAAGCCAAGATGGTGGATCTGAATGCCAATTCGGTCGAGCAAGCCATGAAGATCATCGCGGGCTCCGCCCGGTCGATGGGTCTAGAGGTTCAGGAGTAAAGCGATGGGCAAGCCAGGCAAGCGGATGGCCAGTGCGCGCGAGGGATTTGAGCGCAACAAGCTCTATGGCATCGAGGACGCCGTGAAGGCTGTCAAAGGCGGCGCCAAGGCCAAATTCGATGAAACGGTCGAACTCGCCATCAATCTCGACGTCGATCCGCGCCATGCCGATCAGATGGTGCGTGGCGTTTGTCAGTTGCCGAATGGATCTGGACGAACGGTCCGTGTCGCGGTGTTCGCCAAGGGTGAAAAGGCCGACGAAGCCAAGGCGGCGGGCGCCGATCTTGTGGGCGCTGAAGAACTTGTCGAAGTCGTCCAGAAGGGCGAAATCGATTTCGACCGCTGTATCGCCTCTCCTGACATGATGCCGCTCGTCGGCAGGTTGGGAAAGGTTCTGGGACCGCGCGGCATGATGCCGAACCCGAAGGTCGGAACCGTCACCCAAGACGTCGGTGACGCCGTCAAGGCGGCGAAAGGCGGCGCGGTGGAATTTCGCGTCGAGAAGGCGGGCATCATTCATGTCGGCGTAGGCAAGGCGAGCTTCAGCGAGCAGGCGTTGGTCGAAAACGTCAGAGCGCTGGCCGATGCGTTGATGAAGGCCAAGCCGTCGGGCGTGAAGGGTACGTTCGTCAAGCGCATCTCGCTCAGTTCAACCATGGGGCCAGGCGTCAAGATCGAGCCGGCAAGCCTTATTGGCGTACAGAGCGCGTCGGCGGAGGCCGCCTAGAGCGGCAACAGTATTCCGGACGATGGTCCGGAAAAGGACGAAGCGGCATATCGCTTTGTCCGACCTGTCCGAGACTGCAGGTGCCGGGGTGCCCGGCTTAAGTTCTTGTCCAGATGACAGGGGCCTGCATGAGACGGGAGGCGAACCAGACTGTTCCCGCGCGTGCTTGCGTCGGGCAGAAGGGTTTGAACCTCGTGAGACTTCGCGGATCCGCGTAGCGGTCCGGGAGGGACAGGCAAGTGAACGCCGCCCGCCGCACTTTAGCGGCGGACCGGTCGTACGCAGCGCGGCGAGGGCGCGAGTGTTCTTGCCGCAAACTGGAGAGAGAGCGTGGACAGAGCCCAAAAGGAAGAGCTTGTTAAGACGCTCCATGACGCGTTTTCCAACGCTGGCGTCGTCGTCGTTGCGCATTATTCCGGCCTCAACGTGGCCGACATGACGCAGCTGCGCCGGCAAATGCGCGAAGCGGGAGGCACGGTTCGTGTCGCTAAGAACCGCTTGGCCAAAATGGCGTTGGAGGGCACGCAAGTCGACGGGATTGCGGACCTCTTTTCGGGGCCCACATGCATCGCTTATTCCGATGATCCCGTGGCGGCACCAAAGGTGGCGGCCAAATTCGCCAAGGAACACGAAAACCTCGTGATCCTAGGCGGAGCGATGGGCGCGACCATGTTGGATATCAGCGGCGTGAAGTCACTGGCGAGCCTACCCTCGCTCGATGAGCTACGCGGCAAGTTGGTCGGCCTGTTACAGGCGCCGGCCGGCAAAGTCGCACAGGTTGTCGCAGCACCGGGTGCTCAGCTTGCCCGCGTCTTTGGCGCCAAAGGTCAACAAAGCGAAGCCGCCTGACGAAGCGACGATCTCTCGACGTCTTGGTTCAAACCCATAGGAAAAGCGTTATGGCAGACATTGAAAAAATTGCAGAAGAGTTGTCCGGTCTAACCGTGTTGGAGGCGGCTGATCTCGCTAAGCTTCTCGAGGAGAAGTGGGGCGTTTCGGCAGCGGCACCGGTTGCGGTCGCGGCAGCGGCTGGCGCGGCAGGAGATGGCGCGGCGGCTGAAGAAAAAACCGAATTCGACGTCATTTTGGCATCCATTGGTGACAAGAAGATCAACGTCATCAAGGAGGTCCGGGCATTCACCGGCCTTGGCCTGAAAGAGGCTAAGGATCTGGTCGAAAGCGCGCCCAAGGCCGTCAAGGAAGGCGTTTCTCAAGCCGAGGCCGATGAGATCAAGGCCAAGCTTGAAGAAGTCGGGGCGACTGTCGAAGTGAAGTAGCTATTGCGTTGGGGATCGGCGGGCCCACCCGCCGGTCCCGAACCCGTTGGAGGCGGCTTTCCTGCCGGCCCGCTGATGCGGACCGGCGCGCAAGCCGTCCCGAGCAAACCATCCGATCGGATCGACCGATCAGAGCGAGGAGCCAAATGGCCGAGCCAGCATTCTCAAGTCGAAAGCGCTACCGCAAGAAATTCGGACACATCGCCGAAGTGGCCGAGATGCCGAATCTGATCGAGGTTCAGAAGCAGTCCTATGACCAGTTTCTGATTGTCGAAGAGCCTGAAGGCGGACGCGGCGACACCGGCTTGCAAGAGGTGTTCAAATCGGTTTTCCCGATTACGGATTTTTCCGAGCGTGCCCAGCTGGAATTCGTTCGCTACGAATTCGAGCCGCCGAAATACGACGTCGACGAATGCCAGCAGCGCGGCATGACCTATGCGGCGCCGCTCAAAGTGACGCTGCGCCTGATCGTCTTCGACATCAACGAGGAGACCGGCGCGCGCTCGGTCAAGGACATCAAAGAACAGGATGTCTATATGGGCGACATGCCGTTCATGACGCCCAATGGCACCTTCGTGATCAACGGCACCGAACGCGTCATCGTCTCCCAGATGCATCGCTCGCCCGGCGTCTTTTTCGATCATGACCGCGGCAAGACCCATTCGAGCGGAAAGCTCTTGTTCGCCGCCCGCATCATTCCCTATCGCGGCTCCTGGCTCGATTTCGAATTCGACGCCAAGGATCTGGTCTATGTGCGCATCGACCGCCGCCGCAAACTTCCCGTCACCACGCTGCTTTACGCGCTGGGACTCGATGATGAGGGAATTCTCGATCTCTTCTACGACCGTATCGAGCTGACGGCCGTCAAGGGCGGCTGGCGCATGCCGTTCCGTCCTGATCGCTTGCGCGGTATGAAGCCGACCAGCGACCTGGTCGACGCCAAGACCGGCAAGGTGGCGATCGAGGCCGGCCGCAAGATCACGGCGCGGCTCGCCAACAAGCTCGCCTCCGAGGGGCTCAAGGATCTTCTGATCACCGACGAGGACCTGTTGGGGCGCTATTTGGCCGAAGATCTGGTCAATCTGGATACGGGCGAGATCTATGGCGAGGCGGGCGAAGAGATCGCCGAGGAACTGGTTGAGAAGCTGAATGAACTCGGCATCAAGGCATTTCCGGTTCTCGACATCGATCACGTCAACACCGGCGCCTTCATCCGCAACACGCTGAACGTCGATAAAAACACCAGTTCGGACGAAGCCTTGCTTGATGTCTACCGGGTGATGCGGCCGGGCGAACCGCCGACGGCAGAGGCGGCCCAGGCGCTCTTCAACGGTCTCTTCTTTGACTCCGAGCGTTACGATCTCTCGTCCGTCGGGCGCGTCAAAATCAACATGCGCCTCGAGCTCGACTGTCCCGATACCGTGCGCACGCTGCGCAAGGAGGACATTCTTGCCGTCATCAAGACGCTCGTTGAGTTGCGCGATGGCAAGGGCGAGATCGACGACATCGACAATCTCGGAAACCGCCGGGTGCGGTCGGTCGGCGAGTTGATGGAGAACCAGTATCGCATCGGCTTGCTGCGCATGGAGCGCGCCATCAAGGAGCGCATGAGCTCGGTCGACATCGACACGGTGATGCCCCAAGACCTGATCAACGCCAAGCCTGCCGCCGCGGCTGTGCGCGAATTTTTCGGTTCGTCCCAGCTCTCGCAGTTCATGGATCAGACCAACCCGCTCTCGGAGATCACCCATAAGCGGCGCCTCTCGGCCTTGGGCCCGGGCGGTCTGACGCGCGAGCGCGCCGGCTTTGAGGTGCGCGACGTGCACCCGACCCATTACGGCCGGATTTGCCCGATCGAGACCCCCGAGGGTCCAAACATCGGCCTGATCAACTCGCTCGCCACCTACGCCCGCGTCAACCAGTACGGCTTCATCGAGAGCCCCTACCGGCGGGTGGAAAAAGGCAAGGTGACGGACGAGGTCATCTATCTCTCGGCCATGGAGGAATCGCGCCACTACATCGCCCAGGCCAACGCCAAGCTCTCATTCAGCGGCACCTTCGAAGACGATCTCATCGTCTGCCGGCACGCATCCGATGTGCATCTGGTGCCGCCCGAGCGCGTCGATCTGATCGACGTTTCTCCCAAGCAGCTCGTCTCGGTCGCCGCCGCCCTCATTCCATTCCTGGAAAACGACGACGCCAACCGCGCGCTGATGGGCTCGAACATGCAGCGCCAGGCCGTGCCCCTGATCACCGCCGAAGCGCCCTTTGTCGGCACCGGCATGGAAGAGGTCGTGGCGCGCGATTCCGGTGCCGCGATCGAGGCCCGGCGCACCGGCGTCGTCGATCAGGTGGACGCCACCCGCATCGTGGTGCGCGCGACCGACGAATCCGATCCCTCCAAATCGGGCGTCGACATCTACAATTTGCGCAAATTCCAGCGTTCGAACCAGAACACCTGCATCAATCAGCGCCCGCTGGTGCGGATTGGCGATCAGGTCCAGGCCAGTGAGATCATCGCTGACGGTCCTTCGACGGATTTGGGCGAATTGGCCTTGGGGCGCAACGTGCTCGTCGCCTTCATGCCGTGGATGGGCTACAACTTCGAAGATTCCATTCTCGTCTCCGAACGCGTCGTGCGCGACGACGTCTTCACCTCGATCCACATCGAAGAGTTCGAGGTCATGGCGCGTGACACCAAATTGGGTCCGGAGGAAATCACCCGCGACATTCCCAACGTCTCCGAGGAAGCGCTCAAGAACCTGGACGAGGCGGGCATCGTCTATATCGGCGCCGAAGTGAATCCGGGCGATATCCTGGTGGGCAAGATCACGCCCAAAGGCGAATCGCCCATGACGCCGGAAGAGAAGCTGCTGCGCGCGATTTTCGGTGAAAAAGCCTCTGACGTGCGCGACACCTCGCTCAAATTGCCGCCCGGCGTGGCCGGCACCGTCGTCGAGGTGCGCGTCTTCAACCGCCACGGCGTCGACAAGGACGAGCGCGCCATGGCGATCGAGCGCGAAGAGATCGAGCGTCTCGCCAAAGACCGCGACGACGAACTCGCGATCCTCGACCGCAACGTCTATGGCCGGCTGCGCGAGGCCCTTCTCAACAAACAGGTGGCCAAGGCGGTCGCCGGCTTGAAGAAGGAAGCCAAGGTGACCGAGGCCGTGCTCGACGACATGCCTCGCAGCAATTGGTGGGAAATCGCGCTCAAGAATGAGAAGGCGATGGAGGGCGTCGAGGCCATCGGCAAGCAGTACGAAGATGCCAAGTCGCGCCTCGAACAGCGCTTCGTCGACAAGGTCGACAAGCTCCAGCGGGGCGACGAACTGCCGCCTGGCGTGATGAAGATGGTCAAGGTCTTTGTCGCGGTCAAACGCAAGATCCAACCCGGCGACAAGATGGCGGGCCGCCACGGCAACAAGGGCGTGATTTCGCAGATCGTACCGATCGAAGACATGCCTTATCTCGAGGACGGCACCCAGGTCGATGTGGTGCTCAATCCGCTGGGCGTACCAAGCCGCATGAATGTCGGCCAAATCCTGGAGACCCATTTGGGATGGGCATGCCGTGGCCTGGGCACACAGATCGCCGAGGCGCTGGACGCGTACCAGCAATCGAAAAAGATCAAGCCTATCAGAGACTTGCTGAAGGTTATTTATGGTGACGACAAGCAAATGGCGTCCCTTGAAGAGGGGCAAGTCGTTGAGCTCAGCAGCAAGCTGAAGAGCGGTGTGCCGATCGCCACGCCTGTCTTCGATGGGGCGCACGAGCCCGACATCGTTGAGCTGTTGGAGGCGGCAGGTTTGGATTCAACGGGTCAGGTGACGCTCTTTGACGGGCGCAGCGGCGAACCCTTCGATCGTAAAGTCACCGTCGGCTACATATATATGTTGAAGCTACATCACTTGGTCGACGACAAGATCCATGCACGCTCGATCGGTCCCTACAGCCTCGTCACCCAGCAGCCGCTGGGCGGTAAGGCGCAGTTTGGCGGTCAGCGGTTCGGTGAGATGGAGGTGTGGGCGCTTGAGGCCTACGGCGCTGCTTACACCTTGCAGGAAATGTTGACAGTCAAGTCGGACGATGTCGCCGGCCGCACCAAGGTCTACGAAGCCATCGTGCGCGGCGACGACACCTTCGAGGCCGGTATCCCGGAATCGTTCAATGTTTTGGTGAAGGAAATGCGGGCGCTCGGCCTCAATGTCGAGCTCTTACAGTCGCGCCCGCCAGCCGAAAACGAAGCACAGCCGAAGCTGCCGCCGAGCGAAGCGGCCGAATAAGTTTAGTCGCCGATACCGGCCGCCCGATCCAACGCTTGGGCGGCCGAGACACGACACACAAACCCCGAGCGGCAACGCAGGCGCCACTCATTTGGGAGACACAGAATGAATCAAGAGGTCGCGAACCTTTTCAGTCCGCAGGCGCAAACCCAGACGTTCGATCAAATCAAGATATCGATCGTCAGCCCTGAGAAGATTTATTCCTGGTCGTTCGGCGAGATCAAAAAGCCCGAGACCATCAATTACCGAACCTTCAAACCGGAGCGCGACGGGCTGTTTTGCGCCCGCATCTTCGGTCCTGTGAAGGACTATGAGTGCTTGTGCGGCAAATACAAGCGCATGAAGTTCAAGGGCGTAATTTGCGAAAAGTGCGGCGTCGAAGTGACGCTCGCCAAGGTCCGGCGCGACCGCATGGGCCACATCGAGCTGGCCGCACCAGTCGCCCATATTTGGTTCTTGAAATCATTGCCAAGCCGCATTGGCCTGCTGCTTGACATGACGCTCAAGGCTCTCGAGCGCGTGCTCTATTTCGAGAGCTACATCGTCGTGGAACCGGGTCTCACGACGCTCGCCGAAAAGCAGCTGCTGACCGAGGACGAATATCTCCAGGCGCAAGAGGAATTTGGCGTGGACAGTTTCACTGCCGGAATCGGCGCTGAATCCATTCGCGAATTGCTCTCCAACCTCGATCTTGAAAAGATTGCCGAGAATCTACGCGTCGAGATCGCCGAGGCGACGACTGAACTGAAGCCCAAGAAGCTCGGCAAACGTCTCAAGGTTATCGAGGCGCTGATTCACTCGGGCAACAAGCCCGAATGGATGGTCCTCACCGTCGTACCGGTCATACCGCCGGAGTTGCGCCCGCTGGTGCCGCTCGATGGCGGCCGCTTCGCCACATCCGATCTCAACGACCTCTATCGCCGCGTCATCAACCGGAACAACAGGTTGAAGCGTTTGATGGAGTTGCGCGCGCCCGACATCATTATCCGCAATGAGAAGCGCATGCTGCAGGAGGCGGTCGATGCGTTGTTCGACAACGGCCGCCGCGGCCGCGTCATCACCGGCGCCAACAAGCGGCCACTCAAATCGCTCGCCGATATGCTCAAAGGCAAGCAAGGCCGCTTCCGCCAGAACCTGCTCGGCAAGCGCGTCGACTATTCTGGCCGCTCCGTCATCGTGGTTGGCCCCGAACTGAGGCTCCACCAGTGCGGCTTGCCGAAGAAAATGGCACTCGAACTCTTCAAGCCGTTCATCTATTCGCGTCTCGACGCAAAGGGCATGGCGGCCACCGTCAAGCAGGCCAAAAAGCTGGTCGAACGCGAGCGGCCGGAGGTTTGGGATATTCTCGATGAGGTCATCCGCGAACATCCGGTCCTGCTGAACCGCGCGCCGACACTCCACAGGCTCGGCATCCAGGCTTTTGAACCGGTTTTGATCGAGGGCAAGGCAATTCAATTGCATCCATTGGTGTGCGCGGCCTTCAACGCCGACTTTGACGGCGATCAGATGGCCGTCCATGTGCCGCTTTCGCTCGAAGCTCAGCTCGAAGCGCGCGTGCTGATGATGTCGACCAACAACATCCTGCATCCAGCTAACGGCTCGCCGATCATCGTGCCCAGTCAGGACATCGTGTTGGGGCTCTATTATATGAGCTTGATGCGCGAGAACGAGACGGGCGAGGGGATGGCGTTCGGCAACGTGGAGGAAATCCACCACGCGCTCGAAGCTGGCGCGGTTACGTTGCACACCAAAGTGAAGGGTCGTTTCATCACCGTCGATGGCGAAGGCAAGCCGTTGAGCGAGATCCACGAGACCACGCCGGGCCGCATGCTGCTTGGCGAACTGCTGCCGCGGCAAATCGGCATCGATTATGGGCTGGTCAACCGCTTGCTCACCAAGCGCGAGATCTCACACATGATCGATATCGTCTATCGTCACTGCGGTCAGAAGGAGACGGTCGTTTTCTGTGACCGCATAATGGGACTGGGCTTTGCGCATGCTTGCCGCGCCGGCATTTCCTTCGGCAAGGACGACATGGTCGTGCCTGACAACAAGGACAAACTTGTCGAAGAGACGCGCGACCTGGTTCGCGAGTATGAGCAGCAATACAATGATGGCTTGATCACCAAGGGCGAGAAATACAACAAGGTCGTCGATGCATGGGCGAAATGCACTGACCGCGTCGCCGACGAAATGATGAGCCATATTTCGGCAGTTGAAATCGACAAAAAGACCGGGCGCGAAATGCCCATCAACTCGATCTATATGATGGCCCATTCGGGCGCTCGTGGCTCGGCAGCTCAGATGAAGCAGCTTGCCGGCATGCGCGGCCTGATGGCGAAGCCTTCGGGTGAGATCATCGAGACGCCGATCATCTCCAACTTCAAGGAGGGGCTGTCGGTGCTGGAGTATTTCAACTCGACCCATGGCGCCCGCAAGGGGTTGGCCGATACGGCGCTCAAGACCGCCAACTCAGGCTATTTGACGAGACGTCTCGTCGATGTGGCGCAGGATTGCATCATCAACGAAGAAGACTGCGGCACCAGCAGTGGAATCACGGTCGCTCCCGTGATCGATGCGGGCGAAATCGTGGTCACTGTCGGGGCGCGCGTCCTCGGCCGCACCGCTGCCGACAACATCGTTCATCCCTCAAGCGGTGATGTGATCGTCAAGAAGGGCACCCTGATTGAGGAAATTCACGTCGAGAAGATTGAAGAGACGCAAATTCAGGAAATCCGCATTCGCTCGGTGCTTGTTTGCGAGAGCCTGAACGGGGTCTGTGCCAAGTGCTACGGACGCGATCTGGCGCGCGGTACTCCGGTCAACCACGGCGAAGCCGTGGGCGTTATTGCAGCTCAATCGATTGGCGAGCCGGGTACGCAGCTCACCATGCGCACATTCCACATCGGCGGAACGGCGCAGGTTGTCGATGAATCCTTCATCGAATCGGCTTTCGACGGGACTGTGAAGATCCGCAACCGCGATGTTGTGAAGGACTCGCAAAAACGCAACGTGGTGATGGGGCGCAACACCGCCATTCTTGTTGTGGACGACGACGGTAACGAACGCGCCGTTCATCGGCTTACCAATGGTACGCGGCTGCGTGTCGATGAGGGCGATAAGGTGAAGCGCGGTACGCGCTTGGCCGAATGGGACCCCTACACGCGGCCCATCATCACCGAGATCGATGGTTTGGCCGACTATGAGGATCTCGTCGATGCGATTTCCGTCAACGAGCAATATGACGAGTCGACGGGCATCACCAACCGCGTGATCGTCGATTGGCGCGCCAACCCGCGTGGCAGCGATCTCAAGCCGGCGCTCGTTATCAAGGACAAGAAGGGCGAAATCTCCAAGGTGCCGCGTGGCGGCGATGCCCGTTATCTGCTGTCGGTTGACGCGATTTTGTCGGTCGAGCCGGGTCAAGAGGTGAAGGCTGGCGACGTTCTGGCCCGTATTCCCCTCGAGAGCGCCAAAACTCGCGACATCACCGGTGGTTTGCCGCGTGTTGCCGAGCTGTTCGAAGCGCGCCGGCCAAAGGATCACGCCATTATTGCCGAGATCAGCGGTACGGTTGAATTCGGCCGTGATTATAAGAACAAGCGTCGCATCGCTATCGTGCCCGACAGCGATAAGGAAGAGACGTCGGAGTATCTCATTCCGAAGGGACGCCACTTGAGCGTTCAGGAAGGCGACCGTATCGAAAAGGGTGAATATCTGCTCGACGGTCATCCGGCGCCTCACGATATTCTGGCGATTAAGGGCGTCGAAGAGCTCGCAGCCTATCTGGTTTACGAGATCCAGGAGGTCTATCGCCTGCAGGGCGTGACCATCAACGACAAGCACATCGAGGTGATCGTTCGCCAGATGCTGCAAAAAGTCGAGGTCGAGGTGCCGGGCAGCACGACGCTTCTCAAGGGCGAACAGCTGGATCGAATGGACTTCGATGAAATAAACGCGAAAATTGTCGCAGCCGGCGGCAAGCCCGCCAAAGCCTCGCCTGTGCTGCTTGGCATCACCAAGGCGTCGCTGCAGACACGCAGCTTCATCTCGGCCGCATCGTTCCAGGAAACGACACGCGTGCTCACCGAAGCTTCGGTCAACGGCAAGATCGATACCCTCGATGGACTGAAGGAAAACGTCATCGTTGGGCGTCTGATTCCCGCCGGTACGGGCGGAATGCTTGATCGCCTGCGTAAGGTGGCTTCCCATCGCGACGAGCTGATCCTCGAAGAACGCCAACGGGTAGCGGCAGAACGTCTTGCCCAAGCAAGCAGCGACGAAGAACCGGCATTGCTCGCCGATGAAGCCGAAGCTGTCGAAGAGGAAAGCCAAGGGGCGGCCGAGTAGATCTGTTCCTATTTCGCCGAGCCGAAAATCGATAATTGGGGGCCGCAAATACGCGGCCCCTTTTTTGTGTTTCGGCGGGTGGCTCGCCCGAAGTCATTTGGCCGTCGAGAACCTGCTGAAACCTTCGCGAATCTCTAGGATTTAGCGGTTGACGGCAGGTGGGGGCGTGCGTATGTTTCGCCAACTTTTTCGGCAGGCGGTAGTCCCGCCATTCCGACGGCTCGGCAGACGGGTTGTTGGACGTGGACTAGACGCTGCCAGCGAATAGCCGAACCAAGATTGGAACAAGATCTTCGCGCGCGAATTGGCGGGTTGTAAGATCCTCTGAATATGACTTTGGCGCTTTGCGATTCACGAGCGGGCGTCTGGAAGGACAATTTCGATTGGCTTGATGGCTGGCTGATAAGCGAACGAAACGACCGCTGCCCTTCAACCGATGCGAACGGATCACTAAGCTAAAAAAACGAGTTACAGCAAAGCGCTATGCCAACAATTCAACAGCTCATACGCAAGCCGCGCAAGAAACCGATCAAGCGCAATAAGGTGCCGGCGATGGAGGCGTGTCCGCAAAAACGCGGCGTTTGCACGCGCGTTTACACGACAACGCCGAAAAAGCCGAACTCCGCGCTGCGCAAGGTTGCGCGCGTGCGCCTGACGAACGGTTTCGAGGTGACGAGCTACATTCCGGGCGTTGGTCATAATCTGCAGGAGCACTCGGTCGTGCTGATCCGCGGTGGCCGCGTGAAGGACTTGCCTGGCGTGCGCTATCACATCGTTCGCGGCGTTCTCGATACGCAAGGCGTCAACGAGCGGCGTCAACGGCGCTCGAAATACGGCGCTAAGCGACCCAAGTAGCAGCTCCGCACAGCGTCAATCATTGATCCAGGAACTCACGCATGTCCCGCCGTCATAGAGCAGAAAAACGAGAGATCATCCCCGATCCGAAATTTGGGGACTTGGTGCTCAGCAAATTCATGAACTCGATCATGAAGGACGGCAAGAAGTCGGCGGCCGAGACGATCGTTTATGGCGCACTCGATTTCATCGAGGGCAAAGCGAAGCAGAACCCGGTGGAGATGTTCCACCAAGCGCTCGAGAACGTGATGCCGGCGCTTGAGGTTCGTTCGCGCCGTGTCGGCGGCGCCACATACCAGGTGCCGATCGAAGTGCGCCCCATTAGGCGCCAGGCGCTGGCGATCCGCTGGATCATCTCAGCGGCACGCGCACGCAACGAAAATACAATGGTCGAGAGACTGTCCAACGAGCTGTTGGACGCGGCTAATAATCGCGGCTCAGCCGTGAAAAAGCGGGAGGACACGCACCGAATGGCGGAAGCGAACAGAGCATTTTCGCATTACCGCTGGTAATTGTCCGAGGCAAAGATATGGCACGCACAACTCCCATAGAAGACTATCGCAACATCGGCATCATGGCTCACATTGATGCCGGTAAGACGACGACGACCGAACGCATCCTGTACTACACGGGCAAGAGCCATAAGATCGGCGAAGTCCATGATGGTGCGGCCACCATGGATTGGATGGAGCAAGAGCAAGAGCGCGGCATTACGATCACTTCGGCCGCGACCACCGCATACTGGAACGACAAGCGGGTCAATATCATCGACACGCCGGGTCACGTTGATTTCACGATCGAGGTCGAGCGTTCGCTGCGGGTGTTGGATGGCGCCATCGCGCTGCTCGATGCCAATGCGGGCGTTGAGCCACAGACCGAAACGGTATGGCGCCAGGCGGACAAATACGGCGTGCCGCGCATGATTTTCGTCAACAAGATGGACAAAATCGGCGCCGATTTCTT
>JAJFHN010000049.1 GCA_021775595.1 Hyphomicrobiales bacterium
CACCGAGATGGTGATGCCCGGCGACAACTGCACCATGGAGGTGGAGCTGATCGTGCCGATCGCCATGGAAGAGAGCCTGCGCTTTGCCATCCGCGAGGGTGGACGCACCGTCGGTGCAGGCGTCGTCGCTTCGATTATTGAATAGAACAAGCAGGGGCGCGCCCATCAGGACCGCGCCCCGTTTTTTTAGTGAGTGAGCCAAATGGTAGGCCAAAACATACGCATCCGATTGAAAGCGTTCGATCATCGAATACTCGATGTATCGGCCAAGGAGATCGTGAACACCGCCAAGCGCACCGGCGCGGACGTGCGTGGTCCGATTCCGCTGCCCACTCGGATTGAGAAGTTTACGGTCAACCGCTCGCCACACATTGATAAAAAAAGCCGAGAGCAATTCGAGATGCGCACCCACAAGCGCCTGCTCGACATCATCGATCCCACTCCCCAAACCGTCGACGCGCTGATGAAGCTCGATCTGGCGGCGGGTGTGGATGTCGAGATCAAGCTTTAAGGCGAACGGGAGCGAATCGGGAGATAGCGGCAATGCGATCAGGCGTCATAACCCAGAAACTTGGCATGACCCGCATCTTTACCGATGTCGGAGAGCACGTGCCCGTCACCGTATTGCGGCTCGACAACTGCCAGGTCGTGTCCCAGCGCACCGATGAGAAGAACGGCTACAGCGCGGTCCAATTGGGTGCCGGCAAAACCAAGGTGAAGAGCCTGACGCGCGCCGAGCGTGGCCATTTCGCCGTCGCCAAGGTGGAGCCCAAGCGGCGCATGGCGGAATTTCGTGTGAGCCCGGAAAACATGATCGATATCGGCGCCGAGATCACGGCAGACCACTTCATCGAGGGCCAGTATGTGGACGCCTCCGGGGTGAGCATCGGCAAGGGATTTGCGGGCGCCATGAAGCGGCACGGTTTTAGTGGCCTGCGCGCCTCCCATGGCGTGTCGATCTCCCATAGGAGTCATGGCTCGACCGGTCAGTGTCAAGATCCGGGCAAGGTCTTCAAGGGCAAGAAGATGGCGGGCCAGATGGGCAATCGGATGGTCACCACACAGAACCTGAGAGTCGTCAAAACCGACGCCGAGCGCGGCTTGATCATGGTTCAGGGCGCGGTGCCCGGCGCCAAGGGCGGCTGGGTTTTGCTGCGCGACGCCACCAAAAAACGCGCACCCGACAACTTGCCATTGCCGGGCGGTCTGCGCGGTATGGCGAGCCCGAAGGCCGACGAAGCAGACGAGGCCGCGACCGAAGAGCCGGCGGTAGAGGCCACCGAGGCTGCGGTCGAGGCGCAAGCGCCTGAAGCAGAAGCTCCCAAGGCCGAGGCGCAGGCGCCCGAGGCCGAAGGCACCGATGCTGCCGCCGAGGGCGAGCAGCAGGCCGGTGATGACGCATCGCAAGAGCCCAAGAGCGAGTGATGAAAAGCAACGTCACAACCATTGACGCCAAAAGCGCCGGCACCGTCGATCTCGCGGAGTCGGTATTTGGCCTCGAGCCGCGCGTCGATATTCTTCATCGCATGGTGCGCTACCAGCTCGCCAAACGGCGTGGCGGCAACCACGCCACGAAGGACCGGTCGCAGATTTCAGGCACCAGCGCCAAGATGTATCGCCAAAAGGGCACCGGCCGGGCGCGCCACGGCAACGCCAAGGCGCCACAGCTGCGCGGCGGCGGCAAGGCATTCGGGCCAAAGCCCAGAAGCCACGCCATCGGCATGCCCAAGAAGGTGCGGACAATGGCGCTTCGTCACGCGCTCTCTGCCAAAGCCAAAGCGCAAGAGCTCGTCGTGCTGGATAAGGCCGAAGCCAAGGACGCCAAGACGGCCGCCATGGCCAAGAAACTCGATAAGCTCGGTCTGCACTCCGCGCTCATCGTAGGCGGCAGCGAAATCGACAAAAATTTTGGTTTGGCCGTGCGCAATCTGCCCAACATCGACGTGCTGCCGGTTCAAGGCGTCAACGTCTATGACATTCTCCGGCGCGACAAGCTGGTGCTCACCAAGGACGCGCTCGAGTCGCTGGAAGCGAGGCTGAAATGAGACAGGTCGACGCCTATGACGTCATTGTCTCGCCCGTGATCACCGAAAAGGCGACGATATCGAGCGAGAACAATCAAGTGGTTTTCAAGGTCCGCCCCAAAGCCACCAAGCCTGAAATCAAGGAAGCGGTCGAAAAATTGTTCGGCGTGAAAGTCAAAGCGGTCAACACATTGATCCGCAAAGGAAAACGTAAGATGTTTCGTGGACGCGCCGGGCGTCAGCAAGACGTCAAAAAGGCGATCGTCACCCTCGAAGAGGGTGAAAGCATCGACGTGACGACGGGGCTCTGATCAACATGGCATTGAAAACATATAAACCGATCACGCCCGGTCAGCGCCAGTTGGTTCTGGTCAACCGCTCGCACCTTTGGAAGGGCGAGCCGGTCAAGACTTTGACCGAGGGCCTGACCAAAAAGGCCGGCCGCAACAATCTGGGGCGCGTGACTGCGCGCCGCCGGGGTGGCGGCCACAAGCGGCTCTACCGCAAGGTGGACTTCAAGCGTCGCAAATTCGACATGCCGGCCACGATCGAGCGCCTGGAATACGACCCCAACCGCTCGGCTTTTTTGGCGCTGCTGAAATATGAGGATGGTGAGCTGTCTTACATCATCGCGCCCCAGCGTGTGGGCCCCGGTGACACCGTCATTTCCGGCGAACACGTCGACGTCAAACCCGGCAACGCCATGCCGCTGGCCAACACGCCGATCGGCACGATCGTTCACAACGTCGAGATGAAGCCAGAGAAGGGCGGTCAGATCGCGCGCGCCGCCGGCACCTATGTACAGCTCGTTGGCCGCGATACGGGCCACGCCATCCTGCGGCTTAATTCGGGCGAAATGCGCATGGTGCGCGCCGAGTGCATGGCGACCATCGGCGCGGTGTCCAATCCGGACAACTCGAACATTAAGCTCGGTAAAGCGGGCCGCAAGCGCTGGTTGGGTAAGCGGCCATCGGTGCGCGGCGTTGCCATGAACCCGGTCGATCACCCCCATGGCGGCGGTGAAGGACGCACTTCGGGCGGGCGCCATCCGGTGACGCCGTGGGGCAAGTCGACCAAGGGCAAGCGCACCCGTTCCAACCATGCGAGCGACAAGTTCATCGTCCGCAGCCGCCATTTGCGCAAGAAGCGATAGGGAGACGTCGCGGTGTCACGCTCAGTATGGAAAGGTCCCTTTGTCGACGGTTATCTGCTGAAAAAAGCAGAAGCTGCACGCTCTGGCGGATCGAATGCGGTGATCAAGATCTGGAGCAGGCGCTCGACCATCTTGCCTCAGTTCGTTGGCCTGACCTTCGGCGTGCACAACGGTCATAAGCACATTCCCGTTCTGGTGACCGAAGACATGGTCGGACATAAATTTGGTGAGTTTGCACCGACGCGGACCTATTACGGCCACGCCGGCGACAAACGCGCAAGGCGGGCCTGACCATGGGTAAGGCAAAGGCCAAACGCAAACTCGGCGAAAACGAAGCAAAAGCGGTCACGCGCATGCTTCGAATCTCGCCGCAAAAACTCAATCTGGTTGCCCAGATGATCCGCGGCCGTGGCGTCGCCCAAGCGCTCGCAGATTTGACATTTTCGCGCAAACGCATCGCCAACGAGGTCAAGAAGACGTTGGAATCCGCGGTTGCCAATGCCGAAAACAACCATGACCTCGACGTCGACTCGCTGATCATCTCTGAGGCTTATGTCGGCAAGAACCTGGTTATGAAACGCATGCGTCCGCGTGCAAGGGGTCGCGTCGGGCGGATCCAAAAACCGATTTCGCAACTGACCGTGGTCGTGCGTCAACTGGAGGAAGCAAGCTGATGGGACAGAAGGTCAATCCGATCGGGCTGCGCCTCGGCATCAATCGCACCTGGGATTCGCGCTGGTTCGCGAGCGGTGCTGAATATGGCCAATTGCTGCACGAGGATCTGAAGATCCGCGAGCACATACTGGGCCATCGCACTGGCGCCGGCATTTCCAAGGTCGTGATCGAGCGTCCGCACAAAAAATGCCGCATCACTGTTCACACCGCGCGGCCCGGCATTCTCATCGGCAAGAAGGGCGCCGACATTGAAAAGCTTCGCAAGCATCTCGCTTCGATGACGGATTCGGATGTACATCTCAACATCCTCGAAGTGCGCAAACCAGAAGTCGACGCAACTCTGGTCGCAGAGGCGATTGCCCAACAGCTCGAGCGCCGCGTCGCTTTCCGCCGAGCCATGAAGCGCGCAGTTCAATCAGCCATGCGTCTTGGCGCTCTTGGCATCAGGATCAATTGCTCGGGCCGTCTCGGCGGCGCCGAGATCGCGCGCATGGAATGGTATCGCGAAGGCCGTGTACCGCTTCACACCCTGCGCGCCGATATCGATTATGGCACGGCGCTCGGCCGCACCGCCTACGGCATCATTGGCATCAAGGTGTGGGTCTTTAAGGGTGAGATCATGGAGCACGATCCAATGGCTCATGAACGCCGCGCCAGCGAAGCCCAAGAAGGCGGACGCATGCGCCGCGATGGGCCGCCAAAGCCGGGGGCCGGGGCTTAAAGCCGCCGAGACGAGAAGACCATGTTGCAACCCAAACGAACAAAATTCCGCAAGGCCCAAAAGGGCCGGATCAAGGGCACCGCAAAAGGCGGCTCCAGCCTCAATTTCGGCTCCTATGGCCTCAAGGCGCAAAAGCCCGCCCGCATCACCTCGCGCCAAATCGAGGCGGCGAGACGCGCCATGACACGGCAAATGAAACGCGTTGGCCGCGTTTGGATCAGAATTTTTCCCGACGTGCCGGTTTCGAAGAAGCCGACCGAGGTACGTATGGGCAAGGGCAAGGGCGCGCCGGAGTTTTGGTGCGCCAAGGTGAAACCCGGTCGCATCATGTTCGAGATCGATGGCGTCAGCGACGTTATCGCGCGTGAAGCACTGCGGTTGGGTGCAGCCAAATTGCCGGTGAAGACGCGGGTTGTCGCGCGTTTAGGCGATAATTGAGCCGCGTTAAGGGTTATTGGCCATGAAGGTAAGTGATATTCGCGACATGACGCTCGATCAGCTCGATGACGAGCTCATCAAGCTCAAGAAAGAGCAGTTTAATCTGCGCTTTCAGGGCGCGACGGGACAGCTGGAGAACACGGCGCGGATGCGCCAAGTACGCCGCGAAATCGCGCGCGTTTTGACCATTGCTCAACAAAAGCGCGTTGAAGCGGCAGCTTAAGCGCGGAACGAGGACACGATGCCAAAACGAGTTTTGCAAGGGACGGTGATCAGCGACGCCAACGAGAAAACGGTCGTCGTGCGGGTTGAACGCAGATTCACCCATCCATTGCTCAAAAAGGTGGTGCGGCGCTCCAAGAAGTACCACGCCCATGACGACAGCAACGCTGTCAAAGTGGGCGACAAGGTGCGGATTGAGGAATGCCCACCGATTTCCAAAAACAAACGCTGGATTGTGCTCAGCGCCTGAGCCCGGCGCAGCACGAAGCGAAGTTAAGAGGCGGAAGCCATGATTCAGATGCAGACCAATCTCGATGTCGCCGATAATTCCGGCGCGCGCCGGGTGCAGTGCATCAAGGTGTTGGGTGGCTCGAAGCGTAAATACGCGTCCGTCGGCGACGTCATTGTTGTCAGCGTGAAGGAAGCGATACCACGCGGCCGAGTCAAAAAAGGCCAGGTGATGCGGGCCGTTGTCGTTCGCACTGCCAAGGGCGTCCATCGTGCCGATGGCAGCGTCATCCGCTTCGACCGCAACGCCGCTGTTCTCGTCAATCCGCAAGGTGAGCCGATCGGCACCCGCATTTTCGGACCCGTGACGCGCGAATTGAGGTCCAAGCAGCATATGAAGATCGTATCGCTTGCACCGGAGGTTCTCTAAATGTCCGGTGTCAAGATCAAGAAAGGTGATTTCGTTGTGGTGCGGTCTGGCCGCGATAAGGGAAAGAACGGCGAAGTGCTCAAAGTGATGCCGCAGGACAACCGCGCCATCGTTCAGGGCGTCAATGTCGTCAAGCGGCACCAGCGCCAAACGGCCGATCAAGAGGCCGGCATCATTTCGAAGGAAGCGTCGATTCATCTGTCCAACTTGGCGATCGAGGATCCCAAGGACGGCAAGCCAACCCGCATTGGATTCAAGACGCTGAAGGATGGCCGCAAGGTCCGGTTCGCACGGCGTTCGGGGGAGACGATCGATGGCTGATGCCGCTTACGCGCCGAGACTTAAGACGCACTACAACGACGTGCTGCGTCCCGAGCTCATTAAGCAGTTCAACTATAAAAACGTGATGCAAGTGCCGCGCCTGGACAAGGTGGTGATCAATATGGGCATCGGCGAAGGCGTGGCGGATTCCAAAAAGGTCCAGATCGCCGCCGACGATTTGATGCTGATCGCCGGCCAAAAACCAGTTATCACGCGGGCACGCAAATCGATTGCCACGTTCAAGCTTCGGGAAGGCATGCCCGTCGGCGCAAAGGTAACGCTGCGCAAGAACCGTATGTACGATTTTATCGACCGGCTGATCACCATTGCGCTTCCACGCGTTCGGGATTTCCGCGGACTGAGCGTGACCAGCTTCGATGGGCACGGCAATTACGCGCTGGGCATCAAGGAACACATCGTGTTTCCGGAGATCGACTACGACAAGGTAGACGCGATTTTGGGTCTTGACGTTGTGGTTTGCACGACGGCGGTCAACAACGACGAAGCACGCGCGCTGTTAAAGGGCTTCGACTTTCCCTTCAGCGAGCCCACGCCGCCGCCGACCCAACAAGAGCCGGAGCCCGAGGCGCCCGCCCAAGAGCCGGAGCCCGCTGAGGCCGCTGCAGACGACAATGATGCGCGGGAGCAGACCGATGCGCCCGCTGAGGAGGAGTAAATGGCGAAAAAGAGTTCGATCGAACGCAACAGCAAGCGCCGCCGCATGGCTAAGAAATTCAGTGGGCGTCGCAGCCGGTTGAAGGAAATCGCCAATGACCGGATGTTGCCGGCCGAGGAGCGCTATGCCGCGCGCCTGAAGCTTGCTCAGCTGCCTCGCAATTCTTCGCCTGTGCGCATCCGCAACCGGTGTGATCTGACCGGCCGGCCGCGCGGTTATTACCGCAAACTGCGAATGTCGCGAATTGCATTGCGTGAGCTCTCATCCCAGGGCTTGGTCCCTGGAATGGTCAAGTCGAGCTGGTAGGAGACGCCGTATGACGATGACTGATCCTTTAGGCGATATGCTGACACGCATTCGCAACGCCCAGATGCGGAACAAGTCGAAAGTATCGACCCCGGCATCGAAGCTGCGCGGCTGGGTGCTGGACGTGCTCGAAGAGGAAGGATTTATTCGCGGCTATGCTCAAGTCGAGTTCGACAGCGGTCGTGCGGAATTCGAGATCGAACTCAAATACTTCGATGGCGAACCAGTCATCAGAGAGCTGAAGCGCGTTTCGACGCCGGGCCGACGGGTTTACTCATCGGTTAAGGGCCTGCCCACGGTGGCCAACGGTCTTGGTGTATCAATTCTGTCTACGCCGAAGGGCGTTATGTCGGATTCCAAGGCGCGGGCTGAAAACGTTGGCGGCGAAGTACTTTGCAGCGTTTTCTGAGTGTGCGCTTGGTGTTTGAGGAAAGGATAGCGGGTCAATGTCGAGGATAGGAAAACGGCCGATTGCCATTCCAGACGGCGTCACCGTCAATCTCGATGGCCAGCAGGTCGCGGCCAAGGGACCGAAGGGCGAGCTGTCCATCGTTTTGGTGAAAGAGGTCATGGCCGAAATGGGCGATGACGGGATCACGATCGTTGCTAAGGATGATTCCAAGCGGGCACGATCCATGTGGGGTCTGTCGCGTTCGCTGGTATCCAATGTCATCACGGGCGTCGCCGATGGATTTACGAAAACCCTTGAAATCAATGGCGTGGGCTATCGAGCACAAGTTCAAGGTAAGGATTTGAAATTGACCCTTGGCTTGAGTCACGACGTGGCCTATCCGATTCCGGACGGCATAAAGATCGAGTGCACCAAGCCGACTGAAATCGTCGTTTCTGGAATTGAGAGCCAGAGGGTCGGACAGGTTGCAGCTGAAATCCGCCGCTATCGGCCGCCCGAGCCGTACAAGGGCAAGGGCATCCGCTATGCAGGTGAGTACGTATTCCGCAAGGAAGGCAAAAAGAAATAATGGAGTGGGCGAATGGGTGCCGCGACTGATAAATCGCGCCGGCGCAAGATGCGCGTCCGGCGCAGCTTAAAGAGAGCTGACAACGGCAGGCCTCGCCTGTCCGTTCACAGGTCGTCGCAGCACATCTATGCCCAGGTGATCGACGACGCGAGCGGACGAACGCTGGCCGCCGCCTCCAGCATGGACAGCGAATTGCGCAAATCGCTTTCCAAGGGCAGTGACAAGAACGCGGCTACGACCGTCGGCAAAACGGTTGCAGAGCGCGCGATTAAAGCCGGGATCAAAGAGGTGATCTTTGATCGTGGCAGATACATTTATCATGGCCGCGTAAAGGCTCTGGCAGAAGCTGCCCGCGAGGGCGGCCTCAGCTTTTAGGGCGCGGTTCAGGAAGGAAAGACAACGTGGCACGAAATCAGATGAGGCATCAGGACGATCGCGACAGCGAATTCGTCGACAAGCTCGTCCATATCAACCGCGTCGCCAAGGTCGTAAAAGGCGGCCGGCGGTTCGGCTTTGCCGCGCTCGTGGTAGTTGGCGATCAAAAAGGTCGTGTTGGATTTGGCAAAGGCAAGGCGCGAGAAGTGCCGGAGGCCATCCGCAAGGCGACCGAGACTGCAAAGCGCGCCCTGGTGCGTGTGCCATTGAGAGAAGGGCGGACGCTGCATCACGACGTCACAGGCCGTCATGGCGCAGGGCGCGTTATTTTGCGCGCAGCACCGGCAGGCACCGGCATCATCGCCGGCGGCCCGATGCGCGCTGTTTTCGAAACGTTGGGCGTCCAGGATGTGGTGGCGAAGTCCCTAGGCAGCTCCAATCCTTACAACATGGTTCGCGCCACGATCGAAGCGTTGAAGCAAGAAGACAGCCCCCGGGGCGTCGCCGCCCGACGGGGCAAAAAGGTGAGCGACATCGTATCGCGCCGCCGCGACAGTGCTGGTGACGCCGCAGTTCCGACAGAGGCCTAGCGGCGCCTTAGCGAAAGCGAATAACGATGGCTGAGAAAAAGAACGCAAAGACAGTGACGGTCGAACAGACGGGCAGCCCGATCCGCAGACCGGCAGATCAGCGCGCGACCCTCATCGGACTGGGGCTCAACCGCATGGGCCGCCGCCGTACATTGACCGACACACCCCAAGTGCGCGGCATGATCGCGAAGGTTGCTCATCTGGTTCGTGTGGTTGAAGACAAGGCTTAGGCTGAAAGGCAGAAACTCATGCGTCTCAATGAGTTAAGAGATAATCCGGGCGCCACGAAAGCGCGCAAGCGCGTCGGGCGCGGACCGGGATCGGGCAAGGGCAAAACCGCTGGCCGTGGCCACAAGGGTCAAAAATCCCGTTCGGGCGTGGCGATCAAGGGTTTCGAGGGCGGCCAGATGCCGATCCATCGCCGCCTGGCCAAGCGCGGTTTCACGAATATATTCAAGAAGGACTTGAATGAGGTCAATTTGGGCCGCATTCAAAGCGCAGTCGACAAGAAGACGCTCGATCCGAAAAAGACAGTAACGGTTGAGGCTCTTCTGGCGGCAGGTATCATTCGCAGAGCGCGAGAAGGCGTGCGGGTTCTGGGGCAGGGCGAAATCAAGACGAAGCTTTCATTTGAAGTGACCGGTGTCTCAACCGGCGCCCAAAAGGCCATTGAAAAAGCCGGTGGTTCGGTGACCCTGGTGCCGATGCCCAAGCGCGCCCCCAAGGAAAAAGCGGCTCCGGTCAAGGCGAAGACGGCGCCAAAATCCGAGGCACCAGCCAAAGCGGAAGAGGCCAAGGCGCCCGCCAAGAAATCGGCAAAGACGCCTGCTAAGAAACCGGCTGCGACCAAAAAAGCCGCGCCGGCGAAAAAGCCCGCGCCGAAGACGAAGAAGTAAGGACTAGAGGCCCGCGGGTCTATTGGGCCTGTGAGATTTTGCTAGGAATCCCATGGCATCAGCCGCCGAACAGCTCGCCTCCAATCTTAATTTTTCAGCCTTCAACAAGGCCGACGAACTTAAGCGCCGCCTGTGGTTTACGCTTGGCGCGCTGCTAATCTACCGGCTGGGAACCTACATCCCAATTCCGGGCATCAATCCGCAAGCTCTGGCGGATGTTTTTCAGCAAAATCAATCGGGTATCTTGGGCATGTTCAACATGTTCGCCGGCGGCGCCGTTGGCCGCATGGCGATCTTTGCCCTCAACATCATGCCCTACATCTCCTCTGCCATCATCATTCAGTTGATGACGACCGTCTCGCCCCACCTCGAACAATTGAAGAAAGAGGGCGAACAGGGGCGCAAGCAGATCAATCAATACACCCGCTATGGAACGGTTTTACTGGCCACGATGCAGGGCTACGGCATCGCGGTTGGACTTGAGGGCGCTGGCAACGTTGTGCTCGATCCGGGCTGGTTCTTCCGCATCTCGACGGTCATTACGCTCGTAGGCGGCACCGTTTTTCTGATGTGGCTGGGTGAGCAGATTACGGCGCGCGGCGTTGGCAACGGCATCTCGCTGATTATTTTTGCAGGCATCGTAGCCGAGTTACCAGCCGCCCTTGTCGGCACGCTCGAACTTGGCCGCCAAGGCGCACTCTCGACCACCCTTATCGTAGCGCTGCTCGCCATGTCGGTGGTTGTGATCGCCTTTATCGTCTTCATGGAACGCGCCCAGCGGCGCTTGCTGGTTCAATATCCAAAGCGCCAGATGGGCAATCGAATGTTTCAGGGCGATACCTCTCATTTGCCGCTCAAGCTGAACACCGCCGGCGTTATTCCGCCAATTTTTGCATCGTCCCTGCTGCTTCTGCCGATCACCGTGGCCAATTTTTCGAGCGGCCAAGGCCCCGAATGGCTGACGAGCATCACCGCGCTGCTTGGCCGGGGACAACCGCTTTACCTCATTCTCTACGTTTCGATGATCGTCTTCTTTGCGTTTTTCTATACGGCCATCGTCTTCAATCCGAAGGACACGGCCGACAATTTGCGCAAATATGGCGGCTTCATTCCGGGCATCAGGCCGGGCGAACGGACGGCCGAGTACATCGACTATGTGCTCACGCGCATCACCGTGCTGGGCGCTGGTTATTTGGCAGTTGTCTGTATCCTGCCCGAGTTCTTGATCTCATATGCGGCCGTGCCCTTCTATTTCGGCGGCACGTCATTGCTGATCGTCGTCAGCGTCACGATGGACACCGTTGCCCAGATACAGAGTCATCTGCTCGCGCATCAGTACGAGGGTTTGATCAAGAAATCCAAGCTGCGTGGTGGAGCGCGACGGAGATGAACCTGATCCTGCTCGGGCCGCCAGGTGCGGGAAAGGGTACACAGGCAAAAATCATCGAGACGCGAACCGGGTTAAATCAGATTTCCACCGGCGACATGTTGCGCGCCGCCGCCGCCGCCGGCACGGAACTCGGCAAAAAGGCGGCTGAAGTGATGAACCGCGGTCAATTGGTCTCCGATGACATCGTCATCGCAATCATGTCGGAAGCGATCGATGCGCCGGAATGCGCCAAAGGCTTCATTTTGGACGGATTTCCGCGAACCGTTGCCCAAGCAGAAGCACTGGAGCGGCTGTTGGCCGAAAAGAACATGAAGCTCGGCGCGGTGGTCGAGATTCGCGTCGATGACGACAAGCTCGTCGGGCGGATCATCGGGCGCTTCACGTGCGCCAAGTGTGGCCAGGGCTATCACGACGATTTCAAGCGCCCAACAGCCGAGGGCGTCTGCGATGTGTGCGGCGAAAACGACTTCAAGCGCCGGGCCGATGACAATGAGGAGACCGTTCGCAAGAGGCTGGCGGCTTATCATGCGCAGACCTCGCCGCTCATCAAATTTTACAGCGCCAACGACAAGCTCGTATCGGTTGATGGCATGCAAGACATCGACGGTGTGGCAAGGGAAATTGAAACCAAATTGGCGGCAATATAGGGGATCAATTTTTACACCGATGCACCTATGACAGCGGTTGACGAAAAGCCCGTGAATCCGCTACATAAGCGCATCTTTGTGCTGGAAGAACAGATCGGTCCGGAAGGTTGCGTCGACCTCCGGCAACCGGTCTTGTCGTGTTTTCGGGTTCAGCAGTGAGATGGCGACAGCAGAAGACCACTAGCGGTCTGGCCGGATAAGACCGGCGAGTTGGATTAGCCCGTGCCAAAAGCGCGGAACAAATTGGTCTGGCGGGCGCCCGAAGAGACGGGTTTCCCATTTGGCGCGTCTGTCGCGGCCACCGGACCAGCGAAGGAGATGCAAACGTGGCTCGAATTGCCGGCGTCAATATCCCGACGAACAAGCGCGTGCAGGTGGCGTTGAGCTACATTCACGGCATTGGTGACACGTTCGCCAAGGAAATTTGCGAGAAAGTGAACATTCCAGCCGAGCGCCGAGTCAACCAACTCTCCGATCAGGAAGTGATTCAAATCCGCGAAGTCATCGACCGGGATTACATGGTGGAAGGCGACCTGCGGCGCGAAGTGTCTATGAATGTCAAACGGTTGATGGATCTTGGCTGCTATCGGGGCATGCGCCACCGTCGTGGCCTGCCGGTGCGCGGCCAACGCACGCACACCAATGCGCGCACGCGCAAAGGTCCAGCACGACCGATTGCAGGCAGGAAGAAGTAGGCCGGAGCGCATGGCTTCGACCAAACGAGAGTGTGGGGATGGCTAAGGAACGAGTGCGCGTTCGCAAACGCGAACGCAAAAACATTTCGTCGGGCATCGCGCATGTCAGCGCGACGTTCAACAATACGCTGATCACCATCACCGATGCGCAGGGAAACGCGATTTCCTGGTCGTCGGCCGGATCGATGGGCTTCAAGGGCTCGCGCAAATCGACGCCCTACGCCGCCCAGATCGCGGCCGAGGACGCCAGCCGCAAGGCGATGGAGCACGGCATGAAGAATTTGGAAGTTCAGGTCCGCGGACCCGGTTCGGGACGCGAATCCGCGTTGCGTGCGCTGCAGGCAGCGGGCTTTACGATCACGTCCATCCGGGACGTTACGCCCATTCCCCACAACGGCTGTCGTCCGCGCAAGCGTCGCCGCGTGTAAAACCTAGTCGCCCTGGGTCACTTGCGACTGCGGACCCGTGACCACGCTCATGTGGATCGCCCCGGTCGTGATTGTTCCCACCGCTCAAATCCAATGAGGATTCCGAGGTGCTTCAAAAAAACTGGCAAGATTTAATCAAGCCGTCAAAGCTCAAGATTTCCGGCGGGCTCGACCCCGAGCGCACGGCCCAAGTGGTGGCCGAACCACTGGAACGTGGCTTTGGCATGACGCTGGGCAATGCTCTGCGCCGTATTCTGCTCTCCTCCCTGCAAGGGGCGGCGATCACGTCGGTGCATATCGACGGCGTGCTGCATGAATTTTCCTCGATCGCCGGGGTGCGCGAGGACGTGACCGATACCGTCCTCAACATCAAGGAAATTGCCATTCGCCAGCACGCCGATGGCGTCAAGCGCATGGTGTTGAAAAAGGAAGGTCCATCCGTCGTCACCGCCGGCGATATCGAGGCGGGGGCGGATGTCGATATCCTCAATCCCGACCATGTGATCTGTAACCTCGACGAGGGCGCATCGATCCGCATGGAATTCACGACCGAGACCGGCAAGGGCTATGTGCCGGCCGAGCGCAACCGGCCCGATGACGCGCCGATTGGATTGATACCCGTCGACAGCCTCTTTTCGCCCGTTCGCAAGGTCTCTTACCGGGTCGAGAACACCCGTGAGGGTCAGGTTCTCGATTTTGACAAACTGACCATCGATGTCGAAACCGACGGCTCAATCAGACCGGACGACGCCGTGGCGCTTGCTGCGCGCATCCTGCAAGATCAGTTGGCGATTTTCGTCAATTTCGAAGAGCCCCAGAAAGAGGTCGTCGAGGATCATCAGCCGGAGCTCGAATTCAATGCCGCGCTGCTGAAGAAGGTCGACGAGCTGGAACTGTCGGTGCGTTCGGCAAACTGCCTGAAGAACGACAACATCGTTTATATTGGCGATCTCATTCAGAAGACCGAAGCCGAGATGTTGCGCACGCCGAACTTTGGCCGCAAGTCGCTCAACGAGATCAAAGAAGTGTTGGCCGGCATGGGGCTTCATCTTGGCATGGAGGTCTCGAGCTGGCCGCCTGAGAACATCGAAGAGCTGGCCAAGCGCTTCGAGGATCACTATTAGTCTGGGGCGGCTTGGCCGTACTCGTCTTCCGATTGGAGAAACGTAAATGCGTCATCGTCGAGCAGGCCGCAGGCTGAACCGCACATCGAGCCATCGACGGGCGATGTTCGCCAATATGTCGGCGGCGCTCATCAAGCATGAGCAGATCGTTACGACGCTGCCCAAGGCCAAAGAGCTCAAACGCGTTGCCGACAGGTTGATCACGCTGGCCAAGCGCGCGGACTTGGGTTCGCGGCGATTGGCTGCAGCGCGCATCCGCGACGAGGGCATGGTGAAGAAGTTGTTCGACGTGCTCGGTCCCAGATACAAGGACCGGCCAGGCGGCTATACGCGAGTGCTGCGCGCCGGCTTCCGTTATGGCGATAACGCGCCAATGGCGGTGATCGAGCTGGTCGATCGTGACCTCGAGGCGAAGGGTCAGGATTCAGGCCCGACCCAAGAGCGTGAAGAAGCCGAAGAAAGCGAAGCAGCCGCCGCGGCATAGGCGCGCTCAAGCACAATCACGCAGCCATAGAGAACAAAAAAGCGGCCTCCGGATGGAGGCCGCTTTTGTATTTAAGAACAGAAGCTTATCGCAGCTTAGTTCATCGACTCTTTGACCGAGTTCAAGCCGGATTCGAAGATGCCTTCGATCGCCTTCTGCGCTTCCTCGTCGGTGGCGCCTTTGGCGTCGAAATTGGCGATCCAGGTGATCTTGGTCATGGTTCCGTCTTCGCCGGGCTCGACCCCGATAGTGGCGTTGTAATTGGCGATCGGCAGCGGGCTTTCGGTGATCGTGTAGCCGTAGCTCATTTCACCTTGGGCCGTACGCTTTTCCTTGATCTTGGCGCCATCGCCAGTGGTCAGCATGCGCCATGTGTCGCCATCGACCTCGCTCATTTCGCATGTCGTAATGGCAGGATGCCAATTCCGAATGGAACACCAGCCGCCGATTTTTTGCCAAACCTCGGCGGGCGCTGCCTTGACCGTCACTTCCTTGTTGACCTCGACGGCCAAAGCGCCGCCGGCAGACGCAAACGCGATCCCCAAAGCTGCGACGGTGCCTACTAATACGTTACGCATGAAAACGTCTCCCTTGAATTCTGGTTGTGGCCGCAATGGTAGCAGGCGGGCTCGGAGAGTCGAGCCGATTTCGCGGCTCTCAGATGGTGTGGTTAGCGGCCTCCAGCAGTTCACACTTGGTCTTCTCATGGCCCAAAGCTGCGCGTATATCTTGCCGGCTGATTCAGGCGCGAATGCGCGCGGCGAGCAAGGAAGAGAATTATGACTGAGGCGCAACGGCTGATTGCGGCCGGCTTGACGTGCATTGCGGTGTTTATGCTCGATTGCGGGGTAGCATGGGCGGAACCGGTCGTACCGTCTTCGCGTGAGGAGATCGCGCGATCCTTCTCACCCATCGTCAAGCGCGCCGCGCCAGCCGTCGTCAACGTCTATGTCCGCCGCAAGGTCAAGCAGCGTGTTTCGCCGATTTTCAACGATCCTTTCTTCCGTCAGTTCATGGGCCGGGGCTTCGGCATTCCGCGCGAGCGGGTGCAAAATTCCTTGGGCTCGGGCGTGATTGTCAGTCCCGATGGCGTCGTCGTCACCAACAACCACGTGATCAAGGGCAGGGGCGAGGCCGAGATCAAAGTCGTGCTCTCCGACAAACGCGAATTCAGCGCCAAACTCGTTCTCGAGGACGAGCGCACCGACTTGGCGATCCTGCGCATTGAAGAAGCCGATGGCAAATTTCCCTTCCTGCGCTTCGATGATTCCGACGCGCTGGAGGTGGGCGATCTGGTGCTGGCGATCGGAAATCCCTTCGGCGTCGGACAGACGGTGACGAGCGGTATCGTCTCGGCGCTGGCGCGCACGCGCATCGGCATTTCGGATTATCAATTCTTCATCCAAACCGACGCCGCCATCAATCCCGGCAATTCCGGCGGTGCGCTCGTCGATCTAAAGGGCAATTTGGTTGGCATCAACACCGCGATTTATTCGCGCAGCGGCGGCTCGATCGGTATTGGCTTTGCCATCCCATCGAACATGGTGCGCTTGGTGGTCAATTCGGCCTCCCAGGGCGGTCAGGTCAAGCGTCCCTGGCTCGGTGCAACGCTGCAGCCCATCACGCCCGATATCGCCGATTCACTGGGGTTGGACCGCCCAGTTGGCGCTTTGGTCAAAAACGTGGCCAAGACCGGACCAGCTGCACAGGGCGGCCTAAAGGCGGGCGATGTCGTTATCAGCGTAGGCGATAAGGAAATCGCCGATCCCCGCGCATTTCGCTATCGCTTCACCACCAGGGCCATTGGCGGTGCGGTCAAGGTGGCCGCTTTGCGCGAAGGCAAGCGTTTCGAGATCGACATCGCGCTCGTTGCCGCGCCCGAGGATCCGCCGCGCGATGCGCGCAAACTGAGCGGACGCCATCCCTTTTCGGGCGCCCAGGTGGCAAATCTCTCGCCTGCATTGGCCGAGGAGCTCTCGCTCGGCGAGGACGCTTATGGCGTCGTCGTTTTGGATGTGGCCCGCGACAGGCCGGGCTTTGGATACGGCAGCGTCCGCCCGGGCGATATCATCGTTGCTGTCAACGAAGTCAAAGTCAAAAACACGAGCCAGCTCGAGCAAATGGTGACCGATCGCCGGCGGTATTGGCTCGTGACACTGAAACGCGGTCCAAGGCTCCTCAATCTGCGCATTGGCGGATAGGATTGCACCCATGGCCTCTCTCTTCGAAGCCGCCAAACTGGATCAGGACGCCCCCCAACCGCTTGCCGATCGGCTGAGGCCGGTTTCTCTCGATGAGGTGGTGGGACAGGATCACCTGTTGGGCGCTGAGGGCATCTTGACCAGAATGATGGGCTCGGGCCGGCTTGCCTCACTCGTCTTCTGGGGCCCGCCAGGAACTGGGAAGACCACTGTCGCGCGCTTGTTGGCCAACGCCGTCGATCTACATTTCGTCCAGGTCTCGGCCATTTTCTCCGGCGTGCAGGACCTTCGTAAGATCTTCGACGCGGCCAAAGCCAGACGCGAGGTGGGCGAGGGTACGCTGCTTTTTGTCGATGAGATTCACCGCTTCAATCGTGCGCAGCAAGACTCATTCCTCCCCCATATGGAAGACGGCACGATCCATTTGATCGGCGCAACAACGGAAAATCCTTCGTTCGAACTGAATTCGGCGCTGCTTTCACGCGCCAGCGTCCTCACCTTCAAGCGGCTCGATGAGCAGGCACTTGACCACCTGCTTGTACGCGCCGAAGGCCAAATGAACGGGCCAATACCATTGACTGACCAGGCGCGCGCCGCGCTTCTAGCAATGGCCGACGGAGACGGCCGGGCGCTGCTCAATCTGGCCGAGGAAATCTATGCGAGCCAAGGCGCCGATGACGAGCCCCTGGACATCGAGGCGCTGATTGCGCGCGTTCAGCGCCGGGCGCCCGTTTACGACAAGGGCCAAGACGGCCACTACAACCTAATCAGCGCGCTCCATAAATCGGTGCGCGGCTCAGACCCCGACGCCGCGCTCTATTGGTTGGCGCGCATGCTCACCGGCGGCGAAGATCCGCTTTATATCGCCCGCAGATTGGTGCGCATGGCCATCGAAGACATCGGCCTGGCCGACCCCCAAGCGTTGGTGCAGGCCGATGCCGCCAAAAATGCTTATCATTTTCTAGGCAGTCCGGAGGGCGAACTGGCGCTTGCTCAGGCGACCGTCTATTTGGCCATGGCGCCAAAATCAAACGCATCCTACAAGGCATTCGGCGCGGCGAATAAGGCGGCGCGAGACGGCGGATCTCCACCGCCGCCCAAACACATTCTGAATGCCGCGACGAGCTTGATGAAGTCAGAAGGTTATGGCGCGGGCTATGCATACGACCACGACACGCCGGAGGGGCTGTCGGGGCAAAACTACTTTCCTGACGATATGCAGCGAGAAAGCTTCTATAAGCCCACCGACAGGGGGGAAGAAGCCGAGATAGCCGCCCGCCTGAAACGGTTTGACGATTTGAGGAAGGCTGCAACGCATGGCGGCGAGAACGAATAGATGAAGTTGGTGATGCTGGCTGCTGCAGGCGGTGCGATTGGCGCTGCGGCGCGTTATCTGGTGGGCATTGGCGCCGCGCGCCTGTTGGGCTTCGGCTTTCCGTGGGGCACGCTCATCGTGAATGTGGCGGGTTGTCTTGCCATGGGTCTGCTGATCGAATTGTTTGCGCAGAAATACTCGGCCACCAATGAACTCCGTACATTCTTAGCCACCGGAATTCTGGGGGGATTCACGACGTTTTCGGCATTTTCGCTCGACTTCGCGGCCCTGATCGAACGCAAGCAGCACGTGGCTGCATTTGCTTATTTCGGAACCTCAGTGGGCCTTTCGATTATCGCGCTTTTTGCCGGGCTCGCCATCGTCCGTATGGCTTTGCAGTGAGCGGCGTCGAATTCAAATACGTCGCCGGCGACGAAGAGGGCTTGCGCCTAGATCGCTGGTTCAAGGCGCATTACCCGGTCATTACCCACGCGCTGTTGGAAAAACTGTTGCGCAAGGGCCAGATCCGCGTCGATGGCGCACGTGCCAAATCCAAAACGCGTCTCAAGCCGGGCCAGAAGGTCCGTGTTCCGCCGCTGGGGGAGAGAGCCGACCGCCCAAGACCCCAAAGCCAACCCGCGCCGCTAACCGCTGAGGACAAAGCCTTTATCGAGGACATGGTGATTTACGAGGACAAGCAGATCGTGGCGCTGAATAAGCCGCCGGGACTTGCCGTCCAAGGCGGTTCGCGCACCAGCCGACATATTGATGGTCTTATAGCTGGCCTCTATCCCCATGCCGAGAAACCACGTCTGGTTCACCGCCTCGATAAGGCGACCAGCGGGGTGTTGCTTCTGGCGCGTTCGCGACAGACCGCGACCGCGATTGGCAAGGCGCTTAAACACCACGAGGTAACCAAAATCTATTGGGCGCTCGTCGCCGGTTCGCCATCACCGCCAAGCGGCGAGATCGATGCGCCGCTGCAAAAATCCGGCGGCCGGGGAAAAGAGCGTATGGCTTTGGCCGATGGCGATAGCGAACACGCATTATCGGCCATCACGCGTTTTGCCGCCATTGAGACGGCGGGGAGTGAGCTCTGCTGGCTTGCGCTCTCACCCGTGACCGGCCGCACGCATCAACTGCGCGTACACATGGCGGAACTCGGTCATCCGATCATCGGTGATCGGAAATATGGCGGCGATCGCGCGTTCGACAGCGGTTTTGCCGATGGTCTGTATCTCCATGCGCGCTCACTGGCGTTTACGAATATGGACGGCAAAGAGTTGGAAATCGTTGCGCCGCTGCCGCCGCACATGGAAAAAACGTGGAAAACCCTAGGATTTGGCGCCGCGCCTGTCGATCCCTTCGCCGATCTCTAGCCGTTTCCACGCGACCAATCCGAGCGCGTATCTTGCCACAATCGACTACCGCAAACAGCGGATTTATGCGCTTCCAGGGCTCGCGGGGGACACTTTTTCTCCACAATTTGGACCAAATCTTTGTGCTTGCTTAAGCGAGGGTTCCCAGTACACGTCCCAATTGGTCGTGGGACGCTAGAACCCTGCAGGGGGTACTTCTGTTTCAGACACATTGGAGACGATTATGAAAAAGAGTTTGGCGCTAGCAGCTGCATTGGCATTGCCAATGATGGCTTTTTCTCTGCCTACATTTGCCGCATCTCATGCCAAACCGGGCGATGCCGCGGCACCGGCAGTTTCAGAAGAGCATAAGGCTGCCATGACGAAGGCGTGCGAAAGTGCTGCTGACAAAGACAAATGCATGGCCGACCAAATGGCCGAGCACGCCAAGGGCGGCATGAAGCACGACACCGACGCTGCCGCGCCTGCCGCAGCGCCCGCAGCGCCTGCAGCTCAGTAAAAACGCCAATTGGCCAAGCGGGCGGACGGACCACTCGTCGACCACCCCTAGAGCCAATAGGAGCCACCACCTGGAGTTTGCATAACCCCTCAATGGTTTGCTGCCAGATGTGTGAACGAACAGTGGGGAAGGGTCTCGAAAGAGGTCCTTCCCCATTTTTTTGCTTTTCAAGCCTGAACTGGGGTACGTGCGCATAAATCGCCGTTACCATTCACCGCCCTCTGACGGTCAATTTCCGGACGTCAGCGCAGACTTCTGCGCCGCAATCAGAGATTTCGCCTTCGGGTTTTCAGGCAACAGCGTGACGATTTGCTGCGCCAGCAAATAGCCTGCGGCCGTGTCCGACCGATAGTGCACACCAGCGATCTCGCGATTCATCGCGATCTGGTGAGCAATACTGAGCAGCTGTGTTTTTTTCTCGGGCCATATCTCTGTCAACACCAGCGCCAATGTGTGCGCGTCCGTCGAGTGGCCGCTGGGATAGGCGGGATGTCCAGGTGGCGAGATAGAGGGATCGACTTCTTTCGAATATTGCCGCGGTCGCGCGCGATCGAATTTAGCTTTGAAATGCATGGTTACACGAGTGACGTCGGGGAGGAGCGTCGCCCAGAATTTTCGCAAACCAGCCAGCTCGGCCTCATTGAGGTTGAGGCCGTCGGCGAATGGCTGGACGACGTCCTTGATCTGCGCATCGATGTCGCCTTGGTAGCGGCGACGCAGGGGCTTGAGGGCGATGATGTACTCCACTTCACTCCGCGTGAAATCGTCGTCTGGCGCAGGTGGAAGGCTGATCACATCCCGCCATCCAGGCGGCATCAACTCGGACTCCTCGGTCGCAAGTTGCTGATAGAATGCGTCCCATTGGTTGCCGAATATCAATTTCTCAGCCGCGCCAGCGACGCTGGCGCTCAACGCTGCGTAAATGATCGCGGCAAGAAGTGGAAACCTCAGCATATCGTCGCACCTCGGGTCTAAGTTTCTGGAGAGCAAATGGTATCGAGAAAAATGCCCCGAACCGCACGATTGATGTGAACGCAGGCGATGCGATTAGAAACTGGAGCCGCCCGTGTGTCCACGACCGGGAGCAAATTTTTTCTTTGCCGTCCGGTCGTTGGTGTGCAGTAACGAGCCGGGAATGCTAAACACCTGTGCTGTCCGAGGAAGTCTCAAATGTCAGACGTATCCAAATCTGAGCAAGCGCGCATCAAACGCTTTTACGACAAGGCGCATGCGGCGCTGAGCGATGGCATGTATCGAGTGATGCTGGACGATGCGCCCGCTCGAACGCCGGCCAAGTCGATCGTGGAAGTTCCTTCGGAGAAATTGGCTGAAGCGCTGGCGGTGGAATGGGAGAGCCAGGGCGAGTGGATCGAACTGGACAAGATGCCGCTCACCAGGCTTGTCAATACGGCGATCGACGGCGTCGCCGACCGGCGCGACATGGTGATTGCCGAAATCGTCAATTATGCCGGCAGCGATCTCATTTGCTATTTGGTCGAAGAGCCTCAGGAACTGATGATGCGCCAAATGGCCCAGTGGGGTCCGGTGATCGACTGGATTGCCCAAGGTTTGGGCGCGCGATTTGAGGTCACCATAGGCGTAACTCCCATCGAGCAGCCGGCGCCTTCACTTGAGCGCGTGCGCCAAGTGGTCAGCGATTTCGATGATTTCTCTCTGACCGCCGTTCACACCATGACGACGATTACCGGCTCAGCCCTGCTGACGCTCGCCAACATCGCGCAATTGTTCGAGCTGATTACAGTATGGCAAGCGGCCCATCTGGAGGAGGATTGGCAGGCCGCCAGATGGGGCAAGGATGAAGAGGCCGCCGCACGCCGCGACCAGCGCTGGCAGGACATGCAGGCTGCCGATAAGCTCTTCAATTATATGCGTTAACCGATCTGCTTAAGCGGAAAGTAACTCGGCTCTGCTAGGTTTGCCGCAAAACAACAATGCGTCAAACAGTGTGGCAGGAGTTGGTATGTCGGTGTCTTCCGATATGGCCCCCTATGCGATCATGTATATGGGGCCGGTGATTGGTTTTCTCGCGCTCAGTTCATTTCTTTGGATCAACCTGACGCTCGATGCCGGGCGTAGGCAAATGGCGCGCCACATCGTGCAGGTGTTCTGGGGCGGTGTTGGAGCAATGTCCTTGGTGGCGGTGCTCCATGGTGTCGGCGCCTTTCCTTATGAAAGTCTCCAGCAGGTCTATGCGGCGCTGAGCGGCGTGGTGATCGGCGCCTCAGGCGTCGTTGTCGTCCAGCGCGTGGCTCCGAGAAACGCTCCGGGCTTTCGCTAAGAGGACTGAAAGCACACCTGCGGCCGTTCTCGGCAATTCGTTATCCCAATTGGCTTGATCGCGCCCGCTCGCATGGCGCCAACACCTGATTTGCTTGAATCAACACCCATGCTATGCACGGTCGACGTGTCTCTGTCGCATCAGGGGAGCGGCCCATGAAGGACGTGCTCGAGGAATTGGAAGAACGTCGCGCCAACGCGCGAACAGGCGGCGGCCAGCGCCGCATAGACACGCAGCACAAACGCGGAAAATTGACCGCCCGCGAGCGTATCGATCTGCTGCTCGACGAAAATTCCTTTGAGGAATTCGACATGTTCGTCGAGCACCGTTGTGTCGAATTCGGCATGGAGGCGACCAAATTCCCGGGCGATGGTGTCGTCACCGGATGGGGCACCATCAATGGCCGTGTCGTCTTCATATTCGCCAAGGATTTCACCGTTTTCGGCGGGTCGCTGTCTGAAATGCACGCCAAGAAGATCATCAAGGTCCAGGATATGGCGCTGCGCAACCGCGCGCCGATCATTGGCCTGTTTGATGCTGGCGGCGCGCGTATCCAAGAAGGCGTCGCCGCGCTGGGGGGCTATGGCGAGGTGTTCCTGCGCAATGTGCTGGCCTCGGGCGTCATCCCGCAAATCTCGGTCATCATGGGCCCATGCGCCGGCGGCGACGTCTACTCGCCCGCCATGACCGATTTCATTTTCATGGTCAAAGACACCTCCTACATGTTTGTCACCGGTCCCGATGTCGTGAAAACCGTGACCAACGAAGAGGTCACGGCCGAGGAGCTCGGTGGCGCCATCGTGCACACCACAAAATCCTCCATTGCCGACAAAGCCTACGAGAACGATGTCGAGGCGTTGCTGCAAATTCGCCGGCTGATGGATTTTCTGCCATCCAACAACGAGTCCGGCACGCCAGAGCTGCCGACGCGCGATCCCTCCGACCGGGTCGAACCGTCGCTCGACACGCTCATTCCGGATAATCCAAACCAGCCCTACGACATCAAGGAATTGATCGAGAAAGTGCTGGATGAGGGCGATTTTTTCGAAATCCAAGAGGGCTTTGCACCCAACATCGTCGTTGGCTTCGGCCGCATAGAGGGCCGGACCATCGGCATCGTCGCCAACCAGCCCATGGTGTTGGCCGGCGTTCTGGATTCGGACGCCAGCCGCAAGGCGGCCCGGTTTGTACGCTTTTGCGATTGTTTCGAAATTCCGATCATCACCTTCGTCGACGTGCCAGGGTTTTTGCCCGGCACCGATCAGGAGTATGGCGGTCTGATCAAGCACGGCGCCAAGCTGCTCTTCGCCTACAGCGAGTGCACCGTGCCCAAGGTGACGGTGATCACGCGCAAGGCTTATGGCGGTGCCTATGACGTGATGTCCTCAAAACACATCAGGGGCGACGTCAATTATGCTTGGCCGACGGCCGAAATTGCCGTGATGGGCTCTAAAGGCGCGGTCGAGATCCTCTACCGGGCCGAGCTTGATGATCGGAAGAAGATCGAAAAACGCATCAAGGATTACGAGGAGCGCTTCGCCAATCCCTTCATCGCGGCCGAGCGCGGCTTTATCGATGAGGTCATCATTCCGCGCAATACGCGGCTGCGCATCATCCGCGCCCTCAATATGTTGCGCGGCAAACAGGCCGAAAATCCTTGGAAGAAGCACGACAACATTCCGCTCTAGAGCGGCCCTTCAGGAGCATCCCATGATTGTCACCACGACGCCCTCGATCGAGGGCAGGCGCATCGTCGAGTATTTGGGCCCGGTGGCGGGCGAAGCCGTGCTCGGCGCCAACATCGTCCGCGATTTCTTCGCCTCTATCCGCGACGTCATCGGCGGGCGCGCCGGGGGATATCAGAACGTGCTGCGCGACGGGCGCGAAGCAGCCATAGAAGACATGGTCGAAGAGGCCCGCGATCTGGGCGCCAACGCCATTGTCGGGGTCGACATCGACTATGAAAGCCTGGGTGAAACCAATTCCATGCTGATGGTTTCGTGCAACGGCACCGCCGTTAAACTGGGCTAGGCTCAAAGGCGTCGACCGGACCGACTTGAGCCAGCTCAATTTGGCGATCTCGCGTCCTGATATCGTGCCTACGATCGAATCGGTGCGGAGGGAATCGCGATGGGAGTCAAAATTGCGCAGGTGATGGCCAAGCGCGTCATCTTTACCGAGCCTGAACACGAAATCGGACATGTGCGCGAATTGTTGGCGCGCCATCATATTCATGCCTTGCCGGTCGTAGGCGCCCACAAGAAGGTCGTCGGCATCGTTACTACAGCCGATTTGGCGCGGCGTTGGGCCGATCACACGCCCGTCAAACGGGCGATGACCACCTTCGTGCAAACCGTCAAAGCCAATGCGGAGGCGAGTGAGGCTGCGCGCATCATGCGCAAACACCGCATCCACCATGTGGTCGTCACCGACCAAAACAAGGTCGTCGGCATCGTTTCGTCCTTGGATCTTCTTGGTCTGGTCGAAGAGCGGAAGTATTCGTGGTGAGTGCGACGCAGGTGTAGGATCGCCTTATCGAGACGATGCTATCGATTGCGGGATCATCGGCATGTTAGTCAAAATATTCGAAATCATGACGCAGCCCGTGATCTTGGCCAAGCCAAACTACAGCGTTCGCAGCGTCTGCGAGCTGATGGAGCGTCATAAGATCCATGCGATCCCCGTGGTCGATTCGGGCTCTGACAAAATCGTCCGCGGCATCGTCACCAGCGCCGATTTGACCCGTTTTCCAAGGGACGACACGGCCATCGAGCAAGCCATGAGCGTTGCGGTCAAGACCGTGAGCGCTGATACGGACGCCAGACACGCCGCGCGCATCATGCGCAAACATCGCATTCACCACTTGGTCGTGACCGACAACGACGCTGTCGTGGGGATTGTGTCGTCCCTGGATTTGCTGAAGCTGATCGAGGACTATCGAGCACCCGGTTGAGCTGTGCTCTCGGGCCTCTCGCGGCGGGGCTTAGGCTGGGTTCGCCACCGCTGGCGCCTGCGCGGCATGAATGATAATCCTTCGCCGATGATCGTCAGCCACACCCACAAGTTCATCTATATCAAGACCTACAAGACGGCCTCGACATCCATAGAGGCGGCGCTCAGCGAGGTCTGCGGCCCTGAAGACGTGATCACGCCGGCGAGCGAAGAGCTGATGACACATCGCAAAGGGCGGCGGGCGCAAAACTATCGCCTGGATCATCCGCTTGTTCCCAAGCGCCCGTTCTGGCGCCGGCTGCTTGGCCGCCCCGAGCGCCGTTACCATCCATCCGTCGGCTATTACGAACACATGCCGGCTTGGCGTGTGCGGGCCTATCTCGGCGAAGAGATTTGGTCCGACTATTTCACCTTCAGTTTCGAGCGCAATCCATGGGACCGGCAAGTCTCTTGGTATCACTACAAAACCAAGAGCAAGGCCCGTCCGCCGAGCTTTGCGGCGTTTTGCCGGGACCGCTCCCGCGCCTATGTCGAAAACCACGACCTCTACACCATCGATGGCGCGATGGCGCTCGACTTTGTCGGGCGCTACGAGCGCCTCGAGAAGGATTTCAAGGCGGCCATGCGGCAGATCGGCTTGGGCGGTAAAATCAAGCTGGGGCTTGCAAACGTATCGAAAGATCATGGCGCGCGCGATTACCGCGCTTACTACGACGATGAAACGCGCGCGCGCATGGGCGAATGGTATGCGCGCGAAATCGAGACCTTCGGTTACGAATTTTGATCGCGTCGCTGGGTCCGGTCAGGTTGGAGCTTTAACCCTGCACCGCGCGCCTGAGTTTACCCTGACGTAAGATGCGTTTAAGAACACACGTGAGTTGTGTTGGGGGAGATTGGCTGGGGTGTTCACCAAAATTCTGATCGCCAACCGCGGCGAAATTGCTTGCCGCGTGATCAAGACGGCCCGCGCTATGGGCATTGCGACGGTTGCGGTCTATTCGGATGCCGACCGCAGCGCGCTGCATGTGGCCATGGCGGACGAGGCCGTCAATATCGGGCCGCCAGCGGCTGCCAAGTCATATTTGGTGATCGATGCGATCATCAAAGCAGCCAAGCAAACCGGCGCCGAGGCGATTCATCCCGGCTACGGTTTTCTCTCCGAAAACGCCGACTTCGCACGCGCTTTGGAAAAAGAAGGCATCACCTTCATCGGTCCCAACGTCAAAGCCATCGAAGTGATGGGCGACAAGATCGAATCCAAGCGTTTCGCCGCCGACGCCAAAGTCAGTACCGTGCCCGGCTATTTGGGCGTCATCAAAGACGCGCAAGAGGCAATTAAGATCGCCGGTGAGATCGGTTATCCGGTCATGATCAAGGCCTCGGCGGGCGGCGGCGGCAAAGGCATGCGCGTGGCGTTGTCGGCCGACGAGGTGGCCGAAGGCTTTGCCTCCTCGGTGTCCGAAGCCAAATCCAGTTTTGGCGACGATCGCGTCTTCATCGAAAAATTCGTCGAGAACCCGCGCCATATCGAAATTCAGGTTTTGGGCGACGGCAAGGGCAACGCCATTCATTTGGGTGAGCGCGAGTGTTCGATCCAGCGCCGCAATCAAAAAGTGATCGAAGAAGCACCGAGTTCCTTTCTAGACGCCAAGACCCGCGCCGCAATGGGCAAGCAGGCGGTGAGCCTGGCGCGCGCCGTCGACTATGCGAGCGCCGGCACGGTCGAGTTCATCGTCGATAAGAAGAAAAATTTCTATTTTTTGGAAATGAACACGCGCCTGCAGGTCGAGCACCCGGTGACCGAACTGATAACCGGCATCGACTTGGTCGAGCAGATGATCCGCATCGCCGCGGGCGAGAAGCTGAAACTCACCCAAAAAGACATAAAACTAAAAGGTTGGGCGGTGGAATCGCGCATCTACGCCGAGGATCCGTTTCGCGGTTTTTTGCCATCGACCGGCCGTCTGGTGCGCTATCGTCCGCCTGAAGAGGGCACCCAGCAAGGCTTGACGATCCGCAACGATACGGGTGTCACCGAGGGTGGCGAAATCTCGATCCACTACGATCCGATGATCGCCAAGCTCGTGACCCATGCGCCAGACCGTGATTTGGCAATCGATCACATGGCAGGTGCGCTCGATGCCTTCTATATCGACGGCATCCAGCACAACATTCCGTTCCTGACCGCGATCATGCAGCACCAGCGTTGGCGCAAGGGCGATCTCTCAACGGCTTTTATCGCCGAGGAATATCCCGACGGCTTTAGTCCGCGCGAACCCGACACCGAGGAGCGCGATCGATTGGCCATCGTGGCGGCTATGATCGACCATTTGGGCAATGATAGGCGGCGCCAGATTAGCCATCAGATGGAAGGTACGCGGGTGCGTTTTGCGCTCGAGCGGATCGTCCAAGTGGGCGAAGAGAAGATCGATCTAACGGTGATAGGCGGCGATGACAATTCAATCGAGGTCGCGCTCGCCGGCGTCAAGGGCAAGGTCCGGCGTCGCGCCCGCGTCGAGACCGACTGGTGGTTCGGAAAACCCATTTGGTTCGGGCGCATCGATGGCGAGCAGATCGCCGTGCAGGTCCGCTCGATTCCCAACGGCGTGGCTCTGGCTTATCGGGGTTTGAGCGTAAATGCCCACGTCTACACCTTGCGCGAAGCAGAGCTGGCCGCGCTGATGCCCATCAAGGAACCGCCCGACACGTCCAAGATGCTGCTCTGCCCGATGCCCGGACTGGTCGTGACGATCCATGTCAAAGAAGGCGATCAAGTGCGGGTCGGCGATCCGCTATGCGTGGTCGAGGCTATGAAGATGGAAAACATACTGCGCGCCCAGCACGACGGGCGCGTCGATGTGATCGAAGCCGCCCCCGGCGACAGCCTGGCGGTGGATGCGGTCATCATGCGGTTCGAATAGCAGCCGAGCACGAACCGGTGCCCCATTATTTCGCCTATGGATCCAACATGTCGCCGCAGCAAATGGCCGTGCGGTGTCCAGGCGCGCGCGTCTTGGGACGGGCGCAGCTTGAGGGCTGGCGGTTTCACATCACCACCCGCGGCACCGCTTCTATTTTGCCCCAGGCCGATCACGCAGTACACGGCGTCCTATGGCGCTGCTCGCACGAGCATGTCCACACCCTCGACAAATTTGAAGGCGTTGCCTGGCGCAATTATTTTCGCCGACACGTCGCGGTTGACTTGTCCGATGGCCGGTCGGTGAGGGCGCTTACCTATGTCAGCGCGCGGCGTTATCCAGGTATCGCGCGCACCAATTATATGCTGACGCGCGTCATACCCGCCGCTCGGGCGTTCGGTCTGCCCGGCGCTTATTTGGGAGAGCTGGAGTCCTGGTTGCCCGCGAGACCAATGGGCGAGCGCACGACGGGCTATCGTGGCCGCAAAACGGCGATCCGGTCGCCGCGATGAGCGATGGGCCAGGTAAGACGCAAACAGTGCACGTGCGGATCGAGGGCCGCGTACAGGGTGTGTGTTTTCGCGCTTGGACACGGACGCGGGCTTCGCAGCTTGGCTTATCGGGTTGGGTGCGCAACCGACGCGACGGCAGCGTGGAGGCGGCGTTCTCTGGCGCGCCCGATGTGGTCGCCAAAATGCTAGAAAGCTGCCGCAAAGGCCCGAATGAAGCCGGGTCGAAGGCGTCAGCGTGCTTGACGAAAACGTCTCCGTGCCGCAGGGGTTCGAGATAATATCCAGTGCCTAGCGCAGCAAAGGGAGCTGCTCGGGCCACGACCTCGAGGGCGGAATACGACAGACATGGACGCGATGACAAAATCTAATAAGAACGAGCAAAAGCCGGAAGAGCCGTCAGACTCCAAATGGCGCTACTGGCTGGGCTTGGCGCTGTTCATTCTGTCCTATCCGGTGTTATACGGCACGATTATTGCGGTGCCGTTTCTCACCCTGACAGTCAAGGACAAGGCGCTGATTGTGTCGGTTGCCGCGATGGTTTCATATGCTTTGTGGGCCATGAGTCTACCACTGCTGGGGCGGGAAATTTTCGAGGTGCTGAAAAAACGATATGCCGTGTGGCGTCGTGTGCGGCGACTGCGGGCCAACCGAAATGGTAAGGCCGACCGCTAGGTCTGAATTGCCCGCCGCCATTGCCAAGCCGTCCCGCGGTCGTATGCTAATCTCCGTCTCGTGTAAGCGCTTTGGCGATCTGTGGAGTGAAACATGTGGAACAAGGCTTCGATAACAATGTGCGCTCTTTTGAGCGTCGTACTCATTGGCACAGCCGATCGAACAAAAGCGGCTGACGACGATGGACTTGGGAATTCACTGGGCACGGTGTCTTTTCCAGTCTCTTGCGAGGCTCAATCGGCCAAAGAAGTTGAGCGCGGCGTCGCCGCCATGCACCACATGATGTATTCGAGCGCCCGCAAGCTGTTTGCTTCGGCATCGCAACGCGATCCCGAATGCGCCATGGCGCTGTGGGGCAGCGCGATGACCTACATCCACCCTCTCTGGTCCGATCGCCCGTCGCCCGAGATCGTCAAGCTCGGCAGTGACTTCAGCGCCAAGGCAGACAAGATCGGTGGAAAGTCACCGCGCGAGACGGCCTATCTCGAAACCATCAAGGCCTATTTCGTCGATGGTGCGGATAAGAGCGAGGAGGAGCGCCTACAACTTTTCGCCCAAGCCTGGAAAGAGGTCGCGCAAGCCAATCCAAAGGATCACGAGGCCAAGGCGTTCCACGCGTTGGCCCATCTCTCGACTGCATCGCCTGACGACAAAACATACAAGGTGCAAAAAGAGGCGGCACGGATCGCCGAGCAGGTGCTCGTTGCGGTGCCCGATCATCCAGGTGCCCATCACTACACAATACACGCCTTCGATTATCCGCCGCTGGCCGAACGCGCGCTGCCCGTCGCCTACAACTACGGCAAGATCGCGCCCGATGTTTCGCACGCGCTTCATATGATGTCGCACATCTTCACCCGGCGCGGTCTGTGGACCGACTCGGTGGAATGGAACGGCAAGGCGGCAGCCGCTGCGCTCAATTTGAGCGCCCAACTCGGCGCTCTCTCACTGCACTATCCCCACGCGCTCGACTATAAGGGCTACGCGCATTTGCAGCTGGCCCAAGATGACGCGGCACGCAAAGCGGTTGAGGACTTGGCCGCACTCAAAGCGCCATTTCACACGGTCAACCAGAACGCCATGGCCTATGCCTTTTCGGCCATGCCAGCCCGATACGCGCTCGAGCGTCAAGCCTGGAGCGAAGCCGTTGAACTGGAGCCGCGCACGCCGAAAGGCTTTCCCTGGGTCCAAGGCCAAGATCAGTTCGTCGCCATGACCCATTTTGCCCGCGCCCTTGGCTTTGCTCATGAAGAGCGGTTCGAGGAAGCCAACAAGGAGATTTCCACGCTGCAGGCGATCCAAAAAGCCGTTGCCGGCCGCAACGCCTATTGGGCCAAACAGGTCGAGATCCAGAGCCTGGCGGCCGAAGCATGGTCAAACTATCTCGGCGGCGAGACCGCCAAAGGCATTGCTCTGATGAAGCAGGCGGCGGATTTGGAGGCGACGACCGAAAAGAGCGCCGTCAGCCCCGGCGAAGTTTTGCCCGCCGCCGAACTCTACGGCGACATGTTGCTTCGCGAGAAACGCTACGCCGATGCCGTGGCCGCCTATGAAAAGGCGCTTCAACGGTCGCCGCGCCGCTTTAACAGCCTCTATGGCATCGCGCGCGCTCACGAGCTTGCCGGCAATTTGGATCAAGCGCGCGATTTTTATGGCCAGCTTGCCTCTATGGCTGCGGGCGCACCCGACAATCGGGCAGGTTTAGTCGTCGCCAGGGGCTTCTTGAAATCAAACTGAGTTTTGCGCTGGCGCGAAACCGAAGCGGTCATTCAGCCGTGGCTGGACGCTGGATGCTAAGATCGGACAACTTCTCGATCTGATTCAGCGGCTCGACTGTGTATTTGCAAAATTTCTCGCCGTCCAAACCCTTGCTCGCAAGCGCTTGCGACGGGGCGTTGCCAGTGATCCGATAGCCAAGCGCAGAAGAATTGCGCGACGAAGGATCATCAATTTCGATCTGCGTACCGCGTTCCAATTCATCGAAAGCGATCATAAGGTTGGCTTCGGTGGCGCCTTTTTCTGTAGCCAATACCGCAAGTCCCGAGCTGATTGCGTTGTCGCCGGCTCGTCGATACAGGACACCACGCCAGTCGACGGATTTCTGAGATTTCGAGCGCCGCCAGAACATCAGGTTCTTGAGCACCTCCAGGGGGGTCAGAAAATAGGCGTTCCGGTGCAAAAATTCGCGGTGCCAATCGATCGAATACAGGCTAAGCGCCAGGCGGTCCCGGTCTTCCGGCGAGACCCAGTCGAATTCGGCGTCAATCAGTGCGCCCTCAACTTCTCCCGATTGCGTCACGCTGCCGTGCGTGACCGCATGCGCAAGCAGGTTTGTACGCAGCGGCCCTGACGGCAAATAGATGGTCGCATGAAGAGCTTGGTCGATCGCCATCGGCAATGGGCGATTGAGCCTGAACCGCAATCGGCTGAGTGATATCTCCTCAATCGTGCCGCGCAACAGTGCCTTGGTGCCGGTGATGTCGATTGGCAGGGGCAATTTGAATGCATAATCGGCTTTCGATTCCCTGGCATTCAAAAAGGCTTTGCCGATCAACAAACCCGCGCGTATCGCGTTTAGCAGGGCAAAGAAGCCTGCAACCACGACCAATTCAACCGTGTAGCCTTTTGGCAGCGGCGCGCTCCAGTCGACGGTTTCGCAACCGCTGGCCGACACACCGAGCCAACCGGGCATCGAGCAAAGAAGGGCCTGCAGCAACGGACCAGATTGAAAATCGGCAGACAGTTTGAACGCACCGAAAGCGATGGCCGCCAAGCTGAGTGCAAGGATTGCAAGCTGAGGCGCGATTGACAGCAGCGTGATGTGACCGCGCAGAACTTTGCTGGAACTGCGCCACGCCATCTTGTTTTTGAACAGCGCTGCCCAAGCAACAATGTGGACGGGAAAACGCGCGAGGCTCAAGATCTCGTTGGCCCAAAACCGTGCAAAACCGCAACCCATTTCTTGCAAAAGCATGTAGGCGAAGATCGGATAGAGCAGCAATACGACGACGTTAAAAACCGTGATCTCAAATGCCGGAATGCCGAAGAACAGTGAAAATATGGGAACCGAGAACAGGATGAGCTGCTGCCAGCCCTCAAGATAGATGATCCCTGTTTCCAGATAGCAAAGACGTTGCTTCCAAGTGAGCCCCTTGCAGAACAAAGCGTTTTCGACGCGCAGCGCGTGGATGTTGCCATGGGCCCAGCGGTGCCGCGTTTTGTAATAGTCGTTCAGATCCGTTTCGGCGCAGCCATAGGCGACCGATTCGTTGAGATAGACAGCCTCATAGCCCGCTTTGTGGAGCCTGAGCGAACTGTGGAAATCCTCGGTAACGGTATCCTCGGGAATTCCGCCAATCGCATCCAGCGCTGAACGGCGAAAGACGACGGAGGTGCCGACACCCGAAATTGCATTCCACGAATCGCGGCAGGCAAGGGAAATGTTGTAGAAAAATGACTGATCGTGCCAAAGGGCACCGCCGCGCTTGGCGTTCAAATATTGGAAGGCGTTGACGTTGTAGAAGTCCTGTGGCGCTTGAACCATTGCAACCTCTGGCTCGACGAAAAATCCAAGCAGCATGTCGAGCGCGTAGGGCATCGGAATTTGGTCGGCGTCGAAGATGGCCACGTAATCGGCGCGACTGTGTCGAAGTCCGCTATTGAGGTTGCCGGCCTTGGCGTTAATGTTTTTTTCGCGGGCGAGATACTGGCAGCCGAGCTCCTCCGCCAACGCTTTGACGTCTTCACGGTTGCCATCGTCCAACAGCCATGTGCCGTGCGGGTAGTCGATACCGATCGCCGCCTCGATCGTGCGGCGGATGAGCTCAATGGGCTCCTTATAGGTCGGGACAAAGACATCGACCGAAAGCCCCTTTTGTGCGGCAGGCGGCGTGCGGTGCCGGTACGACCAAGACGCAAAGATAACCGTCATGCCAAGCAGCACGGCGATCCAGTCTGCAGCGTAGTAAAGGCCCGAAAGCACAGGGGCGTCTGGATTGAAGGTCGTCGTTCGCCAAATGAGATAGACAGCGGCCGAAACCACATAGATACCAGCAGTCACGCGCCGAACGATGCGCCGGCGAGCAAAGCGCTCGGCCATGATCTGGCTGTTTGACATCAACGCGTCTCGCTCAACCTACGCTTCTCTTTGGTCGGACAAGTGATTGGCGAAAAGGAAATTTTCGCTTGGCTGAACCATACACCCAGAAACCCCGGCGCCGCATCTGCGGTCGGTGCTTGAATTCAGATGGCTGGAAATCCAGAGTGCCTAGAAGCGAAGCGAGTAGGTCACGCCGCCATATGCGCTGTCGCCCTCATTGCGATCATCCGCAAGACCGGCGTTGAGCGCGAGCGCATTGCTGCCGAATTGGCGGCGCACGAAGCCGCCGACCCGCCACTGGTCGAACCGCTCGTTGCCGAATATGCCACCTTCGGGTCCGACGCTCCAATCGGGTGCGACATTGAAACCAAGCCGCGCGCGCGTCCAATAGGTATCGAACGATGTTGAATATGTACCGATCGCAGACGCCCAAACGCTTTCGCTCAGGTGTTGATAAATTTCGCCTTGAAATTTGGCGCCCGTGTCGCCGCCGCGAACTGGGTTGCGCTCGTCATTGGGCGAGAGATCGTGATCTTGAAATTGAACGCCGGCGAAGAGCTTGACGACCGTTTGGGGCCCGGCCCACTGGTAGCCGCCCATAATCTCGCCAGACGTGATCTCGCCATCGATTGTCGTTGGAATGCCACCGACGGCGCCCGGGAAGCGGGTGCCATACTCGTAGTCGCCATAGCCGAACAGGCCGCGCAACAGAACGCCCGATTCATTGATGTCGCTCATCGGCGCGACGACACCGCCAATATAGCCGAACCAAGAGTGGTTCGTAATATCGCCGCCGCCAAACACTTCGAAATGCTGCTCGGCATGAGACGGCTGCACATTGACTGCTGCGATCAAGCCACCAGCCATTAAACCGGCAATCACTGCGTTTCTTCGTGACATGTCCGTCAATCCCCGATCGATGAAACTTTGGAGCAGTGTCGCTGTTCGCCGAGTACGAAATCAAGAAAAGAGCCGCTCCGAGGCATCATTTATTCTGCAGCTGTTGCCAAAGGAACACGCAGACGGGCGCTATTTGAGGCGCGCGCACAAAAAATACAAATCTGCGGAATTTTCGAACACGAATGAGCAACAAACGTTCGTGCGCAAATTGTCAGCTAGCGGCTGCGCGGTCCGGCGAAAAACCAAATGACGAAGCCCAGCAGCGGCAAGATCAAAACCAGAAGAATCCAAAGCACCTTTTTGCCGTTGGCCACCCGCGACTGGGCGATGTTGAGGATCGCCCATATGTCGAGACCCAGAACGATGAGGCCGAGCAGTCCGTTGAACTCCATGCCCATCGTATTTTTCCTTCCAGATTCAACGGCCTAATGAGAGCGCATGCCCTATTGCCATTGGACAATGCGTCACTCGCCCTCGACAAAAAATCTGTGCCGCGCCTTAACCTAAGATTCCGATGAATCCGGCGGCGAGATAGATGATTGAAAACAGACTTGCGAAAAACACCGCAGTCGTGCGCAGCCATTGCCATTGGGCTTGCGCGCTTGGTTGCTCATACATGGCCACTGCCCCCCAAAGCAGATAGGTCAATTTTTCGGGCCCCGTTTTGTCATAGGACCCGCGTCCTCTACGCCACACGCATTACCCCACTATTGATCGTCCACCTGATCGGACCGCAGCCGCATCGTCAATCTTGGTCCGGCAGTTGCGACGTGTTTTTCTGAGGAGCGTTGCAAATGCACAACAGGCGAGCATGGAACCGGACATACAAATCAGTGACTTGAAGAAACCGCGGCGACCAGATGTGGCGCCAGCGCCGCTCGCCGGTCAACACCCTCGCCGGAGGACCAGCATCTGTGATAATGTGGGGCAGTCGCCAAGCATATCGCACAACCGGTTGTCTTTCAGTTGCTGCCGCCTAGTGGTGGTCAAAAGCCGGACCGCGGGATGGCGCGTCAGAGGGAGTTTGGTTTGATGTTCAACAAGAGGCAGACGGCCGAGCCAGTGGTGTCGGCGTCGGCGCAGCGTGACGCCTCCGTGATCGAAGACGGCCTCACATTCACCGGGAACACCGTTTGCACGGGAAATCTCCATCTGGAGGGTGAGATCAACGGCGATATTCGCTGTGGCTCATTGTCGGTTGGGACAAAGGGACGCGTGATCGGGACCGTCGTCGCCGAGGAGATCATCGTCGCCGGGAACCTGAAGGGCACCATCAGCGCGATGAGCGTCATTTTGAAGCCAGGCTCGCATGTGGACGGCGATATCACTTACAATTCCCTGGAGATCGCTCACGGCGCGCATTTCGAGGGAAAGTCCAAACGCTCGGATAATCCGATTCCAGCCGCCGCCAATGGCGGTCCGCCGAAGAAGACTGCCAAAGCCGGGACCGATGCGGCCAATGGCGCGCAAAAGCAGCAAAGCCAATCTAGTAGCGACACGCGCGCCAAATAACGGGCGATAGTGTTTGAAGACTGGCGGCTCTAAGGTTTTGGCGCCGCGGGCAGCTCGGTGATGTCAAAGTGGAAGACCGCTCCCTGACCAGGATTCGATGCGACGTGGATGCTGCTGCCGTGCGCTTCGACAATCGCCTTGCATAGGCTGAGACCGAGGCCGGCGCTTTCTCTTTCCCGTTCGTTTGAGGGATCCCTTCGAAAGAATTTTTCGAATATTTTTTGGTGGAGATCGGACGGAATGCCCAAGCCATCGTCGCTGACCCCCACGCGAATGCGTCCGGCCTGACGGGTTAGGGAGACAACGGCCTCGCCGCCATGGGGGCTGAATTTGACAGCGTTGGAGATCAAATTCTCGAGCACCTGTTCGATGCGCGCTGGATCGACATCGACCAGCGCCCGGCCAACCTGATTGTCGAGCTTTATGGATACGCCGCTCTTGCGGCCAAGGGCTTGGCCTTTTGCAACAGCTTCTGAAGCCAGACGGCCAATTTTGCAGGTGCTGAACTCAAACTCCATACCGCCCATCTCGATCAAGCGCATGTCGAGCACGTCGCTTGCAAGTTCCGTCAGCCGGCCGGCATTGGTGTGGGCCAATCCGACCACGGTTTTCATCCGTTGCGGCAGGCTGCCAAGCGCGCCAGCGCGCATCAGGTCGAGTGCGCCCATCACAACGGTCAGCGGTGTCCGAAACACATCGACCATTTGTTCGGCCGACCCGGCACGGCCGCCATATAGGCCGCGCTGCAGAATTTTGTGCCGCCGGCCCCGCACCGAAAACTTTTGAAGCCGGCTGAAAAAATCGAGCGGCGCGCTGGTCTGCGTAATGTTCGTCGCTAATTCCTCCTCGTCTTCGAGGAATCTAACGCCGGCCACCTTCTCGTCCTTCCAAACGATCTTGCCGATAACCGGATTGGCAAAGCCTTCTGGCACGATTTTGATGGTTTCGGGCAGATCGTCGATATGGCTTGAGACGATCCGGCAGCCGTTCTGGCTGACGTCGCGAATAATGCACTTGATGTCGTAGACGTCGCTCAGATCCGAGGCGAAGGCGTGGATCAGCGTTTTTTTTCGGATCCGCGCGCGGCGATCGAGTCTCTGCATGTCGCTAAATCCCAGATCAAGGCGATCCAGAGTAACGCGCAAGCTTGAAACAAGTTTTAACGGGGCCTGCGGGCAATCAAGGGCGGGGTGGTTTTTTGGCGCCTTGTGGAGGCGCGCCGAACACGTCTTCGAAAGCGCCGATCAGCGCGGAATCGACGTCGTCCACACTGGACGTTACGCCCAAATCCGCCAGACTCGTGACGCCATGGCCGGTGATTCCGCAGGGAACGATCGACGAATAATGCTCCAGATCGGGCGCGACATTGAGCGAAAGGCCATGAAAGCTGACCCAGCGGCGGATGCGCACGCCGATCGCGGCAATCTTGTCTTCGCGACCTGGGCCAAGCTCGGGGCGGGCGACCCAGACGCCGACGCGCCCCTGCCGGCGTTCGCCAACGACGCCCAGACGGCCGAGCGTTGAGATGATGCAATCTTCGAGTTGGCCGACAAAACCCCTCACGTCTCGCCCCCGACGGTGCAGATCGAGCATGACGTATGCGATTCGCTGGCCCGGACCGTGATAGGTGAATTGGCCTCCGCGTCCGCTTCGATGCACCGGAAAGCGCTCGGCATCGATCAAATCTTCCGGTTTGGCGCTCGTTCCCGCCGTATAGAGCGCCGGATGCTCGAGCAACCAGACGCATTCGCGCGCCTCGCCTGCGCGGATCGCGGCGACACGCGCCTCCATCTCGGCCACCGCGGCCTCATAAGCCACAGGATCCGTGCTGCACAACCAGTCGATCGGACCACCGGGGGTGAGGGATGTGTGTGTCAAAATTTGTCCAAGCTTTACCAACCGGTAACCTCAATCGTGAATTGTGGACCTAACGCGCTGCCGTTGGTGGCCGTACAGGGATGCAACATAAAGAGTCTGAGACAAGCAATGAATTCGATTAATTCCGTGCCCATCGAGCTCACGGTCGTTCTCGGCCGGGCAAACATGCCGATCAATCAATTGTTGAAGATGGGTCGGGGTGCCGTGATCGAGCTTGAGGCGACCGATAACGACGAAGTTCAAATTCTGGCAAACAACACATTGATCGCGACCGGCCAAGTGGTCGTCCAGGGCGACCGCATCGCCGTTTCCATCACACAGAAGGTTCAGCACGCAGCCTGATCCAGTCCGGCAAGGACTTGCCTGCCGCGCTTGCCGCGCCCCCATGGGTTTGCTACATGGAGCGGCGGCGCTTTAGACGCCGGATTGTCTCTCCGCGGTCGTGGCGGAACTGGTAGACGCGCAGCGTTGAGGGCGCTGTGGGCTTAGCCCGTGGAGGTTCGATTCCTCTCGACCGCACCATTTCTCTCCTCCGGTAATCCGGCCCGCCGCAGACCGCTGAGGCCGGCCCTTGGAAGCCGCTTGAGCATTGCCGCTTCCGCCGCAAGCTCTCTCTATCATTGATCTGCGAATTGAGAGATACAGGGTGTTGAGGGTCAGCGGAATCGCGACCACAACTCATGGACTGACTTTGCCGAGAGTGCATGATGAGCGAGCGAGCCAGCAAACTCCAGCTGCGCGATTCCGAAGGCGCCCTGCGAACGGATTTCGTCCAGACTTTGATCGCGGCGCTGCAGGCACGCAACACGCGCAAAGTGCGCAAGCTCGCCCGCGATCTGCATGAAGCCGATCTGGCTGATTTGATTGAAATATTGCGCCCCGAGATCCGTGCCGACCTGATCCACACTTTGGGAAAGGACTTCAATCCGGTCACCTTGAGCGAGCTCGAGGAGCCCGTGCGCGACCAGGTCATCGAAGCATTGCCGATCGAGCAAGTTGCCGATGCGGTGCGCGAACTCGAATCCGATGACGCGGTCTATTTGCTGGAGGATCTCGACGAGAGCGAAAAGTCCGACATCTTGGCAAAACTGCCGGAGTCCGAACGCGCCACGATCATACGGGCGCTTGACTATCCCGAGGATTCGGCCGGGCGCTTGATGCAGACCGAGTTCATCGCGGTGCCGCCCTTTTGGTCGGTCGGCCAAACCATCGACCACATGCGAGAAGGCGACGATCTGCCCAACAGTTTTTCCGAGATATTCGTCATCGACCCAGCCTTTCACCTCGTTGGATCCGTGGCGCTCGACCGGATGCTGCGGGCCAAACGGCCGGTGAAAATCGACGAAATCACAGACAAAGATGCCCACGCGATCGCCGCCGACGAGGACCAGGAGGAGGTCGCTCGCGAGTTCGAGCGCTATGATTTGATCTCGGCGCCCGTGGTCGACGAGGGCGGGCGCATGGTTGGCGTCATCACCGTCGACGACGTTATGGGTGTCATCGCGGAAGAGGCCGAAGAGGACATTCATCGCCTCGGTGGCGTCGGCGACGAATCCATCACCGACACCGTGCTGCGAATAACCCAAAGCCGCTTCGTTTGGCTGCTGGTCAATTTGGCGACCGCCATCCTGGCGTCGATCGTGATCGCTCAGTTCGATGCCACCATTGAACAAATGGTGGCGCTGGCTGTTCTGATGCCGATCGTCGCGTCGATGGGGGGCAATGCCGGAACGCAGACCATGACGGTTGCCGTGCGCGCAATCGCCACGCGTGAACTGGGCGCGGTCAATGCCGTGCGCGTGATCGGGCGCGAAGCGCTCGTCGGCTTGCTCAACGGATTGCTGTTTGCGCTGATCATGGGGCTGGTGACCTATTTTTGGTTTGGCAGCGACGAGCTCGGCTTGGTCATCGCCGCAGCCTTGGTGATCAATCTGCTGGTCGCGGCGCTGGCGGGAATCTTGATCCCGCTGGGCCTCGACGCTATGGACATAGATCCGGCAATCGCCTCAAGCGTGTTCGTCACCACGGTGACCGATGTCGTGGGCTTTTTTGCCTTTCTTGGGTTGGCGGCCATGTGGTTGTTCTAAATGGAGCCGAAGGCCTAAATGGACGCAACGCCCAAGGTGGCTCTCATTGTCGGCGCCGGTGATTTTCTCGGCGCCGCCATAGCCAAGAAATTTGCCGCCCAAGGCTATGTCGCTTGCGTCACGCGCCGGCGCGGCAAGGGGCTCGATACATTGGTCGATGAGATCAAGCAGGCGGGCGGTCGAGCGGAAGGATTTTATTCCGATGCGCGCGATGAAGACCAAGTGATCGAGTTGGTCGACACCATTGAGCGCACAATCGGCCCCATCGAGGCGTTTGTCTTCAATGTTGGCGGCAACGTGAAATTCGACCTGCTCGAGACCACCAAGCGGATCTACACCAAAGTTTGGGAGATGTGCGCGCTGGCCGGATTCCTGAATGGCCGCGAAGTGGCGCGCGCCATGCTGACGCGGGGCCGCGGCACGATGATCTTCACCGGGGCGACGGCAAGTCTGCGCGGCGCGGCCGGATTCGCCGCCTTCGCCGGTGGCAAGCACGCCCTGCGCGCCCTTGTCCAAAGCACGGCTCGAGAGTTGGGCCCAAAGGGTATCCATGTGGCCCATGTGGTGATCGACGGACCCATCGACACGGAGGCCACACGCGAGATGTTTCCCGAAATTTACGCTTCGCGTCCCGCGGACGGCATTCTAAAACCCGAGGACATCGCCGAAACCTATTGGGCGCTGCATGCGCAGCAGCCATCGGCTTGGACGCATGAGGTTGACGTTCGGCCTTACGCCGAACCGTGGTAAAAAACCGAGCTATGATCCCCAACGATTTTCCAGCTCTCGATTTTGCGCTCGGTGAAACCGCAGATATGTTGCGCGATACGGTTCGCGCATTTGCGTCCGATGAAATTGCGCCCAAAGCCGAAGAGATCGACCGAAGCAATGTGTTTCCGCGCGCCCTATGGCCCAAGCTCGGCGGCCTAGGTCTTCTGGGCGTTACGGTCGAAGAGGCGTATGGCGGCGCGGCCATGGGCTATCTCGAACACGTTGTGGCGATGGAAGAAATCAGCCGGGCGTCGGGCTCGGTCGGCCTCTCTTATGGCGCCCATTCCAATCTTTGCGTCAATCAGATCCGCTTGAACGGCCGCGAAGAGCAGAAGGCGCATTACCTGCCAAAACTCGTCAGCGGCGAGCATCTCGGCGCGTTGGCCATGTCGGAGCCTGGTGCGGGCTCTGACGTGGTCTCGATGAAGCTCAAGGCGGACAAGAAGGGCGACCACTACATCTTGAACGGTACCAAGATGTGGATCACCAACGGCACCGAGGCCGATACCCTCGTCGTCTATGCCAAGACCGACGCCAAAGCCGGCGCCAAGGGCATCACCGCCTTCATCATCGAAAAGCAGTTTAAGGGATTTTCCACTGCCCAAAAACTCGACAAGCTCGGCATGCGGGGCTCCGATACCTGCGAGTTGGTGTTCCAGGATTGCGAGGTGCCGGAAGACAATGTGCTGGGTGAGGTCGGCGAGGGCGTCGGCATTCTGATGTCGGGGCTCGATTACGAGCGCGCCGTTCTGGCCGGGGGGCCCATCGGCATCATGCAGGCATGCCTCGATGTCGTCATTCCGTATTTGCACGAGCGCAGCCAATTCGGCCAAGCAATCGGCACATTTCAGCTGATGCAGGGCAAGCTTGCTGATATGTACACCGCGCTCAACGCCGCGAAGGCATATATTTATGCGGTTGCGCAGGCTTGCGATCGCGGCGGGGCGACGCGCAAGGACGCCGCCGCAGCCATTCTATTTGCCTCCGAAAAGGCGACATGGATGGCGTTGGAAGCAATTCAAGCGTTGGGTGGAAACGGCTATATCAACGAGTATCCGTGCGGGAGACTGTTGCGCGACGCGAAAATTTATGAGATCGGCGCTGGGACATCCGAAATTCGCCGCATGCTGATCGGGCGCGAACTGTTTGAGGAAACGAGATGATTGACCAACAATCGATGCTGTTCAAAATTTTTAAGGTGCTGAGCTACATCAGCCTTGCGACCGTGTTGGGCGGTCTCACGACCGT
>JAJFHN010000050.1 GCA_021775595.1 Hyphomicrobiales bacterium
ATGCCGACCGCAGTTCCGGTCGATGCGTCCTCATTGATCTCGTTTGTCGCACCGTCCGTATCCGTAACCGCGCCCACGTCGAACTCGTCGACGTCGTTGACGGTGATGGCAAAGGCCTGCTGCGAGCTCGAGCCGTCGGTGCTCGTCGCCGTAACTGTCACATTGACGCTGGGCTCGGACTCGGTGTCGAATGAGGCGCCTGCCGCCACACGGACCGTACCGTCGGGATCGACCGTGAACCTTGCGTCGTCGACGCTGTAGCTGACTGTGTCGCAGGCATCCGCGTCGGTCGCCGACGCGACAATACCGACAGCAGTTCCGGTCGATGCGTCCTCGGCAATCTCGTTCGCCGCGCCGTCCGTGTCGGTCACCGCGCCAACATCGAACTCGTCGACGTCGTTGACGGCGATGGCGAAAGCCTGCTGCGAGGTCGAGCCGTCCGTCGAGGTCGCCGTCACCGTCACATTGATCGAAGGCTCGGTCTCGGTGTCGAACGAGGCGCCGGCCGCTACACGGACCGTACCGTCGGGATCGACGGTGAACCGGGCATCGTCAATCGTATATGAAACAGTATCGGACGGATCCGGATCTGTGGCGCTCGCGACGATACCGACAGTGGTGCCAACACCGGCGCTTTCAGCAATCTCGTTTGTCGCACCATCCGCATCGCTTACGGCTCCGACGCCGGCTTCATTCACATCGTTGATTGTAACTAAAAAGGCTTGCTGGCTCGTCGAGCCATCGGTGCTCGTTGCCGTCACCGTCACGTTGACCGAAGGTTCGGTTTCAAAATCGAAGCTGGCGCCTGCCGCCACCCGCACCGTGCCGTCGGGATCGACCGTGAACCTTACGTCGTCGACGCTGTAACTGACTGCGTCGCTCGCGTCCGCGTCGGTGGCAGATGCGACGATGCCAACAGTCGCGCCAACACTGGCGTCTTCGTCGATCTCGTTGGTCGTGGCGTTCGTATCCGTGACGGCGCCCACGTCGAATTCATCGACGTCGTTGACTGCAATGGCGAAGGCCTGCTGGCTCGTCGAGCCGTCCGTCGAGGTCGCCGTCACCGTCACATTGATCGAGGGCTCGGTCTCGGTGTCGAACGAGGCGCCGGCCGCTACACGGACCGTACCGTCGGGATCGACGGTGAAGCGCGCGTCGTCGACGCTGTAGGAGACTGTGTCGCTCGCGTCCGCGTCAGTCGCAGACGCGACGATGCCGACCGCCGTTCCGACGCTGGCATCTTCGTCGATTTGGCTTGTCGCGCCGTCCGTGTCGGTCACTGCGCCCACGTTGAATTCATCGACGTCGTTGACGGTGATGGCGAAGGCCTGCTGGCTCGTCGAGCCGTCCGTCGAGGTGGCCGTAACTGTCACATTGATGCTGGGCTCGGTCTCCGTGTCGAACGAGGCGCCGGCCGCCACGCGCACCGTACCGTCGGGATCGACGGTGAAGCGGGCGTCGTCGACGCTGTAGCTCACCGTATCGCTGGCGTCCGCATCGGTGGCGCTCGCAACGATGCCGACCGCTGTGCCGACGCTAGCATCCTCGTCGATCTCATTGGTGGCGCCATTGGCGTCGGTCACCGGGCCGACATCGAATTCGTCGACATCGATGACGGCAACATTGACCGCTTCGGAGTAAGAATTACCCTGGGAATCCGTGACCTCAATCGTCACAGCGTGATTGGTCGCGGTCTCATAGTCGATGCCAGCGCCGGCTTTGACGCGCAATTCGTCACCGACGATCTCAAAGAAGCCTGATGGATCGCTTGTGAGCTGATATGTGAAGGTTTCGCCCGCGTCCGGGTCCGTCGTCGCCAATGTCGCAACCAGTGTACCGCCAGCGGCATTTTCAGCAACTGAGCCGCCGGTCGCCGTGATGTCCGTCGGCGCACCGTTGTCAGAGCCACCGCCGCCGCCGCCACCGCCTGTCCGATCATCTGGACCGCCAGAGGTGCCGCCGGTGTTTGGCGAATTGGCGTTGCTCGCCCCAGTCGTCGCGGACCCGCCGCTGCCGGGCGACGATGACGCTGATGGGTTATTTTGCTCGCCGACAGGGCCAAGCTGCTCGGCCGAGCCGTATCCACCGGAAGTGGGGCGCGCACCATCTGCTCCCAGCCCGGCGCCCGCAGCTTGCGCTGTGTCCTGATCTCCGCCCGCGACGCCAGACAAGCCGGCCGCTGCCGCCGCGCCCTCGATTGGCGCCAGACCCGGCATATCGGCAGCCGCGCGCGACGCTGATTGCGTAGCCTCTTGTGCGCTTGAAGCACTGTCGGGCGTGAATGCCGCTTGGTCGTCGGCCTTTGCCGGATCGACATCGGCTTGAGGCAGAACGACGTCATGTCGATCGATGCGCTGATCCGCAACATCAAAATCGTTGGCCGAATTTGGGTCGTCGCCGCCGCGCTTGTTGTGGGGTGTGCGCGGCACGTGAATTTCTGATGCCATATCCGCTTAGAAGTCCCGAGATTTCTCAGAATAACGGCTTGAGAACGTAGAGAAGAAAGCTTCCGAAACGGCAAACAGCGGCAGAAAACCTCGCAAAATTGGCCTGGTGGTTAAGGAATGGTTCGTGGTTAAGGAAAGGTTACGACGTCCAACACAACTCACGGTCGTGGTTGGCCGCACCACTCTACGTGCCGAACGCTCATTCCACCCAAAAAATGAGGCTTTGAGCGCATGCAGATCCGCAACCGTGCGTGGTGTCGGCTCACACCTCTATTCGGCGCCGCTATGGTTAACGAAAAGCTAGGTTTTCCCGGCTAAAACCGGTCAGTACTTGGCATACGGACATATTGAGAAAATCCATTGGGATGAAGAGCCCTAAGGGAGAGCAAAGCGCGCAGGCTGCGGCGCCAGGCGTGGCAGCCATGTCCGTTGCGCGACTGCGCGAGCGTTTGAAGTCCGCGCCGCCCCATTCAATCCGCCCGCGCCGGTCGAATCCGCATGCCGTTAGCACCACCGAACGACCTGCCGGCGGCGGCAGCGGACGTTTTGAGCGCTGGCAGAGCCAGTTCAGCAACATTTTCAACGCCGATTTTGGACTGCTGTTCGATGAATTCCGAACCCTGCCGCGTTCGGTTCTGTCAGCTTCGCTGTTCGTCAACGTGCTCGGTTTGGCGCTGCCGCTGGCGATGCTCCAAGTCTACGATCGTATTCTGCCCAACCAATCTACCGACACGCTGCTGCTGCTCTCGATCGGCCTGGTCGGCGTCTTTGTGCTCGAAGCATTCCTCAAGATCGCGCGGTCTTATGTGATGGGTTGGAGCGCGGTAAAAACTGGCTTTCAAGACGAAATCACCGCTTTGACGCGCCATCTCAAGGCCCGCCGCGATGCAGTCGACAAGGCGCCTCCTGCCTTGTGGATGGACGCCTTCGACGCGGTTGGCGAGCTCAACGCCTTTCACGGTGGGCAGTCGCGGTTGATCATCGTGGATCTGCCGATGGCGGCTGTCTTTCTCGTGGTCGCGGCGTTGGTCGGCGGTGCGCTGGTGCTGGTTCCCATTACGTTGATCATCGGCTTTGGCGCATTCGCCGCCCTGAAGAGCAAGGACCTGCAATCCGTTCTCAGCAACCGGACCGATCAAGACAACAAGCGGTACGACTTTCTGGTCGAATGTCTGGATGGCATCCACACCATCAAGGGCTTGGCCATGGAGCCGCAAATGCAGCGGCGCTATGAGCGTCTGCAAAAAACGTCGTCATTGGCCAGCTACGACACCATTCATATGGGCAACAAGCTCCAGACAATCGGCAGCGTGTTCGCAAATGCGACCATGGTTTCTGTCGTCAGCGTCGGCGCGATAATGGTGATGTACGGCAATCTCAGCATCGGCGCGCTGGCGTGCTGTTCGCTCCTGTCGGGCAGGCTAACCCAGCCGGTTCTGCGCGGAATAGGCGTCTGGACCGAGTTGCAGAACATCGAGTTGGCCCGCGAGCGCGTCAAACGCTTCGACGAGCTGACCGTTACCGACGCAAAACCCGAAGAGATCCAGTTGAACGGCGCAATTTCATTCGACCGCGTGTGCTTTCAAGAAGACGGCGTGCGCCAGTTGCGCCTGGAGGAAACGTCGCTGCAAATCGAACCTGGCGAAATCATCGGCATCCGTGGCGAAGAGGAAAGCGGCTGCACGATGCTGGCCAGGCTGATCATCGGCGACGCGGCGCCAACGGGCGGATCTGTATCAATTGATGGCATCAAGGCCTCAGGCCCTCGACAAGCGGCGCTGCGACCACACATCGCCTATGTCAGCGGCGACGCGGTCTCGTTCAACGGAACAATCTTGGAAAACATCGCCATGTTCGGCGTTGGCGAAAAACTCGAAGCCGCGCGCCGGGCCGCCAGGCTTATCGGTCTGGAGGACGACATCCATCGCTTGCCCGATGGCTACGACACACAGCTTGCCCAGGGCGTAACGGACATTTTCTCATCGGGTTTCATGCAGCGCATCGCCATTGCCCGCGCGCTGGCTGGTCAACCAAAAATTCTCATTCTCGATGAAGCCAACACCCTACTCGACATGCGCTCCGACGCCTTGCTGCGAGACGGCCTGCGTCAATTGCGCCGCACGCTGACATGCGTGTTGATCAGCAACAGACCATCGCTGCTTGCACTGGCAGACCGTATGTTCATGCTGAGCGACGGTCGCCTTGTTCGGCAAAATGACGTCCTTGATAACGGCGCAATTCAGCCGGGCCAATCGCAGCCCGCGGTTGCGGGGGCGGTGGCATGACCAGCGCAAGTCAGGCGGCGCTCGACTTGAGCCAACACGCCGCGGCTGAAAACGCGACCGGCGCGCGCGGTCTCCAGCAGCAGCTCGAAAAGACTTACGCCACGCGCGGATTAATCGATTTCGATGATTCGACCGCGGCGGCGGCCTGCCTGAAACCGTTGCTCTCTGCCCTCGACTGGTCCGGCGAGACGCGTCACCTTGAGGAAGCTCTGCCCCATTTCGAGCAAATCCGGGATATCGAGGATTTGCGAGCGCTTCTTGCCCGGCTGAATTATCATACGCGCAGCCACAAGGTGGCGCTCAAGCGCGTTGGGGCGGCCATGCTGCCCTGCCTCTTCGAACCCCACGAGGAGCGCGCGCTCATGGTGTTGCTGGCCCAGGAAGAGGATGGCAGGCTGCTGTGCTTCGACGGCGCCAGTAAGACGTTCAAGCATTTGAGCGCCGATGACACGGCGGGCAACGCCTATATCATCAAGCCAATCGACCGCCAGCAAGATGCCCAGACGAGCCAGAAATATGGTTGGATACAGGGTCTGGTCGGAAATCTGCGCGGCCTTTTCACCACGCTGTTCGTTCTGACCTTCTTCATCAATCTCGCGGCCTTGGCAGTGCCGGTCTATGTGATGATGGTCTACGACAAAGCGATCTCCGCCAAGTCGTTGAGCACCCTGTTTTATCTCTTTTGCGGCATCGCGATCATCGTCGTGGCCGAGGTTTGCCTGCGTATGGTTCGGACGCGAACCATCGCATTTCTTGGCGCCCGTTTCGAAAGCCTGCTCTCGATTGGCGCATTCGAAAAACTGTTGAATATGCCGGCGGGTCTGACTGAATCGGCATCGATTTCAGCTCAAATTACCCGCTTGCGGCAGTTTGAGGGAATCAGAGAGATCTTCACCGGCTCGCTCGGTAACGCCATTTTCGATTTGCCGTTCGCCGCCGTTTTCTTGGTCGCGATTTTTGTCATTGGCGGCCCAATCGGTTTCATTCCGATGGCGTTGCTGGTGACGTTCTTGGCGATGACCGCGATCACCATTCCATTGACGCGCAGCAATATTCGACGCGCCGGCGAAGCCAAAAGCCAGCAGCGCAACTTTCTGATGGAGTTGACGCAAAAGCACGAGACGGTGCGCCTGCATGCCGCCGAGGACATTTGGATCAACCGCTGCAAATCCATTTCGAGCGAATATCTGCGCCGCCAATTCAAGGCCCACCAGCTCAACACGATTTTGCAAGTGATCTCGCAAGCCCTGGTGATGGTCGCGGGCGTGGCGACCATCGGCATGGGCGCGCTACAGGTCTTGTGGGGGAGCCTCTCCGTCGGCGCGCTGGTGGCGATCGTAGCGCTCGTTTGGCGCCTGCTCTCGCCGCTTCAAGCCGTGTTTCTGGGTCTGAACCGCATTGGCCGCACGCTCGAAACCCTGCGTCAAATCAACAGCATGATGCAGCTGAAAACCGAACGAAATCTGGGTCACGTGCCGACCTATTTCCGCCGCTTCAAAGGCGACATCGAGATGATCGGAGTGGGCTTCCGCTATAGCGCGCTGGCGGAGCCTGCGCTGCGTGGACTGAGCCTGACGATACCGGCAAGACAGGTTGTGGCCATCACGGGCGAAAGCGGCGCGGGCAAGTCTACGCTGCTGAAACTGGTGGCCAATCTCTATCAGCCTCAAGTGGGTGTCGTGCGCATCGACGGTCTCGACATCCGGCAAATCGATACAGGCGAGCTGCGCCAAGGTGTCGGCTATGCGCCGCAGCGGGCGGAATTCTTTTACGGAACGATCGCGCAAAACTTCAAACTGGCGGACCCCGGCGTGACGACGCAGGACATGGAGGCCGCACTGCGCGATGCCGGCGCCAGTGAAAATGTAACCAAGCTGCCTTACGGTTTAGACAGCCGTCTCAGCGCGCTTGATCGACGCAATTTACCAGGCGCGTTCCTGCAGCAGCTCATTCTCGCTCGCGCCTATGTCAAAGATAGCCCCATTGTTCTGCTGGATGATCCAGGCAGCAGGCTCGATATGGCCGGAGATTCGGCCCTGATCGCCAAATTGGAGGCGCTGAAAGGCAAGGCGACCGTATTGCTTGTCACCCATCGCCCCAGCCACATGCGCGCAGCCGACCGCGTCATCGTGCTGAAAGACGGCCTTGTGGCCGGCGACGGTCCGCCCGAAGAGATCGTGCCGGCGCTGCTCGAGACCGTCAAAAAATCTAATGTTAGCTAAGTCTTAAGCGTGAATTGGCTACGCTGACCGGGGTTTGAGTTGGGGTAGTCGCCATGTGGAAGAGCACATCGGGTACCGATCGCGGGGTGAGCGGTCAGCGGCTAACCATGCCTATTGAGCTCGAAGACGGGCGCATTCCCGACATTTTCGCCCATCTTTCTCAGATTTTTTGCGCTCTGATCGTCGCCGCGCTGCTCTGGGGATCGTTCGCCCAAATCCGCGAATTAGCGGTTACCCAAGGCGAGATCGTCCCAATCGGATCGGTGCAAAAACTCCAGCACCTGGAAGGCGGCCAAGTCGAGAAAGTCCTGGTTAAAGAGGGCGCAATCGTTGAAGCCGGCGCTCCGCTGCTGCAACTCCAACCCATCGCGGCGCAAAGCGACTTCGGGCAAATCGAAGTTAGAAACGCCGGCCTGAGCCTGCAGCATGAGGCGTTGAGCGCCGTATTGGACGGCCGGGAACCCGATTTCGGCACGCACGGCGATCGCTTTCCCGCACTCAGGTCGCAGCAAAATCAAGTCTATCTGGCCAAGCGCGCTTATCTATCGTCGCAGCGCAACGCGGCCGCTGCCCGCGTTGCCCAACGCGAAGCGGAAGTCGATGCCAGTCAAAAAGAGCGCGAGAGTCTGCGCCGGCAAATGGCGATCCAGGACGAGCAGATGCAAATCCGCGCCAAGTTGCTGGAGACCGGCTATACGTCGCGCCGGGCCTATTTGCAGGCTGAGGCCGCGTTGGAGCAGATCAAATCCAGCTTTTATGCCGTCACGGGCCGCTTGGAGACAGCCAAAAAGCAGCTCGAAGAGGCACAGAGCAATCTGATATCATCCAATTCAGACGCCCGTAAAACGCTGTTGGACGAGCGCGCCAAAATCGCCGTCGAGATGGCTGAGCTCAAACAGCAACTCGCCAAACAACAGGATCGGGTCGAACGTCTGATCATAAGATCACCGGTGCGCGGCGTGGTCCAGGAGCTGGCACAACGCGCGCCCGGCGAAGTGGTCAAACCTGGCGAGTTGGTCGCCTCAATCGTGCCTTTGGGTCGCAAGGTCGTGGCCGAGGTGCATTTGCGGCCTGACGATGTCGGGCACGTGCACGCCGGGGACGATGCGGAGATAAAGGTTTCGACGTTTGATCCCAATATTTTTGGCATCATCAAGGGCAAGGTCGACCATATCTCGGCCACCACGTTTCAGACCGAGCAAGGCGAGGCCTACTACAAGGCAGTTGTCACGCTCGAAAAGAATCACGTCGGAAGCGGCGACACGAAGCGCGTTGTCTTGCCCGGCATGGAGGTGCAGGTCGACATCATCACCGGCTCCAAATCCTTCATGAAGTATATGCTGAAACCCGTCTTCCGTTCGCTTAATGCGAGCTTCTCGGAACGCTAAGCCGTAAAATTCACGAGATTTTGCGACCCGCGCCGGTGTGGGCTCGCGCGTCATTTCCGTACACCGATTAACGATTTGTACACACGCATTAATCAATCATTCGAGCAGGAACGAATTATGCGCGCTTCGATGACATTTGGAGGCGCCGCAGGGGGACTTGCTGCTAATGAGGCGACACCGGCCCAAACCGACCCGCATGCCGTGGCCGTCACCGGGCGTGCGCGCTTTCTGCCGGGGGGCACTGGGCGCAATGATTCTGGCGCTGGTGATCGTTATGATGCTTCCCCAGCATGCGCGATCGGAAACGCTATACGAGGCACTGGCTGGGGCATATTTCAACAATCCGGCAATTCAAGCTGAGCGCGCGCGCCAACGGGCCGACGACGAGGCGGTGCCTCAAGCAACGGCCGGCTGGTTGCCCAAAGCCAGCCTGAGCGCCGAGGCCGGTAAAACCCGGAGCCGCAAACGCCAACCCCACTACACCGACCACCGCCAACCCCAGGGCGTCAACGTAACGCTGTCGCAACCGCTGTTCAGCGGTTTTCGGACATTGAACGCCAAACGCAGCGCCGAATCGGGTGTCCGCGCCGGCCGCGAACAGCTCTACCAGACCGAACAAGCGGTTCTGCTGGACGCCGTGACGGCCTATATGGATGTGATCCGCGACCGCAAGACCGCGCAGCTTCGGGCGGAAAACGTCACGTTTCTGGGTACCGAACTCAAGGCGACGCAGACGCGTCAGCGCGAAGGCGATCTTTCCAAGACCGATGTCGCCCAGGCACGGGCGCGCTTCTACGAGGGCGAAGCAAGTTTGGCGCAAGCCCGCGCTGATCTGAAATCAAGCGAAGCGCAGTTTGAAGCCATCATCGGCCACCGTCCCGGGCGTCTCGCCACGGCGCCTTCACTGGCGCGCTTGCTGCCACCCAATCTATCCGCCTCCTTGGCAACCGCCGAGCAAGAAAACCCTGTCATCATCGCTGCGGAATTCCGCTATGACGCCGCGCGCTTCGATCTCAAGAAAGCCTATGGCGAATTCTTGCCTACAGTGGCCTTGGATGCCGAACACGGGCGTGATTTCGATCACACAATTGGCGTCAACCAAGAGGACGATTCGTCGCTTTTCTTGCGCTTGTCGATGCCGCTCTACCAGGGAGGCACGCTCTCATCGCAAGTGCGCCAGGCTCGCGAAGTCTTTCGGCAACGGGAATTTGAGGCCACGGACACGCGAAACCGCATTACCGCTTCGGTCCACGACGCCTGGCAGCAGCTTCGCGCCGCAAAACTGCGTGTCCGCTCCGATCGGCTGCAGGTCAAGGCGGCCCAAGAGGCGCTGAATGGCGTCAAGATCGAAACCGAGGTGGGCGAGCGCGCCATTTTTGAGGTGCTCGACGCCCAGCGCGAATTGGTGAATGGGCGCGTATCACTGGCGCGCGCGCAACGCGATGTCATCGTTTCCCGTTTCACATTGCTCGCGGCCGTCGGGCGATTGAGCCCGGAGCATCTCGACCTGCCGGTGGAGAGCTACGATCCCACAGTCAATCTGCAGCGGATCAAATTTCGGCCCTTCAGCGGCCTCGCCGGCGGCGGAGCGGGTCACGCGCCGGCCGTTGGCGATTATGAATACACCACATACGACGACATGAATCTGCCGCCCGTCAGCAAATGGGGCCCACCGCCGGCAGTTAGCGCCGCACCACCACAGACCGCAAAACCGAAACTCGGCGGCTGGTCCGTGACACTTGAAGAACAGAATTTTGACTTGCCGCTGCCAGAGCGCGCACCCGGCCGCGGCAACGCGCCCGCCGTCGCAGCGGGTGGTTCGACCGGCCGAAATTGGATCGGCGAGATGGGCCCAGTACCAAATACGTCGGCCATGTCTGGCTTCGACTGGAATGCAGACTGATCGCTGCGGCCGTCTCGTCTGCCAAAGTCGCAATTTACTGCAACATTCTTCGTCTCGACATTCGGCATTGAGATCGCTAAAGCGAATGCCATGGATCCGCTAACACAAGGCTTGTTGGGGGCAGCCGTCGGTCACGCCGTCGCCGGGCGGCAGCTGGGCAGGGCCGCAATTTTTGTTGGCTTTCTCGGCGGACAAGCGCCCGACCTCGATGTGCTGATGGTCTCCGACGATACCAGCATCGATTACTGGCGCTATCATCGCGGCATCACCCATTCGCTCTTTTTCGCGCCAGTCGTCTCTGTGCCGCTCGTGGCGGCCTCGTTATGGGTGTCGCGCTCGTTCGAGCGATTCAATAATGAGGCCACGGCCGCGCGCTGGTATGTGTTCTGGCTGCTGGTGCTGATCACTCATCCAATGCTCGACTTCATTACCCATTTCGGCACCAAGCTGTTCACGCCGCTGACTGAGGCGCGTTACGGTATTTCGGCGCTGCCGGTGATCGAGCCGATTTACAGCCTGATTCTAGCGCTGGCATTGCTCGCAGCACTGCGCGGCAACACGTCGGGCGCCCATGCGCGCAAAACCGTGTGCGCCGCGCTGGCGGTATCGACGGCCTATATCGGACTTGGCTGGCAAGCCAATGTCCGGTCGGAATGGCTGGCTGGCCGTGATTTGGCGCAGCAAAATATCAAGCATGGCCAGATTTATTCCTATTCGACAATGTTCATGCCGTGGCTGCGCCGGGTGGTGGCCAAAACGGCAGATGGTCACGTGGTGGGCTATGTTTCGGTTTTGATACCCCGCCAAATCCGCTGGCAACCGGTCGCCTCCGATCCCCGCGCCGAAACGTTGATGAAAGAATTCGCCAAGACGGAGGAAGGCGAGATATTTTTTGCCTTTGCAAATGGTCCGCTCAAGACGGCGGTCGCGAGCAATGGCGATGGCACCACGCAGCTTAAAATGAGTGACATGCGCTATGGCTATCCCGGCGCCACGCTCGCTGGCCTGTGGGGCCTGGCGGTGGCTTTCAACGGCGATGAATCGATTAAGCCCGCAAAGCGTTACGCCGTGCCGGTCGAGATCACGCCCGAAAATATCGTGGCGCTGGTGCGGGCGAATTTTGGCTTGGGACAGAGTGTTTTCTAGGCGCCGGCCAATTTTACATCGCTGTCAAAGTGGGAAAGTTCCAACACAGACGCCCTAATATGTTGAACTCCTGCACGCGATTGGGCAGATTGGGTGCGCCGGTCTTGGGGGCTGACCTGATTGCCCGGCAAACGCAAGTTGGTGAACGCAAGAACGGAGAGGCACGCAATGGCGGCATCTGACAAATGGGAAATCTACAAGGACAAGCGCGGCGAATATCGATGGCGCCGCCGTGCCGCGAACGGCAACATCGTTGGCGCCTCGACCGAAGGCTATAAGGGCCGCTCGGATTGCAAGGACAACGCCGAGCGCCATGGCATGGACGGCAATCCACGCAAATTCGGCAAAGGCGATTCATGGGAATTCTATAAGGACAAGAGCGGCGGTCACCGCTGGCGGCGCCGCGCCACAAACAAGGAAATCGTTGGCGCTTCGAGCGAGGCCTATTCGGGCAAGGCCGCGTGTCAGGAAAACGCCAAGCGCAACGGCTTCAAGGGCTGAGCCCGCTAATGCGCAGACGCCTTGCGGCGCCGCGCGGCACACAATCACCGACCCCGCTCCCGCAAGGAGCGGGGTTTTTTGTGCGCTGAGCCCGTAGTTATCAGCCGGCGGCGAGGTCGCAGATCAGTTGAAACAGCTGAGATTGCGGATCGTTAAATCCATCCATCACGGTGAAGTGGTTGTCTCCCGCTAGGGATATCCGCTCGATCTTGTTACCGCGCGCTTGCACGGCTTCGGCGAAGGCATCGGCTTGGCGATGAAACTCGGGCGTTTCGTTGGCGCCCGCGATCAGCCAGGAGGGAGGCATGGCGTCGGTCACGTGAAACAGCGGTGAACAGCGTTGGATTTGATCGCCGGTCAGTTGCAGGTGGGTTTGCATATCGGTGAAGCGGAAGGGGCGCAGATCATAGAGACCGGAAATGCCAATGATGCCCCGCAATGCCGCCGCGTCAGTCCCGTAATCGCCCGACCAATCGGTGAGCGCGGCCATGGCCGCCAAATGACCACCGGCGGAATGGCCGGAAATCGAGATGTTTGCCGGATTGCCTCCAAAGTCGCCCGCATGCTGCATCAGCCACTTGATCGCCGCCCTGTTCTGCCGGACGATCTCGTCAATCGTGACAGCGGGGCAGAGCGAATAGCTGTTTACGACCACGCTGATGCCACGCTCGACGAGGCTGTTTGCGACAAAGGAAAATTCCTTCGCTGTGAAGGCACGCCAATAGCCGCCATGAATGAACATGTGGACGGGCGTGTTGGCGCCTTTGGCTGGAAATATATCCAGGTATTCGTCCAGCGTCGGCCCAAACGGCACGTCCAACCGGCATTCGAGTGTTTCTCGCGTCGAGGCGCTTTGGCTGGGCCAGCCTTCATAATATGGCGTGCCATCAACGCCTGATTTGCTTGGCAGATACTGCCAATTCAGCTCGTCAACCGTATCGAAATCGAGATAGAGGCCCACCGTTCAATCCTTCCTGCCGACCGCGCCGGAGTTATCCGACCCAACGCGTTAGAAGATTTCGCAGGCCACGGCCCAAAAAATAGAGCAGCAGTGGCGGGCCCAGAACGATGATCAACAAAATCGGATAGAATCGCATCACGACGCCACGCCAAAAACGCGTTTCCAGCGTCTGCTGCATGGTTTGGGCGCGCAACGTGAAATCCTCACGCTGGGCCGGTGACAGGTCGTCGGGCAGCAACAGGACATGACGACCGACTTCGACTTCTCCCGCCTTGGCAATTGCATGTTTGCGCTTGAAGGCCTCGATCGAAGTTTTTTCATCGGTCGCATACCAAGCGACCAACCTTTCTCGCTCGTCATTGGGGGCGATGAGGTAACTCGGCTGGACCGGATGAATTTCAGCCCAGTTGGTGTAGATGGAGGCAACCGTCGGAACGATCCATATCAGGGATACCGTCACCCAGCTGAACACGAATTTGCTGGCTAACCCGGAATTCCGAGACTGCTGATGATCGGATGTCATAAGTGTTCCAAAGTCATCCGCGACTGATTGCGAGCGGAGCCGGTCAAGCGCTAGTTTCCAAGCAGGTGACTTCCAATGGCATGCCGTCCTTGGGCCGCAGCGAAACTCTTGCGACGGGAACGGGATTCAGCCCCGCAGTTTCCGCCAAGCGCACATCGCGGATCAGCGTGGCTAGGATTGTGACCGCCTCGATGTTTGCAAATGCAGCGCCCATACAGATGCGCGGACCGGCGCCAAAGGGCATATAGGTGCAGCGGGGACGCCCGGCGTGCAAATCGTCGCTGAAACGAGGCGGATCAAATATATCGGGATCGTCCCACAACAGAGCGTGGCGATGGATGGCGTATATCGGAATGACACACAGCGCGCCGGCCGGCACCTGTTTGCCAGCCAACTCGACATCTTTTGTAGCCAAGCGCGTGATGACGGGTACCGGTGGATAGAGGCGAGCTGCCTCGTTCAGCACTTGCCGGGTGAGGCCAAGTTGGGCGACGTCATCGGCCGTGATATCGCGGTTCCCTGCCACTGCGCGCACCTCGGCTGCCAGACGCTCCTGCCACTCTGGAGCCTTAGCCAGCAAATAGAGCGTCCAGGTCAGCATCGTCGCGGTGGTTTCGTGGCCTGCCAGCAGGAAGGTTAGGAGATTGTCGATCACCTGATCGCTTGGCATCGCCTCGCCGGTCTCGGGATCTGTGGCGGCCATCATGCGCCCGAGCAGATCATCGTGGGCCTTGCCGGAGCGGCGGCGCTGCTCAACGAGATCGGACATGGCCGCACGCATGGTTTTGGCGGCGCCGCGGGAGCGGCCTTTGCCTGGAAACGGCATCCATTGGGGCACATGCAAAAGCGCATAGGCGATGTCCCATGTGCTGACGGCCAGATAGTCGGCCATGCAGCGCTCGATGAGCGCGATGTCGAAGCCGTCGTCATGGGGGAGCATCGTGTCGGCGATGATCTCGAAACTCGCGCGAATCATCGCTTGGTCGACATTCTGAATGCTTTTGGGACCAGCTTGGCGCCAGCGATCACAGACCCGTTTTGCCGCAGCCGACATAGCCTCGACATAACAGAGCAGCTCGCCATGCCGGAACAGGGGGGCTGTGGTGTGACGCTGCCAGCGCCATTTTTTGCCTTCGGCCGTCAGAACGCCTTCGCCGACCATCGGGCTCAGCAACCGCCGGTCGACATCTGATTTGACGAACGCGTCGCCAGTACTCTGCAAAACCGAGCGTACGGCCTCGGGGTCGGTGACGAACGCCAGCAACTGACCAGGCATTTGCTCCAGAAATATGGGCTCTTCATAGACGGCCTTGCACCATCCCTCGATGGGATTGCGGATCACGGCCATCAGGCTGCGCGGAAACGGAAGTGGGTGGTCGGGTGGTGTGATCGTAGGCGGGCGGAGGTGGGACTCCGGCGCGCGCGCGCGCGCGTCGAACCGCTCGTGTTGCGTGTCCATCTGTTGCCTCTCTCCCGGCAGCCGCACTCAGCCAAGTGCGACATGGCGTCGATTGTTTTTTGTGACGCCTTTATTGCAAAGTGACTGTAGCGCAGCGGACCCGACTTGCAACCGACCAAATCGCCGCAGCCGCGCCACACTGCTTGACATCCAGCCGAGTCGGCCTGAAGATATATTTCATATATATCTTTAAATATGGGGAGGGCGGCGCCATGCACGCCATCGTACTTTGGGTCTCGGTCATTCTAGTTTTGATCTTGTCTGCGATTTTTCTATCGGTAATTCGGTCGTCAACGGGAAGTGCCTCAGCGGAGTCCGTTGGCAAGACCGCCAATACGATTAGACTTCTTTCGTTCTGGGGAGCGCTCGTTTTCGGCGCGGCGTTGCTTTACATCACGCTTCGGCCCTGGCCGCACGCTTTGCCGCCCAGCGACGACGCAATCACCGTCACGGTGATCGGATCGCAGTGGTCCTTCGAAGTCGATACTGAAACGGTGCCAACGGGCAAACCGATCGTGTTTGCTCTCACCAGCACCGACGTCAATCATGGCGTTGGGCTCTATGACGAGAACTACGTGCTCTTGAACCAAGCCCAAAGCATGCCGGGCTACACCAATCGCTTTGAGTACACCTTCGACAAGCCGGGCACCTACAGGCTGCTCTGCCTTGAATATTGCGGGCTCGGCCATCATGAGATGGCGGGCGAACTTACCGTAACGTCGAGCACGGCAAGTGCAGAATTGGGGAGGAAATAATGGCCAGACAAGCAACAATGCCAAGCGATCTTGGGCCACGTGTGGTGATGGCCCTCTCAGGTCTTGTATTCGTATTATTGATGCTGTTTGGCCTGCTGATGCGCGCCAGTCAGGCCGGAATGATACCGGTCGACCCGGCCTTGTTTTATCAGCTGATGACGGCTCATGGCATCGGCATGGTGGGAACGTGCGGTTTCGCCGGCGCCGGTATCATGTGGTATTTCGCCAGGCAATATGTCCCGGTCACGAACGGTATATTTTGGGGTTTCACCGGGCTGTTCTTAGTCGGCGTGGTGCTGATTCTAGCCGCCATCTTCTTGATGGGCTTTGCCGCGGCGTGGACCTTTCTCTATCCCCTGCCGGCGCAGTCGGGTGGGGTGTGGGACGTCAATGCGGCTGTGGTTTATCTGGTCGGATTGCTCCTTGTCGGGGTCGCGTTTTTGATTCTTTACCTCGACATGGGCTGGGCGATTTTGAAAAGCCAAGGTGGGCTCGGTCAAGCGCTTGCCTGGCCGACGCTGTTTTCAGGCTCAACCAACGCGCCGCCGCCAACCATCGTCGCGACCACAGTTGTCACCATTGTCAACACGATTGCGTTGGTGCCCGGCGCCGCGATCATTTTGATCTCGATCGTCAACGCGCTGGTTCCGTCGTTCGGCATCGATGCTTTGCTGGCCAAGAACATGATCTTTTTCTTTGGCCACGTCTTCATCAATGCCGCAATCTACATGGCGATCATCGCCGTCTATGAGATCGTTCCGCGCTATACGGGACGTCCATGGAAGACGACACGCTGGTTCGCGCTTGCTTGGAACGCGACGATAATCTTGGTGATGTTCGTCTACACCCATCACCTGTTCCAGGACGTTGTCATGCCGGCATGGATGCTGGTTATGGGCCAGGTGTTTTCCTATCTCAGCGGATTCCCGATTTTGATCGTCACGACCGTTGGTCTGCTGTCCAATATCTACGGTGCGAAGGTCCGGTGGGACCTGCCATTGGCACTGCTCACTTTGGGCGTGTTCGGCTGGGCGGCCGGCGTCATACCGGCTGTCATCGACGGCATCATTTCGGTCAATAAGGTCATGCACAACACCATGTGGGTGCCTGGTCATTTCCACTTCTATTTGTTGCTGGGCCTCGTGCCGATGGCGTTTGGCTTTATGCTCTGGGTCACCAAGACCAAGCAGGCCGACGCTTTGGATGGTCTTTCTAAAATCTTGTTCTGGGCCTATGTGGCCGGCGGATTGGGCGTCGTTTGGACGTTCCTGGTCGGTGGTGCCGCGAGCGTGCCCAGGCGCTGGGCCGAGCACTTGCCGCAGTGGCAGGGGGTCGACGCCGTCTCCACCATATTCTCGGTGTTGGTGGTGGTGGCCGCGCTGTACTTCCTGATCCGCTATGTGGTGGGTTTTGGCGGTCAGCCATCTAAGTCAGAGCCGGCCGAGTAGCACGATGCGAACCCTCGTTGCAGCGTTTCTTATTGCGGCAGCCGGCATTGCGGTATTCACCTGGGCGACGGACGGCTTCCGAGCCGCCACCGCCGAGGGGGTCCGCAGGCTCGCCGTCTCAGAAAGCCCTGTGACGATCCCGGGGGTGACGATGGAGGACATGGACGGCCGTGTCCTCCATCTGCCCCAATCGGGCGGAAAAACGCTGTTGATCGAGTTTATTTACACGACGTGTCCAACGATTTGCCAAGACCTCGGCGAAGGTTTTTCGCAAGTTCTCGAAACCGTGCGTGAGCGCAAACTCGATGACCAGGTCGGCCTGATGAGCATCAGTTTCGACCTGGAAAACGACACGCCGGAGATGCTGCGGCACTATGCCGAGCATCACGGCGCCGACGGCAAGATCTGGAAGGTTGTCCGCCCGACGAGTACCAGCGATCTGGAAGCCTTGCTCGCCACTTTTGGCGTCAAGGTGTTGCCCGATCCGCTGTATGGTTTTCAACACAACGTCGCGATACACGTGGTTGATCAGACGGGCAAACTCGCGCGCATCGTCGATGCCGATCCCGCCGTCGCCATCGAAGCCTTGTCCGAGAAAGTCGATCGGCTTTGAACTCAGAATTGCTGAAGACGCCTCTGTTCGCCGGTCTGGCACTGTGGGCAGGACTGGCAATTCCCTATGTGCGGATTGCGCTGGAGACGCGGCTCACCACCCACGTTCTTATCGAACTGCTTGGCTTGGCGGTGGCAGGTTATTTGATCGGTATCGGCTTGCGTCCAATTCTCGCGCACCGATTGCGCCGCTGGAACCGCTTCGGACTGAGCGGCCTGGCCATGGCGATCTCCTGTGGCGCCGTTTGGATGCTGCCGCGTTGGCTCGATGCATCGCTCGACTCCGTCGCCGTCGAAACGGCCAAGTTCTTCAGCCTGCCATTGCTTCTGGGTGTGCCATTGGCGCTCAGTTGGCCCGAACTTGGCACAATCGGACGCGGCTTCATCAAAACCAATTTTCTCTCCATGTTGCTGTTTTTCGGTTGGCTCTACATCGCCAGCCCGGTGCGTCTCTGCAACAGCTACCTGATCGACGACCAGACACTTCTCGGCGTCTCGTTCATCGTGATCGCAGGCGTGTTGAGCCTGCTGTGGACGGTGCCACTTTTTATCGGCGGCGCAGTCGCCAGCCGAAAAACTTCCGATCGGACCAGCCGATTTACTGAGGACAAGACCTATGCAGTACGACCAATCGATTGACAATTTCGCCGAGCGCGCGGCTGGCGAGGTCAAAATGCTGCGGGACAACCCGCTTGGGTTCTTCGTTGCAGCGATGATGGCGGGCGCCTATGTCGGCATCGGCATATTGCTGATTTTCAGCGTCGGAGAATTCGTCGATCCATCAGTCCGGCCCCTAGTGATGGGCGCCAGTTTCGGCATCGCGCTAACACTGGTGGTGTTTGCCGGTTCGGAGCTTTTCACCGGCCACACCATGTATATGACCCACGGCCTGTTGCGCGGGCGAACGGGGCTGGGTGATTTGGGACGCATCTGGTCAGTGGGCTGGTTTGCCAACCTCGTGGGCTGCGTGCTGCTTGGCGCGCTGTTTGTGACCGGCGGCAGCGCCATTCTCGGCCAGGACGATGGCCTTATTTACAAGGTCGCGGCCAAAAAAATGAGTGATGCGCCCAGTGCGCTGGTCGCGCGCGCAATGCTGTGCAATTGGCTGGTTTGTCTGGCGCTGTGGACGTCGGGGCGCACCAACAACGACGCCGCCAAGTGTATTTTGATCTTTTGGTGCCTGTTTGCATTCATCGCCAGCGGGTTTGAGCATTCGATCGCGAACATGACCATTTTTTCGGTCGCCCTATTGTCGCCACACCCGGAAACAATTACCGTCGCCGGCGCCGGCTACAACTTGTTTTGGGTGACACTCGGCAATGTGCTCAGCGGAACCCTTTTCATGGGTTTGGGTTATTGGATTGTGGCTGGCCAAGGCGCGGACCGCGCGCTGAAGGGCAAGAGTGGTAGCAAGCCCGCCGAGTAACTAGGCCTACGAAAGTGGCCTGTGAAATCACGGCAATTGGGATAAACCTGCGTCATGCGTTTAACACGGTTCACAGACTACGCGCTTCGCACGCTCATTTACGTGGGCGTCAGGTCGCCCCATCTCTGCTCAATCCAGCAGGTTGCAGAGCGTTATAACGTGCCTCAGAGCCATCTGACCAAAATCGTGCACGAATTGGGGCGCAAGGGCTATCTTGAGACCGTTCGCGGGCGTGGCGGCGGAATGCGGCTGGGTCGCGAAGCCAACCAAATCAATCTGGGTCAGGTTGTCCGGGACCTGGAGCCCGACTTCAATATTGTCGAGTGTTTTGGTCCGGCTAAGGACAATTGCTGCATCGAACCGGTGTGCTCGCTCGGACCGATTCTTGAAGAAGCTTTGGAGCAATTTTTCAAAGTTCTCGACAGGCACACCCTCGAAGATCTTCTTGCCTCCAAGCGGTTGCTGGCCGAACTGTTGGCGATTCCGGCGGATAATGCGTGAGGCAGTTCGCCCAGCCCGGGCCGCGGTTTGACGCGGGCCGAAGCGCGCCGATGATGATCCGGGCGCTCAAGGTTCTGCTCGCATTGGCTGTTGGCGGGCTTTTGATGGGCCGGGCCGCCGCTGAAAACGGCCAAACCAACAACAACTCCGTGACGTTGGAGGAGATGATCGGCCAGATGCTGATCGTCGGCTTCGACGGTACGCGCCCGCAGCAAAAGTGGCCCCGCAAATTGGGCGCCTTGCTTGCCAAGGGGCACATTGGCGGCGTGATTTTTCTCAAGCGCAATCTCTCCAACGCGCGCAACGCACGCGACCTCACCCGCTTCTTCGCCCAATCGGCCACCCGCCACCCAGCCTTCATTGCTGTCGATCAGGAGGGTGGATCGGTGCAACGCCTGGCAGGCAATGTGGGTCTGAAGCGCATCAGCTCGGCACAACGGGTCGCGACCAAAATGGACGCCGAGCAGGCCTACGACTATTACCGCAACGTGGCCCGGCAACTCTCGGAGTTCGGCTTCAATGTCAATTTCGGGCCGGTTCTGGATCTAAACACAAATCCGCAAAACCCAATCATCGGCCGCATCGGACGCAGCTATTCGCGCGATCCCGACATTGTCGCACGCTATGGGGCCGCGTTCGTGCGGGCCCACCAGGCCGAAGGCGTGATCACAGCCCTCAAACACTTTCCCGGCCATGGCAGCAGCCGTACCGACAGTCATTTGGGATTTGTCGATATTTCGGAAACTTGGCGGGAGCAGGAACTGGTCCCATTTGCGCGTCTTATCAGCGAAGGCTTGGCCGACATGGTGATGATTGGCCACCTGCATCTTGGGCGCTATCAAACGCGCGAGGACGCACAATTGCCGGCGACATTTTCGCGTGTGCTGCTGGGCGACGTGTTGCGCAATCAGCTCAAATTCGACGGCGTGGTTGTCAGCGACGATATGGAGATGGGCGCCATCCGGAAACGCTACGCGCCTGGTGATGCGCTGATCCGCGCCATAAGAGCCGGCAACGACCTGCTGATCCTTTCGGGCACCACGAGCGGCCAGACGTCGCTGCCGGAGCGCTATATCGCGGCGATCAAACAGGCGGCACTCGAGGATCCAGCGCTGAAAACACAGATCAGCCAATCTTATTTGCGCATCGTCGCCCTCAAGCTGCGCTATTTGGTGCCCGACTGAGGGTGCAATCGGCGCCATGGACCAATGCGGGTCCAAATTCTATCCTTTGCCGCAGTCTCAGGTGCTTTGCGAAAGCGCAACAGGAGGGACTGCCATGGCATCACAACGGCAACTTGTTTGGATCACCGGGGGCAGCGCTGGTATCGGGCGGGAGCTGGCACTGCGGATGGCCAATCGCAATATGCGCTGCGCCGTCACCGCGCGCTCCAGGGATAAGCTCGAGGCGTTGGCCCGCAGCAACGCACTGATTGCCGCTTTTCCGGGCGACGTCACCGATCGCGATGCCATGTCATCGGCCGTCGATCAGATCGAATCAAGCCTTGGCGCCATCGACGTGGCCGTGTTGAACGCCGGTATTTGGACCGAGATGGGCGCCCACGATTACGATGCCGTCGCCTGCGAGCAAACGATGCGCGTCAATTATATCGGCGTCGTGAATTCAATAGACGCGTTGCTGCCTCGCATGATCCAACGCGGCCGCGGACATATCGTTATTGTGGCCTCCGTGGCCGGCTATTGCGGACTGCCGCGGCTGGTCGCCTACGGGCCAACCAAGGCCGCGCTGATCAACCATGCCGAGGCTCTCATGGCCGAGTTGGACGGCAGCGGTGTGATCGTCAGCGTGGTCAATCCGGGGTTCATCGATACGGCGATGACGCGCGATAATGATTTTCCGATGCCCTTCATCATTTCTGTCGAGGAAGCCGCCGGCAAAATCGTACGCGGCATCGAACGCCGGCATTTCGAAATCGCCTTTCCATGGTTGTTCGCGCTGATGCTCAAAGCTCTGCGGCGCGCCACCTATCCGCTGTATTTTTGGATCGTGCGCACCTTCATCAAAACCGAACCCGAGCCCAAATAGTCAAAGGCCCTGCTATTGCGCAGGCGCGCCAACGATTTTGTTGTTGGCGTCAATGCGGGCAATATCGCTCTTTGAGCCATCCTTGAACGTCAGCTCAACCGCGATTGTTTTGGCGCTGCCAAGCGGCAATGAAATATAGGGCTTGTCGGTGGCGATGGCGTTCGGATTTTTAGGATCGCAGGGCTGCAGCTGCCACTGCCGATCGAGCACGTCGCTATCGAGGCTGTAGCGGACGGCCCCTATGGCGCAACGATAGCTTTCGAGATGGGTGAAATAGATCAATTGCCTGCCATCGAAATCGCGAAAATGGGCCCAGCTCGATTTTGTCAAATTGAGGACACGTTTTTCCTGTCCCTCAAGGGAGCTCTGCGCCCTAGCGCGATCCGCCGGCAGCAATACGAAAAGCGCGGCGAGACATGTGATAACGATCGGCGTCATGGCGACCTGTATGAATTGCAGGAACCTATGGACCAAGCCTAGTTCCAACCTAATGTCGTGCCAAGTCATGCGTCCGGATTGGGAAGAGGTTGAACCCGCATTGTGCTGACGGTGACAATAAAGCGATTGTGGCACGGTTGGGCCGTGCTTGCCGCCGCGTCGGCGCTTTGTCTCCTCGCGGGCTGTGCTGACGGCGGCGTGGATCGCGCGGCCAATACCAAACGCCTGGCGGCGGGCGAGGTCACGCTGACGCCCGAAGGTGCCCGCGACATGATCAACGCTTACCGCGCCCGCAAAGGCCTCAAGCCCCTCCGTCTCAACGCCAAGCTGGCCTCCGCAGCCAAGCGGCATTCCAGCGATCTGGCGAAGAACGACCGGATCTCACATAAGGGATCCGACGGAAGCGATCCATGGGATCGGGTGAAGGGAACGGGCTATAAGGCCAGACTGGCGGCGGAAAATGTGGGCGCCGGTCAAATGTCGCTGCCGGAAGTCTTCAAGGGATGGCAGGACAGTCCCGATCACAATGACAATTTGCTGCTGCCCGATGCGACACAAATGGGCATCGCGCTTGTGATCTCGCCCGAGACGCAATACCAAACGTTTTGGACACTGGTGTTGGGGGCACCGCAATAGGGCGGTCACACTTAGCGGTCGCGATAGGCAAAGAGATCGAGACCCAGCCGGGCGCGGGCCACGGCGAACATGGCAAGCGCCGATGCCAACATCGAGACGGCGGTTGCCACCGCAGCGCCATACATGCCGAACTCGGGAATCAGCGCGAAATTCAATCCGATGTTGAGCGCGGCGGCGCCAAACAAAACGGCGGCGCAGCTTTTCTGCTCGCCCAGCATGTTGAGTACATATTCAGCCGGACCCATAGCCGCGCGCAGCACCAGGCCGGCGGCGAGGATGAACATAACCGGATAGCCGCTTGTGAATTCGGCCCCGAACAGCCAGAGCAGCGGTTTACCGGCCGCAAGCAACACGAGAGCCGCGCCAAGCGACGGCCAGAATGTCCAGCGCGCCGCCTCGGCGACAAAGCGGCGAAGTTTTTCGCGGCTGCCTTGAGCATTGAGGCCGGCAAATTTATTGGCCACGGCCGTGCCCACCGCAAAATGAACGAACGACACCAGACCAATGGTTTTGAGGGCGGCGAAATAGATGCCGATCTCTTGGGGTTCCGCATAAAGGCTCAACACCAGAATGTCGGTGTTCTGCAGAAACAATTCAAAGCCGTGAAACAACAGCATCGGCAGCGCCGTCGCCATCCAAAGGCTCATTTGATAGGTCGGTGCGGCCCGCTTGATGTCTCTGCGCACGCGCCATTCGATAGCCAGCCACTGCGCCAAGCCACTGACCCAGGCAGACGCGATCGCGGCGCCCGCGGCCGTCACGGCGGTTGCCTCAAAGCCAAGCAGCACGGCACAGCCAAATGCCGCCAGCAACAGCAAAGGGCGCAGAATATAGGGCGGCACAAGCGCCAAGCCGATCCAGCCGAATCCCCGGCACAGGCCATCCTGAATGTCGATCAACGCGTACATCGGCATGCACACGAGAATCAGGCTTGCCGGCAGCAGATAGATTGGATCGATGATGTCGGCGAATATCGTGAGGCCGGCCAAGCCGGCAAGTGCGACGGCGGAACTGACGCCTAACGTTATTAGCCTGCTGGCGCGCAGCAAGCCGGCCAAATCTCCAGGACGTTTCTTTGTCAGATATTCGGGAATGAACCGGATCGTAGCCGTGCTCAGACCGAGCGATGACAGCCCGCCCAAAATCAGCACCCAGACCCAAACGAAAACAAAAATGCCGTATTCGAAGCCGCCCATGAGGCGGGCGAGCAGGACTTGCGAGGCATATGCGATTGCCGCGCTGGCGATTCTAATCGACAGGGCTGCGAGTGCCGCGCGTTGGGCTGGCGCATGTTCGCCGACGCCCGCAACGACCGCGCTTATTTGGCGGCGCATGGTCGCGGCGGTCTGGCCCAAGACGCCGTTCTTTCCGGCATTTAATGAGTCGTGAACGGTCATGGCCCCATTTCCAAGGATCCGCGCGTGGCGGGTGGGGCAATGCTAGGCGAGGGCCTTTAAGAAAGAGTTCGTGTCTTGCTCAGCCGGCGGCACACATTGTCCCAAAGGCGCGCGCGCGCCAAATCGCCGATGGCCCGGTGTTCGGCGGCGAAATCAGCCGCTACGCCAAATGCGCTCGAACCGTATTTTCTCAACAAGACCATAGACATATCCCGAATGTCTTGGTCGTCATCATGGCCGTGCCGAGATGGAACGTGAGAGTCCGTGGATTGGATCATAGTGATGCGCTCACTGTTGCTGCCGCCGCTCTTGGCCGGCACGCCGCAAGAGTCGGGCCAAGCCCATGGGGCCGCGCGTATCTAGCGCCGCCTTCTGCGTTTTTTCTTGGAACGGCGCGCCTTGCGGCGCACGGCGCAGACCCGGGAGCGCATATTGCCCGGTGCCTCGGCGAGTGATGCTTGTTGGATCGGCAGTATGTCGATGTCCCTGGCAAACAGCGATTTCCAGTCGTACCACTCAAAGCCATGGTCCAGCAGCTTCTGGGCTCGAACGCTTCGGCTTTGGCCCGAACGCGCACCCAGCACCACTGCGACGAGACGGACATCATCGCGGGTGGCGCTCGCCACGACATTATAGCCGGAATCGCAGATGAACCCGGTCTTCATACCGTCGGCGCCGACATATCTGCGCAGCAGCGAATTGTGCGACCGGAGCCGCCGCTTACCGATTTTGACGTGCTGCATGGCAAAGAAGTCGCCATAGTCAGGGAATTCTTTCATCAGAGCGCTGGTCAGCAGCGCGAGGTCCCGCGCCGTGGTCACCTGGCGTTTGTCGGGCAGGCCATGCGGATTGACGAAGTGCGTGCGCGTCATGCCCAGCCGCTTGGCCGTCGCGTTCATAAGGGCGATGAACTTTGGTTCGCTGCCGCCAACCTTTTCGGCGACCATCACGGCTACGTCGTTGGCCGACTTGATGATCAGTGATTTCAGCGCCAACTCCACGCTCATCTCGGCGCCGATCGGCAGACCAATCTTGCTCGGCGGTTGTTTGTTGGCGTTGGCGGAGCAGATCACCTTATCGGACATTGAGAGCTCGCCGCGGCTGATGGCGCTGAATGTCAGATAGGCAGTCATCATTTTGGTGAGCGAGGCGGGGTGCCAGCTCAGATCGGGGTCTTCGGCGTAAAGAACCTTGCCCGTTGCCGGCTCATACAGCAGTGCTGGACCGGCTGCGGCCCGGACTGGCATGCACAGCAGAATGGCAAGCGCGAGCGCGGTGACCATCTGTCGAAGCATCGGAACTTGGTCCTCTCTTGTTGCGCACGCCCGCCGCCACAGGCCGGAGCGTAAAATATGCCGTTCGCACATTGCTCCAGGCGCGCATTATACAATGCTGGTGCCCCAGGCCGGACTCGAACCAGCACGCCCTTGCGGACAACAGATTTTGAGTCTGTCGCGTCTACCAATTCCGCCACTGGGGCCTCCAGCGGTCGCGATGATAGCGATGGGCGATACGGGGTCAATACGGCTGAGCCCGCAAGCGCAATGGACAAGGCCGGGCCGCGAGGCTATGAGGCCACATGTTGCGCCGCCTTTACGACTGGGTTCTGGAGATGGCCGCCCACCGCCACGCGGCTTGGGCGTTGTCTTTCGTGGCCTTTTTGGAAAGCTCGGTGTTTCCGATTCCGCCCGACGTCATGCTCGTGCCTATGGTGCTGGCCGAACGTCTCAAGGCTTGGACCTACGCAGCGATTGCGACGGTGAGCTCGGTTCTGGGCGGGGTTGCCGGTTATGCCATTGGCTATTTTCTGTTCGAACTGATCGGCCGCCCCGTTATCGGCTTCTATGGCTATTCGGAAGCCTTCGGCGATTTTGCCAGCCGCTATAACGACTATGGCGCGTGGATCGTCTTTCTGGCGGGCATCACACCGTTTCCATACAAGGTCATCACCATCGCCAGCGGCGCGACGCAGCTGAACTTTCTGGTATTCCTGGTCGCCAGCATCGCCGCGCGGGGCTTGCGCTTCTTTATAGTAAGCGCCCTGCTTTATTGGTTCGGTCCGCCGATCCGCGACTTTATCGAGCGCCGCCTGGGTCTCGTCACAGCGGTGTTCTTTATTTTGCTGATCGGTGGCTTCGTTTTGGTGAAATACCTGTGATGAGCTCGCGCCTGTCGATTGCAAATTTGAGTGCCGTGCCACCACTGCACGGCGCCGCTCTTGTGGTTGGCCTCGGCGCGCTTGGCGCGCTGGCAACAGCGCTCGGCTTCGAACACCTGGGCGGATACGACCCTTGCCCACTCTGCCTGATCGAGCGTTGGGCCTATTACGGCGCGATCCCGGCGGGCTTCTTAGCTCTGTTTCTTGCCAATGGCGGCCAGCCGGCTCCAGCACGACTGCTGCTGGCGGCCTGCGCTATCGGCTTTATCGCCAATGCGGGGCTCGGCCTCTATCACTCGGGCGTCGAATGGAAATGGTGGCCGGGGCCTGAGACGTGCAGCGGCACCAGCGCGGCGGGATTCGCCATCGACAATCTGCAGCAAAGCCTAGAACAGGCGCGCGTTGTGCGCTGCGACGAGGCGCCATGGCGCCTGTTCGGTCTCTCTTTTGCCGGATGGAGCGGGGTTATTTCGGCCGGCCTGGCGGTTATTGGCATTTATGGCGTGCGCGCCGGCCGCGGCTCGGCTTGATCGTAACGCGATCAGATCAACTGGCCAGGGGCTCTGCTCACCATGCAGCCTGAAATTCGCCAGGTGCCCTCGATCCGGACCAGCGAATAAACGGCAAGCGCGTCGTTGCCCTCGTGGTCGATCAGCAAGACCTTTTGCAGAACTTTGCCGTCCGCTTCCATGACGTCCAGGAAATCGACGCGCCGTGGCCGGTAGACCTGAGGGTAGGTCGCGGCGACCATATTCATGAATGATCTGGCGCTGCCGAATTTCGCCTGAATTTCGGGCGCGGCAATGGCGAACGCCGCCTCGCCGTCGTCGCGTCTAAAGGCCTCGATCTGCGCCGTAATCGCCGCTTGAATGCCCGCTTCGGTTTTCGTCTTGAGCACGTAGGCGGACGCGAAGGCAATCGCGGCAACAACGAGCAAGCCCGCGATGAGGCGCTGTGATTTAGAAAAACGGTTCATCAGGTGGTCACATTACCAGCAGTCCGTGAGCGCGCCAATGATGTGCGTCACGGCGTCCGCCTGGAAATCCTACGGCTCCAGCTCGGTGTCCCAATAGAGATAATCGAACCAGCTCTCGTGCAGGTAATTGGGTGGAAACAGCCGGCCGTTGCGATGAAGTTCGTACACGGTCGGGCGATAGGGCGTTTGGCCCGGGAGCATGTTGGCGTCTCGCGGCAACTTGCCACCCTTTTTGAGATTGCACGGCGCACACGCGGTCACGACGTTGTCCCAGCGCGTCATGCCGCCGCGCGAGCGCGGAATCAAATGATCGAAAGTGAGATCCTCGCCGTCACCACAATACTGGCAAGCAAACCTGTCCCGCAGAAACACGTTAAAACGGGTGAATGCTGGATAGAGCGCGGGCCGGACGTAAGATTTCAATGAGACGACGCTTGGCAAGCTGATCGCGAGCGAGGGGCTATGCACCTGGCGGTCGTACTCCGAAACGATATTGACCCGGTCCAAAAACACAGCTTTGACCGCGTCCTGCCAACACCACAGCGACAGCGGGTAGTAGCTGAGCGGCCGATAATCGGCGTTCAATACCAGTGCCGGATAAGCGTCCGGCGAGGCAGCCATAATACTCACGGTTCACTTCCCGACGGCATTGCCGTTCTCATCGCCCACCGGTTGATCCAACGTCCGCCGGCGCGCTGTCTGCCTCCGCGTTGCCATACTACAGATGCGTGTCACATCTGTGAAGCACACTACATAGGGTAGATTTGTGGATAAAATTCTCAAGGGCTTGGGGTTTAAGCGCCCCTACACCGGAATGCCAGAGGATGGATTGCGCCGCTCGCTGTAATAGGCCCATAGCAAGCGCGCGGCGACCGCGCGCCATGGCCGCCAGCGCTCGGCTATTTCGATGAGTTCGGCTTCGTCAGGGCGCGATTCAAGGCCCAAGAGATCTTGCACAGCGACCTTGAGCGCCAAATCGCCCGGCGCGAAGGCATCGGCGCGGCCAAGACAAAACATCACATATATGTCCGCTGTCCAGGGCCCCACGCCCTTGAGCGCCACCAGCGCCGAATGCACCTCGCCATCGGGACAAGAGGCGAGCCCGTCGAGGTCCAACGCACCCGTCTCCACCGCCTCGGCGAGCCCGCGCAGGGTCGTGACCTTTCCGGCGGACAAACCGACGCCGCGCAAGGCTTGGTCGGATTGCGGCATGAGACGGCTTGCCTCGAACGGATCTACGAGGGCCTCGAGCCGGCCCCAGATGGCGCTGGCGCTGGCGACGGAGAGTTGTTGGCCGACGATGGTTCGGGCGAGTCCGGCGAAAGCGTCGGCACGGCGGCGGAGCGGCGGCGTACCAGCCAATTCCGCAGCCCGATCCATATGCGGGCACGCCTGACGCAACGCCGCCAATCCCTCATGGATGTCGGTCTCGTCCTCGATGATGCGGTGATCCATGCCATTGCCCCTGTTGACGTTTGTGCGCACCCGCCGACTATAGCGCCATGAACGATCAAGCGGTCATCCGGTTCGCGCCGAGCCCCAACGGCGAGCTGCATTTGGGTCACGCCTATTCTGGCTTGTTGGCCTACCGAACCGCCCAAGACATGGGGGCGCGCTTTCTGCTGCGCATTGAGGATATCGACGTTGGGCGCTGCCGGCCCGAATTCGAAGCTCAAATTCTCGACGATCTAAGCTGGCTCGGCCTCGTTTGGGAAGAGCCCGTCCGCCGCCAGTCCGAGCATTTCGATACCTATCGTGACGCATTGGCGCGCCTCGATGAGATGGGGCTGCTCTATCCCTGCTTCGCCAGCCGCAGCGAGATCGCCGATGCAGCCAACAAAAAAGGCCAGCCATGGCCAATGGACCCCGATGGCTCGCCGCTATATCCGGGTCTCTACCGCGATTTGAAACCGGTGCAAGCGCAGAAATTCAAAGCAGACGGCAAACCGTTCGCCATGCGCATCCATATGGCCCGCGCCCTCGAGCACGCCCGCGAAAAAGCCGGTGGCGAGATCACCTACGGGGCCTTCAAGCCCGGCACGCCCGGCATCGAGCGCATGCCGGTTGATCCTATGCGCTGGGGCGATGCGGTGATCGCGCGCAAAGATGTGCCGGCAAGCTATCATCTGGCGGTGGTGGTCGACGACGCGCTGCAGAAAATCAGCCACGTCGTGCGCGGGTTGGATCTCCTTGCCCCGACCGACATCCATAGGCTGTTGCAGGTCCTGCTCGATCTACCCGAACCGCGCTATCACCACCATCGCCTGATCGTTGACGAAACGGGGCGCAAGCTCTCCAAACGCCTTCATGACAAGAGCTTGCGCGCTTTGCGAGAAAATGGCGCAAGCCCGGACGAAATCGCAGCTTTGGTGGGTTTGACGGACTGAGCCCGTACTGCTCCAGCCGGGTCTTGGCTTTAGGCGAACGTTAAGGCGCGAACGCGATACTTGGTCCTTTACCAAGGATGATCGTGCGCAATGTCTCAACAGCCCACCGCGCCCCAAGATCCAATGCTGGAGATCGAGACGCTAAGGGAGGCGCTCGCGTCGGAAAAACATGCGCGCCAAGCCGCCGAGGCGCTGGCCGCGGCAAAATCCGATCTGCTCGCAACGGTCAGCCACGAGGTTCGCACGCCGATGGGCGCGATCATTTCCATGGCCGAACTGTTGCGCGCGACTGATTTGGACGAAACTCAGCGCCATTACGCCGAGACGCTGCAGCACTCCGGCCGCGGTCTTCTGGCGATCCTCAACGACATTCTCGACTTCTCCAAACTCGAAGCGGGCAAATACGAATTGCAGCCGGCGCCATTCGAATTCCGGCAGCTGCTGGCTGGCGTAGGTGAAGCTTTGCGGGTGCGCGCCGAAGAGCGGGGACTGACGAGCGCCCTGGAGATTGCCGCCGACTGCCCGGCGGTGGTCATCGGCGATCAATTGCGAATCCGGCAATTGCTCTCCAACTTGTACGACAACGCCATCAAGTTCACCGAAGCCGGAAGCGTGGCAATCAGAGTGAGCCGGGTCCACGAGGCGCCCGGCCTGTTGCTGCGCTTCGACGTGATTGACACAGGCATCGGCCTCTCGTCCAAGCAGCAGGAACGGTTGTTTGAGCCTTATACCCAGGCCGACAGGTCCATCTCGCCCAAATATGGCGGCACCGGTCTTGGCCTATCGATTGCCCGCCGTCTCGCCGAGGCCATGGGTGGGCGGCTTGAATGCCGCAGCAGCGAGGGCGCGGGCAGCACCTTTTCGCTATGGGTGCCGCTGAAGGAGGCCGGCGAGGACGCGCTTCAGCAGACCAGCGGCGCGCGCGGCGAAAATTCTGCCAATGCGCTCAAAGGCCATGTGTTGATTGTCGAAGACAACGCCACCAATCAGATGTTGATCGCCGCCTATCTCGACAAATTCGGCCTGAGCTACGCGACGGCCGCAAACGGGCGCGAGGCGCTCGAGATGTTGGGGCAGGGCGCCTACGATCTCGTCTTGATGGACGTGATGATGCCCGAAATGGATGGTCTCGAAGCTACCCGCCGAATTCGCGGGCTCGAGGGCGGGCATGCGCGGATACCGATCGTGGCGCTCACCGCCAACGCCATGGCCGGTGACCGCGAGACTTATCTTGAGGCTGGCATGGACGGCTATGTTTCAAAGCCGATCAACGCGCACGATCTGTTCTTCGCCATGGCCGAGCATTTGCAGTGCGGCTTCCAGGCGACGGGCACGGATTAATTCGGCGACCGGTTTTCAGGCCGCCTTCTCCACGCGGCGTCCCGCCAGCTCGACGATGTCGCCCATGATGCGGTTGAGCTCGAAATCCTTGGGCGTATAAACGGCGGAAACGCCCAGTTTTTCCAATATGTCCTTGTCTTCGGCCGGAATGATACCGCCGATGATTACCGGCACATCGTCAAGACCCTTCTCCCGCATCAAAGCCATCACGTCGCGCGCCAGCGCCACATGAGAGCCCGACAAGATGGAGAGGCCGACGACGTCGACGTCCTCCTCAAGTGCGGCAGCAACGATCTCGACCGGCGTCAGTCGGATGCCGTCATAAATCACCTCCATGCCGCAATCGCGGGCTCGAAGAGCGATTTGCTCGGCGCCGTTCGAGTGGCCGTCGAGACCTGGCTTGCCGACCAGAAATTTGATCGGCCGGCCGAGCTTGCCGGCGACGGTCTTCGCCGCGCCCTGAAGCTCTACAAGGCTCTCTTGGGCTTGCACCGCGGCGCCCGAGATGCCCGTTGGAGCGCGGTATTCGCCAAACACCTCGCGCAGCACTTGGCCCCATTCACCGGTGGTCACGCCAGCCTTGGCGCAGGCAAGCGACGGCTCCATAACGTTGCGGCCCTCTTGGGCGGCTGATTTCAGGTCTTCGATCACAGCCGCAGCCGCCTCGGCATCGCGCGCGCCGCGCCAAGCCTCCAGCTGGGCGATTTGCTCACGCTCGACCGACTCCGGCACTGTCAGGATGCCTTCCTCGCCGATCGCAGCCAGCGGCGAGGGCTCGCTCTCCTGCCAACGGTTGACGCCCACCACCACTTGCTCGCCCGTCTCGATGCCGCGAACGCGCGCGGCGTTGGATTCGACCAGGCGCTGCTTCATATAAGGGATCGCCGCAATGGCGCCGCCCAGATCCTCGATTGCCTTCAGCTCTTCCCGCGCTTCGGCTTTGAGCTCTGCAACCTTGGCTTCGATCTCGGTGGAACCATCGAAAATATCGCCGTAAGCCAGCAAGTCCGTCTCATAAGCCATCACTTGCTGCATGCGGATCGACCATTGCTGGTCCCACGGGCGCGGCAGACCGAGCGCCTCGTTCCAGGCCGGCAGTTGCACCGCCCTGGCGCGGGCGTTCTTGGAGAGCACCACAGCGAGCATCTCCAGCAGAATCCGATAAACGTTGTTCTCGGGCTGTTGCTCGGTCAAACCCAGCGAATTCACCTGAACGCCATAACGGAAGCGCCGAAATTTCGGATCCTCGACGCCGTAGCGCTCTGCCGTGATCTCGTCCCACAGCTCTGTGAATGCGCGCATTTTGCACATTTCTGTAACGAAGCGCAGACCGGCATTGACGAAAAAGCTGATGCGGCCAACGACCTGGGCAAAATCCTCATCCGCCACCTCGCCGCAGCCTTTGACCTCGTCCAGAACCGCGAGCGCAGTAGCAAGCGCAAAGGCGAGCTCCTCGACGGGCGTCGCGCCCGCCTCCTGCAGGTGATAGGAGCAGACATTCGTCGGATTCCATTTCGGAATCTCGCGATAGGCGTAGACGATGACGTCGCGGATCAGCTTGAGCGAGGGTTCGGGCGGCAGCATATAGGTGCCGCGGGAGAGGTATTCTTTGACGATGTCGTTCTGGACCGTGCCTGAGAGCTTGGCCGGATCGACGCCCTGCTTCTGGGCCGCGGCGACATAAAGCGCGAGCAGCCATGGCGCCGTCGCGTTGATCGTCATGGAGGTGTTCATTTGCTCAAGCGGAATGCCCTCGAACAAATCCGTCATATCACCCAAATGGCAGATAGGAACGCCGACCTTGCCGACTTCGCCGCGGGCCAGCACGTGATCTGAGTCGTATCCCGTCTGGGTCGGCAAATCGAAGGCGACCGACAGCCCGGTCTGCCCCTTTGCCAGATTGGAGCGGTAGAGCGCGTTGGAGGCCTGCGCCGTGGAATGACCGGAATAGGTCCGGATCAGCCATGGCCTGTCAGGCGTTTTGCTGTCGGTCATTGCCCGCTCCCCCCAACTTGCCCAGCCGGAGAGGCGGCAACGAGAGGCCAGTCGTGTTTCAGCGCCGGATGATGCCGACGATGAACAACAGCACGATGGCTCCGAGGAAGGCATGGATGATCTGATTGACGATCGGTCCGCCCACATTGATCGAAACACCGAGCCTGGGAAGCAGCCAGCCCGCGATCAGTGCGCCCAAAATGCCGACGACAATGTTGCCGATGAGACCAAATCCGCCGCCTGCCATTACCAAACCGGCAAGCCAGCCGGCGACGGCGCCGATAAGCAGAAAAACAAGCAGTGCTTCTAATCCCATGAGTTTCCTCCCCCAGTCCAAGGATAAGCCAATCAAAAGCAGCGCGGTCCATCTGAATCGCACCTGCCGGAGCGGATATTGATCCTTCTAACACTATGGCGCATCCTTTCGGCCGAAGCTAGAAATTCGCAATGTTTCATGCGCGGCTGGGCGCTGAGCCGTCAAAGCGGGCGAGCAAACTGTCATCGTGGTGTTGCCTTCATCAGTGTCGCGTCAGGGCCACGGTCATTATACTGTTTATGTTGCATCGCGAAAATATCTTGAATTTGGGCGCAATATGCCCAACGATCCTACCGCGTTGCAATATGAACATTCGATGCAGTGCAAACGCCAAAAGTGGCGGTTGTGACAGAGCGGTGACGGACTAGGATGGCCAATCCGCTGGGCAACGCTTGAACGGTGGTGATGGGATTGTGATGGTCCGTCGGGAGCGGACCAGCTGGGGAGAGTTTTGTTATGAGCGACGCCGCGGTGGCTGCCGTGCCGAATCCAAAAGGCGAGATCAAGGATCTCTATGAAATTGGCGAGATCCCGCCACTCGGGCACGTGCCTAAGAACATGTACGCCTGGGCAATCCGCCAAGAGCGACATGGACCGCCGGATGAGGCGATGCAGGTTGAGGTTGTGCCGACCTGGGAACTCGATTCCCATGACGTTCTGGTGTTGGTAATGGCGGCTGGCGTCAACTACAACGGTGTTTGGGCGTCGCTCGGAACGCCGATCTCGCCGATCGACGGCCACAAAAATCCCTACCACATTGCCGGCTCGGATGCCTCGGGCATCGTTTGGGCGGTCGGCTCCAAGGTGAAATCTTGGAGCGTCGGCGACGAGGTCGTTATCCACTGCAATCAGGACGACGGCGAAGACGAAGAATGCAATGGCGGCGATCCGATGCTGTCACCCTCGCAACGCATTTGGGGCTACGAGACGCCCGACGGTTCGTTTGCGCAATTCGCCCGCGCCCAGGTGCAACAGCTTATGCCGCGACCCAAGCATCTCACTTGGGAAGAATCGGCCTGTTATGTTTTGACGCTGGCGACCGCCTACCGGATGCTGTTCGGCCATCGCCCGCACATTCTACGCCCTGGCCATAACGTTCTGATCTGGGGCGCCTCAGGCGGCCTCGGCTCCATGGCGGTGCAAATTTGCGCCACCGCCGGCGCCAACGCCATCGGCGTCATTTCAGACGAAGACAAGCGCGATTTCGTCATGTCGTTGGGCGCCAAGGGCGTCATCAACCGTAAGGACTTCGATTGTTGGGGCGAGCTTCCTGAGGTCGGCAGCGAGGAGTACAAGACCTGGTTCGGCGGGGTCCGCAAATTCGGCAAGGCGATCTGGGATTTCACGGGCAAGGGCGTCAATGTCGACTTTGTCTTCGAACATCCAGGCGAAGCGACATTTCCGGTCTCGACATTTGTCGTCAAGCGCGGCGGCATGGTGGTGATCTGCGCCGGCACGACGGGCTACAAACTCACCATGGACGCCCGCTATGTCTGGATGCACCAAAAGCGCATCCAAGGCTCGCATTTCGCCCATCTGAAACAGGCCAGCCAAGCCAACAAGCTCGTTATCGAGCGGCGCATCGACCCATGCATGTCCGAGGTCTTTCCCTGGGATCAGATCCCTAAGGCGCATATGCGGATGTGGAAAAACGAACATCGTCCGGGCAACATGGCGGTGCTGGTTTCAGCGCCCCATACGGGACTGCGCACCTTCGAGGATGTGATCGACGCGGCAGGCGATGCCGCAGCTTGAGGTAGCGCGACATCTGCTCCACACTCTGAGCCACAATGTCGAGCAGAAATGCGCACGCGCCAGAAATAACCAATCAGCCGCCGCCCTATAGCGGTTACAACGCGTTTGTTTGCGATCAAGCGCTGGGCGAAGCGTGCGCCACCTTCGGCGCGGCATGGGTCGCGGCGAAGGCAACGACGCTTGGCGCGGCTGCGGGCGATGAGCGCGTGCAGAAGCTTGCACACGACGCCAACCGGCACGAACCTGAGTTGCGCACCTACAGTGCAGCCGGCGAGCGCATCGACGAGGTCGACTACCATCCCGCCTATCACGATCTGATGACGCTGGCATTTGAGAGCGGCGTTCATTCGCTTGCTTGGACGGCAGGCGATGAGGGCGCCCATGTGGGGCGCGCCGTCTTAAGTTATGTCTGGAACCAAATCGAAAACGGCGTCGCCTGCCCGGTGGTCATGACTTACTCGGCGCCGCCCACCCTGGCGCTCGATCCCGATATTGATGCCGCTTGGGGTCAGAAGGTGATCGCCGAGGCCTACGATCCGGAACTGAAGCCGATCGCCGACAAGGCCTCGGCTACGATTGGTATGACTTTCACCGAGAACCAGGGCGGTTCGGACCTGCGGGCCAATGAAAGCCTGGCGGTAAAGGCAGAGAGCAATGGCGCTGGCGTCTATGCGCTCTCGGGGCGCAAATGGTTTTGTTCGGCGCCGATGTGCGACGCCTTCGTGACGCTGGCTCAAACCGAGGCCGGGCCAACGTGTTTCTTTTTGCCGCGTATTTTGCCCGATGGCAGCCGCAACGCCTTTCACGTGCAGCGCCTGAAGGAGAAATGCGGCAACCGGTCAAACGCCTCGAGCGAAGTCGAATTCGACAACGCGCTGGTCTGGCGGCTCGGCGAGGAGGGCCGCGGCATCGCAACGGCAATCGCCATGGCGCAATATTCGCGCTCGGAATGCGCCATCGCATCGGCGGGCATCATGCGCTACGCGCTCTCGTTGGCGTTGCATTTCTGCGCCAACCGCCGCTCATTCCAGAAGTCGCTGATCGACCAACCACTGATGGCGCAGGTGCTGGCCGACCTGGCTATCGAAAGTGAAGCTGCCATGTGGCTCGGCCTGCGCATGTCGTGTGCGATCGACAAAGGCGCCAGCGACGAGACCGAATGGACGCTGGCGCGATTGCTCACGCCGGTGTCGAAATTCTGGATCTGCAAGCGGACGCCTCCCTTCGTTGCCGAAGCATTGGAGTGCATGGGCGGCAACGGATACGTCGAAGACCACGTCGTGGCGCGGCTCTATCGCGAGGCTCCGCTCAACGGAATCTGGGAGGGTTCGGGCAATGTGGTGGCGCTCGACGTCTTGCGCGCCTTGGGCCGCCATCCCGAAATCGCAGATGTATTTTTTGCTGAAGTCGCGCCAGCTCGCGGTCAAAATGGCCTGCTCGACAAAGCCATTGGCGAGCTTGAATCGCAGTTCAGCGGCGATGGTCCGACAGAGGCCGGGTGCCGCCGGTTCGTCTCCCAGTTAGCACTCGTCTTGCAGGCGAGCCTGCTGGTGCGACATGCGCCCGAGGCAACCGCACAGGCATTTTGCAACGGTCGGCTTGGTGCCGAGCACGGCTTCATTTTTGGCAGCGGCCAGGACACCGATGCAATCCACGCCATCCTGCAGCGGGCCGCCCCAGCGCTCGCCGCGTAAGGCCACACAATGCAACTTGCACACCGCGCATCAACCGATATGGTGCGCGCCATTCCAAACCGCTGAATGCGAAGCAGAGCGACATGACCCTGGCCAAAGACACCACGACCGAAATTGCCGCGCCGGACGCAGCCGGCCTCGACCACGCGGCCGCGTGCGCCCAACGCCTGCTGGTGGCCGCGCGAGAGGCGCTCGCCAAAACATTGGTGAGCGATGGCCGGGTCTCAGGCCAAGCGCTCGAAGAGCAACAGCACGCGGCACACGGTCTCGCCTGGCTGGCGACCTATGTCGAAGCGCTGGGCCAGATGGCCGCCTATGCAGCGCGCATGAGCCAAGAGGGGCGCTATGGCGAGCTGGAGGCGCTGCTCTCGCAGACCGCAGCGGCCGACTATTTGGCTCAAATCGTGGGCGGAATTCCGATGGCCCAGGGCGAATTTGCGCGGCTGCACGAGCTCGGCGTCACCCAAGATGTTGTTGACGAAGTCGTCGATGGCGACGCGCGCGCCTTGATGAGGAACGGCAATTCGGCATCTACACGGGCGCGCATCATGGCGCTCATCGTCGAGCGCCAGGGTTCGGCAACCTATGGCGACAGCGGGCTCGATGAAACCTATGAGGCGATGCGCGAGGAGATGCGGCGCTTTGCCGATGCCGAGGTGGTGCCGCAGGCCCATGAATGGCATTTGGCCAATGCCTATGTGCCGCTTGAGGTGATCGACAAAATGGCCGAGCTCGGCGTGTTCGGCCTGACCATTCCCGAGGAATACGGCGGATTGGGTCTGGGCAAGGAATCCATGTGCGTGGTCTCCGAGGAACTCTCGCGGGGCTATATCGGTGTCGGCTCGATCGGCACCCGCTCCGAGATCGCCGCCGAGCTAATTTTGTTGGGCGGCACCGAGGACCAAAAGCAACACTGGTTGCCGAAAATCGCGAGCGGCGAGGTGCTGCCGACGGCCGTCTTCACCGAACCCAATGTCGGGTCCGATTTGGCTTCGCTGAAGACGCGCGCCAGCACGGATGGCGAGGGCTACAAGATCACCGGCCAGAAGACTTGGATCACGCATCCCGTGCGCGCCGATCTCATGACCCTGTTGGCCCGCACAAACCCGGACGAGCCGGGCTACCGGGGCCTCTCGATGTTTCTGGTGCCAAAATCGCGCGGCAGCGATGACGATCCCTTCCCCGATGCAGGCATCGCTGGCGGCGAAATCGAAGTGTTGGGCTATCGCGGCATGAAGGAATACGACGTTTCCTTCGATGGTTTTGCAATTGACGGCGAAGCACTACTCGGCGGTGTCGAAGGCCAAGGCTTTAAGCAACTCATGCAGACCTTCGAGGCGGCCCGCATTCAAACTGCGGCGCGCGCCATCGGCGTGGCGCAATCGGCGCTGGAACTGGCGCTCGGTTACGCCCAGGAGCGCGTGCAATTTGGCAAACCAATCGCCGCCTTTCCCCGCGTGGCCGATAAAATCGTGATGATGGCTGTCGAGCTACACGTGGCGCGCCAGCTCACCTATCACGCGGCCCGAGAAAAGGATTTGGGTCACCGCTGCGACCTGGAGGCCGGCATGGCCAAATTGTTGGCGGCGCGGATTGCTTGGACGGCGGCCGACAACGCCCTTCAAATCCATGGCGGAAATGGCTTCGCGCTCGAATATCCGATCTCTCGCGTGCTTTGCGACGCCCGTATTCTTTCGATCTTCGAAGGCGCGGCCGAGATCCAAGCTCAGGTGATCGCGCGCCGCTTGTTGGAAGCCTAAGCCGGTCTTTCGCCGATAGGGGCTCAGATGTTAGGCTTGTGCGTCACGCCGTCGCCGTATCAAAGGACCTCCATCCATGCGCTTGTCACTCAGCCGTCCCCGCGAATTGACCTTTCTCATCGCCGTTGGCATCGCCGCGCTCACGCTGCTCGGCAAAATCGTGCTGCTGCCGATCTTTTCGCTGTATGGTTTTGGTCTGCTCCTGATCGCGTTCATCATTCTGGCGTTGGGTGTGCTGCTTGATAATCTCTAAGTCCAGCTGCCGGCGCTCAAGCGCATTCCTCGGGTCCATGCCGGGGCCTGCAAATCTTCTTGGCCAGCGCTGAGGCCTCCACGCCCATGGTCGAGAAATCCATCCTCATCACCGGCTGTTCGTCGGGCATCGGCGAATGCTGCGCCCGCGGCCTCAAGGCGCGCGGCTGGCGTGTCATCGCGACGGCACGCAAAAAAGACGACCTCGCGCGGCTGAAAAGAGAAGGTTTCGACGTCATTCAACTCGATTACACCAAGCCGCAATCGATCGAGGCCTGTGCCGACAGAGCGCTTGAGCTAACGGACGGAAAGCTTGGCGCCCTCTTCAACAATGGCGGCTACGGCCAGCCGGGTGCGGTGGAGGATGTGCCCACCGACGCGCTGCGCGCTCAGTTTGAAGCGAATTTCTTCGGCTGGCACGATCTCACCAGCCGCCTGCTTCCGGCCATGCGCGCGAATGGTGGCGGCCGGGTCGTGCAGAACTCGTCCATTCTGGGGCTCGTCTCGTTGAAATATCGCGGCGCCTACAATGCATCGAAATTCGCGCTCGAAGGCCTGACCGATGCGCTGCGCCAGGAAATGAGAGGAAGCGGCATTCACGTCTCTACGATTGAACCGGGGCCGATCTCGTCGCGCTTTAGCGACCGTGCCTTGGCCGAATACAAGGCCAATATCGACCTTGAGAACTCTGCCCACAGCGCGCTTTACGAGGCGCGCATCGCGCATATGGAAAGCGGCAAATCCAACATTTGGGAGCGCGGTCCCGAAGCGGTCTTGGCGAAACTGATCCACGCGCTGGAGAGCCGTTATCCCAAGCCGCGCTATTACGTAACGTTCCCGACCCACGCCCTGGCCTTCGCGCGCCGCATGCTCATAACGCGGCTGCTCGATCTTGTTACGTCAAACGAGTGATGAGGAGACCGGCACGGTGTTAGAGTTCCTCATTCCGATCGCGCTTGGCGCCGTGGTGTTGTCGCTTGGTCTCGGCCTTTGGAACATGTCGCAGGGCGGCAGCGCGAGCCGATCACAACGCCTGATGCGCTGGCGTGTGGCGCTCCAACTGATCGCGCTAGTTGTGGTTATGACAGCGCTTTTCCTGGCTGGACGTTAGCCTGGATCAAAACCGATCTGGACGCGTTCACTTTAGCGGCAGTCAGACACTTGACCCGGCGCACCCGACCGCTAGGCTAGCCGTCTCAATTTTCTGTCTCATCGAAATTCAATAGCGTCGCTGGCGTGCGGAGTATCCATGGTTGTTCTCAACAAGATTTACACGCGCACCGGCGATAAGGGCACGACAGCGCTGGGCACGGGTCAGCGTCTCGCCAAATATCATCTGCGCATCGCTTCCTACGGCACGGTCGACGAAGCCAGCTCGGCCATCGGCATGGCGCGCGTCCATTTGGAGGCGTCCGACGGCAAGGTCGATGATATGCTGGCGCGAATCCAAAGCGATTTGTTCGATCTCGGCGCCGATCTCTGCACACCAGATACGGGCGAGCCGCTCGAATTTGAACCGCTGCGCATTTCGGACCGCCAGGTGCAGCGCCTTGAGAGCGAGATCGATCTGCTGAACAGCGAGCTCGAGCCATTGCGAACATTCGTTTTGCCTGGCGGCAAACCGGGTGCCGTTGCGCTGCATGTCGCACGCACCGTGTGCCGGCGCGCCGAACGGCTGATGGTCGAACTTTCAGAGACCGAAGGTGAAATCGTCAACGAGGCGGCACTGCGCTATATCAACAGATTGTCCGACTTGCTGTTTGTAGCGAGCCGGTACGTGAACAATCTGGGTGAAACCGATATACTGTGGAGTCCCGGCGAGAACCATTGACCTGAGTTGGACCCAGTCGCGTGTTTATTCCGATCCATGATCGCAATCCGCTGAAATCGATCCCGTTCCAATATGTGACGGTGGCGCTCATTGCGATCAATGTGTTGATCTATCTGTTGTTTCTTGCCGGCATCATCCCAGAAGACGAGCACGGCACGGCAACTTTTGCGCTCATTCCCTCTGAACTGTTGACGCAAAATATGTTCGAGCCGCGCAATGTCATGGTTTCGGCCGGATCGCTGCCCGTGCCCGAACGCCTGACGCTCGTTACCTATATGTTTATGCACGGCAATCTCATACATCTGACCGGCAATATGCTTTTTCTCTGGGTGTTCGGCGACAATGTCGAGGACGCCATGGGGCACGTCCGCTTCATCATGTTCTATGTGATGTGCGGCATCTTTGCCGGCATGGTGCACGCCTGGGTCATGCCGAATTCCGAAATTCCTCTGATCGGCGCGAGCGGCGCGGTTGCCGGCGTAATTGCGGCCTATCTGATCCTGCATCCGCGGGTCAAGATTTGGGTCTTGGCGCTGTGGCGCATTCCGATCCGGGTCACCGCCGCTTGGGCGCTTGGCTTCTGGGTGCTGCTTCAGCTGTTTTATGCTTTCACCGCAACAGACGACAATGTGGCGTGGTGGGCTCATGTCGGCGGGCTGGCGGCGGGTGCGGTTTTGATCATGTTTATGCGCCGGCCTGGCGTCCCGCTTTTCGATAAGACGCAAGGGGGCGCTTGAGGCGTGGACAGGGGCTCTAAACCGCCTCGCAGCACGGTTTACCGGGCATTGACACCCGCAATGGGCGGAAGTACCGTCGCGCGCTCATCTCGCAAGTGCGAAAGGATCTGTTTCAGGTCGCGCGGGCAAGATGTGGCGCCAAACATTTACGGCCCGAGAGCACTGTAATTCAGCCCAACGTCTTGCCATGATCGGTCCGGAGTGGCGCTCATGAAAATTCTCGTCCCAGTCAAACGGGTGGTCGACTACAACGTCAAGATCCGCGTCAAATCCGACGGTTCCGGGGTCGAACTTGCCAACGTAAAAATGTCGATGAACCCGTTCGACGAAATTGCCGTCGAAGAGGCCATCCGCCTGAAGGAAGCCGGCACGGCGAGTGAAGTCGTTGCGGTCAGCATCGGACCTGCTAAGGCGCAAGAAACGCTTCGTACAGCGCTTGCGATGGGAGCCGACCGGGCCATTTTGATCACGGCCGAAGAGACCGTCGAGCCACTGGCGGTGGCTAAAATTTTGAAGGGCGTCGTCGAGGCCGAGAAACCCGAGATCGTCGTCATGGGCAAGCAGGCGATCGATGATGACTCCAATCAGACCGGGCAAATGCTGGCCGCACTGCTTGGCTGGCCGCAAGCCACATTCGCATCAAAGGTCGAGGTCGAGGACGCGCGCCTGCGGGTGACGCGTGAAATCGACGGTGGCCTGCAAACAATCCTGGTCAACCGGCCTGCCGTTGTCACAACCGACTTGCGGCTGAACGAGCCCCGCTATGCCTCACTGCCCAACATCATGAAAGCCAAGAAAAAGCCGCTGGAAGAGAAGACTGTGGCCGATTTCGGCGTCGATACCACGCCCCATCTTGAGGTGCTTGAGACCTCCGAGCCGTCGGTGCGTCAGGCCGGCGAACGCGTCGAAAACGTCGACGAACTGTTAGATAAGCTGAAAAACGAAGCGGGAGCGCTGTGATGCCGGTTCTTCTTATCGCCGAGCACGACAACGTCGGCCTGAGCGACGCCACCGCCAAGGCGCTCAGCGCGGCTACAGCGCTCGGTGAAGCGCATATTCTGGTCGCCGGCAAAGGCTGCAAGGGCGTCGCCGAAGAAGCAACCAAGCTCGATGGCGCAGCCAAGGTTCTGCTGGCCGATGCGCCACATCTGGAAAACCATCTGGCAGAAGAAATGGCGGCGCTGATAGCGCCATTGGCGGGCCAGTACGACGCCGTACTGGCGCCAGCCACGACCACCGCCAAAAACTTCATGCCGCGCGTCGCCGCGATGCTCGACGTCGCGCAAATTTCAGATGTCACCGCCATCAAGTCGGCGGACACGTTCGAGCATCCAATCTATGCGGGCAACGCCATTCAAACCGTTCGCTCACGCGATGCAAAAAAAATCATCACCGTCCGAACCACGGCATTTGCGGCTGCCGGCGAGGGCGGGGCAGCGGCGATCGAAACCATTGAGGCGCCCGCGGCGATCGGCATTTCGGAATTTGCAGGCGCCGAGCTGTCGAAATCCGATCGGCCCGAACTCACTTCAGCCCGGGTCATCATCTCGGGCGGGCGCGGAGTAGGTTCGAAAGAGAATTTCGACAAGTACATAGCGCCGATCGCAGAAAAGCTCGGCGCCGCCATCGGTGCAAGCCGCGCGGCGGTCGACTCAGGCTACATGTCGAACGACTATCAAGTCGGGCAAACGGGCAAGGTCGTCGCGCCGGAGCTCTACATCGCGGTCGGCATATCGGGCGCGATACAGCATTTGGCCGGCATGAAGGATTCCAAGGTCATCGTGGCCATCAACAAGGACGAAGAGGCGCCGATTTTTCAAGTCGCCGATTATGGCCTGGTTGGAGATTTGTTTGAGATTCTGCCCGAGCTTGACGCCGCGTTGGCAAAGACGGGTTAGAGCGCCAGCGACGGGGCGTTGAGCAAGGGGCGAAAGTTCATGGCAATCAAGTCAGTTGGCGTCATCGGCGCGGGCCAGATGGGCAATGGCATCACTCATGTGATCGCGCTTGCCGGATATGACGTGCATCTCAACGACATCAGCGAAGAGCGCATCGAGGCAGCGCTGGCCACAATTAACGGCAATATGTCGCGTCAGGTGGGCTCTGGCAAAATCACCGAAAAAGACAAAAAGGCCGCGCTTGGACGCATTATGCCTACAGCCAAGCTTGATGGCTTGGGCAGCGTCGATCTCATTATCGAGTCGGCCACCGAAAAAGAAGACGTCAAACGTCAGATCTTTGAAGACCTGTGCCCGCTGATCAAGGAAGACGCCATCTTGGCGAGCAACACGTCTTCGATATCAATCACCCGCTTGGCCGCGTCGACCGATCGGCCGGAACGTTTCATCGGCCTGCACTTTATGAATCCGGTGCCGTTGATGGAATTGGTCGAGGTTATCCGCGGCATCGCCACGGATGAGGAAACTTACAAAACCTCAAAAGCCTTCATCGACACGTTGGATAAGACGGTAACGGTGGCCGAAGACTTCCCGGCCTTCATCGTCAATCGCATCCTGCTGCCCATGATCAACGAGGCGGTCTATGTGCTCTATGAAGGGGTTGGCTCGGTCGAGGCGATCGATACGGCGATGCGGCTCGGCGCTCATCATCCGATGGGGCCGCTCGAACTTGCCGATTTTATCGGGCTCGATACCTGCCTATCGGTCATGCAGGTGCTTTATGAGGGTCTCGCGGATACGAAATACCGGCCTTGCCCGCTGCTGGTAAAATATGTCGAAGCCGGTTGGCTCGGCCGCAAGACGTCACGCGGCTTTTACGACTATAGCGGCGAAAAACCCGTACCCACCCGCTAAGGCGCTGTCGGTCCAGCGGAAATTGCGGCGCGCACCAAGCGCAACGCATCCGGACTGTCCCATTCGGCAGGGCCGGCAAGGCGGCCAATTTCACGGCCCCTTGCATCGATCAGCAGCGTCGTCGGCATGCCCACGACCCTGAGTTTGGCACTCAACGTTCCGTCGCCTTCGTGATAGAGCGCCAGATTCTTTGCATCGATCTTTTGCAGAAACTTTCGCGGTTTCTCGATCCCGCCCCGATCGACGCTGATGGCAACCACATCAAATTTGTCTCCGCCGACTTCCGCCTTCAGGCGATCGAGTGCGGGCATTTCCTTCAAGCATGGCAGGCACCAGGTCGCCCACAAATTTAGCAGCACCACCTTCCCCCGCCAGTCGGCGAGCGAAACGCGCGCGCCCTTACCGTTTGAGAAGGTGACGGTCGGGACATCTTTCGGCGCGCGATGAACCAGAAACGTGGCCATGTCGCCGCTGTTTAGACCCGCCAGCGGACCGTCACCCGCCTTGGCGGCAGGCGCGCGCTGCAGCGGTGGCGTTAGGCTCGTTTCGGCGTCACGATTGCCATCTGGCCCGGAATTCACGTATACCGCGAAAAACCCTGCAAGCGTAGCGAGCAAGGCTGCCAATAAATAAGCGGGCCAGTTGTTTGATTGGGCCGCTGTGTCTCGTTTGTTCTTGCTCAAAGGGCGCCTCGGGAAGGTCTTCGATGACGAACAAAATGTGGGGCGGACGATTTTCAACCGGCCCGTCAGAAATTATGGAGGAAATAAACGCCTCCATCGACTTCGACAAGCGTCTCTATGCCCAAGATATTGCGGCATCGAAGGCCCATTGCGCCATGTTGGCGGAAACGGGAATCATCGGAGCGCAAGACGCAAAGACGCTTGCCCAAGGTCTAGACGTCATATTGACGGAAATCGAGGGTGGAACGTTCACGTTTTCGCGCGCGCTCGAAGACATCCACATGAATGTAGAAGCGCGTTTGGAGGAACTTGTCGGCCCAGTCGCCGGCAAACTCCACACGGCACGCTCGCGCAACGACCAGGTGGCGACCGATTTCAAACTCTATGTGCGCGATGCGATCGACGCGCTCGATGAACATCTGTGCGCCCTGCAGCAGGCTCTGGCGCACAAGGCCGAAGAGCACGCCGCGACCGTTATGCCGGGCTACACCCATTTGCAGAGCGCCCAGCCCATCACCTTTGGCCATCATTGTCTGGCTTATGTGGAGATGTTCCAGCGCGACCGCGGGCGGTTCGCCGACGCGCGGACCAGGCTCAATGAGTCTCCGCTTGGCGCTGGCGCGCTTGCCGGAACGTCGTTTCCGATCGACCGGAAACAAACGGCGAAGGCCTTAGGCTTCGACCGGCCGGCGGCAAACTCGCTCGATGCCGTTTCTGATCGCGATTTTGCCTTGGAGACGCTTGCGGCCGCCTCTATCGCAGCGATACATCTCTCGCGGTTGGCTGAAGAGATCGTGCTGTGGTGTTCAGCCGAATTCGGCTTCGTCGCGCTTGGCGATGGATTCACCACCGGCTCCTCGATGATGCCGCAAAAGCGCAATCCCGACGCGGCCGAGTTAATTCGGGCCAAAGCTGGACGCATTTTGGCGGCTTTGCAGGGGCTTCTGGTGGTCATGAAGGGGCTGCCGCTTGCCTATTCCAAGGACATGCAGGAAGACAAGGAAGCGACATTTGGCGCGCTCGACGCCCTGGCGCTGATGATCTCCGCGATGACGGGGATGATCGCCAGCGCCGAGATCAACGAAAAATCCATGCGAAAAAGCGCCGGCGCCGGACATTCCACCGCGACTGACTTGGCCGATTGGCTGGTGCAAAGCGCGGGGCTCACCTTCCGCGACGCCCACCATGTGACGGGACGCATCGTCGCAGCCGCCGATGAGGCCAATTTGCCGCTATGGCGCATGCCGCTCGAGACGCTGCAAAGCCTTGAGAAACGGATCACGGCGGACGTATTCGACGTATTGAGTGTCGCCAAATCGGTCAAAAGCAGAACCAGCCTTGGCGGTACGGCGCCTAAAAATGTCCGCAAGAATGCGCGAAGCTGGATAAAGCGGCTGGAAAGGGACAGCCGATCGGGCTAAAACGAATGACGTTTCTCGGATTTCAGCCCTCGCGGGCAAGCAGGACAGGCAAAATGGGCAGGTTCTTTTACATCATCACGGGCGTGCTTGTGTGCGCCACGCTGAGCTTGACCGCGTGCGGGCGCAAGGGTCCGCTCGAAGCACCGCCCGGCGCCCAGCGCCAAGGCCAGAGCGGGCAGTCCAGCAGCGGTCCGCCCGACCGTCCCTTCATCCTCGACGGTCTCGTCCGATAGCCCTTACCGCCTGGCGGTTCCATGCATCACTTTGCCTATAAGACCGGCGTGCTGCACGCTGAAGGGGTGAGTTTGGCCGCAATCGCGGACGAGGTCGGCACGCCGTTTTACTGCTATTCCAGTGCTACGCTCGAGCGCCATTACCAGGTTTTCCAGGCAGCCTTTGCCGGCTCTCAAACGCTGATCTGTTATTCGGTCAAAGCCAACTCCAACCAAGCGGTTCTCATGACGCTGGGGCAACTTGGCGCTGGCATGGATGTCGTCTCCGAGGGTGAGTTGCGCCGGGCCATCGCCGCCGGCATTCCGGGCGAGCGGATTGTCTTTTCCGGCGTCGGCAAGACGGCCGACGAGATGGCTGCGGGTCTGGCCCACGACATTTATGCCTTCAACGCCGAATCGCGGGGCGAGCTCGAGCAGTTGAGCGCGGTCGCACAACAGTCGGGCAAGACCGCCCGTGTCGCCTTGCGCGTTAATCCGGATGTCGATCCAAAGACGCATCACAAGATTGCCACCGGCAGGGCCGAGGACAAATTCGGCATTCCGTGGAGCGAGTCGCTCGAACTTTATGACGTGGCGAGCCAATTGCCGGGATTGTCGCCAGTTGGCGTTCACATGCACATCGGCAGCCAGATTATCGATCTGGAGCCCTTCGAACGCGCCTTTGCGCTGTTGCGCGAGCTGGTCCAAGACCTTCGCGGCAGCGGGCACGAAATCGAATTCATCAATTTTGGCGGCGGTCTGGGCGTCCCCTACCGCAGCGACGCGGAAACGCCACCCGATCCCGAGGCCTATGCGGCCATCGTGTTGAAAGCCGCCCAAGACCTGGATTGCCGCCTCCTATTCGAACCCGGCCGCATGATCGCGGGCAATGCCGGCGTGCTCGTCTCGCGCGTGCTCTACGTCAAGCCCGGTCCGACCAAGACCTTCACGATTGTCGATGCCGGCATGAACGATTTGATTCGTCCCACGCTCTATGGCGCGCATCATGAAATTTGGCCCGTCACCGAAGCACAGGCCAACGCAACCGTCGCGGCCACCGATGTGGTGGGTCCGGTCTGCGAAACGGGAGACTTTCTGGCGCTGGACCGCGAACTGCCCGAATTGCAGGCAGGCGATCTCATTGCCGTGTTGACGGCCGGCGCCTATGGCGCCGTTCAAGCCAGCAGCTACAACAGCCGCTTGTTGGTGCCTGAGGTCATGGTTCGGGGCGATGCGCACGCCGTCATCCGGGCAAGGCCGTCATATGAGCGCTTAATCGGCGCCGACACGCTGCCTGGGTGGCTCACCGGAACGTGAGAGCCGACCCCACGGGCCTGACTTATTTGTGTGCGCAAAACCGCTCGTAGGCGATCCCTGCCATATGCTAGCGTGAGCGCATGATCGATCAGTTACAGAAATTGGTCAGCTTGTTCCATAACGCGGGCGACGACACAGCCGCGTTGATCGAACGGCGCGTCTTGATTGCCAAATTCGTACTGGTATTCGAGCAGATGTGGCGCGCGTTGCTGTGGCCGCTCGTGCTCACCGGCGGCTTCGTATTCGTCTCTCTGCTTGGACTCTGGGAAGCCGTGCCCTCTTGGGCGCACAGCATTGGCCTGTTGGCATTTGTGGCGGCGCTGATTGCGCTGCTGGTTCCATTGGCCGGCATTCGCTGGCCCGAGCGCGATGAGGCGTTGCGCCGACTGGAAAGCGATTCGGGTCGGCGTCATCGGCCGGCGTCATCTTATGAGGACACGCCGGTCCAGAGCGATTCGCCGGAAAGTCAGACTCTTTGGCGGCTGCACCGCGAGCGCATGGCGCGTCTGGCGCGAACCCTAAAACCCAGTTTGCCGAGCCCGCGGCTTGACCGCATCGACCCGTTCGCGTTGCGCATCCTCGTTCTGTTGCTGTTGATCACCGCCGGTATCGCGGTTGGCAAGGGCGCGTGGGATCGGCTGGCGGGCGCTGTTTCGATCGATTCGGCTGGCGGCTCGGAGCGCTACAGGCTGCATGCCTGGGTGACGCCGCCGATTTACACCGGCTTACCGCCAATCGTTTTGGCCGATGGTCAAGCGCCAGACGCCGACGACGACGATGAAGCCGTTGCCCGCAACGTTCCTCAAGGCAGCGTGCTCTTGGTCCGCGTCAACGGCGCTCCGGCAGCACGTCCAAGATTGGCGTTCAACGAAGCTGATTCGAGCAATCGATTGCCGATAGAAGCTAGCTTGAGCGAAGGTCAAATGGCCGAATTCACTCTCAAACTGGCGAATTCTGGCCGCCTCGAGATTATGGATTCTGGCCGGGTGCGAACAAGTTGGACATTCGATGTCACGACCGATAACGCCCCAAAAATCCGCCTGCTTGAGAGCCCTGATGCCACGCCGCGCGGTGCGCTGCGCTTGGCGTATGCGGTTGAGGATGATTACGGCGTCGATCGCGCCGAAGCCCGTTTTGGATTGACCAGGGGCGAACCAACCAACCCGCCGGGTACCGATGGCAATGGGCAGACGAAGCAGAGAATCGAGCTGCTGACGGAAAAAGACGATGTCCTAATCAAGCCTCCGGTCGTCGCATTGCGGCTGCCTAAGGCCAACGCAACATCGGGTGACGGGCGCACCTTCAAGGATCTCACATCGCACCCTTGGGCAGGGCTCCGTGTTCGCATGAAACTCGTGGCCATCGATCAGGGCGGCAAAGAGGGCTACAGCGAACCGGTGGAATTTAGGCTGCCGCAACGCGAATTCAGCAAGCCGTTGGCGCGGGCGATCATCGAACAGCGCGGCAAGCTCGTTGTCTCCCGCAATGCCCGATCCGACGTCGCCGAAGCGATCGATGGCTTAACAATCGCACCTGAGCGCTTTTTGAGCGACTCGTCAGTCTTTCTCGCCCTTCGTTCGGCCTATTGGCGCCTATCGCACCGCGAGGACGATGACGCGCTCATCAGTGTCGTCGACCAGCTCTGGGATGTGGCCGTCCATATTGAAGATGGCGATCTATCGGACGCCGAACGCGAGCTGCAGGCAGCCCAAGAGCGACTGATGCAGGCCATCCAAGATGGCGCCGGCGAAGAACGCATCAAACAGCTTGTCGCCGAGCTGCGCTCGGCTCTCGGCCGCTATTTGAAAGCGATGGCGCAAAACGCCCGCGAGCGCGGCATGACCGCCATGCAGCCCAATTCTTCGCAAGGAAAAATGCTGAGCGGCAAGGACATCGACCAATTGCTGCGCAAGATTGAAGACCTCGCCAAGACCGGTTCGCGTGAATTGGCCCAACGCCTGCTGAGCGATCTGCGGGATATTCTCGAGCGGCTGCAGGTCGGCATGATGGGTCAAGACATCAAACGCGATCAAATGATGAAGGCGGTGGAAGGCTTGGGCGAGATCATCATGCAGCAGCAGAAACTGCTTGATGAAACCTTTGACCTGAAGCGCCAACGAGGTGAGCGATTGGGTCAGCGCAATGGTCAAACGGGCAATGGTCAAGGACCCAAGGGAAAGGCCGGCAGCGGCCAGAAGCCCGGTCAGAGCGGCAAAGGTTCGGGCGGATTGGCGAAACAGCAAGGCGCGCTTGGCGAACAACTCGGCCAGTTGATGGAAAAACTGCAAGCGCTCGGCGCGAAACCGCCCAATCAGCTGCAGGGCGCGGGCCGCGCGATGGGAAAGGCGGAAAGTTCGCTCGGCGAACAGGCGCTTGGCCGTGCGACCCAGCAACAGACATTGGCGCTCGACCGCTTGCGCCAGGGCGCGCAATCCATGGCTGAACAAATGATGCAAATGCTGAGCGCGCAAATGGGGCGGCCAGGCCAGGGGCCACGTGATCCGCTGGGCCGGCCAGAGCGCACGCAGGGGCCTGATTTGGGCACCTCGGTCAAAGTGCCCGACGAGATCGATATCCAGCGCGCGCGCGAGATACTCGACGAACTGCGGCGCCGGCTGAGCGAGCCGAGCAGGCCGTTGCTCGAGCTTGATTACCTCGAACGCCTCATCCGCAATTTTTGATTTTGAGTTGTGGCCTTAGGCGGCCTTCGGCGTCTGCAACACGCCTTTGACGCGATCGCGAATTTGTTCGAGCGTGAACGGTTTTTGGATCACGTCCTCAATAACCGCCTGCAAACTCGATGCGCGCTCACGCTGCTGGGCATAACCTGTCATCAGCAAGATCGGCAGATCGGGGAGATCGCGCGCCAAACGCAGCGCAAGCGCCACGCCGTCGATGACCGGCATTCGTATGTCAGCCAGCAACAGATCGTAGGTGTGGGATGGCGAGAGCGCGTGCTCCAGGGCTTCGCCGCCGTCATGGACAGCCGTCACGATATGGCCATCCATTTCGAGCGCACGGCGCACGAAGTCGCGCACCGCTTGATCGTCCTCGGCGAGCAATATACGCGCACCGGTTCCCTGCCGCTCCATTATGCCCGCCTCCGATGGACCAAGGTCCGATCAGCCGGAATCTTGCATGATTCGGCCGATGAATGGCAATTCACGAAATCTGTGATCCAGATCCATGCCATAGCCGACGACAAAGGTGTTTGGACAGACAAAGCCCGTGAAATCGGGAGCGATAGCGACGGCCCGCGTTACGGGCTTGTCCAGCAATACGCATGTCGCGACACCGCGCGCGCCGCGGGACTCTATGAGCGTTTTTGCATGCGAAAGCGTTCGGCCTGAATCCAAAATATCATCAACCAACAGAACGTCGCGCCCAGCCGCAGCCGAATTGATGTCCCGCAATACCTCGATATGCCCGCTGGAGCTTTTGCCGCCGCGATAACTTGAGAGCATCAGAACGTCGATTTCGGGATTGAGTCCGGCAGCGTGCAGGGCGCGTATCAGATCGGCGGCAAATACGAACCCGCCCATCAGGATCGGAACAACCAGCAAATCGACAGGCTCGCTGGCCGCGATCTCGTCCGCCAGCTGCGCGATGCGTGCAGCGATCTCCTCGGCGCTGATCAAGATCTCGATACGATCTGCAGTCTGTGACATTCCCGCCATTGGCCCCCGCCGTCACCGGGCCTTGGCGAATTTCACTTGCACGTTCTTGATGGATTTCGGCGGCGTTGGGATGCGGGCGACAAAGGGCGTTCGCTCGCCCCCGGCCAAGGGCTCATTGCGCACCTCAGCGGCCCATTGATAGACCTCCAGCCCCTTGGCGTTGCGCAGGGCAAACACCACGGTTGGCACGCTCACCTCGCTATCGGTCACATTGACGATATCGCCGTGGATTTCGAGAATCGAGCGGCCGGCCTCGACCGTCCAGGTCGACGTCACCTTGTCGAAATCCAATCCCCGCACGTTCACCGGCAGTCCGATGGAGCTATAGGCCGAAGCCGCGCCGGGTAAAGCGCTGACAATCCCAACGCGCTGGGTTATCAGCAGCGTCACGGCTAAAATCACGAAAAGCGCCAATCCCGCCCAACCTGCCATCAGCTTGGTGTCCATCGCCGCGGCGGGCAGTTCTTCGGGAATCACGATAGGCGGCACGTCGCTTTCATCGTCGTCGCTGATCGCTTCATCGTCAGTCATGCCGGCGTCAGCGTCGTCCTTTGGCGTTGCTGCCGCCGCCTCATCGAGCGTCGGTTCGCTGGCGGTGATGGGCTCGGATTCCGGCTCCGGCTCCGGCTCGGCTTGGGGCGCCTCATCCGGCTTTTCCTCGACCGCGACCGCGACATCGTCATCGTCGTCACCCCAGTCGATGTCGTCGCTGCTAAAGGAGCCTTCCTCGTCCAGTTCCGCACCATCGGCGGCGTCGGCGGCCGCCAGTGTGTCTTCATCGACTGTCGGTTCGTCTGATTCTGCGTCTTCGGAGGCGTCATCCTCGGCTGCCGCAAGCGTGGCTTCATCGACCGTGGGTTCATCCGCCGTGACGTCCTCGGACTCGGTTTCTTCGGCCGAATCGGGCGCTTTCTCAACTTCCGCCGGCTCGTCAGCGGCCGCGTCTGCTTCGCTGGCCGCAGCGGTTTCGTCACCTGCCTTAATTTCCGGATCGGGATCTATCGGCTTGTCGTCGGGCCGCACCATCCAGACGTGCTCACATTTTGCACACCTGACGTTTCGGCCTTCTTCGGGTATTTGTGCCGGAGTGTCATAACGGGTCAGACAACTGGGACACTCAATAATCATAACGATGCCTCTATCACATGATTTGAACCAACAACGCGAAATGGTTCAATTGACAGCCAATCCAGTCTGAAATGCATTGATACAGAAGATACACTTCCGCATAAAGGGTTAGCTGATGGCGGATGCAAAATTAGGAGGTCGACGGAGTGATCCGATTTGAAAATGTCGGATTGCGGTATGGTATGGGTCCTGAGGTGCTGCGGGACATCAATTTCCACCTATTGCCCGGCTCCTTTCATTTCCTGACCGGCCCCTCCGGCGCCGGTAAGACCACCCTGCTGCGCCTGCTTTTCATGGCACTGCGCCCCAGTCGCGGCTTGACCTATTTGTTCGGTCAAAATCCAACTGACCAGACGACCGGTGAGCGGGCCGAACTGCGGCGGCGGATCGGCGTTGTGTTTCAGGATTTCAGGTTGCTCGATCATTTGACGACTTGGCAAAACGTTGCACTTCCATTGCGCGTCACCGGCCGCGACGAGGCCGACTACAAGGACGACGTGACCGAGTTGCTCAAATGGGTGGGCCTTGGCGACCGCATGCACGCCTTTCCGGCCATTCTATCGGGCGGTGAGAAGCAACGCGCGGCTATCGCGCGCGCGGTGATCGGCAAGCCCGAATTGCTCCTAGCCGACGAGCCAACGGGCAATGTGGACCCGCAAATGGCTAACCGCCTGCTGCGGCTGTTTGTCGAACTCAACAAATTGGGCACGTCGATCGTGATCGCGACCCATGACCAGCTCTTGATGGAGCAGTTCAAAAAACCCCAGCTGGTGCTCCACGACGGCCACCTGACGATACGCGGGTGATGGCATGAGTGTTATCGAGACTGTGCGGGCAAGCTGGGTGATGGGCGCATTGAGGTCGGTCACGCCGAGAAGCCTGGTTCGCGCTCACAACGCGATCGTGCCCCACGATTCGGTTTCGGGACGATCGCTGACGGTCGTGATCGCAATCATGTGCTTTCTGGCCTGCCTGACGGCGGGCGCGGTCCACTTGGTTTCGCAATCGGCTAATGCCTGGACTCAGGATCTGGCCAGCGAGATCACCGTCCAGATCAATCCGGCGCGCGATGTAGACATGGAGAAACAGGTCACGCTGATCGCACTGTTTCTCGCCAAGCAACCCGGCGTCACGCGCGTTTCACCCCTCAGCGTAGATCAGTCCGCCCGTTTGCTCGAACCGTGGCTTGGCCAGAATTCCGAAATTGCATCGCTGCCGGTTCCGAGACTCATCGCCATCGAAATCGACCGCGCCGCCTTGCCCGATCTGGAGGGCTTGCGGGTGGCTCTGGAAGAGACGTTTTCCATGGCCAAATTGGACGATCATCGACGTTGGCAGGCAGAAATCCGTACCGTGACACGATCGCTGGCGTTGGGCGGCATCACCGTCTTGGTGCTGGTGGCGGCCGCGACCATCGCCACGATCATCTCGGCAACGCGCAGCGCCATGGCTTCCAACCGCGAAATAATCGAAGTCCTTCACTTGGTCGGTGCCAAGGACCAGTTTATAGCCAGCGAATTCGAACGGCATTTCCTGGTGGTTGGCATCCGGGCAGGCCTGATGGGCGCGGGCGCAGCCGCGCTGGTGTTCACGCTGTTGCCCCTGGTGTTGCATCTGCTCGGCCAGGGCGGCCTGGCGGCGGCCGAGTTCAAGCGCCTGCTCGGCGACGCGATTCTCGATCCGTTGGGATATTTTGTCTTGTTCTTGGTGGTTGTGGTGGTCGCTGCGCTTTCAATGCTGACGTCGCGCTATGGCGTTTATGCCATTTTAAAAACCTACAGCTGACGGAATTTGGTGCATCTGTTCGGCTACCGGTGAAGGCGCTTTGGCATTAGAATTGGCAAGACAGCGCGGTTGAGTCTGGACTTGATCCACAACCGTATTTGCGGGAAGACGCAATGGAAGCACTGCTATGGCGCGTTTGCTGAACGGCTTGCGAAAGATCCTAATCGGATTGACGCTCGGCTTGTGCTTGTTTGCGATCGGCTTCGTCATTTTCGCGAATACGATCGAGACCACCGGCACGAATCCGGCGCGCAAGGCAGACGGCATCGTCGTATTGACGGGTGGGACGGCGCGTATTGAAGCCGGCGTCGAGCTGCTGTCGCGCGGGCGCGCCAAACGCCTTTTGATCAGCGGCGTGCATCAGACCACCACCCGCGAGGAGCTGCGCCGGCTGTTCCCGCAAGGCGGCGCCCTGTTCCGCTGCTGCATCGACCTTGGCCGTCGCGCGCTCAATACCACCGGCAACGCCATCGAAGCGCAAAATTGGGCGAAGGCGCAGAATTTCAACTCGCTGATCGTGGTGACATCGAGTTATCACATGCCCCGCACCATGGTCGAGCTGCGTCATACAATGCCCGGGATTGAATTGATCCCGTACACGGTCGAGCCCAATAAGGTGCGTCTCAAGACTTGGTGGTCCGACGCCGACACCGCCAGGCTGCTGTTTGTGGAATACGTAAAATACCTGCCGGCGCTCGTGCGCTCACGGGCCGAACGGCTGACGGGCGCGCGCAGCGATACGGCGACCTTTGGCGCCGCCGCCAAGCGCCCATAGTCAGCGCGGTTGCGGACGTTCCATGCTTCGATCCATCGTCTTTGCCATCGCTTTCTACGCCTTAACGGCTGCCATGCTGTTGGGTTACTCGTACCTGCTGTTGGGGCCGCGGGACCGCGCGATGGCGGCGCTGAAGCAGCACGCTAGAGCGGCGCTGTGGCTGCAACGCAAAATCGTAGGCACCAAGTTCGAGGTGCGCGGCCGCGACAATCTCCCCCAAGGCCCCGTACTGGTCGCCGCCAAGCATCAATCGGCTTGGGACACATTCGCACTCATTCCGCAATTGTCCGATCCAGCCCTCATCATGAAGCGCGAGCTGCTCTGGATCCCGTTCTACGGCTGGTTCTCGGCGAAATTGGAAATGATTTTCGTCAACCGCGAAGCCGGTCCCAAGGCATTGCGACAAATGGTGCGCGACGCCAGGGCGCGCGCAGATGACGGGCGAGAAATGGTGATCTTCCCGGAGGGCACGCGACGGGCACCGGGCGCCGCGCCCGACTACAAGCCCGGCGCCTTCCTGCTGTATGATCAATTGAAGGTGCCGTGCATACCGGTGGCCCTCAATTCGGGGCTCTATTGGCCGCGCCGAAGCGTGATGCGCTATCCCGGTACGATCGTCATCGAGTTCCTCGAACCCATTCCGCCGGGATTGAACCGCGCTGACTTCAGCCACCGTCTACAGGATGCGATCGAACGCGCGAGCGACCGGTTGCTCGCCGAGGCGGCGGCGGCGCCAAATGCGCCGCCATTGCCCGATGTGGCGCAAGACCGCCTTGAGGCGATGGCCGCCGGCTAAGCCCGCGATCTGCCCCGCCAGGCGTCATTTACCTTTCATTAACCTTTGTGGTACAAAAAGAGAACAATGGTACAAAGAGAGAACATACCTTGTGGCTGCCGCGCATGCCCATCATATAATATCTGCGGCAGGGGCTCACAGATGACCACGGGCGAAATCCGATGAGCACGACAAACGACATTTTCAGCCCCATCTCCGAGCATGTGTGGGACGTCAAATACCGCTTGAAGACGGAAGCGGGCGAGCCGCTCGACCAAACGGTAGACGACACGTTCAAACGCGTTGCCCGCGCGGTCGCGCGCGCCGAGAAGAAAAAGCAGCGGGCTCAGTGGCAATCGCGATTCCATGACGCTATGGCGGATTTCGCCTTCCTGCCGGCCGGCCGCATTCTGGCCGGCGCGGGCTCGGGACGCGACGTGACGCTTTTCAATTGTTTCGTGATGGGCGAGATCGCCGACGACATGGGCTCGATCTTCGAGAATGTCAGGGATGCCGCACTCACGATGCAGCAGGGCGGCGGTATCGGGCACGATTTTTCCACATTGCGGCCGATGGGCGCGGCGGTTGCTGGTGTCGGCGCCAAGGCCTCAGGTCCCGTGAGCTTCATGGACGTCTGGGACGCAATGTGCCGGACCATCATGTCGGCCGGCATGCGGCGTGGCGCGATGATGGCGACGCTCCGCTGCGACCATCCCGACATCGAGACCTTTATCGAAGCCAAGCGTGACCCCCAGCGGTTGCGGATGTTCAATCTTTCGGTTCTGGTCACTGATCCTTTCATGGCGGCGGTGCGCAATGACGACGAATGGGATCTGAGTTTTGGCGGCACGGTCTACCGGACGGTTCGCGCGCGCGCGCTGTGGGACAAGATATTGCAGGCCACTTATGACTTTGCCGAACCCGGCGTGATCTTTATCGACCGGGTGAACGCCATGAACCCGCTGGCCTATTGCGAGACGATTCACGCGACAAATCCGTGCGGCGAACAGCCGCTGCCGCCCTTTGGCGCCTGTCTGCTGGGATCGATCAATTTGGCGCGGTTGGTGGCACGGCCCTTTGAGGCGGAGGCAGCGCTCGATGAGACGCGGCTTGAGGAATTGGTCGAGGTCGCCGTCCGCTTTCTCGACGACGTTATCGACGTTTCGCATTACCCGCTGAAGGCCCAGCGCCGCGAGGCCAAGGCCAAACGGCGTATCGGACTTGGCGTTACGGGACTGGCCGATGCGCTCATTATGTGCGGTGAACGCTATGGCTCAAAGCGCGCCGCGAAACTGGCCAAACGCTGGATGAGCAAGATCCAGTCCCGCGCCTATCTGGCAAGCGCCGCATTGGCCGAAGAAAGGGGCGCTTTTCCGCTGTTTGATCGCGACCGTTATCTGGCCTCGCCCGCTCTCGCCGGCCAGCCGAATGACGTGCGCGCAGCGATCGAACGCAACGGTTTGCGCAATGGGCTGCTGACGTCGATCGCGCCCACCGGCACGATCTCGCTTTTTGCCGGAAATGTATCAAGTGGCGTCGAGCCGGTGTTCGATTTCACATACCAACGCCGCATTCTTTCAGGTCGCGACGGCGCGGGCGAGCATCTGGTAGAGGATTACGCCTACCGCGCGTTCCGCACGGCGTTTGGTCCCGATGCTGCTTTGCCCGCGAGCTTCGTCACCACCGATGCGCTATCGCCCGGCGAACATCTGGCCATGCAAGCGGCATTGCAGGCGCATGTCGACAGCGCAATCTCCAAGACCGTCAATTGCCCTGAAGACATGGTCTTCGACGACTTCAAGTCGGTCTATGACGATGCCTATGATCTTGGGCTCAAGGGCTGCACGACCTACCGGCCCAATCCGATCACCGGCGCCGTTCTCACGCGGGGCAGCGGGCAGAGCGATGGCGAGGCTGCGCACGCACCGCGCATGATCGAGGCGCCGGCCAATGTCGGCGGCGACGTTGTCTATATGTCGCGCCCACTTGAGCGCGACGAAGCGCTGTCTGGAGCGACGTACAAGCTCAAATGGCCCGATTCCGATCATGCCATCTATGTCACCTTGAACGACATTGAGGTGGCCGGACGTCGGAGGCCCTTCGAGATCTTTATCAACTCAAAGAATCTCGAGCACTATGCCTGGACCGTTGCCCTGACGCGCATGATTTCGGCCGTCTTCCGGCGGGGCGGCGATGTCTCATTTGTTGTCGAAGAGCTCAAGGCGGTGTTCGATCCCCGTGGCGGCCAATGGATGGATGGGCGCTATGTACCGAGCCTGCTTGCCGCCATTGGCGGCATCATTGAGCGGCACATGCTGGAGATCGGTTTCATCGATCATCCCGTCGATTTGACGTCGGCGGTCGCAGGCGAGGAAAGCGACGAGACGCCACGGGCCAAACGCGCGCTCTATTGTCCCAAATGCAGCCAGCCTGCCTTGGTTTTCCAAGAGGGCTGCCACACTTGCCGGGCGTGCGGCTATTCGAAGTGTTCGTGAGGCGCGCCAGAGGCGTTGTCTTATTTTGTTCTCATTGCGTGCGCGTTTTCGCCGTAGTTGCATCAAAGGGTTGAATTTCTAGTCGCGATTCCCATTTCAAGGAATGCCGGGGCTCGAATCTCAAGGGAATTCGATGAAAAGCAATACGTTCAATAGGCTGCTTATGCGAGATCGCCGTCCCGGCGATGAGCCCGCAATGATCTGTCTCACCGGCGAGGTGGGACAGGGTTTTCATTATTGGCGCGGCGCATCGGGTGCGCGTTATTTGCACACCGTATTTGCGTTGGTCGATTGTCCTGAGATTCCCAAAGCCAACTATATACTTGTGCATTGCGACAGCGATGGCGCTCGCCGCGCGCTGGCCATCGGTCAAACGGTAGAAAACGTGAATTCGCTCAATCTCGCTCATTTGCGCCGCCAGGCAGCCCTGCTTGGAGCCAACGAGATTCATATCCATATGCTGGCGGAAACGGCCGCCGGCCGCCGGGCTGCGGAGACCGATCTCAGCCTGCGCCACCTGCCTTCGAGCGAGCATGGCGCCGAGCTGGCCAAGGCCGGCTGAACACGTCCATCACCAAATTTAGCCCGCTGCCCGACCAACAGGTCTTGGCACGGGCTTCAGCACGCCGTAGCCGCGGTGGCGGCGTGTTGTTCGACTGCTGAAATCTGGCGACCTCGGCAGACGGCATGGGCAAAAAATATTGACCAATTTCGCCAGTTTTTGATCCACCACATCGGCCTCTTCCATGTGCTCGAGCGTTGAGAGCACATAGTCGGCGTTGCGCCCCGATCGTCCCACCGCGGCGCGCACAATCCAGGCCTGACGATAGAGCGGCAGAACGCCGGCGTATTGCGGATGGTTGCGGTCGGTCAGAAAGCAGAGCGCGCGGACGCTGCGCGACGAGCCATCGAGCAGTTGAACGGACCGCATGGCCTCGCGATAGACAAGGGTAACCTGCTCGCGCTTTTTCAGTTCATTGCGAATGTGGCGCGCATCGCTGGGCGCTAGACGAAAGGCTATGCCCTCGCAGCGTCCGCCGACGTCGAGCCCGAGCACCAGTCCCGGACGCTGGCGCGAACCGCGATGAACGACCGAAGCGACACACAATGCCCGATGGGCGCCCACCAACAGGGCCGGCTTGGCTTCTAGGTAGGAAAATTGCGGCCGCCACATAAGCGATCCGTAGCCGAACACCCAATGCTCAGCCATGACTCGCGAACCCTATTTGGATTTGCCGCGCGGGCGTTTGTTCGATGCCTTGACCTTGGCCAGCGGCTTATCGCCGGCCGGCGGCTGGACCGCTGCCTCGCCCAGATCGATGATGCCGCGCGAGACCGCGTCGTCAAAAGCAACCCTGAGCTTATCAAAGCCCTCGGCGGTTTTGCCGGCGGCCAAAATCTCTTGCTGCAATGCCTCGCCGAGTTCGCCGTGAAAGCGGCCGAAATCAGGGGCGTCCTCGTCCTGCCCGGCATCAATAATTTCTCGGCGGATTGCCCGCGTCCGGGTAAAAAGGTCGAACAGGCCTTCGCCATCGTCCCACCGGATGGCCCGCTGCAATGCGGATAGATCTTCAGAAAATCGGCCCAGCATCTCCAACACCGCGTCCTTGTTGGTCAAAAATATATCGCGCCACATGGTGGGGTCGGAAGCAGCGATGCGGGTGAAATCGCGAAAACCACCGGCGGAGTACTTGATCACTTCCGACTGGGTGACCGTCTCCAGGTCGGCGGCAGTGCCGACGATGTTGTAGGCGATGAGATGGGGCACGTGCGAGGTGATGGCCAACACCAGATCGTGACGCTCAGGCGTCATGATTTCGACGCCGGAGCCCAGCGCCTCCCAAAGCGCTTTGACGCGCTCGACGTCATCATCGCGGCAACCATCGACTGGCGTTAAAATGCACCAACGCCCTTCGAACAGACCAGGTGTCGCCGCCTCCGGTCCCGACCGTTCGGTGCCGGCAATCGGGTGACCGGGCACCAAGGCCACGCTATCGGGGATATGAGGTGCGATTTCCTTGACCACGCGGCTTTTGACCGAGCCCACATCCGTGATGATGGCGCCATCTGCTAGACCGGGCGCAATCGCTTTGGCGACCTCCCCCATAACGCCGACGGGGACGCAAATCATCACCAGATCGGCGTCTTGCACCGCGTCCAATGGCGTGCGGGCGACGCGATCGACGATGTCCAACGGTCGGGCGCGCTTTCGCACATCGGCAGAACCGTCATAACCGACAACCTCGCCGGCCAATCCGCGATGGCGCACATTGAGCGCGAAGGACGATCCCATCAGGCCCAAGCCAATAACGGCGACGCGTTTGAACAGCGGTTTGCTCATACGGCGCTATCCTTGAGCCTTCATGAATTCGCCCAGAGCGGAAACGACAGCCTCATTGTCATCGGCGGTTCCTATCGTCGCGCGCAGCGCGTTTGGAAACCCGTAATTTTCGACGCGGCGCAGCAAGATCCCCCTGGCGGTCAAAAAAGCGTCGGCCTCGGCGGCCGATTTTCCTTCTGTTTCGGGAAAATGTACGAGCAGGAAATTCGCGACGCTTGGCGTCACCTGCAATCCCATGGCCACGAGCTTGGCTGCCACCAAGGGCAGCTGTTCGCTGTTGAGCGCGACGGCGCGATCGCGATGAGCGCCATCGTTTATGGCGGCAACGCCGGCGGCGATTGCAGGTCCGGAAACATTGAAGGGTCCGCGTATCCGGTTCAAGGCGTCGGCGATGGCTTCGGGGCAATAGGCCCAACCAACGCGTAGGCCGGCCAATCCGTAAATCTTCGAGAAGGTTCGCGTCATGACGACGTTGTCGTGGTCTGCCACCATTTCGGCGCCGGCTTCGTAATCATCGCTTTGGACGTATTCGGCATAGGCTGCATCGAGAACCAGCAGGGCTCCGGCGGGCAACTCGGCGCGCAGGCGCCGAATGTCGTCGGCAGACAAATAAGTGCCAGTCGGATTATTCGGATTGGCTAGAAACACGCATTTCGTTCGATCGCTGACCTTAGCCAAAATGCTCGCGACATCGGCGCGGCACGCGATTTCCGGCGCCACCACAGGCAGCGCGCCCGCAGCCTGGATGATGATCTTGTAAATCAGGAAACCGTGCTCGGTGTGGATCGCCTCGTCGCCTTCGCCCAAATATGTCTGCGCCAGGAGGCTCAACAGCTCGTCTGATCCCGCGCCGGCAACGATGCGGTCGGCATCGAGGCCGTGAAAATCGGCAATGGCCTCGCGCAATGCTGTTGCGCTGCGGTCTGGATAGCGTTCGAGAGTCGAGGCGGCAGCCTGATAGGCCGCCAGCGTTGCTGGACTGGGTCCAAGCGGCGTTTCGTTGGACGACAGCTTGATAACCGGGCCGCCGCCCGCCACCGTGCTTCTGCCCGGCTGGTAGCTCTCGATATCGAGAATTCCCTGCCTTGGCGCCAGGCTCGATCGGCCACTCATCGCTCCACTCCTCATCCCGCCCTTTGCGGCAGCGCTGTCACGATGTTATCTATCGGAAATGCCTGCAAACGGGGCGTCCTTAGATAGGGCTGCGCTTCGGCAAAATCAAAGAAAAGATTGACTTTTTGTAATGACCTTCTAGCTAAGCTGAGGGCTCGAACGCCATTATCGCCGCCCCGTAGTGGGAGTGGCCGGGCTATATCAGAGCCGCGAAAACTGCCCTCGTTTGGTGGGCTGAAAGGGTCATGAGTAAGACCTTGCAGAAAAAAGCCGCATCCACTTCGCAAAGCCGATTGTCGCAAGCGGTCACGCCGCAGAGCGATGTCGCCCACTTTGGCGACGACAATCCGCTCGTGCTCGACAACGGCGAGCGCCTGGGATCGCACACGATTGCCTACCAGACGTATGGAACGCTGAACGACGATAAATCGAATGTCATTCTCGTATGCCATGCCCTGACCGGCGACCAGCATGTGGCAAGCGACAACCCGGTCACGGGCAAGTCCGGTTGGTGGACCCGGATGGTCGGGCCCGGCAAACCGGTCGATACCGATCGGTTTTACGTCATATGCGTCAACGTTATCGGCGGCTGCATGGGAACGACGGGTCCGGCATCGCAAAACCCTGAAACAGGCAAGCCCTACGGCCTCGAATTTCCGGTGATCACGATCGGCGACATGGTGCGGGCCCAAGCGCAACTTCTCGATCATTTGGGTATCGCCAGTCTGTTTTGCGTAATCGGCGGTTCCATGGGCGGGATGCAGGTTTTGGAATGGGCGGCGCGCTATAAGGAACGTGTTTTCGCGGCGATACCGATCGCCTGTTCGGCGCGGCACACCTCACAGAACATCGCTTTCCACGAAGTGGGGCGACAGGCGGTTATGGCCGACCCTGATTGGTGCGGCGGGCGCTATCTGGAGAAGGGGAAGAACCCGCATAAGGGCCTGGCGGTGGCGCGCATGGCCGGCCATATCACTTATCTCTCGGACGAGGCGTTGCAGCAAAAATTCGGGCGCAATTTACAGAATCGCGACGCCGTGACCTTCGGGTTCGATGCGGATTTTCAGGTGGAGAGCTATTTGCGCCACCAGGGCATGACGTTCGTCGAGCGCTTCGACGCAAACAGCTATCTCTACATGACGCGCGCCATGGACTATTTTGACATGGCGGCCGACCACAACGGTTCGCTGGCCGAAGCGTTCAGAGACACCGAGACGCGCTTTTGCGTTGTCTCGTTCACCAGCGACTGGCTGTTCCCGACCGAAGAAAGCAGGGACATCGTGCAGGCGCTAAACGCCGTCGCGGCGAATGTCAGCTTTGTCGAGATTGTCTCAGACAAGGGCCATGACGCCTTCTTGCTGGACGAACCGGAACTCAATGAAACAATCAGCGGATTTTTGGGCGCTGCTGCTCTCAAACGAGGACTGGTCGCGAACCGCGACGGCCAAGCGTGAAACCGGACCGAGCCATGGACGCGCCGAACAAACACACAACGACCTCCCGTGTCGATCTGCTGTTGATCGCCGATATGGTCGATCCCGGTACGCGGGTGATCGATGTTGGCTGTGGCGATGGAATGTTGCTCGAGATACTTGCCGAGACGCGCGATGTGGATGCGCGCGGCATCGAGCTCAGCCAAGCAGGCGTCAACCAATGCGTGGCACGCGGCCTCTCGGTGATCCAGGGCGACGCCGATAGCGATTTGGTCAACTATCCAGACGACGCATTCGACTTCGCCATTCTGAGTCAAACGATCCAGGCTACCCATCGCCCGCGGCATGTGCTTGAGGAGCTGCTGCGCATCGGTAAGCGCGTGATCGTGTCGTTTCCAAATTTTGGCAATTGGCGGATTCGCGGACAAATCCTACTGCGCGGACGCATGCCCGAAACGTCCAACCTGCCCCACAAGTGGTACGACACGCCGAATATTCATTTCTGCACGATCAAGGACTTTCTGGCGCTGTGCGACGATGTCGACGCCAAGGTCGAGCGCTCGCTCGCGCTCAACGCCCATGGCAAGCGGCTGAGCTTCTCCGCACCACTGTTCCTGCAAAATTTGATCGGCGAACAGGCTGTTTTTTTGCTCACTCGTTAGGATTTGTCGCCTTCGCCCACGCTCCCGCGCGGCAAGTTGAAGCCAGCCGGTACGGGGCTCAATCGGCCGCGCACGGGCTCGAAACCAAACGACGGCGCGGCCGCATAAACCTGTTTGCTGGCGTCGACGATGATGACGCCGGAAAATGCCGGCCATAACAGCGCGCCAATGCGCTCCCAGGCATTCGCCCATTTAAGACCCAGCGGCCAATTGAGCGGCAATAGGAACAGCGCCTGTTTCCACTCAAGCGGCGTGAACATGGCGTCGCGCAGAAGTTGGGTCAGCTGTCCCCGGCTGAAGGGCCGCCCGTGCCCAAAGGGTGTGTTTTCAAACAGCGACCAAATGCTGCGGCGGTTGGGGACGACCAGCAAAATATGGCCGTCTTGCGCCAACACGCGCCAGGCTTCGCGCAGCAGTTTGCGAATGCTGTCGGATGATTCCAGTCCATGAATGATCAGCAGACGATCGACGCTGGCGTCAGGCAGCGGCAATCCATGGTCATCGACCAGGGCCGTTTGCATCGGACCCAGCTCTGGCCACGTCATGACGCCTTGGCCCGCCGGCATCAAGGCGCCAACGCGGGTCGCCTCACCACGAAAAACAGCGAGATAAGGTGTGGCGAAGCCGAACCCGAACACGTTCATACCCTTGACGTCGCGCCAGCTTTGGCGAATGTGTCGGCCGATCAATCGGCGGGCGACGGCGCCCAATGGTCGCGAATAAAACTCGTGCAAATCAATGACATCTAACTGCATGCCGCTTATTGTATCCCAGAGTTTGCAAAAGTGCGGTCAATCGTTGAGGTAGGGCATATGGCAAAACTTGAAATTCGCCAATTTCCATGTTTGAGCGACAATTACGGCGTCCTTATTCATGACAAAGAAACAGGCGCAACAGCCTCAATTGACGCCCCGGAGGCAAGCGCCGTCAAGGCCGCGCTCGCTGAAACGGGCTGGTCCCTTAGCCACATATTGGTGACACACCATCACATCGATCACACCGGTGGCATCGAGGAACTCAAGGGTGAAACCGGCTGCGAGGTGGTCGGGCCAAAGAGCGAGGCGGACAAGGTGCCGGGCATCGACGTCAAGCTCGCCGAGGGCGACACCTACACATTCGGGTCATTCGAGGCGCGCGTGCTCGATGTCGGCGGGCATACCACCGGACACATCGCTTACCATCTGCCAGAGGCCAAGGTCGCTTTTGTCGGCGACGCGCTGTTTGCACTTGGTTGCGGACGGGTGTTTGAGGGAACGGCCGAAATGATGTGGGCCTCGCTGGATAAGCTCCGCAATCTGCCGCCCGACACAACGATCTATTGCGGCCATGAATACACGCTCTCCAACGCCGAGTTTGCCATCACGATCGAACCGGAAAACCAGGCGCTGCAGGCACGCGTCGAGGAGATCAAGGCACTGCGCGAGAAGGGCGAACCGACGATACCCACGACGATTGCGCGCGAACTCGAAACCAATCCGTTCCTGCGACCATCGAGCGGCGACATTCGCTCACGGCTCGGCATGGAGCAGGCGGAGGACTGGCAAGTGTTTGCCGAAATCAGGCGGCGCAAGGACGCCGCGTGAGTGTTGCGGGAGCAGACGGGTCGCTGTCGGCCAGCGACATTATTGCTCTGCTCGATCTCGCACCCCATCCCGAGGGCGGCCACTATGCCGAGACAATTCGCGATGGCGACGGTGATGGCAGGAGGGCGCACTCAAGCGCAATCTATTTTCTATTGAGCGAAGGCGAGGTCTCCCAATGGCATCGGATCGATGCGGTGGAGGTGTGGCACTGGTATGCCGGTGCGCCCTTGGAGATCTCGATGGCACGCGACGGTGAAACGGCACAGAGCGCGCAGCTCGGCCCAGCGCTGCAGTCTGGCCAGCGCCCGCAATTCATGGTGCCCAGCGGCGCCTGGCAAAGTGCCAGAAGTCTGGGCGCCTGGAGCCTGATGGGCTGCACGGTGGCGCCTGCCTTCGAATTCGCGGGCTTCGAGATGGCTCCGGCCGGTTGGGAACCCGGCAAGGCGTAGGCTTTACGTGATGTAGTGGCCGCCGTTTACGGTGAGGGTCGAGCCGGTGACAAAAGCAGCATCGTCGGCGGCGAGGAATACGACGCAGCGCGCCACTTCCTCTGCCTCCCCCAAGCGTCCCACTGGAATGAATGAGATGATCGATTTTTCAAGCACGTCCTGGGGAACGGCAGCGACCATTTCGGTGTTGATGTAACCCGGCGCTATCGCGTTCACCGTGATGCCTTTGCGCGCGGTTTCCTGCGCCAAGGCCTTGGTGAAACCGATGACGCCCGCCTTGGCGGCCGAGTAATTGGTTTGACCCATCTGACCCTTTTGGCCGTTGATCGACGAGATGTTGATGATGCGGCCAAAGCCACGCTCGCGCATGCCTTCGATTAAAGGGCGCGTCATGCAAAAAAGAGAATCCAAGTTGGTGCGGATTACCGCCGACCACTTGTCGAAATCCATCTTGTGCATCATGGCATCGCGAGTGATCCCGGCATTGTTGACCAACACGTCGACTGGCCCCAATTCGGCCTCGACCTTGGCGAGACCCGCCGCGCAAGCCTCGGCATCGCCGACATCCCATTTGAAGACTTGAATGGCATTGGCGTCGTGAAATTCCTTGGCGGCCTCGTCATTGCCGCCATAGGTCGCCGCCACCAGATACCCCGCTTCTTTCAAGCTGACGGATATTGCAGCACCAATACCCCGCGTGCCGCCGGTTACAACCGCAACCCGTGCCATTCATTCACTCCCTCAATTGCCGCCTGGCCCGATAACTTAGTCTAATCACCGGCTTAGCGTGACGAACAGTGCACTTTCGGCGCGTGGCAATCCGTCGCGCTCAGCCTCTGATTGACCTCAGTCGCGCTCAACGCACATGGCGATGCCCATGCCGCCGCCGATACACAGCGTCGCGAGCCCCTTCTTGGCGTCGCGTTTCTGCATTTCATGCAGCAGCGTAACCAGAACGCGCGCGCCCGATGCGCCAATCGGATGTCCGATGGCGATGGCGCCGCCATTGACGTTTACATTCGAAACGTCCCATCCGAGATCTTTGTTCACCGCACAGGCTTGAGCGGCAAAGGCCTCATTGGCCTCGATCAGGTCGAGGTCATCGACACCCCAGCCGGCTTTCTCCAAGGCGGTACGCGAGGCGGGAATGGGACCCGTTCCCATAATTGCCGGATCGACGCCTGCATGGGCCCAAGAGACGATACGGGCGATCGGGGCGATGGAGCGCTTGTCGGCCTCGGCCGCCGTCATTAGTACAACCGCGGCGGCGCCGTCGTTTATGCCGCTGGCATTGCCCGCCGTCACCGTGCCTTCCTTATCGAAGGCTGGCCGCATGCCTGAGACATGGGAGAGCTCGACACCTTCGCGAATGTACTCATCCTCGCTCACCACCGTTTCGCCCTTGCGGGTTTTGATCGTGACGGGTGCGATCTCATCGTTGAATTTACCCGCCTTCCTGGCCGCCTCGGCCTTGTTTTGCGAGTCGACGGCAAATTGGTCTTGTTCGTCGCGGGTGATCTGCCATTGGCGCGCGACGTTCTCGGCCGTGTTGCCCATGTGATAGCCATTGAAGACGTCCATCAGTCCGTCCGTCAGCATCGTGTCGACAAGTTCGAGCGCGCCCATCTTCTTGCCCTGGCGCATATAGGCGCAATGGGGCGCGCGGCTCATGCTCTCTTGGCCGCCGGCGACAACGATGTTGGAGGACCCGGTTTCGATTTGCTGGGCGCCGAGGGCTACGGCACGCAGGCCCGAACCGCACAGCTGGTTTACCCCCCAGGCCGGCGCTTCGACCGGGATTCCAGCGCCGATAGACGCCTGTCGGGCAGGGTTTTGCCCCTCACCGGCAGTCAAAATCTGGCCCAAAATAACCTCATCGATATCTGCGGCATCGACCTTCGCGCGCTCCAAGGCAGCGCGGATTGCTGTCTCCCCCAGCTCATGAGCTTGCAGCGCGCTCAATGATCCGTTGAACGATCCCACAGGAGTGCGTGCAGATCCCACGATCACAATCGTATCTTTGTCACTCATTCGCTCTCTCCAATCGCCCGGTCATACTCGACCGCATCACTTTATCCGACACCTTCGCTTACCAAGCGCTCGAACCCGGCGGTCCCCGTCGGGGACGAATGTCTCTGGTGCCCTGCACAATAGATATGGTATTTATGTCGCGGTGCGAAATAAAATTCGCAACCAGCCTGCCGCCAAGCAAGTGCGCCTGGGGCAATTCCGGGTTGATTGCTTGATTGTGTCGCCAAGATGACATGCTGTTTGCAGCATCTTCATCGAAGCCAGGAGTAGCGAACCACCGATGGAACCGATCACCATCAAGAAGTACGCCAACAGGCGGCTCTATAATACGGACACCAGTTCGTATGTGACTCTCGACGATCTCGCCGAGATGGTGCGCGCTGAGCGTGACTTCGTGGTCTATGACGCCAAGACTGGCGAGGACCTGACCCACGCGGTTCTGACCCAAATCATCGTCGAACAGGAAAGCCGCGGCCAGAGCCTGCTGCCCATTCCATTCCTGCGTCAGCTCATCCGCTTCTATGGTCACAGCATCGAAAAACTGGTTCCCAGCTATTTGGAATACAGTCTCGATTCGCTTACGAACCAGCAGGACCGTTACCAAAAACAGTTTGCCAATTCGGTCGGCACCGCAACGCTCGATGCCATACAGAAGCAGACGCGTCAAAACTTGGCGATGTTCGACAAGGCGCTGGGTATGTTCAATCCGTTCGCCGGCACCGAATCGTCAGGCCAATCCAAGTCGGCGACCTCGGACAAGCCGCAGGCCGAAAACCGTGCTGGCGACGGTGAGGATGCAAGTGACGATGATATCGCTTCGCTCAAAGAGCAATTGAGCGACATGCAAGAAAAACTCGATCGATTGTCACGGCGCTGACCGGCCGGCCGCGCTTATGACTGGGCGGCGGGTGCTTGGTCAGTTTGGTCGATCAAACGAGGCTCGCCAAACATATAGCCCTGCATGTAGGTGACGCCTGCTTTCTGCAAAAATGCGGCGCCGGCTTCGTCTGCAACCCATTCGGCCACCGTTTCCATTCCGAATATGTTGGCGAGTTCGACCAGCATCCGGACGAAGACTTGGTCATCCGGGCTTTCGGCTATGTCTTTGATGAATGACCCGTCGATCTTGATGACGTCGATGTCCAGCATGCGAAGGTTTTTAAACGTCGAATAGCCCGCGCCAAAATCATCGATCGCCACGCTGCATCCCAAATGCTTGACGCCGTCGACGAAACTCTTGCTTTCCTGGAATTCCTGCAATGCGGCTGTTTCGGTGATTTCGATGATCAAGCGCTCGTTAAGCGCGCGTTGGTTGGCCGTCAGGCGCGACAGCCGCGTCAGCCATTCGGAATTCGCCGTGGTCTGAGCCGAGACATTGAGCGATATGCGGATGTCGGGCGTCGTTTTCAGGAATTCGATGGCCAGCTCAAGCGAGCGCCGGTCGAGCATGTGGACCAGTCCCAGCTGTTCGGCCACGGGAATGAATTCGTTGGCGCTGACAAGACTCCCGTCAGACCTTTTCATGCTGAGCAAGCACTCATGGAAAGCCGGTTTGCGATCGCCCATGCGCACCACCGGCTGTAGCGACAAACACATGCGGCCCTCGTTGAGCGCCCGCAGAACCTGATCGGCAATGGCCATGTTTCGCTGCCGCTCTGTCTCGCGGGCTTGCGACGGTTTGAAGACGGCAAATCCGCTGCTGCCGCGCGCGCGCGCCCACTCGAGCGCCTCAAGAGAGTGATTGAACGCTGCCTGCACGGTCTTGGCCTGTTGCGGAATCAAAACAGCTCCGAGACAGACGGTCGTCGATAAAGCACCGGCGGACGTCTCAATGATGGAGCCTTGCACCGTTTTCAGCAGACGGCTGGCGATCACCACAAGTTCCTCCGCGCCACTGCCCGCGAGCGCGATGCCAAACTTGTTGGAGCCGTAGCGGCCGATCTTATCGCGGTCGCGCAGGCACCCTTCCAGACGCCGACCGACAATGGATATCACCTCGTCGCCGATGCCGAGCCCATAGGTTTTGTTGATGTGCGCGAGGTTGTTGACGCTGGCCATCAGAAAGGCGCCGCCCGACTGGGTCGCATCGATTGTCTGCAACAAATTGTCGAGCTCGTCGGTTAGGCGCGTTCGGTTGATCTGGCCTGTGAGATCATCGTGATAACTGAGAAAACGCAGCCTCTGCTCTTCCTCGTGGCGATCGTCGATCACGCGCAGAACGCCATCGGCTCGCTCGGGCCTGCCGGATCGGCCCGCGTACCAACGGCCGTGTTCCTCGATCCACAGCGCGGCGGCTTGCCTTCGACCCTCGGGTTTCAGCCGATATTGAATGCGAAAGCCGACGCCAGTGCCATCGTCAACCAATTGGGAGCCGGCGATCGCCTCGTAGCGGCGCTCGGCATGATCAGAGTCAATCAGCATGTTGAAGGCGCCGGATTTTCGAATGGCCGACAAGTCGGCGACGCCAATCACGCCTGTCGTATTCGGCGACCAAACGATTGAATCGGCAACGATATCCCACTGATAGGCGACTTCATCCGCGGCATTCAAAGCCCCGATGAAGTCAAAATCCGGGCCCGCTTCCTCGGGCAATGACCCCGGCTGATCGGCGTCGGCAGACGCGGTCTCGACCGGCTGGACTGCGGTGTTGTCAGATGAGGTCTGCGGCGCACCGGTTTGGTCTTGTTCAAGCGTGGTAAAACTCAACGCACTCAACCCCCCGATTGACCCGCCGAACCGCGTCCAACTGCCATAAATTGGCGCGATCGATCAAAAACGATGCGAAAATTTCTGCTTGATCAGTCTCGGCGTGAAACCTTAAGAAAGCACCAAATCTTTGAGATTCAAGCCATTTCAAGCGATGCGAGCCATTGGAGCGCCGCTCAATCTTGGCCTGGAATTTGCGCCGTTGGATGCTTGATGTGTCACAACGGGACAAGGATTAAGGCATTGGAGATCAGATCTAGCGGCATTCAGGGCAAAACAATCGCGTCACGCGCGCGGGGGTTGCCGGTCGCCGTTGCCCCAGCCAATGATGAGCGCGTCTCCGCAATAGCGGGCGCAGGCGCGCAGAATTCGCAGGGCAAGCGCGAAAATTTGCTGCATCACCGGCCTTTGGCCGCGTTTCTTGCCCAGCTGGCGTTGCAATATGATGATATTAGCGAAGCGCGGCGGGCGCGCCGGGCGTTGCGGCAGGCGGCCGAAAATCACTATGCAGCGCCAACCGCCAAACACACTCGTCAAGAATTGGGTGCGATAGCCAACATCAAGACTTGAGGCGAAGGCCTCAGTGGGCGCCCGGACCGACCGCGAAGTCGCGGCGCGCGGCGCGGATCGTCACCGAGAAACCGGCGATCACATCGATCAGCGCAACGAGCGTGATAATAAAGAACAACGATGTGGCCGCTTCCGGCACGACCAGAAATTCAATCAAGCAAATGATGAACACCACCGTCGACAGGGCGTGATCGACGAGCGAGTTGCCGCCGGTCTGCGTGGCCTTGAGAATCTCGATGAAGAGCAAGAACAGTGTTGCTGCGATGAGCACGTCTGAAAGCGTTATGACCCAGAGCCCGCCAGATAGCATGGGGACTTCGGCCATGGGGGCGTTGAGCGGCAGCTGTGTGAAGAACACGATGGCGTTGTAGCCGACAACGGCGAGCAACAGCCAGGGCAAGCTCAGAAACAGCATGGCATCCTCCTCTTGCGATCATCTTCGCAGTGGCACGATCAGGGCTTGAGCCCGTCAGACAACCCCGCTGGCTGTCGCCGCACAACGCACTGCTACACCACCAAGACCAGAGAAATCGGCCTATAGATCTTCT
>JAJFHN010000006.1 GCA_021775595.1 Hyphomicrobiales bacterium
GCTGTGGGCGGTGCGTCTGAGTTCGTCGGCGTTTTTTTCTTCGAGACCAGCCTTGAGCTGGCAAAGCATCGTCAGCGTGTGCTGTAAATAGGTGTCGATCAGTCGGACTGCGAATTCCGGCTTGCTTTGGTCGATGCTCGGCAATCCCGTCAGATCTTCAGCATCCAATTCATCGGCCGCGTGGCGAGCGGTCTGCAGGAATTTTCTCAACATGCCCTCGAGGTCATGCTCTGCGAAGGGCTTGCTGATATAGCCATTCATACCGGCATCGAGACAGGCTTGGCGTTCATGTCGGAATGCGGTTGCAGTCAGAGCGACTATCGGCGTGGCGCCGCCGCCGCGCGATTGTTCGATTTCCCGTATTTTTTGTGTAGCTGCGAGACCATCGAGCTCTGGCATTTGCAAATCCATGAAAATGAGATCGAAGGACTGGTTTTCGATTGTGGCGATCGCTTCGCGGCCGTTGCAGACGGAGTGGGTCGTGCAACCGAAGCTCTCGATGTGCGCGCGCGCGACTTCTTCATTGACAGGGTTGTCTTCGACGATCAGCACGCGGCCGCTATAGCGCTGCGAGACCGGCCTCTCGATCAGCTCTTCTGATCCGCGTGAACTGCTGCGACTGCCGTTGAGCACGCGCATGACAGCCTGATTTAACTCGCGACGTCGAACGGGCTTTGTCAGCGTGTCGGCGAATGCGGTTTTGCCATCGCGGTCGGCTTCGTCTTTCCAGCCAAGCGACGTCAGCATCAAAACGCCGGTGCCTGAAATGTCCTCGTCTGTTTCGATAATTCGGCATAGCTCTAACCCGCCATTGCTTGGCAGCGCATGATCAATGATGGCTGCTGCAAATGGCTTGTCATTGCGCTCTGGGCTTCTCAACAATGTCAGGGCCTCGGGCGGCGAGGCGACGCAAGTGACAATCGCTCCGCTTTCGGTGAGGTAACTCCGGATAATCTCCTGGTGAACATCGTGGATGCCGGCAACGAGCAGTCTCACGCCGTCCAATTCACTGCAGGCAGCACGATCGCAATCATGGTTCGCGTCGCCCACCACAAACGGAATTGTCACGGTCACATGGGTGCCCGCGCCCTTTTTGCTTGTGATCTCCAACGTTCCGCCCATCAATTCGACGAGGTGCCTCGTAATCGACAACCCCAAGCCGGTTCCGCCGAAGCGGCGGCTGATTGACGCGTCTTCCTGGGCGAAGGGATCTTGCATGCGCGACAACACGTCCGATCCAATTCCGATGCCCGTGTCACTGACCGAAATCTCGATCACCGTCCGATTGTCGTGATCGCTTTCATTGGCCGTAACGTTGAGCGATATGCCGCCTTCGTTCGAAAATTTGACTGCATTTCCGATCAGGTTGACGCAAATTTGCCGAAGCCGTCCAGAGTCGCCCTCGGCATAGTGCGGGACGTCGTTGGCGATGAAGACGGTCAAATCCAAGCCCTTGCGGTCAGCCTCGCCGGCAAGCAGATCGGCTGAATCTTCGAAGCATTCACGCAGCAGAAACTCGGAGTGATCCAATTCGATCTTACCTGCCTCGATGCGTGTCAGATCCAATATGTCATTGATGATCGTCAGCAGAGACTTGGCCGAGTGATGAACCGTATCGATAAGGCGTCTCTGCCTGTTCGATAGCGCGCTGCTTTTCAGCAGATTTGTCATGCCGATGACGCCGTTCATCGGCGTGCGGATCTCATGGCTCATATTGGCGAGGAAGAGCGATTTGGCCTCGTTTGCGTCCTCCGCCGTTTGAATCGCGGATTTGAGGTCTTTGATGAGCCCGAGGTTTTCGTATCTGAGCGACAACGATTCCGTCAGCGCGCGGTTGTAGCGCTTGCCGCTGACGAACAGGCCCGCCAGAAACAGCGTCACCATGACACCCATACTGATATGCAGGTTGGTGCCGCTGACGAACAGGCTGACCATGAATGGCAGCAGTGACGGCAGCAGATAGAGCAGATATGTGCGGAAATTGATGGCAAGCGTGCTGAGGGCGCCCGCCGCCATGCCGCCGAGCACAAAGCCAATGAACATGTGTGTTACGAAATCGCCGGAACCGGTCGCCCAGAGCCCAGTAACACCCCAGGCGACGCCGATGGCAAGGGCGCCGCAGTCGAACGCAATCTGCCAATATTTTAGATTGTCTGCCTGCGGTTTCGCCCGCTGGTAGGCAATCATCAAAATCGTTCGAAGCACGACGATCAGCACGACAGCCGCTAGCCAGGCAAAAACGGTGGTTTGATCGACCGTTCCAGATACGGCGTATACCAAGATCGAGGCGTTCAGCAGATTGATCGCCAGGCCGGACGGGAGATGCTCGAATAGGAGTCGAACCTGCTCATTTGCGACCGCGGCGCTGTAGTCGGCTGCTTGTGCGCCAGAGACCTCGGGACCACCGCGTTCTTGGGGGTCGCTTTCTGGTTTTTGAGTGCAAGTCATGGCCACGGCGAAATTCGAGTTGAGCACCGGTGGCCGCTCAATGCCACGCGCCAATCGTTCTAAGCGATTGGGGCTAATGTAGTATGAACGACAGGGAGTTACGCGATAGCGCAGGCGGCTCGGATATTACGCTGGTGTGCGGCAGGTTGGGCGCCTGATTTAGTCGGGTGCGGGTGCTGGGGCCGGTGGCGCCGTTTGGCGGAGCGCGCGTATGCGATCGCCGAGTTCGGCCGGGTCGTTGATCGGCGCCGAACATTGCGGCCCGATGCACACATAGGCGGTTGGTTTTGAATCCTTGAGCTGCATGCCAGCGGCGGGCGAAGTGCCTGATATCTGCTTGCCGTCGCGCACGTGTTGGATGACGGCGTTGGGCAGCGAAAGCTCGTTGAGTGCCGCCTTGAATTCGGCTGCGTTCGATTTGGCTTTGTCCATCAGCACGACATGCTGGGGAACAAGAAGGTCGAGTGCACCGATGATGAGGGACGCATGGGCGATCGGGTTCTGCCACATGGCGCCAGAAAAAGCGGTGAGCGTGGCCTCGGCGCGCGCGCGATAGGCGTTCTCACCTGTCAGCATCCAGAGTTGTACGAGGTTTGAAATCATCGTGCCGTTGGCGTTTGGCGTTGCGTCGTCATGTGCGGCACGGGTTCGAACCAACACGTCGGCGGTATCGTCGGCGGTGAAAAAATAGCCACCCGGGTCATCAACCCAATAGTGGACGTCCAACACCTTGGTCCAGGCGCGGGCGTCCTTGAGATAGCTGGCTTGGCCGGTTACCTCATGCAGCGCGAGGGCGGCGCCAATCATGTTGGCATAATCGGCAGAGGTCGCTGCCGCCGTCGTTTTACCAGCGCGGGCGGCGTGATAGAGGCGGCCTTTCTTGATCATGTTCTTGCGAACATAGGCGTAGGCACGCTCGGCCGCGCCGAGCCACTCGGCGCGCGAAAAGGCCTGTGAAGCGCGGGCGAGACTCGCGATCATCAAGCCGTTCCAATCGGCCAGTACCTTGTCGTCCCAACCCGGCCGAATGCGCTTGGCGCGCGCCTTCAACAACTTTTGGCGCAATTGCGCGAGCTTCGCATCGTCGTCGGCGTGAAGGCGCTCCATTGAATTCAGCCGATTTAGGATCGTCTTGCCTTCCCAATTGCCGCCGGGTGTGACGTCGTAGACTTGGGCGAAGATCAGCGCGTCTTCGGGTCCAAGCACGGCCTCGATCTCGCTCTGGGACCAGACGTAGAACTTACCTTCCTCGCCCTCGCTGTCGGCATCGAGAGATGCGGCAAAGCCGCCGCCCTCGGCCACCATCTCGCTCAACACCCATTGGACGGTTTCGACGATGCGCTGGGCAAAGAGCGGCGCGCGGGTTTCGCGCCAGACTTCCGTCATCAAGCTGATCAGCTGGGCGTTGTCGTAGAGCATTTTTTCAAAGTGCGGCGCCAACCAGCGCTGATCGACGGAATAGCGGGAGAAGCCGCCGCCCAAATGATCGTAGATGCCGCCCTGGCACATGTGCTGCAGCGACTTCTGAGCTGCGAACAGGGCGGGCGCGACGCCAAAGCGCAAGCCGGCGCGCCAGATCAATTCGAGCATTGAGCATTGGGGAAATTTCGGCGCCTGGCCGATACCGCCATGGACTGGATCCATGACCGAGAGAACGCGGCCGGCGGCGTCGTAAACCAAAGTTTCGCTAATGGCGGCAAGCTCGCCGGCCATTGATGTGGGCTCGAGTTGTTTTTTCAGATGATCGGCGTTGTGGCGAATGTTGTGGGGTTCTTCGCGATAGACGCGATCGACTTCGCGCAGCACATGCTCGAAGCCGGAGCGGCCGAATTTGGCTTCGCGGGGAAAATATGTGCCGCCCCAAAAAGGCTCCGCGTCGGGGGTGAGAAACATGGTGAGCGGCCAGCCGCCCTGTTCACCCAGATTTTGCAAGGCGGTCATGTAGATGGCATCGATGTCGGGGCGTTCCTCGCGGTCGACCTTGACGTTGACGAAGAGCTCATTCATCACCGCCGCGGTCGCATCGTGCTCAAAGCTCTCATGCGCCATGACATGGCACCAGTGACAGGCCGCATATCCGACCGACAGCAGGATCGGCCGGTTGCTGGCCTTGGCCTCGGCGAGCGCCTCTTCGCCCCAGGGCCACCAATGGACCGGATTGTCTTTATGCTGCAGGAGATAGGGGCTGGTCTCGCGGCCGAGCCGGTTACGGGACATAGTGTGCTCCAAGGTCCATGCGGGAGGATGCAGGCGGACCGAGCCTATTGGATTGGCCGGAAAAAGGGAAACGGGCGACATGCGCTCTAAGGTCCGAGAGGACGATACGATTTTTGCGCTCTCGAGCGCGCCAGGGCGTGCGGGCATCGCCGTGCTGCGGGTCTCGGGCAAGGACGCGGGCCAGGCGCTCGAAGCCTTGGCCGGCGTGCGGCCAAAGCCGCGTCAGGCGCAATTGGCGCATCTGCACGATCCCGCGACAGGTGAGGCGCTGGACCGGGCGCTGGTGATGTGGTTCGAAGGCCCCGCCAGTTACACCGGCGAGGATACGGCAGAGTTTCACGTTCATGGCGGCCGCGCCGTGATCGCCGGCGTACTCGACGCGCTCACCGCCCTTGACGGTGTGCGTCCGGCAGAGGCGGGGGAGTTTTCGCGGCGGGCCTTCGAGAACGGTAAATTCGATCTGACGGCCGTCGAAGGCATCGCAGATCTCATCAATGCGGAAACCACAGCGCAGCGCCGCCAGGCGCTGCGCCAAAGCACTGGCCGGCTCGGTGCGCTCTATGAGGCGTGGCGGGCGGATCTGCTGGCAGCCCTTGCACGGGTCGAGGCGGCGCTCGACTTTTCAGACGAAGCTGATGTGCCGGGCGAGGTGGACCGAGAGGCGCGGCCGGTGGTCGAGCGGCTGGTGGATGCGATCGGCCGCCATCTCGATGACCGGCATGGTGGCGAACGCTTGCGTGAGGGCTACCGCGTGCTGATTGCGGGTGCGCCCAATGCCGGCAAGTCGAGCTTGCTCAATGCGCTCGCCCGACGCGAGGCGGCGATCGTCGCCGAGGAAGCGGGGACGACGCGTGATGTAATCGAAGTCCATCTCGATCTTGGCGGTCTGCCGATCACGGTTATGGACACCGCCGGCATCCGCGCGGCGGCGGGCGGTGTTGAGAAGGAAGGTATTCGCAGGGCGTTTGAACGGGCCGAGGACGCTGATTTGGTGATTTGGCTGGTTGATGGCAGCGCGCCCGACTGGTTGCCGCCCGATGGTTTGGCGCGCCAGGGGCCCATGATTGTGCGTAATAAGATCGATCTCATCGAAGCATCGGAATCATCTGGTGAAAACATTCAACATATTGATATATCAGTTAAAAATGATATTGGAATCAATGAACTTGGTGCTGAAATAGAGGCCCGCGCCGGCGCCAGTCTCGGTTCGACCGAGGCGCCGCAACTGACGCGCGCGCGGCACCGCCACGAGCTTGAGCTCTGCCGCGCGGCGCTCGAGCGATTTCTGAGTGAGCCTTTCGAGGCGCTTGAGCTCAGGGCCGAGGACTTGCGTCAGGCCGCCGCGGCGCTCGGGCGCATCACCGGGCGCATGGATGTCGAGGACGTATTGGATCTGGTGTTCGCAGAGTTTTGTATCGGCAAGTGAGGCGCGGTCAGATTGTTTCACGTGAATCAATCCGACGACCCTGCGCGGCAAGAAGCTTTGACGGAAATTTTGGGAATCGGTAGGGTCGCGCGCGATGACCAAGGGACCTGATAATAGCTACGACGTGATCGTGGTGGGCGGCGGACACGCGGGCTGCGAGGCGGCTGCCGCGGCGGCCCGCCTTGGCGCGCGCACTGGCCTCGTCACCCATCGCTTCGACAGCATCGGCGAGATGTCGTGTAACCCGGCGATCGGCGGGCTCGGCAAGGGCCATTTGGTGCGGGAGATCGACGCGCTCGATGGATTGATGGGGCGGGTTGCCGATGCATCAGGCATCCAGTTTCGAATACTGAACCGCTCCAAGGGGCCAGCCGTTCAGGGGCCGCGGGCCCAAAGCGATCGCGCGCTCTACAGAAGCGCCATGCAGGATGCGATCTCCGGGCAATCGGGGCTTGAGGTGATCGAGGCGGCGGTCGAGGACTTGATTGTCGCCGAGGGCCGCGTGGGCGGTGTCGTGCTCGGCGATGGGCGGCACCTTCACGCCGGTGCGGTTGTGCTCACCACGGGCACGTTCTTGAACGGCCTTATCCATATGGGCACGCGCCAGATCCCGGCGGGGCGTCATGGCGATGCGCCAGCGATCGGTCTCTCCAAGCGGCTCTACGCCCTGGGTCTTGCCATGGGGCGGCTCAAGACGGGCACGCCGCCGCGCCTTGAAGGAACGACGATCGATTGGGCGCGACTTGCCGAACAGCCGGGCGATGAGCCGCCGGTGCCGTTTTCATTTATGACCGACCGGATTACGACGCCGCAGGTGGTCTGCCACATCACCCACACGCAACCCGAAACCCACGCCATCATCGCGGCCAACCTGGCGCATGCGCCGATCTATTCGGGCCAGATCGAAAGCACCGGCCCACGTTATTGTCCTTCGATCGAGGACAAGATCGTGCGCTTTAAGGAGCGTCAGTCACATCAGGTCTTTCTCGAACCTGAGGGCCTCGACGACAGCACGGTCTATCCCAATGGGCTTTCTACGTCTCTGCCCGAAGAGGTGCAGCTGGCGTTTCTGAAAACCATACCGGGCCTTGAGTCCGTTTCGGTCATACGGCCGGGCTACGCCATCGAATATGACTATGTCGACCCGCGCGAACTCGCTCCCAGCCTGGAGATCAAGTCGCTGTCGGGGCTCTTCCTGGCAGGCCAGATCAACGGCACGACCGGATATGAAGAGGCGGCGGCCCAAGGACTTGTTGCCGGGCTCAATGCGGCGCTCAAGGCGAGCGGCGCGGCAAATGTCTTTTCGCCGACGCGGGCCGACGCCTATATGGGCGTGATGATCGACGATCTGGTGACGCGCGGCGTCTCAGAGCCTTATCGGATGTTCACATCGCGGGCCGAATACCGGCTGACGCTTCGGGCCGACAATGCCGATCAGCGCCTGACGCCGCACGGCATTGCCCTTGGCTGCGTGGGACGCAACAGGGCGGTCGCTTATAATGAGAAAGCCGATACGCTAGCTCGCGCGCGGGCGGCGCTCGAGGGCTTCAATCTGACGCCAGATCAGGCGATTGCAGCCGGAATTGCGGTCAATCGCGACGGACGCCGCCGCAGCGCGTTTGATTTGTTGGCCAACCCGGACATTACGATTGAGCGGCTGTCGGCGATCTGGCCCGATCTGGCGGAACTTGATGCGCCGATTGCCACGCAGATCGAAGTCGATGCGCGCTATGCAGTCTATTTGGCGCGACAGGAGGCCGATATTGCGGCCTTCCGCAGGGATGAGGGAATCGCCATCCCGTCCGCCTTTGACTATGACGGCGTGACCGCGCTCTCCAACGAAGCGCGCCAGAAACTGATGCAACACCGGCCGGCGACCTTGGGCCAAGCCTCGCGGATTGACGGCATGACGCCGGCCGCGCTGATGGTGCTGCTCGCCCACGTCAAGAAAGCCGCCGATGCCAAGTCCGCAAGATCAAGCCAATCGGGGCGCAAGTCCGCCTGAAGCAAGCTCTGGCGCCGCGCTGCCCCACATCGTCGACGGGCAGGGGTTCGCCGCCCAGTTCAATGTAGATGACGGGTGTATGGATGCGCTCGCGCGCTATGAGGCGCTGCTGCGGCGCTGGCAACCGGCGGTCAATCTTGTTGGCGCTGCGAGCCTCGATGATGTGTGGCATCGGCATTTCGCAGATAGCGCGCAGCTGATTGCGCTGGCGCCGGGGGCCAAATCTTGGCTCGATCTTGGCGCCGGTGCTGGCTTCCCGGGGCTGGTCATTGCGATTTTGGGCGCGAAGACGGGCGCCAGTGTCACGCTTGTGGAGTCGTCCAGCCGAAAATGTGCATTTTTGTCCGAAGTGGCGCGCGAAACGGGCGTGGCTGTGGAAATACGAAATGAACGCATTGAATCCGCGGCAATGGCAGCTACAGTCTCGAACTTCGACGTCGTGACTGCGCGCGGATTGGCGCCTTTAGACAAGCTGTTGCGCCTATCGGCGCCGTTCTTCGGGGCCCACACGGTGGGGCTGTTCCTCAAGGGTAAGCGAGCCGATTTGGAAGTCGAGGCGGCCAAGCGGGCGTGGACGTTTCACGTGAAACTTGTGCAAAGCCGCACGGACCGGCATGCTCGCATCGTCGAGGTGCGCGAACCGATTCCTAAGGGCTAGGCGGAGGAAAATGGTGAAAACGTCGGGATGGGGAGGCGGTCTGCGCGTGTTGGCCGTCGCCAATCAAAAAGGCGGCGTCGGCAAGACAACCACGGCGATCAATTTAGGCACGGCGCTGGCTGCGGTCGGGCGGCCTGTTGTGATCGTTGATCTCGATCCCCAAGGCAATGCCAGCACGGGGCTTGGCATCGGCAAGGGGCCTGACGAACGATCCCCCTCGACGCTTGAAGTGCTGCTGGAGACGGCAAGCATGGCGCAAGCAGCTAAGCCCACCGGAATTCCGCTGCTCTCGATCGTACCGGCGACGGGCGACTTGATGGGGATCGAGCGCGAATTCGCCGCCGGGCAACACAAAGTCTATCCGCTGCGCAATGCTCTGATCGAATATGCGGCGCACCAGCAGGCGAACGCCGAAGGCCAGGCCAAAACGACCTATGTGCTGATCGATTGCCCGCCCTCGCTCAACGTGCTCACCATCAATGCGCTGTCGGCGGCCGATGCGGTTCTTGTGCCGATGCAATGCGAATTTTTTGCCATGGAAGGTCTGGCGCAGTTGGTGAAGACGATCAACGACGTGCGCGACCGGCTCAACCCCGCGCTCTCCATTCAGGGCGTCGTGCTCACAATGCACGATAAACGCAACCGGCTTACCCACGAGGTCGAGGAAAACGTTCGGGACGCGCTGGGCGAAAAGGTTTACGCCACATACATTCCGCGCAATGTGCGTGTCGCCGAGTCGCCCTCCTTCGGCAAACCGATCCTGCTCTACGATCACCAGTGCGAGGGCAGCCGCGCCTATATCGAACTGGCGTCGGAAGTGATCAAGCGGGAACAGCAATTGGCGGCGTGACGGAGCAAGGCATGACGGCAGGGGTGCAAAAAAAGCGGTTGGGGCGCGGTCTTGTCGACCTGCTCGATGATGCCGCCGATATCGAGACGGCGCGCGGCATCGAGGGTTACCGCATGGTGGCCTTGGCCTCGCTCAAGGCCAATCCGCAAAACCCGCGTCGGCACTTTGCCGAAGAAGAGTTGGCCGAACTCGCCGCCTCGATTGGCGAGAAGGGCGTTGTGCAGCCGCTCGTGGTGCGCCCGACAGAAGGCGGCGCCTATGAGATCGTCGCGGGCGAACGGCGCTGGCGGGCGGCCCAAAAGGCCCAGCTTCACCAGGTGCCGGCTATCGTGCGCCAACTTTCCGACCGCGAGGCGCTGGAGCTCGCGATCATCGAGAACGTTCAGCGCAGCGACCTCAATGCCATCGAGGAGGCCCGCGGCTATCAGCAACTGATCGAGGCCTTCGACCACACGCAGGAGGAGCTGGCGCAAATTATCGGCAAGAGCCGAAGCCATCTGGCCAATATGCTTCGACTGCTGAAATTGCCTGACGGCGTTCAGGACATGATCCGGGAGGGCCAGCTCAGCGCCGGTCATGCGCGGGCGTTGATCGGTCGCGACAATGCCCTCAAGCTGGCCAAGCAAATCATCGCCAGGGCGATGAGCGTGCGAGCGGTAGAGGCATTGGTGAAGGCGGACGAGGCGCCGCGCAGCAAACGCAAGGCGGCGATCAAGGACGCCGACACGCGGGCGGCTGAAAGCGAATTGAGCGACGCGCTTGGGCTGTCGGTTACGATTCAAATGCGGCGCGGCGAAGCCGGTGAACTGCGTATTGCCTACCGCAATTTGGACCAGCTCAATGAGGTTCGACGCAGACTCTTAGAGCTCTAATTGTTGATAATAATCAATGGCTTAACTGCCATCTCGACACAAGTCGAGCAACGCGCGCTCGGTGATCTGACGCTCGAGAATTGGCCGGCGGCGCGACTGCGCGATGGCCGATTGCAGCGCGATAATGCCTTGGCGCACATCGCCGCCCGACCATTTGCGCACTTGGCGCAGCAAGGCGTCGCGTTGGCTATAGCCCACAGGCGGGCGGATTGCGGCAATCGCGCGGGCGGGCTGAGTCCCTGTGTTGATGTCGACGATCAGCCGGTGCAGGCGCTCAAAATGACGGGCGAGCGCGGCCAGTCCCGCTTGGGGCGATTGACCGGCGGCGGTGAGGCGGTCGAATTCGCGGAGCGCGCGTTTGGACGACTTGTCGGCCGCGGCCTGGGCGAGGGCGTCGAGGGCGAGCTCGGCGCCGTCGACGACAATCGTCTCGACGTCTTGGGCGGAGACGACCGCACCGTCGCCGGCATAAAGCGCGACCTTTTCGACTTCGGAGCGGGCGAGTGCCGGGTCGGTACCGACCAGTGCCAACAGCATGGTCCGGGCATCGGCTGTGACGGAGCAGCCGCAGCGCTCGAATGTTTGGTCGATCAGCGGGCCAATGTCGCGGGCCACATCGGAATAGCAGGCGCAGGCCGCGGCCTCCCCTGACGCCTCGAACACTTTGCGCAGCTTGGCGGTGGGACGCAGATTGCCGGCCTCCACGACGAGCAGCGCGTCGCTGCCGACCCCGATCAAGTCGCTCAACATGTCGACGTTGAGCCGCGGTCCGGTTTTGATGCGCACAACCTTTTGGCTTGCGAACATCGAAACGGTCTGCACTTCGATCGCCAATCTGTCTGGGTCCTCAGCCAGGTCGCGCTCATCAAGACGGATTATCTCGGCTTTGGGTTCGAAACGCTCGGCGAGCAGGCTGACCAATGTCGCGGCCCGATCGCTCACAAGTCCGGCCTCGGGGCCATAGAGCAGAAAGGCGCGATAGGCAGCGTCGGGATTGGCGAGCAGGCGGGGCGTCTGTGCGGCCTTGATGGCGACCATCAGTCGTTCGGGCCCCTCTCATGCGAGCCCGTCCTGCGGCAGATTTCAATTGAATTGATCGGAGCGCGGCTCACGCCGAACGCGACAGGAAGGCGGCGATACGGGTCCTGATGCCGTCGGCGACAGTGCGCGCGGCCCTATTTTCGGCATCGAGGCGCGCGCGGGTGTTGGCAAAGATCTGCTCGAACTTGTCGTATGCCGCGCGGGATGTGCTCTCGCCTTCGAACACAACGGCCTCGTCGGAGATGCGCAGAAGCTTGAAGCTGGCATCGAGATTGAACAGTTGGCCCTCGGCATCGCCGGTTGTCTCAACAAGAATGCTGGTGACGTTTTCGCGGATGGCGATCTGCAACCGGTATTTGGGGGTATAGGCATCACCGCCGCCGGTGGTGCCGAAGATCAATTCGTTGCGCAGCCGTTGACCGACGCGGCCCGGTATGGGCGCGATCACCACGGATTTCATGGCGTCCTTGACAGACCCGCCGCCCGTATTTGTTCCATAGAGCGGCTGGAACTGGCAGCCGGCGATGAGCGGCGTCAATGCGCTCAATCCGAGCGCCAGCGCGAACGAGCGCCGCGACAGCGTTCCTTGGGTCTTTTGGTCATTACGCGACGACATTGACAATCCTCTGCGGCACGACGATCACCTTCTTAACTTTCTTATCGCCAATAGCCTTCATCACATTATCGAGGTTTAGGGCCGCAGCCTCAACATCCTCTTTTGCCGCATCCCGCGCGATTGTCAATTCGTCACGGCGTTTGCCGTTGACTTGAACCGCGATGGTAACGGTGTCGTCCACAATAAGGGCGGAATCGGCTTGTGGCCATGGTTGGTCGGCAACGAGTGTGTCATGACCAAGGCGCAGCCAGCACTCTTCAGCCAAGTGCGGCATCATCGGCGCGACCATGATGGTCAAATTATCCAGTGCTTCGCGCAGCGCGGCGTCCGATTTCAACTTTGGCGCAGCCGCGGTAAGCGTGTTGACGAACTCATAAATATGCGCGACGGCGCGGTTGAAACGAAGCGCATCCAGGTCCGCGCTGATGGAATGGATGGTCTTGTGGGTGGCGCGCCTAAGGTCAAGCGCTGGGCCCTCTGAAGCGTTTTCGGGAACGCTGCCGATCTGCGCGGCGCCATCTGCCGCCTCATCGATCAGCCGCCAGAGGCGTTGGACGAAACGCCAGGCGCCCTCGACACCGGCCTCGGTCCATTGCACGTCGCGTTCGGGCGGCGAATCCGACAGCATGAACCAGCGGATCGTATCGGCGCCGTAGCGGGCAATGATGTCTTCCGGGTCGACCGTGTTGTGTTTCGACTTCGACATTTTCTCGATCGGGCCGATTTCAATTTCGGCGCCCGTCTCGATCGCCACAGCGTGGCGACTCTTACCTTCGCCCTCCAAACGAATGTCGGCGGGATTGACCCAGCCGCCCTCGGCGTCGCGGTAGGTTTCGTGATTGACCATGCCTTGGGTGAAAAGCCCGGCAAAGGGTTCTTCCACACCTGCGTGCCCCGTCGCCGTCATCGCGCGAGTGAAGAAGCGCGCATAGAGCAAATGCAGAATCGCATGCTCTACGCCGCCGATATACTGATCCACCGGAAGCCAGTAATCGACCGCATTGCGGGCGGCGGGCTCATCGGAGCGGGGCGAACAAAAGCGCGCGAAGTACCAAGACGAATCGACGAATGTGTCAAAGGTGTCGGTTTCGCGCCGTGCGTCTTTGCCGCAAGCCGGACAGGCGACGTCCTTCCAACTGGGGTGGCGCTCCAGTGGATTGCCTGGTGTGTCGAAAGTGACGTCCTCGGGCAGTGTGACCGGCAGGTCCGCGCGCGGCACCTGCACCACGCCGCAGTCGTCGCAATGGATCATCGGGATAGGGCAACCCCAATAGCGTTGCCGCGAGATACCCCAATCGCGCAGGCGAAAATTCGTTCGCCGCTCGCCTTGCCGCTCGCGGCCGACCTGCTGGCTCTCCAGCCGTGCGATTGCGCTGTCCAAAGCAGAGTCGACATCGAGTCCATCGAGAAACTTCGAATTGGCGAGCCGGCCATCGCCGATATAGGCCTCATCGCCAACCTCGAAGCTGGCGGGGTCGGCCTCGGCGGGGATCACCACGGGCGTCACGGGGAGCTTGTATTTCCGGGCGAAGTCCAGGTCGCGCTGATCATGCGCCGGGCAACCGAAAATAGCACCGGTGCCGTAATCCATCAAAACGAAATTGGCGACATAGACAGGCAGCTGCCAGTTCGGATCGAAGGGGTGGGTCGCGGTCAGGCCGGTGTCGTAGCCTTGTTTCTCGGCCGTCTCGATGTCCTCCTCGCTGGTGCCCGTTCGTTGGCACTCCTCGATGAAGGCGCCGAGTTTTTCATCCGATTCTGCAAGAGACAGACTGAGCGGGTGGTCAGGCGCCAGCGCACAAAACGACGCGCCAAACAGCGTGTCGGGCCGGGTTGTGTAGACGGGCAGCACGGCATGGTCGTCGGGCGCGCCGTTCAATTCAAACCGGACCAGCGCGCCATGGGACTTACCGATCCAGTTGCGCTGCATGATGCGGACCTTTTCGGGCCAGCGGTCGAGCCCGTCGAGCGCCTGCAGCAGTTCATTGGCGTATTTGGTGATGGTGAAGAACCACTGGGTCAACTCGCGCTGCTCGACGGGTGCGCCGGAGCGCCAGCCTTTGCCGTCGATCACCTGTTCGTTCGCCAGCACCGTGTGATCGACTGGATCCCAATTGACCTTGGCCGTCTTGCGGGCAACGAGATCGTTGTCCAAAAAATCCAGGAACAGGCGCTGCTCGTGGCGGTAATAGTCGGGGTCGCAGGTCGCGATCTCGCGCGACCAGTCGAGTGACAGCCCAAGCGCCTTAAGCTGACCGCGCATGGCGTCGATATTGGCGTAGGTCCATTCGGCCGGATGTACGCCGCGCTCCATGGCAGCGTTCTCGGCCGGCATGCCGAAAGCGTCCCAGCCCATTGGATGAAGCACATTGAAGCCTTGGGCGCGTTTGGCCCGGGCCACGACATCGCCCATCGTGTAGTTGCGGACGTGGCCCATATGAATGCGCCCGGACGGGTAGGGAAACATCTCGAGCACGTAGTATTTCGCGCCATCCGCATCCTCGCGCGCGGCGAACAACTGACGTTCGTCCCAGATCTTTTGCCAGTGCTTTTCGCGCACCGGTGCGTTGTAGCGCTCGTGTGCCATGGCCATGCGTCGTGTCGGACCGGTGGTTGAATGTGTGTCCGTCTGCCCCTGTGATCGGCATGAGGCCCAAAAAGTTTGCGGGGGTCAAGCGTTGCGCTGCCCGACTTGCACCGGCGCAGCGCAGCGTTATGGTCGGCCGGACGCGGAGCGCGCGCCGGAGATTGGGATCATGCGATGACTGAAACGGCACAAGACGATGTCGAGGGGCGGCTGACAGCCGTCCGCAGCGCGATCGGCGAGGCGGCGCGTGCGGCTGGGCGGCGGCCAGAGGACGTCCAACTGGTGGCGGTTTCCAAGACGCTTGGGGCCAAGCCGATAGAGGAGGCTATTGCAGCAGGTCAGCGCCTGTTTGGTGAGAACAGGGTGCAGGAGGCACAGGCCAAATGGCCAGAACTCAAAGACCGCTTCGGCGATGTTGAGCTGCATTTGATCGGACCGCTTCAATCCAACAAGGCAAAGGATGCGGTGGCGCTGTTTGATGTGATTGAAACGGTCGACAGGGAAAAGATCGCACGCGCGCTGGCGCGTGAGATCGAAGCAAGCGGCCGCAATGTGCGGTTGTTCGTCCAAGTCAACACGGGCGAGGAACCGCAAAAGGCGGGTGTTTTGCCAGGCGAAGCCCAAGCGTTCGTCACGCGCTGCCGCAGAGAATTTGGCCTGAAGATCGAAGGACTGATGTGCATTCCACCGCTCGATGAGGAGCCGGCGTTTCATTTCGCCCTGCTTGCCAAGATCGCGGCCGAGGCGGGCGTCGCCCGACTCAGCATGGGCATGAGCGCCGATTTCGAGACAGCGATCACCTTCGGTGCAACCCATGTGCGGGTCGGTACGGGGGTCTTCGGACCTCGCGAGCCGGCGTGACGTGGGTCGGCTGCTCAGCTCAGAACAGTGAGCGCGGCGGCTGGACCAAGACGCGAAACCAGCTGCAGCAGATCTTCGCGCGCCAGCGCTATGCAGCCTGCCGTCGGGCCGTGATCGCTCGCCCATACATGCATGAAAACAGCGCTGCCCAACCCACGAATGCGGGGGCGATCATTGTGACCGAGCACGATGACGAGATCATAGAGCCCGTCCTTTCGCCACATCTCTTCGGCGCTTGCGCCATAGGGCAGAACCACCGGCCGGTTGTAATTGCGGTCGGCGGGCGCATCACACCAGCCGTCTTCTTGTTTGATAACGCGCAGGGGCAAAGCGGTCCGGGGTCGCTTGATGCGATCGGCGCGGTAGAGGACGCAACGAAAATCGAACCTGCCGAGCGGCGTCGCGCAATCGCCTTCACGCTTCAACGCTGCAATTGAGCCTTTGCCCAAAACACATGGCCAGTAGCGCGGGCCCAGTCGGACGAGACCGCGGGCTGCCTCACCGGCGGGTTTGGCCGCGCCGGAGCGGGCTGATCGCGGCAGGCGCACGGCGATTGCATCCATCCGTTCACGGATTTTTGAGTCATCGTGACGGCGCGCCACCTTTACCTCGATCTTGCCATGCGCTTGTTGCACCCTAACTGGGGAGTTACATCAGTGTTGGATGTGAGAAAAGACGTCTTGTAACGAGGGATGGCTCATGAGCACGGCGCGCACAATCTTGATAGTCGACGACGATGACGACTTGAGGGAAACGCTAACGGAACAATTGGCGCCACACGACGAGTTCGAGCCAATCAGCGCGCCGACGGCCAGCGCGGCGCTCGAATCGGCCAAATCAAATCATGTCGATTTGATTCTGCTCGATGTCGGTCTCCCGGACATGGACGGGCGCGAGGCCTGCAAGCTGCTGCGCAAGAACGGCTACAAGGGTCCTGTCGTTATGTTGACGGGCCAAGACAGCGACGCGGACATGATCCTTGGCCTCGAATCGGGCGCCAATGACTATGTCACCAAACCCTTCCGCTTCGCCGTGTTGTTGGCGCGCATAAGAGCGCAATTGCGCCAACACGAGCAAAGCGAGGACGCCGTGTTCTCGATCGGCCACTATACCTTTCAGCCGGCGGCCAAGACGCTGGTGGATGACGCCGGCTCGCGAATCAGGCTGACGGAAAAAGAATCCTCGATCCTGAAATACCTCTATCGCGCTGGCGAAAAGGTCGTCGGGCGCGACGTGCTGCTGCACGAGGTGTGGGGTTACAATGCCGGCGTGACCACCCATACGCTCGAGACGCACATTTATCGCTTGCGTCAAAAGATCGAGAGGGATCCGTCCAATTCTGAATTGTTGGTGACGGAAACGGGCGGCTACAAACTCGTTCCCTAGGTCCGATTGTCCGCTCTTATGCGCTCATGTGTCGATCTCGACGATGACCGGCGCGTGGTCGGACGGCTTTTCCCAGTCGCGCGCCACATCGACCACTTCGACCCCGCTTGTGCCCTGGGCCAATGGCGGCGTCACCCAGACGTGATCGAGACGGCGTCCGCGGTTTGAGACGCGCCAGTCGCGCGAGCGATAACTCCACCAGGTAAAGAGCCGTTCTTCCGGCGGGATGTGTTGGCGCGCAACGTCGATCCAGTCCTGCGAGCCCATCAGGCTCGCAAGATGTGCGACCTCGACCGGAGTGTGGCTGACGACCTTGAGCAGCTGTTTGTGGGACCAGACGTCGGTCTCGAGCGGCGCCACGTTGAAATCGCCCACAAGCACGAAGCGGTTTGCCGCGCTGTCGCCCTGGCCAGAGAACCAGTTCGTCATGGCGGTGAGATAATCGAGCTTCTGGCGAAATTTCGGATTGGCGTCGGGATCGGGCACGTCGCCGCCCGAGGGCACATACACATTATGCAGCGCGATCGGTTTGGCTGCGCCGCCTGGTTCGACTTCGACCGCGACGTGACGGGCGTGGCCGCTGCCGTTGAAATCTTGGGACTCCAGTCGACGGAGCGGCAGCCGCGAACAAATCGCTACGCCATGATGTCCCTTCTGACCCCTGACCTCGACATGATCGAAACCGATCGCCTTGATCTGCTTCAAGGGAAAGGCGTCGTCGCTGCACTTGATTTCCTGCAGGCAGAGTATGTCGGGGGCGTACTGGGCGGCGAATCGCTCAACCAGATTGATTCGCAGGCGCACGGAATTGATGTTCCAGGTGGCGAGTTTGACGCTCATGGGGCGATGGATACACGGGCCAGACCTTCCTTTCCAGTCCCGCGAGGCGGGTTGGGTGATTTTCCCCAACGCCTGGAGGTTGCGCGGCCTTGGCCCGGCGCGCAACGGTAGATATGCGGGTCTGGCGGCGCGCGCTCAAAAAAAACTTCGCCGCGCGATCGTGGTTAATCCTCCATTAAATTATCGGCCTCATAGTCCCGAAATGAAACAGCTCGAAGGTTACCCGCGCCGTAGGGGCGTGGAGCTTCGCTGAGAGACAAAGGGGACTGTTGTGAAAACCTACCGCCACTCGATTTTGATCGGTGCCGCTTTGTTAATGGGCCAAAGCGGTGCGGCAACCGCTGGCGGCATGATGCCGGCACCCGAATACCCGCCCGAGCCTTATGAGACATACAAAGGAGCCGTGGAAGTCCCGGCGCCTGTGGTTGTTCATGACGCCTGGTACCTGCGCGGCTTCATCGGCATGACCAACCAGGACATCGACAACATTACGAATACGACGATCGAAAACGGCAATTTCCAGATCGAACAACATGGCTTCGACAGCTCGCCGTTTATCGGCGGCGGCATTGGCTACCAGGTCAACGAGCACATTCGCTTCGATTTGACGTCCGAATATCGCGGCGGCGCCGACTTCCGCGGCCTCGACACCTATGTCGACCCAGGCTGCGGACCGGGTGTTTGCACCAACGAGCACACCGGCGTGAAGAGCGAATGGCTGCTCTTGGCCAATGCCTATTGGGACATCTTCACGTTGCATGGCGTGACGCCTTATGTGGGCGCCGGTATCGGTACCGCGCGGGTGACGCTTGATGATTTCTGGGACGTGAACCTGGTCACCAACGGCTTGCATTGGGCCGACGACAACAGCGAATGGAATTTCGCTTGGGCGGTGACCGGCGGTTTCGCCTACGAACTCTCACCCACCCTCACATTCGATATGGCCTACCGCTATACGGAAACGGGTGACGGCACGACCGGTCCCTACTTCACTTACGACCCGGCCGCGCCCCAGCCGCAAGATCCCACCACGCTCGAGGACATTCACTCGCACGATCTGCTGGTTGGCCTGCGCTGGAAATTTGGCCACGAGGAAGTGATCCCGATCGCTTACAAATAGCCACACGAATTGCATATCAGCCAAAGCCCGCCGTGCAGAAATGCGCGGCGGGTTTTTTTTATGGCGATTGAAAAACAGGAATCCGCATAAAAAAAGCGCCCAACCGCTGCGCGTGGTTGGGCGCTTAGAAAGCGCTATTTGCGCGGTGCGCCGGGAGGGAAACCGGCGCGAGCGAATGTGTCTACGGCTAGACGGGGGGCACTACCGATGATATTTGACCCATCCGCTACTGAACCAAAAATAGGTGCGCGTTTGCAGATTTCAATCTCCGCGCCCGAAAAAAGTTAAAAAAAAATTACCAAACCACCCGCCATCGCCTGCGATTCGGCACGTTAAAGGCAGGTTTCCAGACTTGATTATTCTGGTGAATCAGCGTCTTAAAGAATTAGGGTGTGGATCGGCTTGAGCAAAACCGTCAATTGTTAAAATCTGGAAATTGAACGGTCGAGGTATCGAACAGTTTGCTTGAAACCTCTTTTCCCTTAACCAGATCGGCCACCTGAATGCGGGTGTCGAGACCCTGGGGATCGGTGATGATCCATTCCTTCAGCTCAATCTTGGCGCCCTTCTTGGTCGCATTGAAGAACAGCTTGATTTGACCGGGAGAATCGTTGGAGCGGTCCTGCAGGGTGAGCACGATGGAATCGGGTTCGCGGACGTAGCCCATGATGCGGGCATCGCGCACCAAATCGACGTCCTCGGTCAGCAACATGCGGAACGGGGTGGATTCGAGCGGATATTTGTCGACCGTTTTGAGATCATGGTCTTCGATGGAGAGATATTGGCCATCGGCGACGATGCGCAGCAGGCTGGGCTTGGCGTACTCGAAGCGCAAGCGGCCGGGCCGATGCACATAAAAGCGGCCGGTCGTCTCGTTGCGGTTGGCGTCGGTCTGGGTGAATTTGCCCTGCAGATGGATCAAATCGTTGAAATAGGCATTGACGCGCTTGATCGATTTGAGCGAAGCGGCGTCGAGTTCGACTTCCGCCGGTCCGTCATTCGGATCGTCGGCGGCATCGACCTCCGCCGACCAGTTGCCGCCCACCGCGCTTGATGAGCCGGAGTCGGACTTGTCCTGGGCGTAGGCCTGGCCGTTGCAAAGAACGAGCGCAATGGCAAGTGCGGCCGAGGTTGCGAAAGTGCGGGTCATCGCGTCTATCCGTCTCTGCTCTCATTCACGCCTGCCGGCCCGTCATGCGCCGGCTCGGTGGGCCGCTGATTCGCTCGCGTGCGTGATTGACTTAATCAGACACGGAAAAGTGGTCAACATTGGGCGAGATGAAACCGCTCGGCGCTGAAGCGGGCTGGCGCGCTAATAGGGGGCTTCGACGTTGTCTCCGCCGACCAGGATTTCCCGCTTTCCGGAGCTGTTGGCGGCTGAAATGACGCCTTCCTCCTCCATGCGCTCGATCAGCGTCGCTGCCCGGTTGTAGCCGATCGACAGGCGCCGCTGGACATAGCTGGTCGAGGCCTTGCGGTCGCGCAGCACGATGGCCACGGCTTGGTCATAGAGATCGCCGCCCTCAGGCGCTGAGCCCGACGCCGGGCTTTCGTCTTCGTCGGGCGCCTCGGTGACCTCTTCGAGATACTGCGGCACACCCTGTTTGTGCAGATGACGGACGACGCGCTCGACCTCTTCGTCGGAGACGAAGGGACCGTGCACGCGCGTGATCCGGCCGCCGCCGGCCATGTAGAGCATATCGCCGCGGCCAAGCAGCTGCTCGGCGCCTTGCTCGCCCAAAATGGTCCGGCTGTCGATCTTGGAGGTGACCTGGAAACTGATCCGGGTCGGAAAGTTTGCCTTGATGGTGCCGGTGATGACGTCGACGCTCGGGCGCTGGGTGGCGGCGATCATGTGAATCCCGGCGGCGCGGGCCATTTGCGCCAGGCGCTGCACCGCGCCCTCGATGTCCTTGCCGGCGACCATCATCAGATCGGCCATCTCGTCGACAATCACGACGATATACGGCAGCGGCTCGTAATCCATCACCTCTTGCTCGTAGACCGCCTCACCCGTTTCGCGGTCGAAACCGGTCTGAACGGTGCGTGTGATGGTCTCGCCTCGGGCTCTGGCTTCCAGCACACGGGCGTTGTAGCCGTGCATGTTGCGCACACCGAGTTTAGACATTTTCTTGTAGCGCTCTTCCATCTCCTTGACGGTCCATTTGAGCGCGACGACGGCCTTTTTCGGATCGGTGACGACGGGTGCGAGCAAATGCGGAATGCCGTCATAGACCGAGAGCTCCAGCATTTTGGGATCGATCATGATGAATTTGCATTGATCGGGCGTCAGCCGATAGAGCAGCGACAGGATCATGGTGTTGATGCCGACCGATTTACCGGACCCGGTGGTGCCGGCGATCAGCAGATGGGGCATGCGTGAGAGATCGACCGTAACCGGTTCGCCGCCGATGTTTTTGCCCAGCGCCAACTCCAACTCGGCGGAGCTTTGAACGAAATCACCCGCATCCAGCAGCTCGCGCAAGTACACGGTTTCGCGGGTTGCATTGGGCAACTCGATGCCGATGACGTTGCGCCCCGGGACCACGGCGACGCGCGCGGCTATCGCGCTCATCGAGCGCGCGATGTCGTCGGAGAGCCCAATAACCCGCGAAGACTTGGTGCCGGGTGCAGGTTCAAGCTCATAGAGCGTAACGACGGGGCCTGGATGGACATTGGTGATGTCGCCCTTGACGCCAAAATCCTGCAGCACGCATTCGAGCAGGCGGGCGTTTTCCTGCAGCACGGCATCGCTCACTCTGGCAGAACGCGAGGCGCGCGGCGGGGCTTTGAGCAAGCGGACCGGCGGCGCGGTGAAGGGCTTGGCCGGCGCGGCGGCGCGGCTGGCGACGACGCCTGGCTGGACTTGGCCCTGGGCAGTTCGGGTGATCTGAACGCCGTCGTCGAATTCCGTCACTGGCGGGTTTTCGTCAAAGAAGGGCTCAATGCGGTCTTCGCCGTCCAAGCGAACAGGCGCGGCCTGCGAGAGCTGTTCGGACGCCGGCATTTCGGCCTGAGGCATTTGAGCTCTTTGCGCCCTAGTGGCGAAGAGCCGGCCGATGCGCGCGCGCGCTGCGAGCAGCCAGTGACCGGCGGCGCCCAGCGTGTCGGCCGCCAAATCGACAGCCATAGCGGGCTCGCCATCGGATTGGCTTCGGCTCCAAATTAGGGCAAGGGCGCGCGCCGGAATGGCGCAGGCAAACAGCGTGGCCCATCCCGCCAGCACGAAGAGCGCCAAACCGCCGGCGGCATTGATGATGATCTGCGGCGCAGCGAAGCTGAACACGCCCAATCCTGAGATCAGAACGTCGCCCATGATGCCGCCAAGTCCGTTGGGAAGCGGCCAGCCCGAAGGCACGGGCAGCGCTGAAAGGCCGGCCGCGGCGGCCAATGCCGCGCAGGGCCAAGCAAGCAGACGCCACCAGGGCAGTGTGGGGATTAGATTGGCGCGAAGCTGCCAGCCCCATGCCGCCAGCGGTACGAACAGAACGATTGCAGCCAGGCCGATCGTTTGCATCGCGATGTCGGCGGCGCTTGCGCCCCAAGCGCCCAGCCAATTGCGCGGCAATTCTCCAGTGGCGTGGTTCAAGCTCGGATCGCCGATCGACCATGAAAGCAGGCTGAGCCAGCCGGCTGCCGCCAATCCGATCGCGACGATGCCGGCCAATTGGGCCGCCAGACGCAAGAATCCGGCCTCAAATCCGCGTGGAAGCAGCGGTTTGCGTTCGGAGTGTTGACCCAGTACTGCCATTGTTACCCTTCCCCTTCAGCCCATGCCACCACGCGCTCGAGCGCCGTCTCGGTTCGCGCCAGAGTGTCGACCAACGCCAGGCGGACATGGTGTTCACCAGGATTGGGCGTCCCCGCCGCGGCGTGTGCGAGATAGGCGCCGGGCAACAGTTTGACACCGCAAGCTTTCCAAAGGGTTTTCGCCGCTTCGACGCCGCCGCCGTGCGATTTCAGGTCCAACCAAAGGAAAAAACCGCCCTGCGGGCGGCGATAGTCAAAGCGATCCGCCAAAATTCGGTCGCAGGCGGCGAATTTTTCGGCATAAAGCGCGCGGCTTTCCACCACATGGGCCTCATCATCCCAAACGGCGGCCGAGACGGACTGTATGGGCAACGGCATTTGCGGACAGGAGACGTTTCGCAGGGCCCCGTAGGCGGCAATAATGGCTGGATCACCGGCACAAAAGCCCGATCGAAGGCCCGGCAAATTGGAGCGTTTCGATAGCGATTGGAAGGCCAAGACATTGCTGAGCTCGCCAAAGGCCTCTTGTGCAACCGCAAGCGCACCGGCGGGCGGTGTGTCGCTGTAGATTTCGGAATAGCATTCGTCGGCGAACAACAGGAAGTCATGGCGCCGGGCCAATCCGATCAGACGTTCGAGATAGGCTCGGCTGGCGGCCGCGCCCTGGGGATTGGAGGGCGAAGCAAAATAGAATGCGGCGGCGCGGTCGAGGATTTCGGGCGCGATGGCGTCAAGATCGGGCAAATAGCCGCCCGCCTGGGTCGCGTCCAAGAATATGGCCTCGGATTGGGCCGCGCTGGCGGCGGCGGCATAGGCGAAATAGAACGGATTGGGCAGTAAAACGGTGGGCCGCTCGACATCGGGCTTACGGGCCGTTGCGGCAAAAATGGCGCTGAACAGTCCTTCGCGCGAGCCGCACAGGGGCAGAATGTGGCGATCTGGGTCGATTACGCCCGTTAAATTTGGATAGCGGCGCGCCATCCAGCGCGCGATGGCTTGGCGCAGCTCGCCGGTGCCCATGATCGGCGGGTATTTGCCGAAATCCTCGATACCGGCATTCAACCGATCGGCCACAAAGGGCGGCATCGGATGACGCGGTTCGCCCATGGTCAGGTCAATCGCGCTCATACCGGGTTCCACGCCCTCCAATAGGGCGGCAAGCCGGCGAAATGGCGAGATTATTTTAGGACTGTCGCTGGCGGCCCTGGGGCGTGATGGCATCGCACCGTCAACCATGCTGCAAGGCCCAATGGCGGGGTCCACTGGGTGAGCGTAAGGCTAGGAGAGGAGGGTTAAGGGAGCCTAAAGGTTTGGGGGACCGAAATTGGCAAGAGGCGGCGCGATGGCGCCGCCTCTTGCGGGACTTAACGCCCCTCCCTCAAGCTCTAAAGATTGTAGCCGCTCTCGCCATGGGCCGTGACGTCGAGACCGGTGATTTCGTCTTGCTCGGAAACGCGAAGTCCAACGAGTGCGCTGACCAGCTTGATGATGCCGAAGCTGACAATCACCGACCAAACCGCCACGACCACCAGCCCGGTGAGTTGGACGCCGAATTGGCCCAGCATGGAAACGCCTTCGGGCAGGCCCGCGCCACCCAATGCGGCATCGACGAAAATGGCCGTGAGCAAAATGCCGGTGGCGCCGCCGACGCCATGAACTGCGAAGACGTCCAGTGAATCGTCGATGGCAAATCGCTGCTTCACCAGATCGACTGCGTAATAGCAGATGGTGCCGCCGACCAGACCGATGATCACGGCGGCGCCGGGGCCGACGAAGCCTGAAGCCGGCGTGATCGTCGCCAAGCCAGCAATCGTGCCGGTGACGATACCGATCAGGCTCGGTTTGCCGAATTTGAGCCATTCAATGACCAACCAGACGAGAGAGCCTGTCGCAGCCGAGATATGCGTTACGGCCATCGCCATGCCAGCATCGCCGCCGGAGCTCAGCGCGCTTCCGGCGTTAAATCCGAACCAGCCGACCCATAGCATCGAGGCGCCCGCCATGGTCATCCAAGGAGCGTGCGGTGGTTTAACGTCCCGCGGAAATCCGCGCCGTGCGCCGAGGGCTGCGACCAAGACCAGCGCCGAGGCGCCCGCTGTCACATGAACGACCAGGCCGCCGGCATAATCCATGACGCCCATTCCGCCCAACCAGCCACCGCCCCAAATCCAATGGGTGACCGGCGCATAGACCAGAACCAGCCAGATTGCAGTGAACAGCAGCACGGCGGAGAATTTGATGCGCTCGACGAAGGCGCCGACAATGAGCGCCGGCGTGATGATCGCGAACGTCATCTGGAACATGAAGAAGACGGTCTCTGGAATGGTGGTGTCGGGGTAGACGGTTTCGCGCCCGACGCCGGCCAGAAACGCTTTGTCGAGGCCGCCAATGAAGGCGGAACCTTCGCTGAAGGCCAAACTGTAGAGGACGACCAGCCACATCAAGGATGCCAGACAGGCGATGGTGTAACAGTGCATCAGAACCGAAAGCAGATTGCGCGCGTGAACCAGTCCTCCATAAAACAGCGCCAAACCGGGCAGCGTCATAAAGAGAACCAACGCGGTGGCGGTAATCAACCAGGCAGTGTCCGCAGCGCTCATCATCGATGTTCTCCCCTGGGCGAACGCGCATCCAGCGCGCGGGCGCCGGAGCTGGTTTTGTTAAGTCGGGGGAATCGAATGCGGCCAGGTTGCGCCTCTGCAGCTCCAGTCGGCACGTCCCACAGGTGCGCTGACTTCACTGCCAATCGGCTGCAACGCGCAGCAACGCCCGCCTCCCCAGGTCAGGTTTATCCTCATGCCGTGCGTGTTTTTTACGCACGGCACGCGAAAGACGATCAAGTCTTGTGCCAACAAATTGGGCATGCCGAATAATTGTTTTTGTTCAAATGCTTAGAGCCAGGCTGCCGCACACTCATCGATGCGGCGAAGCTGAGTTTTGCTCAATTAATAGGCGGCGTGCACAAAGGATGGACACCGCACGAGGGGTGCGGTGTCCGGTCCAGCTGATGGGCCGCTGCCTTGGCGGCGGCGGCTTTGGGAGAGGCTACTGCACGACTTCGCCGTGCAGGTTGATATCGAGGCCTTCGATCTCCTCGGACTGCTCAACGCGCAGCCCGATGGTGAGATCGATCAGCTTGAGGATGATGAACGAGGCTATGCCCGACCATGCGACGGTCGCCAGAATGCCTTCGATTTGAATCAGCACCTGGGCTGAGTTGCCTTCCAACAGCCCGCCGGTTCCGCCAATCGCTTCGACCGCGAAGACGCCTGTCAGAATTGCACCGACGATGCCGCCAACGCCATGGATGCCGAAAACATCCAAGGAGTCGTCATAGCCCAAGGCATGCTTGATCACAGTGGAAGCGATGTAGCAGATCACGCCGGCGGAAAGACCGATGATGAGCGCGCCCATCGGATCGACAAAGCCGCTTGCTGGCGTGATCGCCACCAAACCCGCCACTGCGCCCGAAATAATACCAAGGATGCTCGGACGCTTGAAGACAATCCATTCGGCAACCATCCAACCTATCGCCGCGGCGGCGCAGGCAATCTGCGTGACCGCCATGGCCATGCCGGCTGCGCCGTCGGCGGCAAGCGCCGAACCGGCGTTGAAGCCGAACCAGCCCACCCACAACAACGAGGCGCCGATCAGCGAATAGACCAAGTTGTGGGGCGCCATGTTCTCTACGCCATAACCTTGCCGGCGGCCAAGCACGAGTGCAGCCACCAGTCCCGCGATGCCCGAATTGATGTGAACGACGGTTCCCCCGGCGAAATCGAGAACACCTGCATCGGCCAAAAATCCGCCACCCCACACCCAGTGTGTAATCGGCGCGTAGACGATCAGCATCCACAGTCCCAGGAACCAAAGCAGTGCAGAAAATTTCATGCGGTCGGCGAAGGCGCCACAGATCAGGGCGGGTGTGATGATGGCGAAGGTCATCTGAAAGGTCATGAAGACCGATTCGGGAACCGTGCCGGTCAACGAGTCCTTGCCCATGCCGGCGAGAAACATCTTTGACAGCCCGCCGACATAAGCATTGAACGGACCCTCGGTGAAGGCGAGCGAATAGCCGGCAACCATCCAAAGTACGGTCATCAGACAGGCAGCGGCAAAGCTCTGCATCACCGTGGAAAGCACGTTTTTTTTACGCACCATGCCGCCATAAAACAGGGCAAGGCCCGGCACGGTCATCAAAAGGACCAGAACCGTTGCCGTTAGCATCCAGGCGGTGTCGCCGCTGTCGAGTTTGGGAGCATCGGCGGCCGCTGCTGCCTCTTGCGCCCAGGCGGCATCGCCCAGGGTCAGAGCGGCGAGCGCACCGGCGATGGCAAGTGTCATCGAACTTAAGGTCTTCATATTGTTCCCCATGTTGTACTGCTGATGCTGGTTAGAGTGCGTCTGCGTTGGTCTCGCCCGTGCGGATGCGCATTGTCTGTTCGACCGACGTCACGAATATTTTGCCGTCGCCGATCTGGCCGGTCTTCGCCGCTCCCGCGATGGCCTCGACTGCCTTGTCGGCCTGGCCCTTGGCGACGACGACTTCGATCTTGATCTTGGGCAGGAAATTGACGGCGTACTCGGCTCCCCGATAAATCTCGGTGTGGCCTTTCTGGCGGCCGTAGCCCTTCACCTCGGTGACGGTCATGCCTTCTAAGCCGATGTCGGTCAGCGCCTGGCGCACTTCGTCAAGCTTGAACGGCTTGATCACAGCCATAACCAGTTTCATGCTCGATCCCCTTTGATTGGGCGGCGCCGCGCGGTCTGGCGGCCCACCAATTGCGGTTGCGGCGCGTTCGCGTATCCGGCGCCGATGCCGGAATCAGAATCAAGCCGCGTGCCAACCGGCAAAAAAATCTCTAATGAGTTGTAATTGAAGAGAAATCCCGCTCACACGCGGCGAGGCGCGGGCGGTGGATGGCCAATAATTGCCTAATAATTAGCCTGTATTGATGTTTTGGATAATTTTTAGGCAATCACGCCGTCATCGGGTACGGCACGGCTCAAGACGAGCGTTTTTCGCGGATAACGCCTTCTTGGGCGACCGAGGCGACGAGTTCGCCATCAGGGCGAAAAATGCTTCCCCGGCAAAAGCCTCTGCCGCCAGATGCCGACGGGCTGTCTTGGGTGTAAAGAAACCATTCGTCCGTGCGGAAGGGCCGGTGGAACCACAGGGCGTGGTCGAGGCTGGCCAGCAACAGCTTGGGGTCGAACAGGATTCGGCCATGGGCGATCAATGCCGTGTCCAGCAACAACAGGTCTGAGGCGTAAGCCAGCACGCACTGATGCAGCGCCGGATCGTCGGGCAGCTTTCCGGTGGCCCGCATCCAGACGGTTTGTTTTGCCTCGGCGGGTTTGGGGTTCATGTAACGCGAAATATCCACCGGCCTGATCTCGATCGGCCGCTCGCGTTCCCAATAAGGCCGCATGTAGTCGGGCATGCGATCCTTGAATGCACGCGCCAGTTCGCCTTCACTCGGCAGGTTTTCAGGAGGCGGTACATCCGGCATCTCGCTTTGATGCTGGAAGCCTTCTTCCTCACCGTGAAATGACGCCGCCATCGAAAAAATCGCATGACCATGCTGAATGCCGACCACGCGCCGGGTCGTGTAGCTGCGGCCGTCGCGGATGCGGTCGACCTCATAGATGATGGGGACTTTAGGATCGCCGGGCCGCATGAAATAGGCGTGCAGTGAGTGCGCGGCGCGCCCTTCGACGGTCCGCGAGGCGGCGACGAGCGCCTGACCGATGACCTGGCCGCCGAAGACGCGCTGCCAGCCATCCTGCGGGCTGCGACCGCGGAACAGGTTGTGTTCCAGTGGCTCCAGGTCAAGAATGGAGAGGAGTTGTTCGACGGCGCTGCCCATGGCGGTCAGTAGTCGGTGGCGCCGGACCAAGTCAAGCGACTTGGAGTGGGGCTGGAGGTTTTTCGTATGGTCCGAGCGGACGAATCTCATTTCGATGTCGCGATCGTTGGTGGCGGCTTTGTCGGTCTGGCGCTCGCGGCAGCGCTCGAGCGCGCATCGGGCGGTGATCTCAAAATCGCACTGATTGATGCGGCGCCGATTCAAGACCTTGAAGCCATCGGCGCAGATCCGCGCGCTTCGGCAATAACGGCGGCGAGCCGCCGGCTGCTCGATGTGCTGGGTGTTTGGCCGCAGCTTGCAGACCGGGCTCAGGCGATACGCCAAATCGACATCACCGACAGCCCGCTGGAGGCGGCCGTGCGGCCACTGCTGCTGCATTTCGACATGGCGCTCGATGGCGATGAACCGGCGGCGCACATGGTTGAGAACCGCGATCTGCTGCGGGCGTTGAGGGCGCATGTTTTGGACCTGGAGAGCGTTTCGGTTTTCTCGCCCGATCGGATCAGCGCGATGAGTGCCGGCAGGCAGCGTGCCGACCTGGAGCTCGAAACCGCCGGGCCAATCAGCGCGCGTCTTGTCGCAGCCGCCGATGGCCGCAGATCGTCCCTGCGGCGAATGGCGGGCATCAAGGTGGTGGGCTGGTCATATCCCCAGATTGGCATCGCCGCGTGCGTCGAGCACGACGCGCCACACGAGGGCCACGCCGTGCAGCACTTTCTGCCCGCTGGGCCTTTCGCCATCCTGCCGTTGAAAGGCAACCGCTCTTCACTGGTCTGGAGCGAGCGGCGCGATCGTGGCGCGGAAATATTGGCGGACGGCAAGGAGCGCGTGCTGCAAGAAATTGAGCGCCGTTTTGGACCGCGGCTCGGGCGCGTCCGGTTGGCCGGTCCCTATGGTGGCTTTCCATTGGAGATGCATATCGCGCGCGCCTTTGTCGCTGAGCGTCTAGCACTCCTTGGCGATGCGGCCCATGGCCTCCACCCGCTGGCGGGACAAGGGCTCAATATTGGCCTACGCGATGTCGCAGCGCTGGCTGAGGTTGTCGTCGAAACCGCGCGGTTGGGTCTCGATATCGGTGGCGAGGCTACGCTTGAGCGCTACCAACGCTGGCGGCGCTTCGACAGCGCGCTCTCGGCGACGGCGATGGATGGGCTGAACCGCTTGTTTTCAAACAACAGCGATGGCCTGCGCGTCGTGCGCGCGCTTGGGCTCGGCGTGGTGGAGCGGCTGCCGGCGCTCAAGCGGTTTTTCGTCGCCGAGGCGGCGGGTTTTACCGGCGAAACGCCGCGCCTGTTGCGCGGCGAGCAAATCTGAATCCCGCCCTATGACTTGGCGTCGTCGTCGATGACGCGCGCCTCGTCGGGCAGCATGATCGGGATACCGTCGCGGATCGGGTAAGCCAGACCGGATGCCCGGCTGATCAATTCCTGGCGCTCTTCGTCATACTCAAGCACCGTCTTAGAAAGCGGGCAGACCAAGATCTCGAGCAGTTTGGGATCGACGCGCGGTTTGCTTTTGCCGCCGGTGGTCGGATTTGTCATGGCTTCGCTCAGTTTTGGTTCGACTTAGAGTGTGCGTTGCAATCTAGCGCCTCGGCCGGGCTATTGCACGCTTGTGCCCGAACCATCGTCGGGCGATGCCAGGTCCATTTCCGCCAGCGCCACCAGCACCTCGGCGCGCGCCTTGAGATCGGGCGCCTCGAGCAGGGCCTGCTTTTCCTCCGGACCATAGGGACTGATGACCGAGAGCGTGTTGACCAGCAGCTCGTTGGACGAACGGGCGATGCTGTCCCAATCGGCCGCAAGATCGTGGGCCTGCAAGTAGCTTTGCAGCACCGCGAGCAGGCGTTCGCGGTCGACTTCGGCTTCGCCCTCGCCTCGGTCGAGATCGGCGGCAAAACGGTTCGCATCGACCTGGCAGATCCGGTAGGACTTGTCGGAAGTTAGTTCGTCCATGATTTCCAGCCGGGCGATTCCGGTGAGCGTGATCAGGTAGCGGCCGTCGTCGGACTCCGAGTAGGCCGTGATACGGCCAAAGGCGCCGATCTTGCGCAGTGGAACGGCCTTGCCGAGCGGCGATTCGTCGTCAGTCGAAGCGCCCTCGGGTTGGATGACGCAGAGTATTCTGCTGCCGGCCAGCGCGTCGTCCACCATCTCGAGATAACGTGGTTCGAACACGTTGAGGGGCAGGGTCGAGCGCGGCAACAAGATAACGCCCGCCAATGGAAAGACGGGCACTACGGCCGGCAGGTCGGCAGGTTTTGCGTAGCGGTCGGTTATCCCAAGGCTATAGCGTCCCGCGGCGCGTTCACCGGTTTCCGCCTCAGGAAAACAACAGCGATGAAAGCTGCTGACGGCCATTCGTGGTGGCCGGATCCTGGGGACCCCAAACTTCAAAAAACTGCAACAGCAATTTGCGGGCCGCTTCGTCGTTCCATTTGGCCTCGCGCGAGACGATTGACATCAAATGTTCGACGGCCTCTTCGCGGGCGCCGCTGACATTGAGCGCCAATGCCAAATCATAGCGCGCCTGGAAGTCATCGGGTGAACTGGTCACCGTGGCGCGCAGCGATTCCAGATCACCCTCATCGGGCGCCATCTTTGTGAGCTCAAGCTTGCTGCGCACGGCCGCGATTTCGGCGTTGTCTGCTGCCTCTGGCGGGGCTTGTTCCAGGATTTGTTCGGCCCGCTCATTGTCGCCGATTTCGGCGTAGCAACGGGCGAGGCCGGCGATGGCCTCAATGTCGGTGGCATCGGCCTGCAACAACGTCGCGAAGACGCGCGCCGCGCCCTCGATATCTCCTGCCTCAAATGCCGCGCGCGCGGCGGCATGCTCAGTATTCTCGGCGCCAGCGACTGCAGGCGCCAAACGGTCGACGAACGCCTTGACTTCGCTTTCGGGCAGCGCGCCCATGAAGGCATCGACCGGCCGGCCGCCGTCGAAGGCGAAGACGGCTGGGATCGACTGGACGCCGATCTGCGAGGCCAGGGCCTGGTTTTCGTCCACATTGACCTTGACCAAGCGTACGGCGCCGCCGGCCTCGTTGACGACCTTCTCGATCACCGGGGTGAGCTGTTTGCAGGGGCCGCACCAGGGCGCCCAAAAATCCACGATTACGGGCGTGGTGTTGGAGGCCTCGATCACGTCGGCGACAAAATGTTCGGTGTCGCTCTCCTTGATGAGGTCCAGATCTGCTCCGCTCGCTGCGCCAGACTGGCTACTGATAATTGGCTCCATAGCGGGGTGAGTGTGCTCCGTTCGGGTTGAATTCGCTTTGGGCGCTGTGACTGCGGCGCGCCGTTGGGCGAGGATGGCCGCGCGGCGGGCGTTTGGCAACCGCTTATGGCGTGAGCGGGTCTCGGCGCGCCGGCGGCGCTGCTGTCAGATCGAGGATTTCCGGTTGATGACCGCACGCGGCAATAAATACCAGCAGGCCATCCCGCGCGATGGTCGTCGTTGCGGTGTTCTCCAGGGGGTGAAAGTTCAACTCGTCATGAGCCATCAGCGCTGCATCGAGCACGACATTGACGCGTCCCGCGCGATCATTGATCAGCGCGAAGGGCGTGACGGAACCGGGTTCGACGCCGAGCGTCTCAACCATCAGTTCTGCGCGGGCGAAACTGAACCGGCCGCAGCCCTTTGCTTTGGCCAAGCCATTGAGATCAATCTCCGTCGTCTCCAGCGCGATGACCAGCCACAGCGAGCCCTTTTTGGATTTAAGAAACAGGTTCTTTGAGTGCGCGCCGGGTATCTCGCCGCGCAACGCCCGCGCCTCCTCGACACTAAAGAGCGCATCGTGTTCACGCGTGCGCGTGGCGATGCCCAGAGTATCGAGTTTGGCAAAAAGGTCGGCTCGGCCAGCGGTCATGATAGAGCCTCAAAAGATGCCGTCTCTCTAGCCTGGCGGCCGCTTGCCTGCAACGCACGTGTTTTTACGCATGGCGGGAGCATGGACGCGGGGCATGCAAAGGCGCTACAAGGCGCGGGCCGGGGGCCGCGTTGATCTGGACGGGCTGTAACTAGGGGAAAATGGCGGCATGACAAAAACCGAGCTCAGCATCTTCATGTTCGGCCTCTATTACATTTTTTCGATTGGCGTGCCGTTCCTGTTTTTCCCGCACTTCGCGCTCGGCCTGTTTGGCCTTGAGGCGGGTGCCGATGGTTGGATACGGGTTTTGGGACTGATCATCGCGATCATGGGCGCCTATTACGTTGCGGCGGTGCGCGGCGGAGTGAGCGCCTTCTACCCCTGGACCGTGCCCTCGCGTTACGCCACGGCTGCGCTGCAGGCGCTCTTGGTGGCGTTGGGCATGATCGGGCCGTCGCTCTTGATGTTTGCCGCTTTCGATGCGTCGACGGCGACGCTGACATGGTTGGCGCGTCGCGCTGAGGCCGGTGAAGAGGCCTCGCCGGGCATCACTTGAGGTGCGCGGGCCCAGGGCCGCTATTGCCAACTTTGAGACTTAGCGATAAAGACTCTGACACGGACGCGGGCGTAGCTCAGGGGTAGAGCGCAACCTTGCCAAGGTTGAAGTCGTGAGTTCGAATCTCATCGCCCGCTCCAATTTTCCGCCAATTCAACCGTGCGCCAATGCCGCGCTCGCGCGCTCCTTGATCACGGCGACCTCGACCGGGTTGGCTTGGCGTCCGATGGCGAGCACGCCATCCAACGCATCGATGGCGGCTTGCCAGGCGCGGTCATTGACCGCGGCGGCCCGCGCGGCGCTGATGGCGGCGAGCTCGGCCGTATAGATCGCTTGCTTGCGGCCGAGCGCGCGTGAGAGCGCGCGCAGTGCCGCACCGATCGCTTCGCGAACGTTATCGGGCCAGATTTGTTCGGCCAGAGTTTCGAGTTCCGCCAGCGCAGCGTCGGGAGACTCGGCTGAGCGCAGGCGTGCGGCCGCCTCGGGCGCGTGTTGCTCAATAGCGAGCGGCGCGAAGTCGCGCGCGGCGGCCATGGCGAGCAGATGCGATCTCTCATAGATCACTGCCCTGGTGTCGCTGCTGCCAGAGAGGCGGGCGGCGAACGGGCGAAGCCGATTGAGCTCTTCGCCTTCGGGCATGGCGTCGTTCAGGGTCAAGGCGAACTGGCTGATTACGGGACAGAATGATTCCGGCAAATCGGTAATTCCGAGGACTTCGCGATAAGAAAATCCCGCAACCACAACTGCGGCCTCATTGATGCATGTGCCGCCGTCGGCGCCCGGAAATTCGTGGCTGCCGTGCTTCAATTGCCAATCGAGCCAGCTTTCGAGTTGGGTGATCGTCATATCGCTCAAGCCTTCCAGTGGATGCCAAATAGGGGGTGACTCCAATAGCGACATTCTACGCGCTCGTCGCTGGAGTGTTAAGGCGCGCTGGCATGATACTTAGTATGACGTGGCGAGGGGATGGTTCGATCGCTGGCGGTTGACCGGCATCAATGCCGGCGTCAGGGTGCGGGCGTAGTTGGCAGGACGGCGCGGCGGATCTGCTCTTGTGAGCATTGCGACGGACCGGTAACGCCGCAAACCGCGGAGACGCGTGCGGCACAACTCAACGGGGAATTCGGCGCGGCGGCTCAATGACGCAACAGCGAAACTCATTTTTCGGTCTTGGCTTTGGCATTGAGCGCTTAGGTCTGCTGCCGCTGCGGCGGCCGGTACTGGCGGGGCTCATCTTGCTGCTGGTTTCGCTCGCGGCGCTGGTTGGCTCGTTCCGACTCTCGGTCGATGATTCCCTGAGCGAGCTGTTCCGCACCGATACGGAGGAATTTCGTCGTTACGAGCGGATTTCGGAGCTGTTTCCCTCCAGCGAATTCGACGTGCTGGTCGTGGCTGAGGGCAAAACGCTGCTCGATCGCGCTTCGATCGTGGCGCTGCAATCGGCGGTGCTCGAGCTCAATCTGGTCGAAGGCGTCAGGGGCGTCGTATCGTTTTTCTCGGCCCGCGAGCAGCTCGATGAAGCGGGCTATGCCCCGCCGCTCTTTACGGACGAAATTCCCGAGGGCCAGGCCTATGACAGGCTGATTGTACGATTGCGCGAGAACCAGATCGTCGCCGGCAAAATGCTGTCGGACGATGGGCGCCTGTCGCTGATCGTCATGGCACTGGACAGGGAGGCGGCGAGCCAGGCGGGGCTCGGCAGCGTTATCGGCGAAATCCGCACCGTGCTGTCGGACAATCTGACCGGGACCGGTATCACCACGCGCCTGACGGGTGCGCCGGTGATGCAGTTGGAGATACGAAATGCCGTCAACCGCGACCGGTTGCTCTACAACGGTCTGGGCTTCTTGCTGGGCGCGCTCATCGCGTTGATTTTTTTCCGCCGATTCTCGCTAATGCTGATCGCCGCCGCCGGCCCGGCCGCGGCCATCGTCTGGTCGCTCGGCACCCTGGCGCTGCTCGACTTCCGCCTCAATCTGTTCGTCAATGTGATTATCCCGCTGATCACGGTGAACGGCTTTTCCGATTCAATGCATCTGGTGTTCAATATCAGGCGCGACGTGATGATGGGGGTCGCGCCAAAGGAAGCGGCGCGCAACGCCGTTCACAGGGTGGCGCCCGCCTGTTTTCTCACAGCGCTCACGGCGGCAATCGCTCTGGCATCGTTTATCTTCGCCGAGTCGGCGCTGATCCGAACATTCGGCGCAGCCGCAACAATTGCCGTGCTGCTTTCCTATTTTGCGGTCGTCTGGGTCGTGCCCACATTGGCGGCGTTGCTGTTGCGGGAAACCCCCGCAAAGACCGGTGCCGAAGTTCCCCATGATGGCGGAATGACGCTGTTGAGCGACATGTCGGTCCGGCTGTTCGATCACGTCGGACGCTGGGCCACCAGCTATCTCTTGGCGGGCATCGTCATGGTTATGGCGACGGGCTGGACCTATGGGCTGCTCGAGCCACACTACCGCCTGGCCGATCAGGTTCCCGACCGCGAACAGGCGCTGGAGGCGACGGGGCGGCTCGACGAAAAACTGACCGGCGCCAATCCGGTCCACATGGTCATCGAGCTGCCCAAGGGCGTTCCGCTGTATTCCGAGCGTTCGCTCGATCTCATCGCCGCCGTGCACCGCATCGTCGAAGAGCAGGCCGGCGTCGGCAATGTGTGGTCGATCGAAACTCTGCGGCGCTGGCTCAGGCAATCGGGCAAACCGGGTGCGGACACGCTCAAAGAGTATGTTGAAATTCTACCCGAACATCTGACCCAGCGCTTTGTCGCGCCGAGCCAAGAGGCGGTCGTCGTCACGGGCCGATTGCCCGACATCGACGCGTCTGAGATCTTGCCCGTGGTCGATGGGCTGGATGCGGCGTTGGAGCCCTTGCGGGCCGCCAATCCAGGCTACCTGCTCTACGTTACGGGGCTGCCTGCGATTGCGGCGCGCAACAGCGCGCAGATGATATGGGAACTCAATGTTGGGCTGATTGCCGACATCTTCGTCGTGATCATCTTTATCGGCCTGGCTTTCCGCTCGTGGTTTGCCGGCATTGTTTCCATTTTGCCCAGTCTGTTTCCTATCTTCGCGACAGGCGCAATGTTGTATGTCACCGGCGCGGGTTTCCATTTCGCCAGTATCATCGCGCTCACGGTCGCTTTTGGTCTGGCGCTCGACAGCACCATTCATTTCATCAACCGGTTTCATCTGGAAGAGATCAGTCCGGACGGTCACCAACGCACGACCCGCGAAACACTCGCCCATACCGCGCGCATGATCGGACCGGTTTTGGTGCTGACGACGGTCGTACTGGCACTAGGCTTGGGCGTCACGATTTTGTCGGATATGCCCTCACTGCGCGAATTTGGACAGTTGAGCGGCGCAACATTGATTGCCGCGCTGTTTGCACAATTGATCATACTGCCCGCATCGATCGTCGTCTTCCGGCGGCTGTTTGGCGCCCAACCGGCGCCGTCATCCGTTCAAAAGCCAACGAGCAGCTAAGGATCAAACCGCCGCTAAACGATGGCCGAGCCATAGCCCCAGCTGTAGGGGACGGGGCCGGAAAGAGCGATGACGTCGTCTTCGTTGAGAAGGGCGGCCGTGTTGACGCCGCCGTAGAGGCTCGGCGTGATGTCGTGGCCATTGCGCATGACGAGAAAGATTTCGGACTTTGGAACGGCGAGCAATTTGATCAGATCGCCAACGGTGCTGCCGGCGGGCAATGACAGTGTCCTAAAGGCACCTTCGCCATTGGCGAATTTCGTCAGGCTGTTGAAAAGCCTAGCCTCGATGGTGATATCAAAGGCTTGGCTGTTGTGGCCAATCTCTGCTGTATTGGACATCGATCCCTCGCTGAACAGATAGCGTTGCGTCGCCGCTGTCGGGCCGGCGGACGTTGCCAGCTTCGTCGAGGTGAGATGTATTGAAATTGATATGCGTCAATGGTGGCGGTCCAAATGGCGCGAGCCGTCACCGCCGGCGCAAAAAATACGGACGCTTGCGGTATCTGTTGTCTACATCAGGTCATTTTTTTGTAATTATGCTGCGAAATTCTTGCATCTCCAGCACAAGCCTGTGCATCTATCGGCAGAGGGTCAATTCTGTCGAATGAAATTCAAGCTCAATTTTTCGGAACAATGAACGTCCTGTCAAAACCAATGGCGCGAATGAATTGGACGAATACCTTCGATTCAGATGACGTGGAAATTGCTTATCTCGACGAGGGCGTCGGCGATCCCATTTTGCTGATTCACGGCTTCGCGTGCAATTTCCATATGAATTGGGTTGAGACCGGATGGATCGATACGCTGATAGCGGCGGGCTATCGGGTGCTGGCCTATGACTGCCGTGGTCATGGCGCAAGCCAGAAGCTCTACGATCGCTCGGACTATTCGACCCGCATAATGGCTGATGACGGGTTGCGCCTGCTGAATCATGTCGGCATCGAACAGGCCCACGTGATGGGTTATTCGATGGGCGCTCGGATCGCAGCCTTCATGGCGGCAGATCATCCAGACCGCGTGCGAAGTCTGATTTTTGGCGGGCTCGGCATCAACATGCTTCGGCGGATGATCGCCACGGGGCCGGTTGCACGCTCGATGGAAGTGAACAACCTCAACGAAATCAAAAACGCCACGCTGCGCAGTTTCCGCGAGTTTGCCGAATCAACCGGCAGCGACCTCAACGCGATGGCGGTCTGCTTGCGCGCAACGCGCGAAACAATCACGCCTGAAATGTTGGGCTCGATCCCGGCGCCGACGCTGGTCGTGTGCGGGAGCAAGGACATTTTCAGCGGATCGCCGTCCAAACTTGCGGCCATGGTTCCCAATGGAGAATCCATTGAGATCTCCGGGCGCACGCATCAGGAAACCGTGCCGGACCCGGCCCACAAGCAGGCCGTGGTGGATTTTCTGGAGCGCCGTCCTTAGGCAGCCTTGCTGCCACAAAGCCGCGCGGCCTTGTCGTGAATCTTTTGGCTTCCCGTCACTTGTGTGATCCAGTCGCGCGGAATGCCGTCGGGTGGTGTCAATCCGAAATGCGCGCCGAGCGCGGCGCCGACCAAAAGTGAGCGGCCGCAATTGTCGCCACCGGCGCGCGTGTTGGCGCGAACGCCATCTGCGTAATTCGCGGCATTCTTCAAAATGACGAAGCTGAGCGGAACGGAATTTGCGACCGGACAAGCCCGGCCGAATTTTGGGGCCGCTTCATCGAGCTGATCGGCGGGAACGTTCATTGCCTCCCGCAGCAAAGGCGCGAGTGTCGCGTCGGCGACGGCCGCACCGGCCTCAAGAGCCTGGGTCATATCACTGCCATTGATGAGCGACGCAATAACATGGGCGCCAACCTGAGCCGCGTTGACCGTGAGATCGTTGTCGCTGGTGACGCGCACCATCGGTTCAACCCGCGCAGACAGAGTCGAGGGCGTTGAATCGGCCACGACAATAGCGGCGATGGCGCCCAGACCCGGGATCTGATCGTCATCGATTCCGCTCACCAGCGGCGGCGTGTCGCCGGCGGCCGCAATATTGGCGAGTGTGCCCTTCGTCGCGTGATCGATATAGCCGATATAGGCGCCGCCTGGACCGAAGTGAGCGGCGAACCGGTCGCGGAAATCCGCCGGATCGGGTTCGCCCGTCGCAGCCAGTGATGCCAGCGCGATCTTTGCATAATTGCCGTAATGGCTGAGGTCGCCGGCCGACTTTCCAGGATGATAGAAGCCGCTATAGGCGCCCGCCGCGTTTTTGAAGAGCTCGGCATCGGGTTCGAGAAAAACAAAGTCACCCTTTTGCGCGATCTCGGCCAACAGCTCGCCGTCATAAAGCCAATGCAGAGCCAGTGCGGCGGCATCGGCGACGACGACGCCCATCAACGTGGCGATCCGCCGTTCTGTAGTGTCGATTTTCTGAGACATTTGCCCCCCTTGTGTTGGGGCAATTGTGCAATTCTTTTAGCGCTGCGGGCAAATTGTTTCACATCACATCAAGCTGAGCCGGATGTGTAAGGCGCTGTGGGATCGTGCGGCCGCAGCGTTTCAGCGGGGTGTATTTGTCGGTGTGGGTGCAGGCTTGGCTGGAGCGTTCGCGCCATTGGTTTCGGCGCGCCGGTTAATGGTGATCTGGGTCGCAGGCGGCGCGTCCTCGGCTATTGCTTCGTCTTGAGCGGGATTCATTGGCACCATGGCGCCGGCGGCACGCCACCGGTCGACCACGTCCTCCAAGAAGCCGGCCTCGCCCGCGCCCTCGCGCCAGCGCTCGGTGAAGCGCGCGGCCCGGCTGCGCGGCATGACGTCTTGGTCGAGGTCGTCGAACCGCATGCGTTGGGGCAGCGTCACGCCATCGCCAAAGACGACCGCTTCGCGTGTTCCCATGGATGGGAGAAAATCGAGCAAGCTGGCGACCGAGTCGGAGATTGCCGCGCGCACGATGTCCTGATCGCGCTCATTCGACAGGCGCATGGCGAAAATGGTGCTGCATTGCGAGAGGATCGTTGGATCGAGTTCGGCCGGTCGCTGCGAAATCACGGCAAGCGATACGCCATACTTCCGGCCCTCTTTGGCGATCCGTGCGATGGCGCGCCGGGTCGGATCAAAGCCAAGATCGGGATCGTTCGGCACGTAGCGATGGGCCTCTTCGCAGACAAGGGTGAGTGGCACGCGGCCATCGCTCCACAGGGCAAAGTCGAATGACATGCGGCAGATGACCGAGACCACAACGTTGACGACGTCCGATGGCACGCCGGTCAATTCCAAAATGGCGATCGGCTTGCCGTTCACCGGCACGCGAAACAAGCGGCCAAGGATTTCGCTCATACGATCTTGAATCGTCAAATTGCCGAACATGAATTGATAACGCGGGTCCTGCGAAATCGATTCAATGCGCGTCTTGAGTTGGCGGTAGGGCGTCAGATCTCTGCGATTTTCGAGCCGGCCCATGCGCTCATCGATGAATGCTACGACGTCGGAAATGCGGTAAGGCACGGGCGTGTCCACATTGAATCCGCCGAAATCGTCTGCCCGCCGGCGCACCACATGATTGAGTTCGCGGCCACGGTTGGCGGCATAACTGGCTTTGGCGAGCAAGATCAATTCGGAGAGAATCTCGATCTCGGCCTCGCGCGCTTTTTGACCGTGCATCAGCACTTCGATCATCTCTTCGAAGGTGAGGAACCAGAAGGGCAGCTGCAGATCCTTTGGCGTTATGACTTCGGCGGAGTCGCCGAAAGACGTGGCGTACTCGTTGTGGGGATCGAGCAGCAGGATGTGTCCTTTGGGGTTCTTGTCTAAGATCATGCGCAAGATGAGCGCGACACCGCAGGATTTGCCGGTGCCGGTGCTGCCAACAACCGCGAAATGCTTGCCCAGCAATTCGTTGACGTCGATCATCGCCGGGATCGAGCGATCCTGCCGCAGCGATCCCAGACGAACGGCCGATGGGCTGTTCCACAAATATGCGCGCTCGAGTTGCTGCGTCGTTGCCCGGAAGACAAGCTCGCCCAGTGTCGGATAGACCGAGACACCGCGAACGAATTCGTTGCGCGCCTTGGAGAGCTCGCCAACGAGCTCAAGCTCTGCGATCCGCACCTCTGCTTCTGCTTCGCGCTGGGAGGGAACTGGAACGCTGAGGGCTGAGACGACGCCGAGCAAAACCGTGCGCGGCGTCTCCACGGTTAAGACCATGCCGAGTTCGGCGCCCTCGGTGGCCCTCTTGGAGCCCGCGCCGTCTTCGTTCAGCAACACAACCGCTTGCGAACCCGTCACCGAGACGACCCGCCCAATGGGCTGAATGCCGTCGACCGGCTGAGTTATTTGATCTGCGTTCTGATCCATCGTTGGTTCCGTCATGCCGGTTGATCCGCGCCGCCGCGTCGGCCTGTGCTAGGCCGCGCCCCGTCCTTCTGCTGCGGACGCCTCGGCGTCCGCCTTCTGAAGAAGGATGACGGCGTTCGTGCCCACGTCTTTTTCGCTCGAGATATGCAAGCGTCCCCGTTGCAGCTCGACCAGCGCCTTGGAAATTGGCAATCCAAGCCCAATTCCGCCGTTGGCGCGATTGAACCGGTTTTCCGCCTGGGCGAAAGGTTTCTGCACCAAGGCCAATTCTTCCGGGCTCATGCCGATGCCGGTATCGGATACGCAGACCATGAGGCGTTCGGCGCCCAAGGGCCGGCAGAACAGGGCGATGGCGCCGTCTTCGCCGGTGAAGTTGATGGCGTTGGAGAGCAGCCTGGTGATCACGGCCCTAAGATTGTTCAAGTCAGCCCAAACGAGGGATTCGGCGGCGTCTACCTTCAGTACGAAGCGCTTTTTGCTACCGGCGATCTGCGCCTCGGCCCAGCTCGCGCACGAGTGCAGCACTTCCTCGATCGACACCACATCCACCGCCACATTGAGCTTGCCGCTCTGAATCTTGGAGATCGTGATGATGTCGTTCAGAATGGCAAGCAGATCGTCGGCTGATTTGTGGATCAAGCCCGCGAATTCGCTGACTTTATCGCTCTGCAATTGGCTCAGCTGCTCGCCTTCGAGAAGCTTTGAGAAGCCGATGATGGAGTTGAGCGGGGTGCGCAATTCGTGGCTTATATTTGCGATGAATTCGGATTTCACACGATTGGCGAGTTCTGCTTCGATGCGCGTTGCGCGTTCGGCCAATTGGCTGCGGTGGCGCCAAAGTGTATCGCCAAGCCGCATGGAGTAGTCGGCAAGGAGAGAACCGGCCGATCCGCGCTTGGGGACGACGGCGCCGCGGAAAACGGCGGATTGCTTGTGTCTGGCAGAGGACTGCAGCATGGCCCGCAGTGTGGCGCTGCGAAGTTCATATATGGTGAATAAATCGCCTAATTTTGCGGCAACTCAGGGTAGCGGCAGATGACGAAACGCGCCCCGATATGAGGCGCGTTCCGCTTGATTCTGTTAGCTAATTTGTCTCGCCGCGTGCTGGCGAACGCTGGATGCCGCTGGTTAACAGGGCGGGCCGCCGACGACTGGCTGCCAGACGTCCTTGCCGTGATGGACCAAAACCCGCTGATCAACCCACTGATAGACCGGCGGTTGGCAGATTTGCCGGCTGCTGCCGGGATGAACCATGACGCGCTGGTCGACCATGCGAACCCTGGCCGGAATCACCTGCGCGCGGACCGCGGGCGGGGCAACCATCACCCGTGAACGGGCGGTGCGATAAACGGCCGGCCGGTTTTCACGGCACATATAGGTGCTGCCATGCCAGCGCTTGTGCTTCCAAACGGTTTGCGCCGGCTGGACCATCTGATTGACGGCCACGGTGCGATAAACGGCCGGTGTTTGATGATGAATTACGCGCTCGGGCTTTATCACGACCGGCCGCTGAGTCCAGGAGTAGCGGGCCGGATCGCGGACCGTATGGCAGCTGCTAGGCTGAACCATGACCTTGACGCGGACAGTTTTGTAAACGTCTGGCGTGCGCACTTTCTTATAACAGGCGCGCGAAGCCGCCGGCGGCGCGTGGTGATAGACCTTTGCGGTGTGGTGGTAGCCGCCGGCCAAGGCGCCAGCGCTGCTTGCGGCAACAAAGGCCAGAGCGGCGCCGATCGATGCGAGCGAACGGGTAAACATACGCAGTACTCCTTGTCTCCAGAAGACACAGTGCAACGCGGATACGATTGGCGCGAGTGTCTTCCCTACTGCGCTGCAAACTATTGCAGCGCATGCTCCCCAGCAAAAACCAATCCAGATTGGGGTAAATACGTTAGTAAATCCTTCCCCGAACCGGACCGCCGCCGATTTCGCCGCCCGGAAGGGACTTGCACGGCGGGTTGGAGCGCACTAAACCGGAAAAAACCGAGCATTGGCGCGCCCGCGCCACAGGAGGCTAGAATGTTGAAGGCGTTTTTTCATCGCACCGCGCGATTGGCGATCAAATTGGCCGCCGCGGCGACCCTTGTGCTGGCGTTGGCGGGCTGCGGCATCAACAACATTCCGACCTATGAGGAGCAGGCCAAAGCGTCGTGGAGCGAAGTTCTGTCGCAATATCAGCGCCGAAGCGAGTTGATTCCAAATCTGGTGGAGACCGTGAAGGGCTTCGCCGAGCAGGAGCGCGGCGTGCTGGTCGACGTCGTTAACGCGCGCGCCAAAGCCACGAGCGTGCAATTGCCGGCGGATATCTTGAACAATCCCGCCGCCATGCAAAAATTCCAGGAGGCACAGGGCCAGCTTGGCGGCGCACTTGGCCGGCTGCTGGTGGTGATCGAGCGTTATCCCGAGCTCAAGTCCAACCAGAATTTCCTGACGCTGCAATCGCAGCTCGAGGGCACGGAAAACAGAATTGCCATCGCCAGGCGGGACTACATTCAGTCGGTCAAGCTCTACAACACGGAGCTGCGCACCATACCCGGGCGCTGGTGGCGGGCGCTGATGTATCCAGATTCTGAGCCTATGGCGAACTTCAGCGTACCGGAAGCCACGACCACACCGCCCCAAGTAAAATTCTAGCCGGGCCGGGCAAGGCCCATGCTCAATTGGCCCGCAGCCGCCGTTTCTGCCGTCATGGCGCTGGCGGTCACGGCGTGTTTGGCGTTTGCAGCTCTCGCGCAGCCCGTGTTTCCGGAGCTGACGGGCCGGGTCGTCGATGGCGCCAACTTGCTCGGGGCTGATGAGCGCGAGCGCCTGCGCATCGATCTTGAAGCGCTGGAGGCCAAATCCACCGATCAACTCGTGGTCGTGACGCTGCCGTCGCTGCAGGGTTACGAAATCGAGGAGTTCGGCTATCAGCTCGGTCGCCATTGGGGCATCGGCCAAGCGGGTAAAGACAACGGCGTGCTGCTTATCGTTGCGCCCAATGATCGCAAGGTGCGGATCGAAGTGGGCCGTGGCCTCGAGCCGCTGCTGACCGATGCGCTCTCCAACATGATAGTTCAAAATGCCATTCTGCCAGCGTTCCGCAGCGGTGATTTTCCGGCCGGCATCCGCGCCGGCGTGCGCGATATTTCGAGCGTGCTGCTGGGTGACGCCGAAGAGCTCAAGGCGCGCGCCATGACGCGTTCGGACGACCAAGACGATATCGTTGCGCTCATCGTCATACTTATCTGGCTGGCGATTTTCTTGATCATCCTCTGGAGCGTGATCGAAAGTTCCCGATCGGGCGTCAAGGGCAAGGGCCGGCGCGGCTGGGTGAGCCGCGGTGGCGGATCGCGGAGATCATCGGGCAGCGGTTGGAGCGGCGGCTCGGGCGGTGGATTTTCAGGCGGCGGCGGCGGCTTCGGCGGCGGCGGCTCATCGGGAAGCTGGTGATGGCAAACAAAACCACATTGTCACGGGCCGATCAGCGGGCGATCAGCAAAGCCATCGCCAAGGCCGAGGCGCGCACCAGCGGAGAAATCATCGCTGTGATGGCGCGCGCCAGCGACGATTATATCTTTATCCCGCTGCTGTGGGCCGCACTGGCGGGCCTGCTCGTGCCCTTGGGTCTGTTGTTCGCCACCGATTGGCCGGCCCAGCACGTTTATATCGCGCAACTTGCAACGTTCGCGGTCCTGGCGGCGATCGGCCTGTGGTGGCCGGTTCGTGTGCGTTTGGTGCCCAATTCCATCAAGCGCGCCAGGGTCCACCGCAGCGCGTTGCAGCAATTCTTGGCCCAGGACATTCACACCACGAAAGGCCGCACCGGAATTCTGATTTATGTCTCGCTTGCAGAGCGCATCGCGGAGGTCGTCGCGGACGAGGGAATTTACGCCAAGGTGCCGCCCGAGCGATGGGACGAGATCATCGAGGCGCTCGTGGCTCGCCTCAAGTCCGGCAAGGCGCGTGCGGGCTTCGTGATGGCGATCGGCGGCTGCGGCGACCTGTTGGCCGAACACTTTCCGCCAGGCAGCAGCAACGAAAACGAGCTGCCCGATCATCTGATCATGCTGTAGGGCGCGTCAGGACGCGATCTTGCACACCAATGCTGCATGCCCGGAAGACGACCGCGAAACAACTGTCGCTTGACGTTCGCCTTCGGCCAGGCTGACCTCTCTTGAGCTGTGAAGAGGTGTACTTATTATATCGGCCGGAACAATCCATCACACTGGGAGCTCATATGACTGATAAGAAAGTGGCGGTAATCGCCGGTGCCGGCGAAGGGGTTGGCAAGGCACTGGCCCAGCGCTTCATGCAAGGCGGTTTCGAGACGGTGATCGCCGCGAGAGACCGAGAGAAGCTCGATCGCATTGCCAAGGATCTAGCGAGCGAGGGCGCCCTTCATGTCGTGCCCACCGACCTCACTGAGCCCAAGGCGGTTAAAGCGTTGTTTGATGCGGCAGCTGGTCATGGCGCGCTTGGCGCCGTCGTTTGCAACGCTGCCATGGTCCACTTCCAACCGATACTCGAGGTCGAGCCCGAGACGTTCGAGCAAATTTGGCGCATCGACTGTCTTGCAGGGTTCCTCGTTGGTCAGGAAGCAGCACGCCGCATGGTGCCCAACAAAGAAGGCAGCATCATCTACACTGGTGCAACAGCGTCGGTCAGAGGCGCTGCGTCCTTTGTCGCCTTTGCCGCCCGCCAAGGCCGGGCTCCGCTCGGTGGCCCAATCAATGGCGAGGTCGCTGGGTCCGGAAGGCATTCATGTCGCGCACGTTGTGATCGACGGCGTCATTGATACGCCCGCCAACTGGGAAAAGATGCCCGACCATATGAACAGTCTCAAAGATCAGCGTCTCATGAAGCCTGTGTCTATCGCCGAGGCGTGCTTTGCGCTGCACCAGCAGGAACAGAGCGCCTGGTCCTTCGAGATCGACTTGCGGCCCGCGGCAGAAAGTTTCTAGAGGGCGCGTGATTTGTCCTGCCGAAGGTTGGGAGAGTAATTAGCCGCTTGCGGGCTTGGGTTGCCGGCAGCCGGCCTTCTCGTCGAATAGCCATGATCTTCGAGACAGTCCAGTGTCGCTACCGGGATTTTGTTGCCGCGGGGGCTGGCGTGAACGTTTCTAGACTTGCTCTGCTGCTTGTCGTCTTTATCGACGTCATGGGTTTTGGGCTGATCCTGCCGATCTTCACCACCATCCTGCTTGATCCCAGCCAGGGCTTCCTGCCCGCAGATACGCCGCGTGCCACCAGGCAGTTCGACTATGGCGTCGTGATTGCCGTGTTCTTTCTATTCTATTTTCTGGGCGCGGCCTTCATCGCCAAGATCTCCGACTATATCGGACGCAAGCAAGGGATCATGTTAGCCATAAGCGGACTTGTCGAGCTCAGGCCCGGTCAATCCGGTTGGGGCCTGGGTGGTGTTTCGACTTCGCGCATATCGCCATCTGCAACCGCAAAGGGTTCGCCTCCCGCAAGAAGAACGCCGCGGTCTTTCATGTCGTCGAAATCAAACATCGCGTTCAACACAACGTCGGATCTGCCCTGGTATTCTTCAGGGTGATAAATACAAATCCCCATTCGTTCATCCAACTTCTTGTAGGTGTAGCGCGGCTCTCCAACGAGTTTGCCATCGGCCGTCACGTAGCACGTGCGGGCGGTCTCGTAGGTTACCGTATGGGTCGAAAGGTCCGTGAAATCGCCCTTCTCGGAGTGATGAACACCCGTCCACTCGAGGCTCTTGCCGATCAGTGATTCCGGCGCCGCCATCGGTTCCTCCATCTTGCATTTGGAAATTACTCTGGGCGCAGTGTAGCAAACGGCTGGCCCCCCCGGTCTGAAACCGATGGCGCGTTTGCCGTCCTGTCGCCCCTGGCCAGAAGCGGAAGTCACATATCAGCACGCATCCATTGCGGCGCCTGTCGATACCGATCTCTAGGCAGGCTTTGCGGGCCCAGCGCCAGGACGGGACACGCTCCGGGCGATGCAATCGTTCCCCGATCTACGTTCGGCTTCGTGGGAATTGCGACTCTCTCAAAACCTCACATACATAAATGGAGTATTCCGTGTAGAGCTTCTTCCGGCCGAATTTCTGTATCTCGACATGTACGGGATGGTTGCGAAACGCGCGGAGCAGTTCCTCTGATTCCCAGTGATGGATGGAAACGCGCTCGCCATCTTCGGCCACAAAGGTCTTGTTGGATATATAGCCGGGCATCGATTCGGCGATCTCCTGCACGCGGGCTCTCAAGGGCTCGGCTTCCGCCTCGGCTTCGGGATTGGTGCGGGATCTGAAAATTGCGATCACCATGGCGAACCCCCGATCTCGATGTTCTCGAATGCTGTCTGGCGATTGCTCTTAGCCATAAGCGGACATAACAACCTTACTCATCGAACGCACGCCTCAAGCGTTTTCCATCGCCCAGAGCGCGGCGGCTCCATCGTAAAGCCGGCGCATAATCTCCATCTCCGTGACGCCGAGCCGGGCGCTGGGAGAGATATCCACCAAGCCGCCTTCACCGGCATCGGAATGTTCACCGCCGGCACCGCGAACGGCCAGCCCGAGCGTCTTAGCTTCGCGCTTCAAGCGGGTAAGATCGCGACCGTTCGAGGTAAGACCGGGAAGCCGCATATGTAGGCTGGCGCGCATGCCAGCGCCCAGATTTGTCGGGCAGCTGGTCACATTGCCGTAGCGCGGCGAAGTCGCAAAGGCTGGCAGCAAATCCTGCAAGCACTCAAGCCCAATACGGAGGCGTTCAAACAACACGTTCAGATTGCCACCATGTTGCATGGCCATGATGCGCAAGTGATCCTCTTCACCCACCCAGACCAGAAAATCTTCAGCGCCCGAAACATACATGCCTCGGCCATGGGGCCAGTCCGCGCTGATGCCCGCCACATTGAGATAGCGGTCCGTGCTCATGTCCTTGAACATCTGATGCGCCTTCACGCGGCGGTCATATTCGGCGGCATCGATTTCATTGGCTGTGCCCGGAGTGATTGAAAAATAGCTGCCGCCGAATGCGGGGTCTTCAATCAGCCGCGCGAAGGCTTGCGCCGCAAGCTTCTCCAGAGCCACCCGCTGCTCCTTGTTCATGGCACCCGGCAAGGGAAACGACCCCACATTGCGCGCCACCCGCACCCGCATGGAAACTTCTTTCAGGCGTGCGTCAATGGCGCCGAGATCACAGGGGGATGCACCAGTATCCCAGTCATGCTTCTGCGCAATTTCTGTTTCGGCAGAAATGCCGTGGAAATCTCGTATCATCGGATCCAGCATTGGCGCGAACCGGTCATAGTCGTCCGGGTTCATAGCGTAAGCGCCCATCTGGCTATCCGGATTTTCGATGCCGGTCTTGATGATCCTTTCCAGCCGCTGGCGCGCGGGCTCATCGAGACTGCGGAAATAGTCTTCATCGAAATGACGCGCCATCAAGTTTCCCGGATTGGCTTTTCTTATGGTCCAGATTCTTGCAATCATCTGATCGGGCGTCATGGTTCAATCACTCCGCATTCGGACGGTTGTGACTCCTATTGCCTGCTTGTCAATGCGCATAACCGACTGACCGGCGCCGAGCGACAATCCCTGGCCGTTCTTGCCGCAGGTGCCAATACCTAATGTCCAGTAACCCTTTGGTGGTCCAAATCCAGAATTGGAATCTGGCATGCTCGCGGACGCGCTGCATCCATAGTTTTTCGCCTGCGATACCGATGTTTATTGACCGCCTTATACGTATGGAGTCATGATCAATGAACCGACTGCCGCCTCTGGCCCCATGGCGGCCAGCAAGCGTGCCGGAGATCGGTTTGGTTCCTCTTCACTGATCAGACCGGAATGCCAGCAGTCGTGGTCAGACGCTGAGAAGAAGGAGTGAGGTAATGTCACCACCTGACAGTATATTCGGACCTCGCTCACCAGCGAGGTCCCGGATCGGCTAACGAGCCAACACAATGTCATCTTGCTTGGCCGAGTCGAAAACAGCAGATATTTCAATCATCAATAGCGAGGGCGACAGCTCGAAGATATGAGCTGTCAGCGCCTCGCAGATCAGCCCGTTTCTAAATCGGGTATTGCGAAAACCAATCGCAAAAGAGCCCGCTGAGCATTTGGCCGCGGGGCTCATTTGCGTGTGCGCACGGCGTCCACTTTGAGCTGGAGAACCGACGCTGATCACGGTAATGGCCTGATGGATTGCCAGTGGCCGAACAATTGCGCATCGCAGGATTGAGCGTTGTTGCTAATGTTGGCCCGGATTCGCTACGAAGAGGGACCGCAATTGATGCCGAAACGCGCCACAGCGAGTCGCAACGACAATTCCACTGAGCCAGCTGTGCTGGACGTCGTCCCACCTCAGCGCATCGCTAGGTTGGTCGAGGACGTCGGCGTGAAAAAGGCCGAGCTCTCATTTCTCGCCACCCTCTCGCTGGGCATTCTTGCCGGCGCCTTCATTGCCTTCGGCGCAATGTTTTTCACGCTCACCGTCACTGGCAGCGAATTGGGATTCGGCCCGACGCGGGCAATTGGCGGACTTGCTTTTTCGCTGGGGTTAATCCTGGTGATCGTTGGTGGCGCGGAGCTCTTCACCGGCAACAGCTTGATTGTTCTGGCCTGCGCCAGTCGGCGCATCAGCTTGGCAGCGCTGGGGCGCAACTGGGGGATCGTCTACCTTGGAAATTTGATCGGCGCACTGGGCGCCGTGGCGCTGGTTGAGCTTTCGGGCGTTCTGGAACTCGGCGGCGGCGCTGTAGCCGTGACCGCCGAAGCGATTGCTCAGTCGAAGGTGGCGCTTGGACCAATGCAGGCTTTCGTGCGCGGCATATTGTGCAATGTCCTTGTCTGTTTGGCGGTATGGATGTGTTTCGCCGCGCACACTGTCACCGGCAAAGTTTTTGCCATCATTTTTCCGATCACGGCGTTCGTCGCGCTCGGTTTTGAGCACTCGGTAGCCAACATGTATCTTATTCCAATCGGAGCACTGCAAGGGGGCGGCGACATCGGACTCTTCGACTTCCTCATGAATATCGTTCCTGTAACGCTCGGGAATATTGTTGGCGGCGGCGTGCTGGTCGCGCTTGTCTACTGGCTGGTCTATGTGCGCGAGGCGCGACGCTGAGGTCCAACGGCGGGCCACAGGCTGGTGGGTTGGTCCCTGCCGCACAAACCATTTCTCGATTTTGCCTGCGATCAGAAATACCAAGGCAGAACCAGCGCCACGATCAGCTCTTCATACGCAAGGCTGGAGCAACCGAAGTCCGCTTTGGGTCAAGAGCGGACGCAACGGACAGTGGTTATCAAGGTTTGCTTCACCCCAAACAGCAGACATAGACTCCGATTGGAGCGGTGGCTGGCGCGTCAGGACGTCTTCTCGCGCGTCATATAATGATATTCGGCGTTGGGCCTTATGTCGGCGGCGGCGGCGATGCGGTTGGACATGTTGTAGAACCCGGCCACGGCCGCGATGTCCCAAATATCGCGGTCGGTAAAACCGGCTTTGCGAAGGTTTTCGCGGTCGGCCTCTTCAATTTTGTCGGGGTGCTCGGTCAGCTTTTCGGTGAAATCGAGCATGGCCTTCTGACGTGCATCAAGGTCGGCGGCGCGATAGTTCTGGACGATCATCTCGCCGAATTCTGGATCGCCGGAGCGGAAGCGCACGCCCGCCCCGTGCGAGGTCAGGCAATAGTGGCAATGATTGATAACGCTCACCGCGGTGGCGATCATCTCTCGCTCGAGTTTGGAGAGGCCGCTTTCGCCCTGCATCAGATCGACGCCCATGTCCATAAAGGCGCGCAGTTTGGTGTTGTCGAAGGCATAGGCCACGAAAACGTTGGGGACGAATCCGAGTTTTTCCCGGCACAACTCGAAATGGCCTTCGAGATCGTCCTCAAGCTTGTCGAGGGGATTGATGTCGAGGGCGGTTACTTTGCTTTTCGCACTCATAAGGTGGCTCCTTGTGTGAACCCTGGGCCAGCGGCGGGATCGCCCCGGGCGCCAGATTTGTTCTTGTCAATTCGAGGTCATCACGCCAATCTCCAGGCGAGACGAGTTGCCGGTGTATTGATCAGGCGGACCACCGGTGACAGAGGCTAGACATGGCATTGGCAGCCGAAAGAAATCACGCGACCCAACTTCAAAGGGTCAGCGATATTATCAACAAATCGGGCCGCGCGGAAAAGCCGCTCACCGAATTTGTTGATATATTCCTGTCCGATATCGACGAAACTGAACTGGACGGTTTGACGCCGGAAGGACTTGCGGAGCTCGCGGTTTCGGGCTGGGACTTTGTCGCTCAACGCCCGGCCGGCCGGCCCAAGGTCCGTGTCTTTGCCGCCGATCAAAAGGTGACCGGCGAAGCCAAGCTCATCGTCATCCAGATTCTGTGCGACGACATGCCGTTCCTCATCGACTCGGTGATGGGCGAGATTCTCGAACGCAAGCTCGGCATTCAGATGGTGATCCATCCGGTGCTGCTGGTCGAGCGGGACGGGCGGCGCAAGCTCAACGACATCAAGCGCTCGAATGCGGAGGTGAATGGCGGCGTCTATCAGCGCGAGTGCTTCATTCAGGTCCACATCGATCATCTCGATCCGGGTTTCGATATTACGGGCCTTGGCAAAACGCTCGAATCCATCATCGCCGAAGTGCAAACGGTGGTGGACGACTGGCGGCCGATGCTCAAGCGGCTTGAACGCGCCATCGGCGCCTATACGACCTACCCGCCGCCGGTGCCGGTTTCGGACCTGGCCGAGGGCATTCAGTTTCTGCGCTGGCTGATCGACAAGAACTTCACCTTTTTGGGAATGGTGGCGTTGGCGTTCGTTGGTGGCTCGCAGCGCGGTCGCTTGGAGCCGGTGGCGGAATCGGGGCTCGGCATCTTGCGCGACGAAGATGTGCGGGTGTTGCGCCGCGGGCATGACATGGTGCGGATGACGCCTGAAATTCGCAAATTCATCCTTTCCCCTTCGCCGCTGATCATCGCCAAGGCCAATGTGCGTTCGCGGGTCCATCGGCGGGCTCATATGGACTATATCGGCGTCAAAATTTACGGCGAAAATGGTGATTTTTCAGGCGAACTGCGCATTGTCGGCCTGTTCACCTCGTCGGCCTACACCAAGTCCGTCACGACCATTCCAGCAATCCGCCACAAGGTCGATATGGTGATGCGCCAGTCGGGATTCGCGCCCGATGGCCAGGGCGGCAAGGCGCTGTTCAATGTGCTGGAAACCTACCCGCGCGATGAGCTCTTTCAAATCGAAACGGCGCAGCTTTTTGAATTCGCGCTCACCATCCAACAGCTTGACTTGCGGCCGCGCGTGCGCGCCCTGCCACGCCTTGATGAATTCGATCGCTTCGTGTCGATCATCGTCTATCTGCCGCGCAATGGATTTTCGACCGACGGCCAGCACCGCATCGGCAATTTTTTGGCCGAGACTTATCGTGGGCGCGTCTCGGCCGTTTATCCCTTCTTCCCCGAAGGGCCGCTTGTTCGGGTGCATTATATCATCGGCCGCTATGAGGGCAGTACGCCGGTGCGCGAACAGGCTTTTCTCGAAGACGAGATCACCAAAATCATCCGCACCTGGACAGATCAGCTTGAGCGGCGGTTGGTGCGCGAGCTCGATGGGGCGACGGCCGCCCGCCGGTGGGAGGCATTTGCCACCGCCTTTCCAGCCGCCTACCAGGAATCGGTGGCCGTCGATCGGGCGCTTGCCGATATTGAACACATAGAGCAGTTGAGCACGGCAAATCCCGTGGCGATCGACTTCTATCGCCGCCGGGTACAATCGCCCAAAACAGTCCGCGTCACGCTCTACAGTTTGAGTGGGTCGATCCCGCTCAGCCGGCGCGTGCCGATATTCGAAAACTTGGGCTTCTCGGTGATCGATGAGAGCTCCTACACGATCACGCCGACCTTCGATGAGGCCGAGCGCGCCGTATCGCTGCACGACATGGTGCTGATGGTCCAGGACGGCGAGGCCTTGCGGCTTGGCGAGCACAAGGAGCGGTTGGAAGAAACGTTTCTTGCCGTCTGGGCTGACGAGGCGGCCGACGACCACTACAACCGCCTGGTGCTCAAGGCCGGCATGGCTTGGCGCGAAGCTGCGGTGATGCGCGCCTATGGCTCTTATTTGCGCCAGATCCGTTCGCCCTTCGGCCAGTCCTATCTCTCAGACACATTGATCCGGCATGTCGGAATCACGCGCAATTTGATTGCGCTGTTTCGCCAGCTCTTCGACCCGGAGCGCGCGGCCTCGGTCAACACGAAAAACTCCAAGGAAAGAGGCCTGATCAAAGATATCGAGCAGGCGCTCGAGGCCATACCAAGCCTCGATGAAGACCGCATCGTTCGGCAATTTCTGAATCTCGTTTGTCATACATTGCGCACGAATTTCTATGCGCGCGACGCGCAGGGCGCGGCGCCGGAAACAATTTCGTTCAAGTTCGACAGCCAAAACATCGATGGCGCGCCGGAGCCGCGGCCGTTCGCCGAGATCTTCGTTTCCTCGCCGCGGGTCGAGGGCATTCATTTGCGTGGCGGTCGTATCGCGCGCGGCGGCTTGCGCTGGTCGGACAGGCACCAGGATTTCCGGACCGAAGTGCTGGGCCTGGCCAAGGCGCAGCAAGTCAAGAACACGGTGATCGTACCGACGGGTTCGAAGGGCGGATTTGTCCCCAAATGGTTGCCCGAGGGTGGTGACCGCGACGCCGTCATGTCCGAGGGCGTCGCCGCCTATAAGATTTTCATCAACGCGCTGCTGTCGCTGACCGACAATCTGGTGGGTGGAAAGGTTGTGCCGCCAAAAAATATGATCCGGCATGATGGCGACGATCCCTATCTGGTCGTGGCCGCCGACAAGGGCACAGCAACGCTGTCGGACACCGCCAACGAAATCTCGACCGAGCGCGGCTTTTGGTTAGGCGATGCGTTTGCATCGGGCGGTTCGGCTGGCTACGACCACAAAAAAATGGCGATCACGGCGCGCGGCGGTTGGGAGGCGGTCAAACGCCACTTCCGCGAGATGGACATCGACATCCAAATCACGCCGTTTAGCGTAATCGGCGTCGGCGACATGTCGGGCGATGTGTTCGGCAACGGCATGCTGTTGTCAAAACAGATCAAATTGCTGGCCGCCTTCGATCATCGCGATATTTTCATCGATCCCGATCCTGATCCGGCGAAGAGCTGGGCCGAGCGACGACGGATCTTCATGCTGACGCGCTCCACCTGGCAGGACTATTCCAAGAAGTTGATCAGTAAGGGTGGCGGCGTCTACAGCCGCGCGGCGAAATCGATCGCCTTGTCCGATGAAGTTAAGGCGCTGACTGGTCTCGAGAAATCCGCCGCGACGCCAAACGAGCTGGTGCGCGCCCTTTTGAAGACCCAGGCGGACCTGATGTGGTTTGGCGGCATTGGCACCTATGTGCGCGGCCCCGGCGAGACCGATGAGCAAGCCGGTGACAGGGCCAACGACGCGTTGCGGATCGAGGCCGATGAGCTTGCGGTCAAGGTGGTCGGTGAAGGTGCGAACCTCGGCTTGACGCAAATCGCGCGCATCGCCTTTGCCAGGGCGGGAGGTTGCGTCAACACAGACGCGATAGACAATTCGGCCGGCGTCAATTCATCCGACCTCGAAGTCAACATCAAGATTGCGCTGGGCCAAGCAATTGAAAACGGCAAGCTCGAATTGGCGGCGCGTAACAAGCTGCTGGCGGATATGACGGACGAGGTGGCCAACGCCTGCCTGCGCAACAACTATTTGCAGACGCTGGCGATTTCGTTGGCGCGGCGGCGAGGTATGGCAGACTTCGGATTTCAACTTCGCATGATGCGCGAATTGGAGGGCGCGGGGTTGCTCAATCGTGAGGTCGAATTCTTGCCCGACGATGGCGCACTGGCCGAGCGTCAGGCCCAGGGCGAAGCGCTGTCGCGGCCCGAACTTGCCGTGCTGTTGGCTTACGCAAAAATCGACCTCTACGACGAACTGATCGCATCGAAAGTGCCGGACGACCCCTATTTCGAGCGCGAATTGATGGACTATTTCCCGCCGATGTTACAGAGGCGCTTCGGCGAAGAAGTCGAGCAACACCGACTGCGCCGCGACATCATCACGACGCGGCTCGTCAATAATTTGGTCAACCGGGCTGGTGCGTCGGCAGTGACGCGTCTGAAGGACGAGACCGGCCACGCCGCGGACGCCATCATGCTTGCCTACACAGCGGCGCGCGGTGTGTTCGACACTGAAAGCCTGTGTGGTGAAATCGACCAGCTCGACAATAAGGTCGGCGGCGGTTTCCAGCTCGATCTCTATTTGCGCGTGCAGGACGTGCTGCGCCAGCAAACAGGTTGGTTCCTGCGGCACGCGGATTTGGCGCGCGGCCTCTCTGACGTGATTGAACGCTACAGCGGCGAGATAGCTGCGATCGGAAAATCGCTGACGAAGATTCTAACACCTCATCAAAAATCGCGGCTTGAGGCGGTCCGCGCCCGGTTTGCCGAACACGGCGTACCGCCAGCGTTGTGTGAGCGCCTTTGTGTTCTGCCGTTCCTGGCGACGGGCTCGGACATCGTGCTCGTGGCCGATGAGCTGAAGAGACCGGTTATGGAGGTCGCGCCGCTGTTCGCCGAAGTGGCGGCCTTTTTCCGTATCGACGAGTTGCGCCACGCCTGCGATCACGTGGCGGCCGACGATTATTTCGATCGCTTGGCGATCAACAACACGGTTTCGGCATTTGCCGACATTCACCGTGCCTTGGTCTTTGCGGTGGCGGCTGGCGCCAAGCGCGGACCCACTGATTTCAAGGCTTGGTGCCAAGCGAGCGGACCTGACACAGAACGCGCCCGGCGCCGGGTTCAGGAAATATTAGAGGGCGGCGAAATTACACTCTCGCGGCTCACCGTTGCAGCAGCTTATTTGCGCGAACTCGTCTCGAAATAGGCTGGCGATGGGCGGGCCAAAGAGCGCCACGGACCGGTCGGGCGGCCGCGCTCCGTTTGCTGGTCTTTTCGGCTGGGCGCTGTTCGACTGGGCAACCCAGCCATTCTACACGCTGATCCTGACATTCATTTTCGCACCCTATTTCGCCACCGTGGTGGTGGGAAATCCGGTCGAGGGCCAAGCCCAGTGGGGGTATTTGACGGCTGTGGCGGGATTGATCGTGGCGTTGTCGGGGCCTGTGCTTGGCGCGATCGCCGATGCCACCGGACGCCGCAAGCCGTGGATCGCAGGTTTTTCGATCGTCTTGATGGTCGGCATGTCGGCGCTCTGGTTCGCGCTTCCGGGCATCGCAGTATTTCCATTGATCGCGATCGCTTTCATTGCGGCAACGGTGGCGGCTGAATTCGCCGCGATTTTCACCAATGCCATGATGCCGCAATTGGTTCCCGCCCGAGAGCTCGGCAGGCTGAGTGGTTGGGGGTGGGCGCTCGGCTATGTGGGCGGACTGGTCAGCCTTGTTTTGATGCTGGCTTTCGTCGTCGCCGATCCGCAAACGCAGAAGACGCTGTTGGGCCTCGAGCCCGTATTTGGACTGGATCAAGCAACCCACGCCGACGACCGGTTTTCGGGTCCGTTCTCCGCCGTGTGGTTCGGTCTCTTCGCGATCCCGTTCTTTCTTTTTACGCCCGATGGCGGGTCAGCGCGTGCGGCCTCCGGCGCCATCAAGCGAGGTTTGAGAGAGCTGTGGGGGACGATCCGCGATATTGCCCACTTGCCGCCGATTGCGATCTTTCTATTGGCGCGCATGCTCTATTCGGATGGGCTGGCGGCGTTGTTCGCATTTGGCGGCATCTACGGCGCGGGCCTGTTTGGCTGGCGCTCATTCGAACTTGGTCTGTTTGGCATCTCGCTCACCATCGCTGGTGCGCTGGGCGCGGTCGCGGGTGGTATCGCCGATGACCGGTTCGGCCCCAAGCGGGTCATTGTCGGCGCGCTCATTGGATTGCTGATCGGTACGCTTGGCATCGTCTCCATCGACGCAACGCGCGTGTTGTTCGTGATCGACGTGACGCCAGAGGCCGAGCCAAATGCTCTTTTTGCGAGCGTCGGCGAACGCGTCTATTTGTGTTTTGCGCTGCTCATCGGCGTGCTGGCCGGCCCGCTGCAGGCGGCCAGCCGCAGCCTCCTCGCGCGTCTCGCGCCACCGGACAAAATGACGCAATATTTTGGCCTGTTCGCTTTTTCGGGCAAGGTCACGGCGTTCTTGGCGCCGCTGTTGATCGCCACTGCGACCGAGTTGGCCACGAGCCAGAGGGCTGGGGTCGCCGTGATTATCTTATTTTTTGTCGCAGGGCTCGCGCTGATGGCGCGATTGCGGGCGGGCTGACGGTCTCAAGTCTTGCGCTTGCGCGGCTTCTGTTTTTTCGGCGGCAGGGAGTCGCCATAGGCCAATGCCCGGTTCATCCAATGATCGAGCTGCGCCTCGTCTTCCAGAACATCATCGGGCAGCGCCACATATTCACGCATCGGACGCCCTGAAAGCGGCTCGAACGCCGTTGCGCCAAGGCTTTCGCGCGCCACGTCGCGGTCGGCCTGGGAGAGACGCAAAAACAGACTGCCTTCGAACAGCCCGCAGTACATGTTGCCGTTTACGAAGCCGCACGGATTGCCGAACATTTGGCGCTTTGTGACCCGGCTGTCGGCTGGCAGCAGGCCCTCAAAGAGGTCGACCATGTAAGGCGGCGGCTTTGTCCAGGCCATGGAGATTCCCTGTGTGGGGGGAGGCGTCTAAGGCGCTGCGTCGAAGATCAGAACGACGTAGGCTGCAAACAGCGCCAGATGCACGACGCCCTGCAGGACATGGGTTCGTTCGCTCACAAATGTGACCAGGCTGACGATCAACGTCAATGCGAGCAACACAATGTCCGCCGCCCCCAGGCCGAGCACAACGGATTCGCCGGTGTACCAGCCAACGATCAACACGGTGGGGATCGTCAGGCCGAGCGTTGAGAGCGCCGAACCAAGGCAGATATTGACCGAGCGTTGCAATTGGTTCGACCGCGCGGCCCGGATGGCGCTGAGCGCTTCGGGCGTCAAGATGAGCGCGGCGATCAGAAATCCGCCGAGCGCCAGCGGCGCGCCGAGCGCGTCTATGCCGAAATCGACATAAAGCGCTAGGGTCTTGGAGAGCAACAATATCGGCACGAGCGCTGCGATCAGTCCGATCGCGTGAACGGGGACGCTTGAGACGACAAAGCGATGATCGTCGGCGTGGATGGAACTCAGTAGGCCGCCGTTTTCCTCAGGCGGCTGGTACTGAAATATGTCGCTGTGGGTGACGGTCTGGACGGCGAGAAAGATGCCATAGAGAACCACCGACATCACAATGAGAAATACCTCCATCAGACCGGACAATTCGCCGCCCGGCGCTGAGACGGTGAAGCGGGGCAACACCAGACCGAGCATGGCAAAAGGCATCAACATCGTCAGATATGCGCCGGCGCCTTGCAGATTGTAGTCCTGCAAGCGGTGCTTGAGGCCGCCGGTCACCAGGCTCAGCCCCACGAGCCCGTTCAGTACGATCATCATGATCGAAAACATCGTGTCGCGCGCCAGTGTCGGCTTGTCAGCGCCGACGATCATGATGGAGGCGATCAGCGCCACTTCGATGCCGATGACCGAGAGTGTCAGGATCAGTGTGCCATAAGGCTCGCCCAACAGGATCGCCAAACATTCGGCGTGGCGAACGACCGCGAACGCCGCCCACAACATCACCGCAAACAGCAGAATCAGCAGCAATATCGACGAAGTGAAATCGATGCGTTCGGGCGACAGTTGATCGCCAAAGACAGTGAAGAACAGCAGCAGGAGAAACGCCGCAAACGTCGCTATCTCTCGGCGGAAGATGGCCATGGGTCGCACCTGCGCAGTTGCAGCCGATCGGCAAAAGCTGTTTGGCATTATGAGTCTAGCGCGTGGGACAGTCGCACAGTTGGCCGGTATTTCCCATCCGGCCAATGCGTTTTTTGGCAACTGAGCGCAACCTGCCGCCTGCCTCAGGCGACGAGCTTGTCGACCGTGGCGAACGGGCTTAACCCCAGCCAAGATTGCATGGCCTTTTGCAGCTCTTGGTCCCCGGTCATCAGCAAGGTCTTGGCTTGCTCCGCGCCAGCCACCGTCTCCAATCCCAGCCAGATGGCGGTCATTGTGCGCAGATCGGTGTTCACGTAGAGATCAACATCGAATCCCGGCTCCACCGAACACAGATCGACGTCTTTTTCAGGCTCGACGATGAGCCACCATTTGCGGCGCGGGGCAGACAGTTCCGGGTAGCTGAACTGTATGGTGCTGCGGCGCGGCGGCATTGGATCGGTATTGAGGTTGCGGCGCATGTCCCACATCAGCAATTCGGGGTCGAGATTTTCCAGAGACGGATCGCTTTCGATCCATCGCTGTCCCCAATTGCCGATGGCGCCCACAACTGATTCCAGCTCACGGCCCGCTGAAGTGAGCTTGTATTCGAAGATGTCAGGCTCGCCAGGCGCCGGTGTCCGCTCGACGATGCCCGCGGTCTCAAGGTCGCGTAACCGTTTCGACAGCAGAGCCGGCGACATTCTCGGCACGCCGCGGCGCAGGTCGTTGAAGCGGGTGGACCCCGCGATCATTTCGCGCACCAGGACGATGGTCCAACGTGTGCAGAGCGTTTCCGCAGCCATTGCTACGGGGCAAAACTGCTTGTAGCTGCCTTCGGCCATATTGCTTCCCGCGATTGCGTTTCCAGTGAGTGTTTGAGGGGGAAGTCTATGCGGGCCAGTTTCGCCTGGCCAGTTCAGTATCTGTACCGGCCAGATTCAGTTTGTGTACCGGTTCGGCCATGGCGCGGTCCCGAGCCAGCACCCACATGGATCAAAGCAGCAACCGCTGCAGATAGGCAAAAACGCAAGGAGAACGACCATGAACCCCGCAGATAAGGAAAAATATCTGAAGCTCGCGCTCATCGCATTCGGTTCGATCTTCTTCTTCATTTATCCGCTTGGTATGGTCTGGCCATCGGGTTGGGTGTGGCATGGCGGCGAAGGGGCCTACTATTTGCAAATGATTTGCGGTGTTTACGCCGTACTGGGGGCTCATTTGATCGCCGCGGCGAAGAACCCGTCCGAAAACCGCAGTCTGATTTCATTCACCATTTGGTCGAGCGTCGTGCATGCCGCAATTATGGGCGTACAGGCTGTCACGGACGGCCACGAGCTCGGCCACTTGATTGGCGATGTGCCGGCGCTACTGCTTGTCGCAGGCGTCCTCTGGTATCTCTCGCCGTCGCAAGCAACGGCAACGCAAACGGCCTGACAAACCGGTTTATGATAACAAAGCCGCGATGAAAATCGCGGCTTTGTTGTCTGTCGTGGGTGGTTTTGAGCGCAGCATTGAGCGGTGCACACGGTGCTTGGAATGGCGAAGCCGGCGACGAATTTGCTTGCGCTATGGCGCGCAACGCCCAATATGCAACTTAGCGGTGCGCCTGAAAATTGGATGGGCGCCCCATCTCAACGACCGGTTAAGACGACGACGCCATATGGCCTTACGATTTTTCCCGATATCTGAGAGACGACACATGGTCAGCCCCGCGTTGCGAGTCTGGCCAATTTCATCCAATTAAAACTACGGGAAAGGACACTCTCCATGGCCATTAACGGCACCGTAAAATTTTTCAATCAAGCGCGCGGATTCGGTTTTATTGAACCTGAGGACGGCTCCAAGGACGTATTCGTACATGCGTCGGCCCTCGAGGCCTCGGGCGTTCCGGCGATCGACGAAGGTGACAAGGTCACCTTCGAGATCCAGGACGACCCCAAGGGTAGCGGCAAACAGCAAGCGACCAATATTACGCTTCTGTCGTAACGCGCTGGCCCAATAGCGGGCATTGAATATCAGACGCCGTCGGGCTTGCCCGGCGGCGTTTGTCGTTTGTGGCGCTGGATAGGGCTCAGGTTTCGGCCTTGGGCACCGGACCTCGGATCAGAACGACTGCAAACAGAGCGCCGATCAGCGAGACGAGCGCCAACATATCCATCACGCCGACAAACGCGTTGTCCAAGACATCCTGCATTGCCGCTCTGATCTGTACGGCATCTTCTGGAGAGAATTTGGACAGCGCGTTGGTCACGTCGCTCGGTGAGCCATGGGCCAGGATGCGCTCTAGCGAGCCCTCATCGACGGACGGCAAATCCAGCTTCCGGACAACAGAAACCAGCGCGAAATGACGGACTTCGGCGTTGACGATGCCGCTGGCGGCAATGCCGACAGAGGCGCCCAAATACAGGCAGGTGTTGATGACGCCCGATCCCTGCCCGGCGCTCTTGTCGGGCAAGGCACGCAGTCCCAGGTGAGGCAACAGCGAAAAGCCGAGACCAATGCCAGCGCCGATAATCACCAGTTTCCACCAGATTTCGGCATATGGCGTGTGATCGGCGGTACCGGCCATAAGCCAGAAGCCGACCACCAGTATCGTCATGCCGATGGTGATCGGCCAGTGGAAGCTGTATGGGGCGAGCAGGCGCGGCGCGGTGAGCGACAAGACGAACATTGTCATGCTGAAGGGGAGCAGCGAGAGGCCAGCCTTAATGGGTGTGAAGTCGAGCGCGCCCGGCGCTTGGACGAAGAGATTGTAAGCGAAGATGATGCTCATCATCGCATATGTGGCGAAAAACATACCGGTCGCCGAAGCCAGAAAACGGGGTTTGCGGAAGAACTCAAATTCAACCAACGGTTCGGGTGCGCGATTTTCGCAGAGCACGAACATGATCGCGAAGACGACCGAACTGGTGAACAAGCCGAGGGTTTGCAGGGATGTCCAACCCGCCTGATGGCCACTGGTCAGGCCATAGACAAACGTGCCCAGCGTGACGATCAGCAAGGCAACGCCGATATAATCGATTTTGGTGCTGGGCTTGAGGTCGAGGGGGATCAACTTCAGTTTAATCACCCGATACTGAAGCGTTGCCGCGATTGTCAGCAGCACCAGGTCGACGGCAAAAATCGCACGCCAACTGATTGAATCGGTCAAAGCACCGCCGATCAAGGGCCCCACGCCCATTGAAAATGCGATAGCCCCGGCCCAAAGCCCCATGGCCTGAGGGCGTTTTGGCGCCGGCGTTGCAACGCTGATCAAAGCGGATGAGACGCCGGTGATCGCGGCGGCGCCGACGCCTTGGCCAGCCCGGCCCAGCAAGATCATCAGCGCATCGGCGGCAAACAGGTTGATGGCGGAGCTGGCGGCGAACAGGCCCAGGCCGATGACGAATATGCGCATCTTGCCGAAAATATCGGCGAAGCTGCCCATTACGGCGATCAGCACCGCGCAAGCCAACATATAGATGTTCATGACCCACTGAACCGTCTGATCGTTCAGGTCGAGACCGGATTTGATTGCCGGCAACGCCGTCATGATTGCGGTGGTGTTGAAGCCCACGACGAACATGGTGATGAGCGCTGCGGTCAAGACCAACTTGTAGTCGCTGTCGCGCAGACTTTTGCTAGCGGTTTGAGCCATTGCGGAATGTGTCTCGAGGTGCTGGGGACGCGATGGCCGGCCGGATGCCCAGTCTATTGGCCGACGCACTATGCTAAGTGCAATCGACGCAATTGTAACCTGTGTCGTCGTTGTTTCGGCGGGTTGGACATTGAGGCGGTTGAAAACTCGCGCTGACCAGGCCGCCGTAAATACGTAGATCGCCGCCGGCGACAGGCAGTCAAACAAAAGATATATCCAAGCGTTTACTGTAATAATATGTGATTGTTTCTTCTGTTTTTAATTATAATGATTCTATTGTTGTGTTTAGAACCATTATAGGAACAATTGATAAGTTGACTTGATGATTTGAGTTCTGATTATTTGCGGGTTGTATTTTGAATTTGCTGAAACGGCATCATGCTATCCGCGCAATCGCGGGGACCAAATCCGACGAGCCATCATGGTCACAAACACCAAATTGCCCTTGAACAGGCGCCGCGTGCTGCAAATCATTGGTTGCGCGTCTGCATCGCTTACCCTGCCCATCAGCGCAGCGGCGAAACCGCTCGAGCATCGCCGGTGGCAGGGCGTCGTTATGGGTGCGTCCGCCAGCATCGAATTGCTGACGGACGATGGCGCTCATTCCGACAGATTGATCGGCACGATTTTGAAAGACATCCGACGGTTGGAGAACCTGTTCAGCCTCTACTTGCCCGACACGGCAGTCTCAAAGTTGAATGCGGCCGGGCAGCTGACAGATCCCGACAAGGACTTCGTGGCGTTGATGGAGCTTGCGCGCGGCCTCCACAGGCAAACGGACGGCGCCTTCGACATCTCCGTCCAACCGCTTCTGGCGCTCTATGGCGAGCATTTCTCGGTCAAAAAAGCCGACAAGACCGGTCCCGGTCCCGAGCTGATTTCAAAGACTATGCGGCTGGTCGATGGCGCGGCGATCGACATCAAGCCGGATGAAATTCGCTTTGCCAAAGCCGGCATGAGCGTCACGCTCGATGGCATCGCTCAGGGGTTCATCAGCGATTACGTCGGGCGCCGCCTCAAAGCCGGTGGCATCGAGCGCGTGATGGTGGATATGGGCGAAATCGTCGCCATGGGGCGCGATGGTGACGATCGGCCATGGCGGGTCGGTTTGCTCGATCCCCGCCGCGCGGTGGAGCTTTCGGACATCGTCGAGCTGGAAGACTTGGCCATCGCCACATCGGGCGGCTACGGCTTGGAGTTTGACGCCAAGGGACGCTATCACCACCTCATTGATCCCAAGACTGGCCAGAGCACGCGGTACAATTTGGCGGTTACGGTCACGGCGCCGGCTGCGACATTGGCCGATGCGCTCTCCACGGCTTTTTCCGCCATGGACGAGCCTGAGATTGGCGCGGTTCTCAGGGCCCATCCCGACGCTGGCGCCCATGTGACACGGCTCGACGGCAGCGTTGGCGTGTTGGGTGCGTTCCCAAATTACCGGCGCGCGTGAGGCGTGGTTATTTCTTGCGGGTGGTGTACCAGTTGTAAAATCCGCTGAACGATAGAAGCACCAAAAATATCGCCGCCGCGTCCATCAATAGAGGCCCCCAGAAACCGAAAATCCGTCCCGAGTGGAGATCGAGAAGGACGCGGCTGAGCGGCAGGCTCTGGGCGCGAAAACCTTGCATCAAAGTCTCGGAGTACTGGGCTGGCAAAGGGATGGCCTGCGACCAGGTGGCTTGCTCCTGAACCGGCTGCCAATGATCGAGAGACTTGGATGAATAGACAGCGTCCGGCGTGCGAATGACCAGACCACCTGATTGCAAGGGGGCAATTGCGCGAATGGCGCCCGGCAGTTGGCTGGCATCGAGCCGCTTGGCCACCAAGTCGTCTGAATCAATCAACGTGAGTGAGCTGGGCGTCGCGAATACGATGCCGCTTGCCAAAGGGACTGCGCCGATTATCGGCTCCGGGCTTTCGGCGATGATTTGGTCGTCGAGATAGACCGAGCCGCCGGCATAGCTGACGTATCTTCCCGCCGCCGCGTAGCTCTCCGGCCGTTCGACGGGCTTCAATCCATACCAGCCCAGCAACGCGCGTGAGCTGATAGGGCGTTCATCCAACTTGAGGGCGTCAGTGTGATTGAGCGCCAGACCGGTCAGCGCCAGGATCACAACGAGTACCAGCGACGTCAGGCCGAGGCGGCGATGCCAGATCAGCACCCAGCGCCGGAATTTCGTATTTGTGCGGCGTTGCGCCATTGTCCGCCGCTACCTCGCAATGCTGGCGAGATAAAGCGCCAGCGCACCCATGCGTTTCATCGAATTGACCGACAGTGTGGCGCCAGAAATATTTGAGACGCCGCGGCTCAATCTGCTGCCCGACAGGCCCGCGCCGGAGAACTGGCTTGTGAACTGCGGAAATCGCACCTCGACGCCGTGCGGTGCTTCCCGATAGATCAACACGCGTGCGCGGCGTATCGCTCCACCCGATATCAGCCAGCCCGTGGTGATCGGTTTGTACTTTCCGGTTCGGTTCAGGATCCAAACGGTGCTGGAGCCGCGCCGCCAATAGCGAACCTTGTTGCCGACGCCGTGTCCCATGATGCGTCCGGCACGCTTCTGTTGTGAGCCCGACAGACGCAGCACCTTGCCCTTCGCTCCGCTGCCGAGTGCTTGTGAGATGAAGCTGCGCGGTGATTGAAACGTCTGGGCGCAGACGGGCCCGGCCAACAGCACAGACACTGCAATCGCAATCGCTGTTCGAATGATCAATTCACTCTCCCTATGTGGCTGCGGGGAGGACGCATGGCGTCCTCCCCGATGGTCGGGTCAACAGACCCGGATGTGCAAGCCATTGTTCGTCCCACGGCTTCTAGAATTGGAACCCGACTCCGAGATTTACCCGATCGTCTTCTTTCGTGACGTCGTCATGTAGATCGTCCTGATAGTCGAATTTGAAAACGACGTCAGGATGGGGCCAATAGTTAAAGCCATAGGCGTTCTGCGAAAATTGCGTCGGCGTCGAATTGCCGGCTTCGTTGTCCCACTCGGAGTGGCGGTAGAAGAAGCCGATGTCGCCCAATTTTTCGCCGATCACGAAGCGCAGCGACGGCTCGACATACCAGCCCTGCTGCAGCTCGCGGCCGACCAGCTTGGGATTGAGACCGGGATCGCCGCCATTCAGGACCCAACGGGCATAGAGCGCGCGCAGGCCGAACGTGACGTTCTCGAAGATCTCGCGTTTGATATCGGTGTGGCCTTCCAGAAGCGTCGCTTGCACGGCGTTGTTGACGCCGATCACGTCTTGTTTCTTTTGCGCGATATCGAATTGATGATGCGCGGTGAAGGCGAACTCCACGCCAGGAATGCCGGTGTATTTGAGGCGGCCGGTGACGGCGCTGTCCTTGGCGACGGCCTTGGCCACCTTTTGGCGTCCATTGCGCACCTTGAAAGCGTTGCTTCCGGTTGTCGGCGTAGAGAAGCCGCTATGGAACATAGCGTCGTAGCTGAGGCCGCTGTTGCCGAAATTGCCGCGCAATCCGACGCCGCCTTCCCACCAGGTGGTCGGGATGATGGCATTCTCCACCGGATTGCGTTCGACGCCATAGAACGTCGGGGGCTCATGCACCTCGTTCAGGATGCCAACGGGAATCAGCATAACGCCGGCGCGGAAGCTGTGGGTGCCGAAATCCGTACAGTCGGCCGGCAGAGCCAGATAGCTCGGGCTGGGCCCGTTGGCGTCGGCGTCTTCGGCATCATCATTGGCGCCGCACTGACCGCCTTGAACGAGGTCGATCTCGATATAGGCCTGTTCGAGTTCGAGTTCGCCGGGGCCGGAGCCATCTGAGGTGTCTTCGACGAGGGAGTGTTCGAGCTCGACTTCGCTGAACATGCGGATGCGATCGTTGAACTGATGCTCGACGACAAGCACGTAGCGATGAAAATCGATTTCATCGGTTCCACCGGCGTTGTAATGCATTTCGCCATAGCCGCCGATCGACGTGCGCTGCCACCAGCCGGAATCGCCGAAGCCCTCGATCGGACCCAAGTCGTCGACCGCATCGGCGTCGGCGTCGGGATCATCGGAAAGGTCATCGGGCGCATCGGCGTCGATTGCGGTGGCGGTCGTGACCACGGCGTCATCGAGGCTGCGGCGCGGCGTTTTGCCATTTGCCTTTTTCAGCCGATCGATCTCGCGCTGCTGTTCCTTGATGATATGCCACATCTCTTCCATCGACGGGGTGTCTTGCGCCAATGACGCCACTGGGAGCGCGGTGAGTGCGGTGAATCCAAAAAGAATGCCGGCGATTGCGGTGCACGTCTTGTTTCTGCGACGGATGGCCATGAAGCCTCTCCTCTGAGCTGAATGCGGCTGCGTGATCTCAGCAGAGAAACAACACGTGCTCAGGAGGCTATTCAATACAAATATCGTAGATATAAATAAAAACGACTTCAATGGTTGCTTTGATGCAACTGTTTATTTGAATTAATCTAATTAAAACACATTTATTGCCGGGTTTCCGGTTGTTTAGTTTTATAATAATTCAAAACAGAGTTTGTAATTATTCTAATTATAAGTATTCATCTCGTAAAATTCATTGACGCATTCCACCGATAGAGGCATGGCTGACCATTGGCGTCTCGCTCAGGACCGATTTTCGGCGGCGGGACAAAACGGAATTGATGGAGTTGCTCGATGAGAGGGAAGTTCACTGGCGTTGTATGCACTGGAGTGATTGCGTTGGCCACATTCACGTGGCCGGCGGTTGCGGTCCAGCCGTGTCCGATGACCTACGAGACGTTTGAAATTGCGGTGCCGCATATCGATTTGGCGAGCTGTCCGGAGAAGGACGGCAAGGGCGGGATCTTTTGCAGGGCGACGGTCGGCGGCGACCGCGTCCATATCTTCTATTTTTCAGAAACGGACGATCAGTGTCTGCAGCAGGTTAAGAGTTTCAGCGACGAAAGTTTTACCCTCGCCGTCACACCGAAATAACGCGAACCGATGCGGCTGCGATCAAGCAGGTTGTTTCACAGCAAGCAGAACCAGGCCGAGCAGCCCTACAAAATAGATGACCAAATAGACGACGCCTTCACCGACCGGTGAATCGAGAGTCTGGGTGGCGTAGGCGCCATAGACGATGTTGACGGCGTCGTTCGCAAAGGTGTGAAGGCCGAATGCGCTGTGCAGAATGGCCGCCAAGATGGCGGTTGCGATCAGCGTATATCCAAGAAAACGCATCGAGGCTCCGGCGGTTGCAAGCAATTGCTTCCAGAAAGATAGCAGATCGGCAATCTACTGGTATCTTTCCACAATCAAGACGGCTGTGGCCAAGCAGGGCAGCTGTCTGTCTCATGCCCATCTTTGCGTTTTCGGCGTTACCTGCGGCCGGTATGATCAAGCGCGATCAAAACACTTGAAGCTGATTTCACGTGGAGGCGAAAAACATGAAGCTGTTCTTGCCGTTCTGGCAGCGCCTGTTGGTCACGATTGCCGTGATGTTGGCGGCGAGCTATCTGGCCGGCTTGCTCTGGCAGAGCGTACTGGGCTTTCCGTTGCCGAGCTATGCCGCAGGTGCCGTCGGCGGCTTGGCCGCGTTGCCGATTTGGGATCTTCTCAAACGGATCAGACCAACACAAGGCGACTAGCTGCAGTTGCCGGACCGGCGTTGTCTAGGTGCCAAACACCAGCGGTCCAAGCCACAAGACGATCACCAATACGATCGCGATGCTGACAACATCCAGCAGCGCGCCGGCCCGCAACATGTTCCGCATCGTCACCGCGCGGCTGCCAAAAATGATGGCATTGGGCGGCGTGGCGACCGGCAGCATGAAGCCCAACGAGGCGGCGAGCACGACCGGCAATATGAGCGACAGCGGTCCCTCGCCAAATCCGACGGCGGCCGCGCCGGCGATGGGCAGGAATATCGCCGCCATGGCCGTATTGCTGGCGATTTCTCCCAGAAGCACGATCGCCGCCATAACGATCAGCAACAGCAATGGCCGCGGCAAATCAGCGATGGCGGCCAACCAAGATGCGATCCACTGCGCCAGTCCGGTGTCGCTGATTGCTGCTGCGAGCGATAGGCCGCCGCCAAACAGAATGAGGACATCCCAGCGAATTGTCACGGCCTCGTCCCAAGTGAGCAGAAAACGCCGATTCGACCAATCCGCTGGCACCAAGAAAAGCAACACCGCCGCTGCCACAGCTATGCCGGCGTCGGAAAGCGCAATTCCCGGCAGCGCCATTTTGATGAGAGGCGTAAAAACCCAGGCCAGCGCCGCTAACGCCATAACGGCGGCCGTGCGCTTTTCGCCGTGTCCCATCGGCGCTTGCGTAAAATCGTCCTTGACCGCCCGCTCGATTTGACCCGAGTGCGTCGGCGGATCAAAGCGAAAGGCCACTTTGGTCAGGATCAGCCAAGTGATCGGCAGCAATATGATCACGACGGGTACCCCGATCGCCATCCACTGGGCAAAGCCGATTGTGACGCCGTAGGTCTGTTGCATGAAACCGGCAAACAACGCATTGGGCGGTGTTCCGATCAAGGTCCCCATACCGCCGATCGTTGCGGCATAGGCGATGCCCAACATCAGGGCTGCGGCGCATTTCTCGCGGTTGCCTGTATCGCCATCGCCATAGGCTTGCTGAAGGATGCCGACCATTGAGATGCCGATGGGAAGCATCACCATCGTGGTTGCGGTGTTACTGACCCACATGCTCAGCAGTGCCGTGGCGGCCATCAGGCTGGCTATGATCGAGCCTGGCGTGCGGCCGCCGAGCCGCATCACGTTGAGCGCGATCCGACGGTGAAGCTGCCAGCGCTCCATGGCGCGCGCCAGCAGAAATCCACCCAAAAACAGAAAGATCAGCGGATGGGAATAATGTTCCGCGGCGCCCTGAAAACTGCTGATCTGAAGTACGGGGAACAGAACGAGAGGAACAAGCGCGGTCACCGCTAGGGGCAGCGCTTCCGTCATCCACCATATGGCCATGAGCGTGCCGATGGCCGCAGCAGCCCAGCCATTGGCCGAGAGCTCGGCGGGCGGTGGCGAAGCCAGAAGTGCGATCGCGACCAGAGGTCCGGCGAACAATCCGAGCGTGGAGACCGTGCGGGCGCTCTTGGCATGTGTCTGATTCATTGGCGCGGGGGGTTATTGAACCTCGGCCATTTGCATAGGACGCCCGCCGCCGAGCGTCGAGCCCCCAGGCTGGAAATTGTGCTGCCAAAAGGGGACGGGCTGGGGCCAAATCTCTCGACACACGAGATTTTGTTGAATACATCTCGTCCGCCCCGGACGCTGCCAATGACAATACAGACACTTTTTGGGGGTGGACCAACTATACTGGGGGACCGATCCGAAACGCGGCTCGGAGACAATTCCGCCTATACCGCTTCGATCGGTGCGCGCCAGACGGTGCCGACGGGTGGTCAATAAGCCAATTCATTTGCCGAAAGCTGATGACAGCTGTTGGCTTGCAGCGGTCGTCGACTGCTGTCAACGCCAGCTCGAAACACAAGCCCAAGGACCATCACATGAGACGATTGTTTATCATTATCGCAGCCTTGGCTGGTACGCTTGCCAGCGCGGCCTTGGCGGGGCCCGTCACGCCCGACGAACAAAAATACTGCGCGCACGACTATCGGCAATACTGCAGCGAAGATGGCCTCGGAACCAATCTGCTCCGAGACTGCATGAACCGTCACGGTAAGGACTTGGCCAAGGAGTGCGTCCAGGCACTGGTGGATGCGGGCGAGATTTCGCAAGACGAGGTCGACCGGCGCAAGAAGAGCGGCAACTGATACCGGCCGTCGGCGATTGCAACGGACTGGATCTAATGGCGGATTGGAACCGATAGTCAGTCCGCCCCCAACCGCCTTGCGCAGGCCCGGGAGCGAGTGGCCTGCTAGCCCACGGAAATCATGGTGCCGGCGAGCAGTGCCAACCACATCGTCATGGCGAACGACAGACCAAACCAGTAGTGCTGTGGAAGACTGGCATTGCTCGGCAGTACCTGAGAGGTGGCGTGCTTTTCGGGAGTGCAGCAGAGTGACGACATGTGGGCCTCCATCGGGGAGGCACATGGATCGACCGGGGGAACGATCATCCGAGTGCCCTTTTATGCCAACCCTCAAAGGTTGGCGTGGCAACAGCGTGCCATCCAGGCGTTATAAATCCCAATCGTATTTTCTTGTCGTATCCATAAGAAATACTGATGGCGCGTTATGCAACGGCGGCCCGGGCATCCATTGGGATCGGGCGCTAATGCCGGAAATGCCGCGTGCCGGTGAAAACCATGGCGAGCCCCGCCTCGTCGGCGGCCGCGATCACCTCATCATCGCGCATTGAGCCGCCCGGTTGGATGACGGCAGTGGCGCCAGCCTCAGCCGCCGCCAGCAGGCCATCGGCGAACGGGAAAAAGGCGTCCGAGGCCACAACCGAACCCTTGGTGAGGGGCTCGCTCATCCCCGCAGCCTTGGTCGCATCGGCTGATTTCGAGGCGGCGATGCGCGCGGAATCTATTCGGCTCATCTGACCCGCGCCGACGCCGACCGTCGCGCCGTCTTTGACGTAAACGATGGCGTTAGACTTGACGTGCTTGGCCACCCGGAAGGCCATTTTGAGATCCGCCAATTCGGCGTCGCTGGGCGCGCGCTTGGTCACGGTCTTGAGTTCGAGATCGTCGACGACGGCGTTGTCCCGGGCTTGCAGCAGAAAGCCGCCAGCGAGCGACTTAAACTGCGCGCCGGGCGCACGGGGATCGGGCAGGGCCTCGGTCAAGAGCAAGCGCAGGTTCTTCTTGCCAGAAAGGATCTCGATTGCCTCGTCGCTGGCGCCAGGCGCGATCACCACTTCGGTGAAGACCTCGGCGATTTTGGCCGCCGTTTCGCCATCGAGCTCGCGGTTGAGCGCCACGATGCCGCCAAAGGCGCTGACCGGATCGCATCTGAGCGCCTTGTCATAAGCCTGCGCGAGGCTCTCCGCCGTCGCGACGCCGCAGGGATTGGCGTGTTTGATGATGGCGACCGCTGCGGCGTGATCCGCGTCGAACTCCGCCACCAGCTCGAAGGCCGCATCAGTGTCATTCAGATTGTTATAGGAAAGCGTCTTGCCCTGAATTTGGCGCGCCGTAGCGATGCCTGGCCGCGCGCCGCCGTCGCGATAAAACGCCGCCCATTGGTGCGGGTTTTCGCCATAACGAAGGGCATCGGCGAGTTGGCCTGAGAATGTCACTGTGGCAGGCGCAGATTGTTCCAATTCACGCCTGAACCAGCCTGAGATCGCGGCGTCATAGGCGGCCGTGCGGGCGTAAGCCTTGTGGGCCAGCTCGCGGCGCAGACCAAGCGACGTGGCGCCGCCATGGGCGCCCAGCTCTTCGAGCACGCGGGCATAGTCGGCGGGGTCGACGACGACCGTTACAGAGCCGTGGTTCTTAGCCGCTGCGCGGATCATAGCCGGTCCGCCGATGTCGATGTTCTCGATGCAGGTGTCGTAATCGGCGCCGGAGGCCACGGTTTCCTCGAAGGGGTAGAGATTGACCACCAAGAGATCGATGTTTTCGATGCCATGCTCGGCCTGGGCGCCCTCGTGTTCGGTATTGCCGCGCAGCGCCAGCAGGCCGCCATGCACCTTGGGGTGCAGGGTCTTGAGGCGACCGTCCATCATTTCCGGAAATCCGGTCACCTGCGCTACGTCGGCGACGTCGAGACCGGCGTCTTTCAGCGCCTTGGCGGTGCCGCCGGTGGAAATGAGGGCGACACCGTGCTCAGAGAGTGCGCGGGCGAAATCCTCGATGCCGTTTTTGTCTGAGACTGAAATCAGCGCGCGGGCGATTGGCCGCTCGCTCGCGTCATGATCGGCTGCGGGCTTGGTCATAAGTTGGGCTGTCCGTCGCTGGGCCACTGTTGAGCGCACCGGGCGTAGCATGATTGGCGCGTGCGCGAAATGCGGCTTTGCGGGTTATCATCAGTTCTCTTCGAGGGGCAGCTCGTGAGCGGCTTCGCCCGCCTCGGTCGCGGTTTTTGCGCGCCGCTTGGACGGTGGCTTGGCGCTTTGTTCGAGCCGCCACATCAACCTCATGTCGGCGCCCCCGTCATAGCTGCCCGTCACGACGATTTGCTGGCTGCGGTTGCGCCCGCTCATGGTCGCAAGGAAGACGCTTTCTTCGACCCGCAGCGATCCGCTCCGCGTGACCAACCGCCAGCCTTCGCGATTTGGCAGCACGAGCAGGGCGCTCTTGGCGTCGTTGGCGAGCTCGGCGCGCACCGAGGGGTGAAGGTGGAAGCGCAGCGCGAAGCTGATCGTGCCCAAGGCCGGTGCGCCGTCGGCCAGGCGTTCGGGAACGGCCGTCATGACGTCTTCACCTTCGAGCCGCGTGCCCTTGTTCAACAGGCGCAGCGAGCGGGTGTGGGTGAGGCCGAACCGGCTGGCGTAACCGTCATGGGCGGCCTGCAGGTCGATGATCTCATCGTCGTTGCGCGTGCTGGCGGCGACGGTATCGGGACCGATCAAGCGGGATCTGGCGGTCGATTCGCCTAGAATCGGCAGCGCGACAAATTGCGACGACGAAGCATTGCCGACCGACAGTGTCGAGTGCGCGGCGGTTGTGCGCGAAACGTGATGCCATTCCTTTTTGATGTGATTGAGCGAGCCGCAATTGACGATCACCGGGTGGAGGCCGGAGCTCATCTCGAAGGAAAGGCAACCGGCGTGCGCCCGACGGCTGACCGCCATCGGCGGCGGCCGGCCAACATCGGCGATCAAGACCGTCTTGCCTTGACTGAGCCGGCAATAGCCCGATGGCTCGGCATAGGTGACGGGAGCGCCCTCGGCATCGTCATAGGCCAAGACATTGACCACCTCGTCAATGGCTGTGGGACCGGTGCCGTTGAAACGCGCCAGCCCGCCATCGCCGAGCCGGAAGAAGCGCAACATCGGCATCATCCGGTCGATGACGCTGGTGAGCGCCACGGGAGGGGGCTGATCGCGCACGATGAAACATTGCCGAAGGGGAAGAAAATCCAACAGCAGCTCGATCAACACGACCGGATTGCGGGTCACGTGGCCGCCATCGGCCATGATTTGGCTGCCGGCTTCGTGCGCGAACTGACGCGTGAATGCCTCGTAATCGATGGTGTGCTCGTCGGTGCACAGGCCGGTCAGCATCAGCGAGGTAAGCGCGCGCAGACGCACAGCGTCGGCGGGAATGTCGTGCAGGCTGGCGCGCAGATAGCGGACTTGGCGCGACAGGCTCTCCATGACGTCGTCGTAAAATGCTTGGTCGGCGCCGTCGAGAACGATCGAGATGTGGGAAAGCCAAGAGATGATGCGGCGGGCGACGATGTCGGGGCGCCAAGCGAGCCCACCGATCGCGCCGTTGATGGCGATCCAATCGCGCACCAGAGAGCGGGCATGCTCGCGCGATATTTTGTCGCCGGCGGCACGCAGATGGCGCATCCAGCCAAAGCCGTGCAACTCGGCCGCCCAATCCGGCGTTGGAGGGAAGATTTCAAATGGCGATTTCGAGCCCGTGCGGCCGACCGCGCCGGCTAGGCCAAAATGGCCGTGATAAATTTCCGAGGCGAAGCTCGGGTCGGCGGTGCGCAAATCCTGCGGCACCAGCACCAGTTGTTCGATCGGCGCGCCGCGATAGCGCCATTTGTAAAGGCTCGATTGATGCAGCATGCACATGGCGTGACGGCGCGCGCGGGCCACCACGTCGGCGGCGAGCTTGGTCTGCGCTGAGAACGAGTCAGAGGCCATGGTCATGCGATCCAGCATGGGCGCCGCGCCGCGCCCGTGGCGGGTGGAAACGATAGGTTCCGCGCCGGCATTGTTGTGTGTGAAGGCAATTCGATCAAGGGCTTATGGTCCAGGCTTAGCCGAGGCGCAGCCGAGCGGCAAAAAATCCATCGATGCCATCAAGACCCGGGCCGAGGCCGGAGAGCTGGTTGGGAAGCGTCCGCAGCATGCCGCGGTCGCTCAACCAGTCTGTCTGACCGGCGATCTCATGCGGAGAGATCGGGTCGAGGCGCAGCTTGGACGACGTCGCCAACAGCCGATCGATTTGAGCCTCGCACTCCTCCGGCTCGAGCGAACAAGTGCAGTAGACGAGTGTTCCGCCGGGCTCGATAAGCGCGAGTGCAGCATCAAGCAGGCGGGACTGCAAGGCCACCAGCTTGTCGAGATCGCCGGGCCTTTTGAGATGCGGGATATCGGGATGGCGCCGGATCGTGCCGGTGGCGAGGCACGGCGCATCGAGAAGCACCGCATCGAAGCGCTCGCCGGGGCGCCAGGTGGTGGCGTCAGCGAGAACGCAGCGGGCATCGATCTGTAATCGTTCGAGATTGCCCTTCAGCCATTCGAGGCGGTTTTCCGAGATATCGAGAGCGGTGACGCGCGCGCCGCGGCTCGCCAATTGAGCGGTCTTGCCGCCGGGTGCAGCGCAGAGATCGACGACCGATTTGCCGGTCACATCGCCTAGCAGCAAGGCGGGCAGCGCGGCGGCGGCGTCCTGCACCCACCAGGCGCCCTCGTCGTATCCGGCCAGCGATTCGATACGCCCCTTATGGGCCAAGCGCACGCTGCCCTTGGGCAGCAGGAGGCCACCCAGATTTTCGGCCCACGTTGAAGCGTCGGATTTGACGCTGAGATCGAGTGCGGCCTCGCTCAGATGCGCCATGGCGATGGCCCGCGTGGTCTCTTCGCCAAAATGCGAGCACCAGCGCTGCCACAGCCAGTCGGGCGTATTGAGCCGGGCGGCGTCCTGTTGGGCCACCAGCGCCGGTCCCTCGCGGGTGGCCCGGCGCAGCACGGCGTTCACGAGTTTGTCGAAATGCCTGGCCCGCCGGTCGGACTTGGCTTGGTGGACAGCAAGATTGACGACCGCGTGGGATGGTGTGCCCATAAACAGGATTTGGGCGAGCGCGGTGCGCAGGATCGCGCCGAGGGGTCCGGACGATTTTGCCGGCGGTCTGGCGATAAACTGGGCCAGCAACCCGTCGATCTGACCGAGCCGCCGCAGTGACATTGCCGCGATCGCGCGGGTCAGCGCCTTGTCGCGTTGGGCAAGTGTGGCGAGCCTGCCATGCCTGGTCTGGGCGCCGAACACCGCATCGAAGGACTGGCCGCGGCCCAACACCGTATCGAGCAGTGATACCGCGGCATCGCGGGCTGGCAGTCCAACGCGAAAATCGCCCGTCAGCCGGTCGTCTTGCTCGGTCGTGTCAGCGGGAGCTTTATCCATGGCTCTTGTTATGCCTGAGCCAGTGGCCCGCGTCACCGCATCAGCCCCAGGGGCCCGCACCTTCATCGCGGGGATCGCTGCCGTCCCGCGAGTCCCACGGTCCTGATCGCTCGTAATCACCGCGCAATGGTCGGCTCTGTTGTCCCATCCTGGCCGCCATTTCGCGCAGTCGCGCAACGCGGTTGGCGGTATCGGGATGGGTCGAGAACAGACTGTCCATGCGCTCACCCGACAGCGGATTGATGATGAAGAGATGGGCGCTCGCCGGCGAACGTTCGGCCGACATGTTGGGAATGCGTTTTGCGGAGCTGGCGATTTTCTCGAGCGCAGAGGAGAGCCATAGGGGGCGCTGGCAAATTTCGGCGCCGAGCGCATCGGCCTCGTATTCGCGGCTGCGGCTGATCGCCATTTGCACCAGGCCGGCGGCCATGGGTGCCAAGATCAGAATGCCAAGAGTGCCTAAAAAACCGAGCGGTGCTCTGCCGTCGCGGCGTCCACCGAAATAGAAGCCGAATTGGGCGAGCATGCCGATCGCGCCGGCGATGGTCGCCGTGATGGTCATAATCAGCGTGTCGCGGTTTTTGACGTGGGCCAATTCGTGCGCCATGACGCCCGCCACTTCCTCGCGGCTCAAGGTCTCCAATAGGCCTGTGGTGGCGGCGACCGCGGCGTTTTCGGGATTGCGGCCGGTGGCAAAGGCGTTGGGTTGGGGATTGCTCATCACGTAGACGCTCGGCATCGGCAGCCCGGCGTTCTCGGCAAGCTGCTTGACGATGGCGTAGTATTCTGGCGCTGAGGTAGCGTCCACCTCCTGGGCACCATGCATGCGCAACACGACTTTGTCGGAATTCCAGTAGCTGAACAGATTCATGGCGAGCGCCGCAAGAAACGCAACTGCCATACCCGATTGCCCGCCGATCAGATAACCCACGCCCATGAAGAGGGCCGTCATGGCGGCAAGCAAAATCGCGGTACGCAGATAGTTCATGATCGAGACCTGTGGTTGTCGCGGCGAAAAGCCAATCCGGCGCGCTGCCGTGAAGGGCCGTTTGTGACTATAATGATGGGGACTTGCGCGGATAGGCGCAAGATCGCGATCCAGCGCCCCGGACCCGAAACAGACCTATGGCTCAAGACGAAAAACCGAACAAAGCCAAGGCCAAGCCATTGAGCGCCGCCGCGCGCCGCGCGCTGGAGGAAGCCGAGACGCGCCGCAAAGACACATCGGCGGCCGAGTCTGCGGGCGAAGTTGGCGGACGCAAAGGGCCCGATCCCACGCGCTACGGTGATTGGGAAAAAGACGGGATTCTCTCAGATTTCTAGGCATTTGCCCGGGCGGCTACGGCGGGAGCGCGCGGGTTAAGCTTAACCGGCGGGCCTGGCATAGGCTTCGCAACACACTCTTCCACAAGCATCGCGTGTGCCAGGGAGAGACAGTGTCATGTGTTTCGAGCGTTTCGGTTTCAAAAAAGGACTTCTGCGTGGACTGACGACGCAGACGGCAGGCGACGAGCGCGGCGGTGTCGCGATCGTGTTCGGCCTGGTGATCATTCCAGCAATCGCATTTCTCGGCGTCGCGCTTGATTCCTGGCGCGCCTTTGACAGCGCCTCGGCCGCATCGGCGGCGCTCGATGCAGCCGCGCTCGCCACAGCGCGCGCCATGAGCGACGACGACCTCAGTGACACTGAATTGACCGAAGTGGCCAACAGCTACTTCGATGCAAACACCTCGAGCTCGGCAAGCAACGGTGCGTCCTACAGCAACTTCACCATGCTTGCCAATCGCGACGCCAACACGGTGACGGTGACCGTCGATACCACTGTGCCCACGACATTCACCAAGCTCATGAAGGTGAACGAGATCGCCATGCAGCGATCGTCGACGGCGACCTATAACGCGGCGAAAATCGAGCTCGCCATGATGCTCGACGTCACCGGTTCGATGAAGGGTCAGAAGATCGCAGACCTGAAGGACGCCGCGAAATCGGCCACCGACATCTTGCTCGGTGAGGACAACACCGGCAAGCGGACGCGCATCGCGCTCGCGCCCTATTCGGCGAGCGTCAACGCTGGCGATTACGCCGATCGCGTTTCAGATTTTACCAGCCAAGATGGCTGCGTCTTCGAGCGGGCCGGCGCTCATGCCTATGACGATTTTCCGCCGCTGGCCGGTACGTTTCTCGGCAGCGAGTCCGATCCCGAAGATCCCAACAACAATCATTATGCCTGTCCGCCGGCACCGGTGCTGCCGATGAGCGACAATGTCACGCTGATCAAGGACACCATCAACAGCTATTCCGCCAAAGGCTATACCGCCGGACATCTCGGCATCGCCTGGTCGTGGTATCTGATCTCGCCCGATTGGTCGGGCGTCTGGCCGGCCGAAAGCCAACCCGTCAATTACGGCGAGGAAGACACCATCAAGGCCGTGATCTTGATGACCGACGGTATCTTCAACACCAGCTATGAGAACGGCGCGCAAAACCGTACATCGACCAATCAGGCTCGCCGGATCTGCGACAATATGAAGGCCCAGGACGTGATCGTTTACGCGGTGGCGTTCCAGGCGCCGGGCTCCGCCCGGGCGACGCTCGAGGACTGCGCGAGTACGGAAGACCATTTTTTCGACGCCAGTTCCGGCGAGCAGCTGAAAAAGGCCTTCCGCGACATCGCGATCAACCTGAAGCAGCTTCGCATTTCAAAGTAATTCGTCCCCAAACACTCCCCAAGCGAGAAGGGCGCGGTTCTAGACCGCGCCCTTTTTGTATGTGGCGGCGGGGCGTCGGCACTCAAAATCGTTTCACCAGCAACAGCCAATTGTGCCCGGGATTGCTCCAATCGTCCTTGACCATCGGACGGGTCGCGGTCTCGGCGTAGCCACAGCGCTCATAGAGCCTGCGGGCGCCGGTGTTGCCATCGGATACGATGAGGCTCACGCCGCCCAGACCCAGGCCGCGCGCATTGGCGTCGACGAGCGCCAACAGCTCTGTGCCGAGGCCAAGTCCGCGGCACTCGGTCATCACGGCCAAAATGTTGACGTGCCAAGTGGCGGGCGCGAGGTCCTCGAGCTCCTGAAGCGGTACGAACATGGCCGGGAGATCGGGCGCGATGGGCTCGGGCGCTTCGGGAATGGGGTAGCCGATCAGGCAACCGGCGGCTTGGCCATCGTGCTCGATGATCGCCGCGTTCCGGTAGGAGAAGCTCCCCTCTTCGCGGGCTGCGCGCTTGCGGCCGACGTCCCAAGCGGTCTCATCGCCCTCAGCCATCCCTTCCCAGAGATAGAGCGGCATACCCTCGCCAGCAAAATTTACGAGCTCGGCGAGGCGCTCGGCGTCGGATAAACGGGCGGGGCGGAAGGGCGCGGCGAGCTGCATTGGCATTGGTCCGTCCAATTCGAGAATGGAATATCGATATAACCGGTGCGGTTGCCGCAATGGAAGGCGGCTTTATGGGGCTTCTTCAGCGCTCCATTGCGGCGGAGACGCCTGCAACGGTCGTTTTCTGCGTTTTTTTGGTGATCGACCGAGATTCTGTGACTTTCCGGTTACAGAGCGGTGACAATCGAACACGCCAAACGGCAGGAATGGCGTTTGCGGCTGGACTGCCCTCGCCCTGCGTCCATACTTGATGGTTCCGGTGGAAATTGCGTGTGGTTGGCAGGCGTATGTGATGCATCGCGTCAATAAATATGCATTTGGCCTCATTGCTTGCTTGATCGCGGCAACCGGATCTGCTCGGGCCAACTGGTTGGCCACAGGGCCATTCGATCCTTCAGCAATCAATTGGAACGGCGTCTATGTCGGCGGGCACGGCGGCATTGGGACGGGCGACGTCGACAGCCGATTCGATGGCAGCGCGATTGGCGCCTTCACCCCCGGCGATATATCCGACACGGTCATCGGCCGGTTCTTCGAGCTCGATGGATTTTTGGGCGGCGTTCATGTCGGCGTCAATCAATCGAGCGGCCGGTTCGTCTATGGGCTCGAGGGCGACTGGAGTCATTTTGGTGAATCCGATCGGCTGCTGGACCAAAACGCCAATGGCCCGGACGACACCGACAACGCGTCCATTGAGATCGACTGGCTCGCGTCCTTGCGGGCTCGCGCAGGCATTACATCAGCGCAAACGCTTTTCTATGGCACGCTGGGCGCGGCATGGGTCGGGGCAAATTACACAGCGCAAAATGCGAGCAACAACCAAGCCGATCAGGGGACGGCAAACTTGAACGATGTGGGTCAAGTTGTCGGCGGCGGCATCGAACACGCCGTGACGAGCCAATTTCTGATCCGCCTGGAAGCGCTCTATTATCATTTCGACAATCGGGTCGACACCAGCGCGCTGAACACGGACTCAGATCCCAACGACTTTGCGACAATCAAAGACGTATTGGTCGCGCGGTTGGGGGTCAGTTACAAGCTGGGAGAAGCGCTTCATGCCGCCCAACCGGCACCAGGCGCGCCCGCTGCCATCGTATGGAACGGGCTTTATGCCGGCGGCCACGCCGGTTATGGCAGGGTCGATTTCAACAGCCTGTTCGATTCCAGCGAGATCGACCGGGTTGTCGATATTGAAGACAGTGTCGAGGGGCGCTTTTTCGATCTCGACGGCGCTGTCGGCGGCGTGCACATCGGCGTCAATCATGCGGTTGGCCAGCTCGTTTTCGGCCTTGAAGGCGATTGGACCGCTATCGACCGATCCGATCGCTTGTTCGACCAGGAGACCGAATTTGGCGGAACCGACAGCGCGTCGGTGGACGTGAACTGGCTGGCGTCGGTGCGCGGCCGCGCGGGCGTCGTTTCTGCGCAGACGTTGTTTTATGTGACGGCAGGTGCTGCATGGGTCGATGCCGACTACGCCGCACAGGAAGCCGACGACGGTCAATTGGACGGCGGATCGACGGATGTGAATGATAATGGGTTTGTTGTCGGCGGCGGTATGGAGCACGCGCTGAACAACAATTTCCTCGTGCGATTTGAAGCGCTGCACTACGAATTCGATGGTCGCACGGATACGAGCAGCCTCACCACCGATTCCGATCCCGATGATTTTGCGGCCGTCGACGACGTCACCGTCGTGCGCGTTGGCGGCAGCTACAAGTTCAACTTGGGCGTGAACTAGCTTGCAGACCAGGTCATGACGGCCGCACGGGCTGGATCAGCGATGGCGCGCCTAATCCAAAAACGGATAATCGATATAGCCGGTATGGTCGCCGCCATAGAACGTGTCTGGGTTCGGCTCGTTGAGCGGTGCGCCGCGCCGAAAACGCTCGGGCAGATCCGGGTTGGCGAGGAATATCCGCCCGAAGGCGACGGCGCTGGCGTGGCCGCTTGTTATAGCTTCGGCGGCGCGGGCGGCGTCGAAGTCGCCATTGGCGATATAGACGCCGCTCCAACGGGCGCGTAAACGCCCGATCATCGCTTCTTCCTCATCTGTCAATTTGATGCCCGGGAAGCGCTCCACAAAATGGAGAAAAGCGAGCCCCAAGGCGCCTAATCCATCAATTACATGTGCAAAAGCGGTTTCTTGATCGCTCCGCATGTCGGAAAAGGTGCCGGTTGGCGACAACCGCACGCCGACGCGGTCGGCCCCAATGACGTCGGCGACCGCGCTTGCCACCTCGACGGTGAGCCGGGCGCGGTTCTCTTCGCTTCCACCATAGGCATCGTCGCGTTCATTTGTGTGGGCGTGAATGAATTGGTCGAGCAAATAGCCATTGGCAGAATGGATCTCGACGCCATCGAATCCGGCCTCCATGGCGCAGCGCGTGGCGTGCCGGTATTCCTCGATAAGATGGGGGATCTCATCGGTTTCCAACGCGCGGGGTGGCGTACAATCCACGACGCCCGTAGCGCCAAAGGTCGTGATCTCTCCGGGGATGGCGGAGGGCGCGACAGGCACTTCGCCCTCGGACAAGAGCGAATCGTGGCTGACCCGGCCGACGTGCCAAAGCTGACAGAAAATACGTCCACCGGCGGCGTGCACCGCATCGGTGACTGCCTGCCAGGCGGCGATGTGCGCGTCCGTGTAGATACCAGGCACGTCGATATAACCCTTGGCGAGCGGGCCGGTGCTGGTGCCTTCGGAAATGATCAAGCCGGCCGAAGCGCGTTGGCGGTAATAGGTGATCGCCATTTCGTGCGGCGTTCCGTCGATGAGCGAGCGATCGCGGGTCAGCGGGGCCATCAGCACGCGGTTGGGGAGCTCAAGCGCGCCAACCTTGAGCGGTTTGAACAAAATTGCCGGATAGTCGCCCGCCTTGGCGGGGGCATCGCTTCGTGCCGTCATGGGTGGGATCCCTCTCGTCTTGCGTGCTTCGTGTCAGGGGGCAGCGCGTGCACGCTCAATGCGCCCTGGAAGCGGGAGATTTCGGTGTATGGGGCTTGCTCGAACGCTACTCCGCCGCTGCCCTGTTTTGGCGGTTGTCGACCAACTCATCGACCACGCCCGGATCGGCGAGCGTTGAGGTGTCGCCCAGATTGGAGAAATCGTCCTCGGCGATCTTGCGCAAGATGCGGCGCATGATTTTGCCAGAGCGCGTCTTAGGCAGTCCCGGCGAGAACTGGATGAGGTCGGGACTGGCGATGGGGCCGATCTCTTTGCGGACCCACTGTTTGAGCTCGTCCTTAAGGGCTTCTTCGGGGCTCTCGCCGGCCATCAGCGTGACGTAGCAATAAATCCCCTGGCCCTTAATGTCGTGGGGATAGCCGACGACGGCGGCCTCGGAGACCTTGGGATGAGCGACGAGAGCGGACTCGACCTCGGCCGTCCCCATTCGGTGACCCGAAACGTTGAGCACGTCATCGACCCGGCCGGTGATCCAATAATAGCCATCCTCGTCGCGGCGGCAGCCGTCACCGGCGAAATATTTCCCCGGATAAGTCGAGAAATAAGTTTCGACGAAGCGCTCATGGTTGCCATAGAGCGTGCGCATTTGGCCGGGCCAGGAATCGGCGATGCAGAGATTGCCAGAGGCTGCACCTTCGAGAACCTTGCCGTCGCCATCGACGAGCTCGGGACGGATGCCGAAAAACGGCCATGAGGCCGAACCCGGCTTGAGCGCGGTGGCGCCCGGCAGCGGCGTGATCAAGATGCCGCCCGTCTCGGTCTGCCACCAGGTATCGACGATCGGGCAGCGTTCGTCACCGACAACGCGGTAATACCACTCCCAGGCCTCTGGATTGATCGGCTCGCCGACGGTGCCGAGCAGGCGGATCGATGCGCGCGAGGTGGCCTTGACCGGTTCCTCGCCGCCCTGCATCAGCGCGCGGATGGCGGTTGGCGCGGTGTAGAAAATATTGACCTTGTGCTTGTCGCAGACCTGCCAGAAGCGCGAGGTGTCGGGATAGTTGGGCACGCCCTCGAACATCAGCGTGGTGGCGCCGTTGGCGAGCGGTCCATAGACGATGTAGCTGTGGCCCGTGACCCAGCCGACATCGGCCGTGCACCAATAAATATCGCCGTCGTGATAGTCGAAGACGTATTGGTGGGTCATCGAGGCGTAGACGAGGTAGCCGCCGGTGGTGTGGAGCACGCCTTTGGGTTTGCCGGTCGAGCCCGAGGTATAAAGAATAAAGAGCGGATCTTCGGCCGACATTTCTTCGGGCGGGCAATCGGGCGCAGCCGCTTCGGTGGCCTCGTGATACCAGACGTCGCGGCCCTCGACCCAATCGATGGCGCCGCCCGTGCGATTGACGACAAGCACATGATCGACGGTGGCCCCGTCGCGGGCGGCGAATTCAATCGCAGCGTCAGTGTTGGCCTTGAGTGGGATCGGTTTGCCGCCGCGCACGCCTTCATCGGCCGTGATGACGAAATTGGAGCGGCAGTCCTCGATCCGTCCAGCGAGTGAATCGGGCGAGAAACCGCCAAACACCACCGAATGAATTGCGCCGATGCGGGCACACGCCAGCATGGCGTAAGCGGCCTCGGGGATCATCGGCATATAGATGGTGATGCGGTCGCCTTTCTTTGCGCCCAAATTCTTCAAGGCATTGGACAGCCGGCAGACCTTTTCGTGCAGTTCGCGATAGGTGATGGCGGCATCGTCATTGGGATCGTCGCCCTCCCAGAGGATCGCGACCTGATCGCCGCGGGCGGAAAGGTGGCGGTCGATACAGTTGGCGGTGACGTTGAGCGTGCCGTCCTCGTACCATTTGATCGAGATGTCGCCTGGGCCGAAGCTGGTGTTCTTGATGCGCGAGTAGGGCTTGATCCAATCGATCCGCATGCCTTCGTCGCGCCAGAACGCATCCGGATCGCTCAGGGAGCGCTCGTACATCTCGGCGTATTTGGTTTTGTCGATGAATGCGCGTTCGCGCCACTCGGCCGGTACATCGTGGACTTTTGCTTCAGTCATTACTCGGTGCCTCACCCTTTTTCACGCAACTTGTTAGACGCATTATGATGACGAGGTTGCGACCCATCAAGCATCCGCTGCACATCCGCTTGCGCGGCGAGGCGGACGGCGCCGTTTTCAACGTCGATGGAAATCGATGTCAGACGATCGCCCTCGCACGGTCCCCAGACGCAAACGCCATCATCGAGCCGAAAGCGCGCGCCGTGGGTCGAGCAGACGAGATGGCTTGCCTCCTTGTCCAGAAACCGTCCGGGAAAGGTCTCCAGCGGCGTGCCCTGATGGGGGCAGGCGTTGTGAAAGGCAATGACGTTTGCGCCGCGGCGGGCGATGATCACATCAAGCGCGCGCGGCCCCTGGCCCACCAAAACGCTGATGGCGCCTGGGTCGGGAATGTCCTCGAGCGAGCAAAGAATTGGCCGTTCGTCCAACGAAACACCGCCTGCCGTGCTCACACGCCCATGGCGCCGATAACCGCGCCCATGACCAGCAACACGGCGAGCCAATGGCCGGCGTCGATTGCAATCAGCGCGAGCTTTGCGCCCTGGAAGGCATAGTTGACGGCGATCGACGTCACGACGAAGCCGGTCCAAACGAAGGCGCCGCTGATGACGCCATTGCGCAGCGTCACTTCGCCCATATGGCCGATGAGGCCAGCCAGCATATAGGCGGCGATCAGCAGGGCGATGATCGAAGTGATGAAGGGCGCAGGTCGGGGCTTGAGTTCGGAGGGTGTTTTGCCAAGCGCCCGCATCCAAGCGTTGCCGAGGGTTCCATACCAGGCAAAGCCGACGCCGAAACCGGCCACTGCAGCCAACGCAATTGCCAGATAGTTGACGCCCACAAATTGCATCGTTCAGCTCCTTAGGCCTTTAGGCCGCCCATCTTGCAGACATGGGCCCATTCGCGCTCGCTCACCGGCTGGACGGAGAGCCGTGAATTGTTGACCAGCACCATGTCCGCCAAGGCCGGTTCGGTCTTTATCTGGTCGAGGGTGACGGGATCGGGCATGGCCTCGACCGCGACGACGTCGACGCAGTCCCACTTGCCGGTTGTGTCGGTCGAATCGGGATGACTCTCGGCTATTACTTCGACGATGCCGACGACACGTTTTTCGTCGATCGAGTGGTAGAAAAAACCACGATCGCCCTTCTTCATGGTGCGCATATTGTTGCGCGCCTGATAGTTGCGGATGCCGTCCCACTCCTCGCCGGCCGCGCCCTTTGCGACCTGTTGGTCCCAGGACCAGGCGCCGGGCTCGGATTTGAACAACCAATAGGCCATGGCTTCCTCGAATTTCTGAAGTTCGCCGGCAGCTTAGGAACGGCGCTGGCCGCTGTCCAGCATAGCCGGGCGTAAAAAATTGTCCCTGACCGTGAACCTTTTGCGCGACCGGCGCGACTGAAGGGTATCGGACACATCAGACGGTGCCTACCAACCAGCGGTTCGGGCGGGCAGCGATCAAACAGGAGAAAAAACATGCGCTATTTGCTCGCCAGCACGGTTGCGGTCGTTATCGGTCTTTCATCATTCGGCGTTGAAGCAAAATCACAGTCGATCATCGGTTCTTGGAGCGGCAGCGGCACGACCAAGGGCGATTCGGGAAACCGCGGTACGGCACGCTGCCAGATAACCTACACCAAGGGCTCGGGCTCCAGCTACAACGTGAAAGCCGATTGCACGGTCTCGAAGATCGGCGCCATCAGCCAAACCGCGTCGGTCCGCAAGGTCTCCTCCAACCGCTATAGCGGCACCTTCCACAACCATCAGCACAGTGTTTCGGGCAAATTCCACATCGTGCTCACGGGCACGGGCCAGCGCGTCACCATGACGAGCGAGCGCGGAACGGCAAGCCTGCAAATGGCAAAGCACTGAGCGCACTCACACCACGCAGCAGGAGAAGGGCTGGACCCCACGGGGTCCGGCCTTTTTTGCGGCTTATTGGCTCGGCGGGCGGTAGCCGTCAGACAGCGTTTTCATGAAGGCGACAACGGCGTCTTCCTCGGCCTCGGTCAGTTTGAGATCGCCCATCTCGTCCTTGTTGAGATTTTCGCTCACCTCCGGCCCCGGCCAGCAGTTTTGCGCCAGAGCTTCCGCTTCGCCCAGCCCGGGCGCCTTGCAGCGCGGTTTGGTATCGCGGGTGTTGTAAAAATTGACCACGCCCTTGAGCGTCTTGAAATAGCCGTTGTGCATGAAGGCCTTGACGAAATCGGGCGAGGGGCGCTTGTCGACATTGCGCAATGTCGGAACCTTGACCTTGCCCAATTGGCTGGCCGCGGTGGCGCGATAGAGCGGATCGGTTTCCAGATAGGTCTTGAGGCCCTGTTCGACCCAGGCGCGTCCTTGCGGATTGGAAGCGCTGTTCGCGTAGAACGGATTTTCCGGATTGGCCGGAACGCCGAGATTGTCATAAGTGAAATCGGTGAGGAGCGGGGGGCCGCCAGCCGGGCCGGCATCGAGCAGGTGGCAGTTGGCACACAGCGCCTTGTCCATAAAGAGCTCGAGGCCCTTGGCTTCTTGGGGATTGAATTCGGCCTTGCCGGCTAGCACGAGGTCAAATTTCGAACTGAATGGATTGACCTCCGCCGATGCCTCATAGGCGGCGATGGCCAGGGCAATTTTATCGAAGGCCAACTCGACCTTTTCGCGGGTTTCCTTCTCGAGCGTGATCTTGGCAGCAGGATCGGCGCAACGGCGATCGAGATCCGGCGGAAGGTCAATCTTGCAAATGTCTTCGCCCCAAACATCGGTGAGTTTCACCGGGTAGTGGCCAGTTGATGCCGGCTTGCACACGCGTTGAACGACGCATGCGCTGTCGGGCAACGCCATCTCGTTGGGATCGAGAAACGGCGAGCGCGCCTGATCGGCGACCGGGCGCCCGAGCCTGTTGCCGCTTGCCCGCCCGTTCCAAAAGGTGCCTCCGGTAAACAGCACGCCGCCGTCTTCCTCATGGGCGTGGTAGAGAACGGGCGATTGGGCGGCGTAGGCGGCGCTCGGCGGCTTGGAATTGCCGAAGCGGCCGGGAATGGAACCCTCAATGACCGCGCCGGCGGCGTTGACGTCGGACTGCGGGCTGGAAAAGCCGGCGTCCGGCGCGTGGCACAAGACGCAAGCCTGGTTGCGCTTGGAGGAGAGTTCGGCGTCCTCGAACAGCGATTTGCCGAGACGCTCCTTAGATGAGAGGGCGCCTGGCTCGGCTTGAACAGCCTGGCCAGCCAATGCGCCCGCCAAGAAACACATCGCTACGGCACATCTTCGCCACGTGACGACACTCATACATTCGTCCCTTATGCGGATTCGGGACCGACGGTCCGAACCAAACGGAACCGCCAGCTTCAGCGGCTCCTATAAGACGGATCGTTTAGCGTCATCATTGATTTGGTTCAAATGGCGCCTAACTCAGGCGGCGCGCAGCAGGCGCTTCTGCAGATCGAGAACGGCGGTGACAAAGCCGGTCTCGGCCTCGATCATCTCGTGCCAGATCGAAAAACAGGTCGGCGTCGCCGGCGCCAACTCGCCAAACACCTCGTCATGATCGATGCGCAACACCGCATCGAATTTTTTGGCGATCGCCCGCATCTTTTTGTTCTCGAGCAAGCAATTGAGATAGATCCGCGTGATCGCGCGGTTGCGGGCGGCCTGGATGGTCCGGGCCATGAGTTCGGTTCCGATGCCTTCGTCGCGGTAGCCCTGCTCCACCGAGAAGGCGGCTTCGGCCTGGCGATAGGGCGCTGAGCCCAGGGGCCGGAGTTCGGCGGCGGCGCGCACAACGCCATCATCGACATACGCGAAAACAAGGCTTTTGAGATCGTTGACGCCGTCTGCATAGGTCTCGATGAACTCGTCGCTTGGCGCCCGGCCAAAACGCAAGCGGCGGGCGTCCTGATCCAAGCGCAGCATATGTTCGCGGTAGAGGCCGAGCTCCGCCGGCCACAGTTTGCGGATATTGTGTTTGGTCATTCGCACTTCTGATATCAAAGCCTCCAAGCGGGCATCCGCCGACCCGGCGCCCACGGATTGGGTGCGCCGCAAAACGAATCAGCGAACGGATGTTGCATTGCAACATAGATAGTCATTGTGACCTTGTTGTGAAAGGGCGCCGCGCTCAGACTTCTGGCTGCAGGGGCCGTGAAAGCAAGTCGGCGATGACCTCATCCACGCTCATGGCGCCTGAGACGATGGCGTGAACGGACTGGCAGATCGGCAGATCGAGTTTGAGGTCAGCCGCCATTTGCGCCAAGGCGGCCGCGGTGAAGACGCCTTCGCTCACCGATTTGCGCGAGCCCAACACGTCGTCGAGTGTTTGCCCTTCGCCAAGCGCGCGGCCAAGGGACATGTTGCGCGACTGGGGACTTGAACAGGTGAGCAGCAGATCTCCCAGCCCGGAGAGCCCCATCAGAGTTTCGGAGCGCGCGCCAAGGGCGGTGCCGAAGCGAACGATTTCGCCAAAACCGCGGGTGATCAGGGCGGCGTGGGCACTGGCGCCAAGCGCCTTGCCATCGACGATTCCAGCGGCAATGGCGAGAACGTTTTTGACGGCGCCGCCGACCTGCGCGCCGGTTACGTCGTCGCTCCAATAGGGCCGAAAACCGGTGTGGCCGATGGCGTGGGCAAGAGCGGCCCCAAGGGTTTCATCGGCACACGCAAGCGTAACGGCAGCGGGCAGGCCGCGGGCGACGTCGGCGGCGAAGCTCGGTCCAGACAGTACAGCGATTGGCGCTGCGGGGATGGTCTCGCCGACCACCTCCGCGAGCAGCTTGCGGGAGCCCTGTTCAATGCCCTTGGAGCAGATCAGCAGCGGAACCGGGCTGCCCAAATGAGGCGCAAGTTCGCCAGTGATTTCGCGGGTGTGTTGGGCCGGTGTAACCAGCAGAATGGCGTCACACGCGGCCACATCGGCGAGCTTGGCAGTTGCGCGGATCGCAGGATCGAGATCGACGCCAGGCAGAAAGACGCGATTTTGGTGATAGTCGTTGATGTCTGAGACGGTCTCGAATTCGTAGCCCCACAGCACGACGTCGCGGCCGGCCGCGCGCACTGTCTGCGCGAGCGCGGGTCCCCAGGCGCCGGCGCCCAAAACGCCAATGGATTGGTAATCCGTCACCTCACAAGTCCCTCAATTCTCGACCGACCTCCCCACCAATGCCACGCGCGTCACGCCTTGACGCCGGCGCCGATAACCGGTGGCGCATCGGCATCGAGCGGCCAGCGGGCGCGCGCTGCGACATCCAGGCCATCGACCAGTCCGCGGCTTAAGCGTTCGGCGCCCGCCCACGCGATCATGGCAGCGTTGTCGGTGCAAAGCGAGGCGTCGGGCACGGTCAGCGAAAAATTCTTTTCAACGCACAAATCCTGAAGAGCCGCCCGCAAACCGGCGTTGGACGCCACGCCACCGGCGACCACCAAATGTGCAGGCGCATCGGGACCCAGGCGGTCGCGGTAGAGCGCAATGGCGTTGGCCGTGCGGTCGGCGATGATGTCGAGCACGGCAGCCTGGAAGGCCGCACAAAGATCGGCAACGTCTTGCGGTCTGAGCGGCGCGGCGGAGAAGGCTGCCCGGCGCACCGCCGTCTTGAGACCGGAAAACGAGAAATTTGCACCCTCGCGGCCAAGCATAGGGCGGGGCAGATCGAAGCGGGACGCATCGCCGCTTGCTGCTTGGCGCTCGACCTCGGGGCCGCCCGGATAGGCCAGGTCCAGCAATTTTGCGGTTTTGTCGAAGGATTCGCCCAGGGCATCGTCCAGGGTCGTGCCAAGGCGCTCGTAGCGATCGACATCGCGGACAATGAGCAACTGGGTGTGGCCGCCGGAGACCAGCAAGAGCAGGTAGGGCGGAAGGAGCGCATCGGTCAGGCCGGGCGTGAGGGCGTGGCCTTCCAGATGATTGACCGCGATGAGCGGCAGCGAACGGGCGGCCGCGATCGCTTTGCCGGTTGTCAGGCCTACCATGAGACCGCCGATCAATCCCGGACCTGCCGTGGCCGCGATGCCGTCGAGCTCGTCAATACCGATGCCTGCCTGCTCAAGCGCCCCTACGACCAACCGGTCAAGCACGTCGACATGGGCGCGCGCGGCGATTTCCGGCACAACGCCGCCATAGACCGCGTGGGCTTCCAGCTGTGAATGGACAAGATTGCTCAAGATTTCGCCATGACCGTCGGGCCCGCGCACGACCACGGCCGCGGCGGTTTCGTCGCAACTCGTCTCGATCCCCAACACGGTGAGGCTTTTGCCTGAAGGCTGGTCCATCATGGGCTGGTCACTCGGTTTTCGCGCGTTCCCAAAGTCTGAGCCGGGCCCGTTGCGCGCTGGCGCGCTTGCGGGCATTGTGTGCCGCCTTCGACGGCGCTGGTATCGCTATGATGCGCCATCCCGGTCCGCCCGCCTAACATCCGGAGTTGCCCGCGTGCAATCCTCTCGCATTCGCATCGGCACACGAGGCAGCCCATTGGCGCTGCGCCAAGCCCATGAGGTACGTGACAAACTCATTGCCGCGCATGGACTTGAAGAGAGCCAGATTGAGATCAAGGTCATCGCCACCAGCGGCGATGCAATTCTCGATAAGCCGTTGCGCGATGTGGGCGGCAAAGGCTTGTTTGCGAAGGAAATTGAGGAAGCGCTGCTGGGGGGCGAAATCGAACTCGCGGTTCATTCTTTGAAGGATATGGAGACCAAGCTGCCGGATGGTCTGCGTTTGGGCTGTTTGCTGCCGCGCGAGGATGTGCGGGACGCCTTTATTTCTCTGCGCGCCAAATCGTTGGCCGAGCTGCCTTCGGGCGCGGTTGTTGGCACCGCTTCGTTGCGCCGTCAGGCGCAAATAAAAAGGCTGCGCGACGATCTCGCCGTAATCCCGTTTCGAGGCAACGTGCAAACGCGGCTGCGCAAACTCGAAGAAGGTGAAGCCGATGCCACATTGCTCGCCTTTGCCGGGCTCAGCAGGCTTGGGCTCGCTGACCGTGCGACGGCGCTGATCGAACCCGACGACATGTTGCCGGCGGCGGGACAGGGGGCCATTGGTATCGAGCTGCGGGTGGGCGATGAGGCGACGGCAGATCTCGTGGCGCCGCTCAACGATCCGACAACTGAAATTCGCGTCACGGCCGAGCGCGCCTTTTTGGCGGCGCTGGATGGCTCCTGCCACACGCCGATCGGCGGATTGGCCGAAATCAAAGGCGAGCGGCTTTACCTGCGGGGCATCGTTCTGGCGCCAGATGGTACGGCGTGGCACGAGACGTCGCGCGAGGGCGCTTTGGCAGATGCGGCTGCGATGGGTCTGGACGCGGGCGAAGAGCTGCGCGCGCGTGCTGGCCCGAGTTTTTTTGAGGACTAGCATGAAGCTGCTTGTCACTCGGCCTGAGCCCGATGCGAGCCGCCAGGCGCGGGACCTCGAGGGGATCGGTCTAAATACCGTCGTCGAGCCTTTGATGGACATTCAATTCAGTGAGCGCGAAAACCTCGATCTCGGCGGTGTGCAGGCGCTGATCGCAACGAGCCGAAATGGTTTGCGCGCGCTTGAACGCATGCCCGAACTGGAAAGCGCGCGTGCGCTGCCATTGATTGCCGTGGGTCCGGCAAGCGCGCAAAAGGCCAGAGAGCTTGGCTTTGGAACGGTGCATGAGGGACCAGGCACGGCCGAGGGACTGGTGGCGATTGTCCAAGCGAACACCTCCGCTCAGCAGGGAGTGGTGCTGCATTTGGCGGGTGCGAGTTTGGCTTCCGACCTCAAGGGTACGCTTGAGGCGTTGGGCTATGACGTGCAGCAGCCGGTGCTCTATCGCGCCAGCCGTAGCGCCGGACTAAGCCAGCCGCTGCAAGCGGCGCTGAGATCTGGTGAAATTGGCGGCGTCGTGCTGATGTCGCCGCGAACTGCCAGGATTTATAGAGAGTTGCTCAAGAAAGCCGATTTGATGCAGAGCGTGCGCGATGTCGTGCATTATTGTCTTTCGCAAGCCGTCGCGGCCCGGCTTGAAGGCGGTTCCTTCGAAAATGTGAGAGTTTGCGATCGACCGCGCGAGGACGATCTGCTTGCCTTGATCGCCCGCGAGACGGCAGACTGAAGCCGACCCAACCCGACAACAGATGGCAGGTGAGCGCCATGGCGCCCAGTGACGACGACAAAAAAACCAAGGGAAAGGACGACGGGCCGAAACGCCCGACGCCGACAATCGAGCTGGAGGCGGAGGTGGTCGATCAGGGCGCAACCGCTGAGCCGGAGACAGACAGCGACAGCGAAGCCGAAGAAGGTGTTGCAGAACAGCCAACCCCCCAGCCGGACAAACAGAATGAATCCGGCCCAGCAATGAGCGGTGGCCGGGGCGTGGCCGCGCTGTTGAGCCATATGACCGCCGGACTGTTCGGCGGTTTGATCGGTGCGGCGGCGCTGGCCTATGGGCTTGGCGCGCTGCCGTTCGGTCCACAGAGCGCCGACACGCCGCTTACGGGCGATACCAAAAAAGATATTGAGGCACTGCGCGGACAAATCGATTTGCTCAAGAGCGGATCGGCGAGCTCGCTCAAGGGCCTGCAGGATCGGCTCGCGAAAATGGAGAAAACGCTTACCGCGCGCGGAGACGAAGAAGGCAAGTTGGCCGGCCGCCTTGCCAAGTTGGAGACCGCAGGCGCGGCCGCAAACGACAAGGGCGCAGGTGACGCAAGCGCCAACGCGGCGTTGAAATCAGATCTAGCTGCGCTCAAGCGCGAAACCGAAGCGCTCAAGACTCAGAACGAACAGCTCACGAAGGACCTGGAGAAGATTGCAAGCGCAGCCGGTCAGGAGGGGGCGCCGGGCGTAGATTCCGCGGCGCTCAGCGCCATGGGCGGCCGTGTCAATGATCTCGAAAAGCAGCTTGGCTCGCTTGCCGGCCGTCAGCAAACGACGTCCAACGATGCGCAACTTGCAGCATTTTCAGTTGCCTTGGCCAGTCTTGAGCAGGCGGCAGATCGCGGCATGGCATATTCCGATGAGCTCGACACTCTGAAATCGCTGACGCCGGCGGGCACCGATATGGCGCGGGCGAATCTGAAGGCATTGGAGGCGGGCGCTCTGACGGGCGTCCAGTCACAGGCTCAGCTGGTGCAATCGTTTGCTCGATACAGGCGCGCGGCGCTCGATGCGGCGGCCGCGCCCAAATCGGATGCGCTGATCGAGCAGATTGCATCGCGGGCGCGCTCGCTGGTGCGGGTCAGGCCCAGCGGACCACAAGAGGGCGATGGCCCTGTTGCAGTTCTCTCCCGTGTGGAGGGACAGTTGAAAGACGGGAATCTGGCCAAGGCTGTGGAAGAGGCTGCATCCTTGAAGGGCGAAGTGGCGAGCGCAATTGACCCATGGACTTCTGCGGCAAATGCGCGGCTTTCGGTCAATCGAGAGCTGGCAAATCTGCGGCGCGAAATGCTGGGCAAGATCGCTACGATCAAGCCCACGGGCGACGGATAGCGCGGTATGTGGCGGCTTTTAATCTTTCTGGTTGTTGTGACGTTCATCGCCTATGGCATGGCCATTTTGGCCGATCAGCCGGGCGATGTTTCGGTCTCTTGGTTGGGGACGACAATCGAGACCAGCATTTATTTTGCGCTGTTTGGCGTCGGCCTTTTGCTGATTGGGCTGCTGCTGCTATGGGCGCTCATTCGCTACATCATTGGTCGTCCGCGCGCGGTTCGAGAATATCTTGTGGAGCGCAATGACGAGAGGGGCCGCGAGGCGCTGGCCCGTGGCATGATCGCGGCCGAGATCGGGGATGGCGACATCGCCAGCCGATCGGCAATTGCCGCGCATAAGGCGCTGCCCGAAGATCCCTTAACCTCGCTGCTGCGGGCCAAGGCGGCACGGTTGACCGGCGACCGCGACACGGCGCGCGCCGTTCTTGAAGACATGACGAAGTCGCCGGAGACGAAGCTTGCCGGCCTGCATGGGCTCTATCTTGAAGCCGTACGGGAAAACGAAAGCGTTGCGGCGCGACAATTTGCCGAACAATCCATGGCCGCAAACCCGCGGCTTACATGGAGCAGTGACGCGCTGTTTGGCATGCAGGCGCGCGCGGGTGAATGGCAGGGCGCGACGGAAACGCTGGAGAAGGCCGAGCGGGCCCGACAGGTCGGACACGAAGAAGCCAAACGCAAGCGGGCAGTGCTGCTAACGGCGCAGGCGCTGGAACTGGAAAACAGTGACATGGATCGTGCCCGCGAATTGGCGCTCGAGGCCCATAAGCTGGCGCCCGAGCTTGTTCCAGCAGCGGCCCTTTGCGCTCGACTGCTTGCTGCCCAAGGCAGCACCTACCGGGCGGGGCGTGTCATCTTTCGAACCTGGGCGCTTTCGCCCCATCCAGAACTCGCCACGGCCTATGCTTATTTGCGGGTGGGCGACTCGCCGCGCGAACGTCTGAACCGGGTGCGCGAACTCGCCGATTCGGCCCAGGGCGATGGCGAGGGCGCTGTTGCGATTGCCAATGCGGCGATCGACGCGCGGGATTGGGATGCCGGACGCCAAGTGCTTGCACCGCTGTTGGACGATCGTCCGACGGCGCGGATCTTTACGCTGATGGCAAGGATCGAAGAGAACTCGAGCGGCGATGCTGGCCGGGTGCGCGAATGGCTGGGACGGGCTTTGCGCGCGCCACGCGATCCAGCCTGGATGGCGGACGGCGTGGTGTTCAACGCTTGGGCGGCAGTCTCGCCGCTGAGCGGTGAGGTCGATGCCTTCCGATGGATGGCGCCGGTCGAGGCTCTCAGCAGCGCCGATACGCCAATCATCGAGCATGGCAGCGGCACGATCCCAGATGCGGATGCAGCACAAACATCCGAGCCGGCGCCAAAATCCGAGGGCGGGCAGATCGAACCGCCGTTGGACGAGGGGGAGCAAACCGGTCAACCGGCAGACGTGACCGCACAGGGCGGTGAGCCAGATGTGCCGTCAGCGGACGAAGAGCCAGCAAAGGACACTCCGCCAGCTGACGCGGTCAAGCCAAGCGGATCGGTGCTGCCGCGTTCGCCCGACGATCCCGGCGAGAGGGGCAGCTATGCAGATGACGAAGCAGCCAGTGAGCAACCGGTACCTGGACCGCCGCCGGAACAGCAGACCTAACGCCAACGGATTGCCTGTGCGATCAATACGCACTCGCCCTCTTGCGTGGGCTCTTCTTGCATTGCGTGCATTCTGGCGCTAAGCCAGGAATCTGGTTTGCCGCCTTAGCTCAGTTGGTAGAGCACGGCATTCGTAATGCCGGGGTCGGGTGTTCGAGTCACCCAGGCGGCACCAGATTTTCTGAGTGAAAAATTGCTGGTCGAGCGCGAATGCCGAGGCCAGGGAGCGCCACTGTGCCTGGGCATTCCCCCACACTCTACGTGATCGACGCCGCGAATCGAATCTCGAGCGTCAATGACGCATTTTGGCACTTCGCTGAGAGGAACGGCTGGTCGCCAAAATCCCAAGACGTATTGGGCCACTCTCTTTGGGAGTTTGTCGGCGGAGACGGCATCTGTTTCGTTTATCGCAGGCTGCACGACAGGGTGCGCCGAAAGGGGCTGCAAATCAGCTTCGCGGCGCGCTGCGATTCGCCCACGCATAAGCGGACAATTGGCGTGGCGCTTCTGCCGGCAGGCGAGGGCGCTATTCGGTTTGCCGCCGATATTGAGAGCGAAGTAGCGTGGCCTGGAACGCCGTTGCCGACGATTAAGGCTCCGCGGCGACGCTTGTGCACGAAATGCACTGAGATCGAGTGCAAAGACGGCTGGATGCCGGTCGACGAAGCCCTCATCGCCAATAGGCTTGAATTGGGATTTGACGACATACAATTGGATGTCTGCGGCCGCTGTTAGCCGGCGGCCCATCACACCCGTAAATTATTGCTGGCCGTGAGATTTTGCTCCGCCGTCTAATTCAGCACGGGCGCCTTCGCTGTCTGGGCGAGTTCGGCGCTGACGGTCTCGACGGGCCGATACCAGTTCAGTTTTTCGCGCAAACTCGCGACACCGCCGACGATGATCAGCGCCGGACCCTTCAAGTCGGCCTTGGCCGCCTTTTCCGCCAAATTCGAGAGCGTGCCGCTGACGACTTTTTGATCGGCGCGCGTGCCGTTGTCGATCACCGCGGCGGGCAGGCCTGGATCGGCGCCCCGTTCGATGAACGCGGCCAACAAATCCTCAAGGTGCGAGAGCCCCATATAGATGGCAACCGTCTGCATGGGCTGGAGCAAAACGCTCCAATCGAGATCGAGTTGGCCGTCCTTGCCGTGACCCGTGACGAAGATGCAGGAATGGGCGTGGTCGCGATGGGTCAGCGGTATGCCTGCATATGCGGCGCATCCGCTGGCGGCCGTTATGCCGGGGGCGACTTGAAAGGGAATGCCCTCGGCCGCCAGGGCTTCGATTTCCTCGCCGCCGCGACCGAATATGAATGGATCGCCGCCCTTGAGGCGCAACACCCGTTTGCCCTCGCGCGCCAAGCGCACCATCAGCGCGCTGATGTCTTCCTGGGGAAGCGTGTGGTTCTTGGCCATCTTGCCGACATAGATGCGTTCGGCGTCGCGGCGCACCAGATTGAGTATCGGCTCGCCGATCAGGCGGTCGTAAAGCACGACGTCCGCGCGCTGAATGAGATGCAATGCGCGAAACGTCAGGAGATCGGGATCGCCCGGGCCCGCACCGACGAGATAGACCTCGCCCGCCGCTCCTCCGCCTGCTGCATTCGTGCCATCGAGGGCGGCCATGAATGCCGACTTGGCGCCCGCCTCGTCACCCTTGAGCAAGAGGTCGGCGACGACGCCGTCTGATGCGTCCTCCCAGAACCGCCTGCGTGTGCGTCCATCGGCGATGCGCTCCATGAC
>JAJFHN010000051.1 GCA_021775595.1 Hyphomicrobiales bacterium
AAAATCAGCACCAAAGGCGCGCTTGAAGCGACCCATATTATTTGCAGCTTACTGACCAGTGCTCTTCGGCAAAGCCCTAGCCTGACAGTCGGCACATGGTGCAGCCGGAATTAACAGCTCCTGCAGCTGCTTCCATATCGCTTCCAACCTGACGTCGTTTGGAAGCAGATTAAGTATCTAATGAAAATAACATAATAAATTCAGTGGGTTGATGGCGACCCCGGGAGGACTCGAACCTCCGACCCCCAGATTAGGAATCTGGTGCTCTATCCGGCTGAGCTACGGGGCCGCAATTTCGATTTTTTGATACACGATTGACGAAGCCACGGCCACCGCTAGGCTTGAGGCCATGCGCGTCTTGGCCGCCACGCTTGTTCTGCTTATTGCCGCGCCTTCGCTCGGGGCAGCGGACCAGTGCGAACTGCCCCTGGGGCGCACGGCGAGCGTGGTGGGCGTGCCCGACGGCGAAACCCTGGAGCTTGCGGACGGCAGCCTTGTGCGCCTGCTCGGCGTCGTTGCGCCCCGCCGCCCATCTTGGTGGCGCAAGCCCGAGCCCTGGCCGGCCTCCGAGGCCGCCCGAAAGGCACTCGCCGCTCTGGCGGAGGGGAAGACCGTAATGCTCCGTTTCGATGGGTTGAAATCAGACCGGCGCGGCCGATCCATGGCCCAGGTCTTCAGTGGAGAAGAGCCCGGTGGCCGCTGGCTGCAGGGTCAGTTGGTGGAGGGAGGACACGTGCGCGTTTACGCCTTTGCCGACAACCGCGCCTGCACGTCAGCCTTGCTTGGCCTCGAGCAGCGCGCCCGGGCCGCAGCAAAAGGACTTTGGGCCAATAGCGCCTACCGCGTGTTGGAGGCCGATAATCCCGAGACCATCGCCAAACGCTTGCAGACACTGCAAATCATCGAAGGCCGTGTCGTATCAGTCGGCCGCGTCCAGCGGTGGCGGTTTCTGAATTTTGGCAGCGATTGGAAAAAAGACTTCACCGTCGCCATCGCTTCAAGCGACGTCGAGGCCTTTCGCCAAGCGGGTATCGATCTCGAGGGCATGGCGGGCGCGCGTCTGCGCGTGCGCGGCTGGATCGAGCGTTGGAACGGACCAGCGGTTAAAGTGACCCATCCAGGTCAGATCGAAATTTTGGACGCCGCGCCCGTGCGCGATGCCGGTTCGGCCTCGCGCGGCGGACAATAAAAAAGCCCCGGCGCATTCTGCGCCGAGGCCAAATAGGGGGGAATTGCCTCTGCCAACTCCGCGTCAACGGCGGGGCGGCGCGGCCTCGCCCTTTCAGGCGGCCGCTTGTGCCTCTTCGCCTGCCGGACGCAGCGCCTTGGCCGACTTGGAGAGAACCTCATCGATCTTGGAGACCGCGATGCCCTCCTCGATCTTCTGAACGGCCGCGATTTCGCGGGCCATGCGGTCGAGCGCTGCTTCATACAGCTGGCGCTCGGAATAAGACTGCTCGGGCTGGGTCTCTGACCGGTAGAGATCGCGCACGACTTCAGCGATCGAAATCAGATCGCCCGAATTGATCTTGGCCTCATATTCCTGCGCGCGGCGGCTCCACATTGTTCGTTTGACGCGGGCTTTGCCCTTCAACGTGTCGAGCGCCTTCTTGACGATCTTGTCGCCCGAAAGCTTGCGCATGCCAACCAGGTCCAATTTCTCGGTCGGCACGCGGAGCGTCATCTTGTCTTTCTCGAAATTGATGACGAAGAGCTCGAGCTTGGCACCGGCGACCTCTTCTTCTTCGATGCTGACGATCCGGCCAACGCCATGGGACGGATAAACGATGTATTCGCTTGTACGAAAACCCTTACGTTGTTGGGGCTTCTTCTTTGCTGTCATACGCTGCGTCTCACTCTCCAATTGATCCCTGTCGATGGGCCGCTGCATCCAGGTCGCAGCCCGCTCATGTCCCAATTCCGCCGCACGGGTCTTTTCGCGCCGGCGGACAGCCTCCCGGATCAAGCGGTTCGATCGGGGCGGTTTTTCTCCGCCACCTGATGCATCCGCCAAATCAACCTTATGAATCCGTCACTTGTGCGCAAAATCTCAATCGATCGATCAGGTCATCGATCACACAGCGCATGATTCAGACCGAAAAAAAAGCCCGCCAGACGAACCGGCGGCCCTTTGTCAGATATATGGCGGTTATCGCCAATTGAAAGGGAAGACTAACACATTTTTAACAAAATTGCCACTGTTGGGCGCTTGCCAAGCGCCGCTAATACGCCCGTTTCCGGGCGCTATCGGGCGTCATGGTTAATGAAAAATGTGCGTTCGGCGCGCCAGTGTCGGCTAATCGCCCTCACCTGATTCGGTCGAAAAGTACTTCTTGTACTTGTCGGTTTCGTCGACAAAGTCGTCGGCGTCCTTGGGCGCGTCTTTTTTAAGCGTGATATTCGGCCACTTTTCCGAATACTCACGATTGACCTCGAGCCAGGTCTCGAGACCGGGTTCAGTATCGGGTTTGATGGCATCGACCGGGCATTCGGGTTCGCAGACGCCGCAGTCGATGCATTCGTCGGGATGAATCACTAGCATGTTCTCGCCCTCGTAGAAGCAGTCCACGGGGCAGACTTCGACGCAGTCGGTGTATTTGCACTTGATGCAATTCTCGTTGACGATATACGTCATCGAAATCCAACTCCTCCGCTCACGCTTCTGGCTGATGCGCTAGAAATTCTCTGGGCCAGCGGAACCGAACCCATTCCAGGCTGCCCGGCGCTGCCGTTCCCTATACCAAACCACCTGCCCAGACAAGTTCACCAAATGTTGCCTGGAACATCGATGCGGTTGAGATGTCGTGAGGTCGCCGGCCCGCCGCCCGCCGCTCAACGCCGTTGCAAGAATCGGTCAAGTTCGCGCCGCTCGCGCTTGGTCGGCCGGCCGGCCCCCGGCTGCCGCAGCCACGGCCGCGTAATCCGAAGTGCACGCGCCGAGCTGTGCTGATTCGGCGGGGTTAGATCATCATACAGACCGCGCGCTTCTGGTGCCGGACCCCGCCGCGTCCCCAGCCCTTCGATTCGCAGCACGCAAACCGTACCATTCAGCGTGGCCGTGATCACATCTCCTGGTTTGACCAAATGTGCAGCTTTGGTGACGCGCGAACGATTGACTCGAACTTTGCCGCCAGCCACCACACGCGAGGCGAGCGTTCTGGTCTTTACGATGCGGGCGAACCACAGCCACTTATCAAGTCTTTGCCCCGCCGTCGGCATGGCGCTTAGACCTTTTCGCCCGTGTCTTGCTTCATGTTGTCCTTGAGTTGCCCGAGCACGGCGAACGGTGAATCGGGATCGATCTTTGCCGGCCGCTGCCGCGGTCTAGCGGAGCTCTTGGCGGATTTGGCCGCAGGCCGGCTGCGGCCTTTGCCGAATTTTCCGCCCTTGCCGGGTTTTGCTCGGGCATCCGGAGCCGGGCCCTTATTTCGGGATTTTGCGCGACCATGATGGGCCGGTTTCTGCTGACGCCGGGGACGCCAGATTTCGTCAATCTGCGCCGCGGCTGCGGCTGCGTCTTCGGGTGTTTCGGCGCCTTCAGGCGCTTTGACCCCATCGCCTGCGGCAGATGATTCTGCCGCAGCTTTCTCGCCGGTAGCGGCGTCATCGGCCTTGGCGGCGCTGATGCGCGTTCGTTGAAAACCAAGGGCTGTGAGTACAGACGCGAATTCCTCACCCGAGCAGCCTACGATCGACATCATATCCGGCACGACACGAAACCCGCCATTGCCGGTGGCCCCTGGCGGGGCCTCAGGCGTCTCGTCGTTTGGCCGCCAAGACACCAAAGGTCTGATCATGTCGGCCAGGCGCTCGAGCATGTCGATGCGCACGATGCGCGCTCCGCAGACATGGAATCCGGCGACGCGATAATAGTCCTCGCCAATCTTGGGATCCGTTTGGGCGGATGTCAGCCCTTGGCGTGGTGGTTCGGGCAGGTGCGCCAGGTCCAGACCCGCCGCCTCGCCGTTCCGCAACGCCCACAGCAGCAGCCGGATGTCGGTTGCCGCGGGTTTGAGCAATTGCGGAAAATAGATGTTGAAGGCTCCAAACCGTACGCCGTATTTGCGCAATTGACCGCGGGCATCCTGATCGAGGGCACGGATGTCGTTGGAGACGGCTTCGCGCCGTAACACGCCAAAATTTTCTGCCAGTTGGAACGCAACGCCGCGGGCCAGCCCGGTCACATCGCTGGCGCCGGTAAGCTGAACCAGGGGCCCAAGATGGGTTGCGATATGGCCGTCGAGCCAGCGCTGCAGTCTCTCGGAGACCTGCTCCCGGTCACCCGGGGGCATATTGTCGTCCACCAGCAGCTGAATCGCGGGCTGCAGCGGCGCCTCGCCGGCCACCAGCCTGGCAACCTGATTGCCTTGCCATTCTATTGCGTAGGCCGTCCCCAGGCTGAAGGCGTCGTCGTCAGCCGCCACGAGCTCGTCGGCGCGCTTACTCAGCTCCACGGCAAGCACCTTTGAGGCTGCGCTGCGGGCTGCTTTGCCATGGATTCCCCTGTCCGTCGTATCTGCAGAGAATCGAAACCCCTGCAGTCGTCCAATAAAATGTCGTTCAACATGAATTGCGCCATCGTCCGCGATCTCCGCATGCAGGTCTTCTTTATCACGCAGCCTCCGCATCAGCACGCTTGTTCGCCGGTCGACGAAACGCCGAGTCAGACGCTCATGTAAAGCGTCTGAAAGGGAATCCTCTATCTCGCGCGTTCGCTCTTGCCAATGAGGCGCGTTTGCCAGCCAATCGGCACGGTGCGAGACGAACGTCCAGGTGCGCACATGCGCGATCCGGTTGGCAAGCGTATCGATATCACCCTCGGTGCTTGCCGCCGAGTCCACTTGCTGAGCAAACCAGTCCTCTGGAACAACGCCTTCGTCGCTCATCAGATGTCGATAGAGCGTCATAGCCAATTCTGCGTGGCTTTGAGAGGAGATTTTTTGGTAGTCGGGAATCTGGCAAACCTCCCAAAGCCGCCGGATCGCAGCCGGCGAACTCGCCAATCGGCGTACATCGGGATCCATGCTCGCATTCTCCAATGCGATTTGATCCTCCACCATCCGGTTTCGCACCAAGTGCGTTCCCTCCGGCGCCAGCTGGAGGCTCGCTTTGAGATGTTCGATGCTGTCGAATTCGAGGGCCCGGTTGCGCCATTGCAGCACGCGCTCATCTTCGAAGGTATGGTTTTCAAGCGCGTACACCAAATCAGTCTCAAGGGGTTCGACCGAGGCCGTTACGCCGAATGTGCCATCGTTCATGTGACGCCCGGCCCGTCCGGCGATCTGGGCCAGTTCAGTCGGCGTCAATTGGCGATGATTTTGTCCATCGAATTTCCGGGTGGCGGCGAATGCGACGTGATCGACATCAAGATTGAGACCCATGCCGATGGCGTCGGTCGCCACCAAAAAATCGACCTCGCCCGATTGGTAAAGCTCGACTTGGGCATTGCGAGTGCGCGGCGACAGCGCGCCCATCACCACCGCAGCGCCGCCGCGTTGGCGCCGGATCAGCTCGGCGATGGCGTAAACGTCGCTCGCCGAGAAGGCGACTATGGCCGTGCGCCGTGGCAATCGGCTTAGTTTTTTGTGCCCTGCATAAGTCAGTTTGGAGAGCCGCGAGCGCGATACCGTATTTGTGCCGGGCAGCAGGGTGCTGATCAGCTTGCGCATCGTCGCTGCACCCAGCAGCAGCGTTTCAGAATTGCCCCGCGCCTGCAGCAGCCGATCGGTGAAGACGTGTCCGCGCTCGGCGTCCGTGGCGAGCTGGATTTCGTCGATGGCGAGGAAATCAACCTCCTCCTCGAGCGGCATCGCCTCCACCGTGCAGATGAAGTAGCGCGGATACTTGGGCTTTATTTTCTCCTCGCCGGTGATCAGCGCCACATGGCTGGCGCCGGCCCGGGCCACCACCTTGTCGTAAACCTCGCGCGCCAACAGCCTAAGCGGCAAGCCGATAAGACCGCTGTCGTGCGCCAGCATGCGCTCGATGGCCAAATGGGTCTTGCCCGTATTGGTTGGCCCGAGCACGCCCGTCACAGTGCGGGCCGGCCGGGCAATAGGCCTGGTGGTGGGGCGCGAGGAGCGGCTCATGACACTGGATCTCTTCGCTGGAGGAAGCCGGGAACGGGCCACGTAGGGTCCCGTATGGTCCGGTCGTTTATGTTTGGAACGGGCGGTGAACGAAGCCTGTCCGAATCGCTGACTCCGGCTGATTCAAGTTTCGTTCCCTACGACATCTAGTGGTTTGTGGAGATGGAGTGACAAGGCGGGCCGTCCTGCGTCGTTCGGGACGGCGCCAGCCCGGAATAATTTAAGCAATGTGTCGCGTTGGTGGACTCCTAATGCTGGCCTAACACGTCGCTCTCCTTTTTAGCTCGCTTTGTTAACGAAGAGAAGATCGCGTGAACCAAGCATGGACGAATCAGGAGAAAGCCGCCTGTCGCACAATGTTCACCCCTACATGGTGTCTCTGATGCGGCGTACCCCACAACGCCGGGCGCCGGACCTCACGAAAAGCGCTTTGGCCTTAAGAATTCAGCATCATTTTGGGTCGGACGCCATGGCTCCGCGGCGCCAGATTGCGGCGGAAACTAGGCCCTAGCGCACCAGCGCGACGTTGTTGCGCCCGCTGACGCTGACGTCGAAGACAGTCGACGTAGCCGTCGCCAGGCCATAGGGCGTTGGCATCGAGATATGATAGGGCACATAGACGCGTGTGCCCGGCACCGGGATAAACCAAGCCTCTATCTTGCGGTTCCGGCGCATAAACTCCAAACCGTCATTGTCCGGCCTGTGGCCGGAGACAGGTGAATACATCACTCTGCAAACCAGCGCCGGACCCTTGTAACCGCGCTTGCCGCGCTTCTTCACTTGAACGGTTTTCTTATGCGAGAGCGTTAGATTGAACCGGTGTTTGCCGTCAAAGATCGCGATCTGTTGGCGGCACACAGCGGCGTCAAGTCCGCTGCGCTGTGAGGATGCCGGCACGAATACGGCGCTCAGCGGATCCAGAACATTGGTGACATCGCGTTTGGTGACCTCGACGCTTTTGGGGTTGGGCCGCATCGGCGGCTGACTTGTCACCTGGCTGACCGAGTTGCCGTTGAAATCCATTTTTAAGCGGCCGCCGCCCTTCTTGGTCTTGAAGAAAAGCGAATAGGCGGACGGACGGATGTGTTCAGCGCCCAACGTGCCTGAACTGCTGGCCGCACCGTCGAGTTTGAAAAACAAACCCCGAATGATGAAGCCGAGCTCCAAATTGGTTTTGCTTTCGATGGAGTATCGGTCGCCGGAGAAATTCACCCAGGCTCTGAATTTGCCGAGGTCCGCGCCAGCGAAATGAACCTTGTAGACCGCATAGAGTTTGGAGACGCTCGATCTGGCTTGCGCCTGCTGGGGCCATGCAGACCAAACAGCCGCGGCCACGACAGCGAGACTGGCAACGACGGCGGCCAGCCGGGGCAGGCGATGGCGGAGCGGGCTCGACATGGTTGGTCGAATTTCTCTCTTGATTGTCGGTCTGTTTGGGCGAATCACGTCCTAGTTGGAGAATTCGTCAATTATGTGAATGACGCAATGCCGTCCAGGTCCAAATTCATCTCCTAACTGTGTACACCGTTCAAGCTCTTGACGGCGAAGAATGCCAATCCTATACCGATCGCGGCCTGCGGGTGTGATCCGAGTGGGACAAGTTGAATGAGCGGGCGGCAATCGTGCCGCAGCTTCGAATGGGAGACTGGCAATGTCACGGCGTTGCGATTTAACCGGCACAACAGTGATGACCGGTAACAATGTGAGCCATGCCAAGAACCGCACGCGCCGCCGCTTTCTGCCCAATCTGTGCGATGTCAGCCTGATGAGCGAAACGCTTGGTCGCAAGGTCCGCCTTAAGATCAGCGCCCAGGCGCTGAGAACCGTCGACAGACGAGGCGGCCTGGATGCCTTCATGTTGAAGGCCAAGGACATCGATCTGTCCCTCAAGGCCCGCCGCATCAAACGTCAAATTCACAAGGCCCAGCAGGCACAATCCGCCTAGCGGCCTCGCAGGTCTCTTTTCTTCAAGCCGACCAAAACACGGACGACTATCGCCGTGCGTCCGCGTGCCCTTGTGCCGGCAGCGAAAACTGCATCAGCAAATTTCGCTGCAGGAAACGGTTGAAGTTGTTGTCCGAGATGAGTGTCAACACGGTAGAGCCGTTGGCCGAACGGTGAGCTGCGATGCCTTCCATGTTGTCGATCGACAGCCGGCTGTCGGCTTCGAATAAAACTTCACCAATCAGGATTGCGCCAGGTCGGACATCAGCGGCTTTGATTTTGCGGATGCGCATTTTAACGCCTTCACTAAAGCGGAAGCGGCGTTCGAGAACAAAGATGTCGCCATCGGGGGCCACCGTCAGATCTGTGACATCGAAGCCCTTCAGTCGCTTGAGGGCGATCGGTTTGCTGGTGCGCGGACCGATCAGCCAGCCGCGGTGATTGCCGTTTTTGTCGCGTTGGCGCTCGCTGAAGGCGATCAGCCATCCTGCCGACGATCCTTTGGTGAGTTGCCCGAGCGCCTCGATGCCGCCATTGGGATGGGCGCGGCGGGCCGCCTTCGGCAAATTGCGCGTCTCGACCGGGCTGCCCAGCCCCTCCCCATTGAGCGATACCCGTTCGATCCTGTGGTGATGCTCAAATCCGACATAAACCGACTTGCCGTCCCGCGCCCACGTGATCGCCTCGGCGTCGCGGTCGTCTTCTGCGACCAGGGCTTGGCCGTCTTTCGCTTGCAGCGCGCCAGCCCGCACACCCGACAGCCCCGTCAATTGTCCGTCTCGATAGTCCAAATCGCCGGTGAGCCAGAGACCCGCATCTGACACGGCAACAAAACCGATACCGTCCCCTTTGACGGCAAATCCCGATAGGCCGCCGAAAACGGCAGACTGGGAAATAAGCTCGACGCCGCCCAGCCATTTGAGCTTGCCGAAATTGCCGCGCTCTGGTTCGTCACTATCGAGGAAGATCGGGCGCGTCGTTATTTTCAGCGATTGCGCCTCGAAGCCCTCAAGGGAAGGCTTGCTCGCCAAATTTGCAGATGGCAGCGCGATCAGAGCAAATGCTGCGACCAAGAGTGTCGCAAGCCGCGCGGTTGCCAGCTTTCCAGCCATCGGCATTTTCAATTCCGTTTGACTCAGTGGGGTTTGCCGCCGCGCCGCCCGGCGCTTCGTGGCCGCCTGGTCTCCACGCGCGCCGACGACGTCTCTTCAAAGAGTTCAGCAAGCTTGTCGGTCATGGCGCCCGCCAATTCCTCGGCGCCGGTGATCGTCACCGCTCGTCGATAATAACGGGTGACATCATGACCGATGCCGATAGCAATCAACTCCACCGGCGAACGCGTTTCGATTTCCTCGATGACCTGACGCAGATGGCGCTCGAGATAATTGCCTGAATTGACCGACAGCGTGGAATCGTCGACCGGCGCGCCATCCGAAATCATCATCAGAATGCGTCTTTGCTCGGGACGTCCAAGCAATCGCCGATGCGCCCAAGCAAGAGCTTCGCCATCAATGTTTTCCTTCAGCAGTCCCTCGCGCATCATCAGTCCGAGGTTGCGCCGGGCACGGCGCCACGGCGCATCGGCCGGCTTGTAGATAATGTGCCGCAAATCATTCAGCCGGCCCGGCGAAGACGGTTTGCTCGACTTCAACCATTTCTCACGCGACTGTCCGCCCTTCCAGGCGCGCGTGGTGAAGCCGAGGATCTCGACCTTGACGCCGCATCGCTCAAGCGTGCGCGCCAGGATGTCGGCACAGCAGGCTGCGACCATGATTGGACGGCCGCGCATCGAACCCGAATTGTCCAACAGCAAGGTCACCACCGTATCTCGAAAATCGGTGTCGTGTTCTTGCTTGAACGAAAGCGCACACAACGGGTCCATGACGACACGCGTCAGGCGCGCGGCATCCAGCATGCCCTCGTCCAGATCAAACTCCCAGCCGCGGTTTTGCTGTGCGAGCAGTTTGCGTTGGAGACGATTGGCCAAGCGCGCCACGGCGCCGTGCAGATTATGCAATTGCTTGTCGAGAAAGCTCCGCAAGCGCTCTAGTTCGTCGGTATCGCACAAGTCCTGCGCCTCGACGGTTTCGTCGAAGGCATTGGAGAAAACCTGGTAGCCAAACGAACCCGGATCGTCGAGGACGGATGTGTTCGGTCGCCATGGTTCCGCCGGCCGGGCTTCGCCGGTTTTCTCGCTTTGGCCCTGCAGCTGATCGATATCGCCCAATTCGGCAGACTGGCTGTCGTCGGCACCCTCGCCGTCCGAATCGCTCATTTCGTCTGACTGAAGATCGCCGCCCTCGGCGCCCTCCATCTCGCTGGCGCCGTCGGCGAGGCCCTCGGGCTCGTCAGTCTGCGGCTCATCCTCCATCGGATCGTCGGCGCCGTCGACTTGGTCGTCGGTCAGCTCGAGCGCCTTGAGCACGTCATGCAGAGCTTGGGCGAACGCTTGTTGGTTCTCGACCAGGTCGTCGAGCTCGCCCAGAACATTGCCGGCTCTCTGTTCTATCCAAGAGCGCCAAAAATTGACAATGCGCGCCGCATTCGGCGGCGGCTCAAGTCCGGTAAGTCGTTCGCGCACCATCAGCGCGATGGCTTGGTCAAGCGGCGCGTCACCTTGATCGGAAATGTTCTGATAACGCGCTTGGTTGTAGTGGTGCTCCAGTTTGGCGCAGAGATTTTGCGCCATGCCGCACATGCGCTGCGCGCCGATTGCCTCAACGCGCGCCCGTTCGACGGCATCAAAAACAGCACGCGCCATCGAGTTGGTCGGCTGCAAGGCGCTGTGCAGTTTGGTGTCATGGCAGGCAGCAGTGAGCGCGACCGCGTCGGCGTGGCCACGAATAGCGGCAATCTCTGCCCGCGTCGGTACCCGCGATGGTTCAGGCAAATGGGCTGTCTCACCACTCAGGCCAGGCGGATCCGGCCCATAGATGATTTCAATGTTCGGATTTCCCGCAATCGAGCGCGTGGCCTGCGAGAGCGCTTCCTTGAAAGGCTCCGCCGGCCCCGATTTGGCTTTGGACGATGGCGGTATAAGTGTCAAAGCGTTAGCTCAATGCGACGTTGGCTGTCGATTCCGGTAGTTCTTCGCCAAGGCAACGCTGATAGAACTCGGCCACCAGACCGCGTTCCAGCTCGTCGCACTTGTTAAGAAAGCTGAGCGCGAAGGCGAATCCGACGTCACTGAATATCACGGCGTTTTCGGCCCAGGTGATGACGGTGCGCGGGCTCATTACCGTCGAAAGGTCGCCATTGACGAATGCGTTGCGGGTCAAGTCGGCCACTCGAACCATGTTCGAAACCGTCTGCCGGCCTTCTTCCGTGTCGTAGCCTTTTGCCTTTGCCAACACGATGTTCACTTCGTCGTCATGCGGCAAATAATTGAGCGCGACGACGATCGACCAACGGTCCATTTGACCTTGGTTGATTTGTTGGGTGCCGTGATAGAGGCCGCTGGTGTCGCCGAGGCCAATCGTGTTGGTCGTCGAAAACAGCCGAAACGCGGGATGGGGCTGAATGACCTTGCCCTGATCGAGTAAGGTCAGTTTGCCTTGTACCTCCAAAACGCGCTGAATGACGAACATGACGTCAGGACGACCTGCGTCATATTCGTCGAACACCAACGCCGTATTGGACTGCAGCGCATAAGGCAGCATGCCTTCCTTGAACTCCGTCACTTGCTGGCCGTCGCGGATGACGATCGCGTCCTTGCCAACCAAGTCGATGCGGCTCACATGGCTGTCTAAATTGATGCGTATGCAGGGCCAGTTGAGGCGCGCGGCCACTTGCTCGATGTGCGTTGATTTTCCGGTGCCATGATAGCCCTGCACCATGACGCGCCGGTTGTGCTTGAAGCCGGCTAGAATTGCGAGCGTCACTTCCCGATTGAATTGGTAATCCGTATCGACGTCGGGCACGTGCTCTTCTTTTGTGGAATAGGCTGGGATTTCCAAATCCGTATCGATGCCAAAGACTTGGCGCACGGATACATTCATATCGGGCAAGCCGGGTACGTCGGTGGTTTCTGCAAGGCTCATTGGTCACTCGTGCTTAATTTTCGGCGTACGCCGTCATGGCGTCAACGATGATGGAATGTGCGCCTGGCCCGGGAGCTGATCAGCACAGGCCTGCGCGCTTTAGATAGTTATAGGCCTGAATCACTTCGCGCAACTTATCCTCCGATCCGGCGATGCCGTTGTTGCTGTCGGGATGGAGGCGTTTGACCAGCGTTTTGAAACGCGCCTTGATCTCCTCGCCCGTCGCCATTGCGGTGAGATCGAGGGCGTCGAGGCATTTGCGCTCGGCGTTGCGGACCGGACGTCGGCTTGCCTGCCCGGGCTGATTGTCGTCGTCCGAATCTGGGAAAAACCCGAATGCATCCTGGGTTTCGAAGCGCCAGCCAAACCCGCTCGGATTGGCGTCGGCCGGTTGGGCACTGCCGTCCTTGGAGCGGTTGAGACCCATCGACCACGTGGGCCGGTGCCCCGTAACCGTGTTCTTCTGGTAGCTGGCGATATCATCGTCGCTCATGCCGTCGAAATAATTGTAGGTCTTGTTGTACTGGCGCACGTGATCGATGCAGAAATTGAAATACTGTCCGTCGCGGCCGCGGCCCTTGGGCGCTGGAAAGCGGCCAGGCTGAAGGCAGCCGCGCCAGTCGCAGCTGGGACACTGCTCGCGTAACAGACGGTCTTGATCCGGCTTGACGCGGATGCCGTCGAAATATTTCGAATTGAGCTTCATTGTTTGAAAGTATGATGGCAGCGTCGCGCTAAGACAAGATTTGGCCCCATGAGAATTGATATCATCCGTTAAAGTGGCGATAACACGCCGAAAGAGGTTCTATGTCGATCGAGCAAGCAATCACTGAAAAATTGACCCGCGCGCTGACGCCAGCTCTGCTCGAAGTCAACAACGAGTCCCACCGGCATCAAGGTCATGCAGGTTCGCCAGGCACCGGCGAAAGCCATTTCCACATCAAGATCGTGTCCAACGGTTTCTCCGGAAAAGCGCGTTTGGAACGTCATCGCCAGGTCAACGTTATCCTTCAGGACGAGCTGTCGGGTCCGGTCCACGCGCTATCGATCTCCGCATTGACGCCAGAAGAGCATGCCAACCAATCCAGCTGACTCGGGCAGACTTGTGGACTAAACTTTCGCTTCTGGCGACCGCTTTGTCGTAGCTCGGCGCCCGGGCTTTGCCGAGCCGGTCGCGGATTTTGCCAAGTCTCCGACGCGCGAAACCATCACCGAGGTGATGCGGTTGCGCTGCTTGCGCAGCACCTCGAAGCGAAAGCCGTAGAAGGTGAAGGCCTGGCCGGCCTCGGGAATACGCTGGGCTTCGTGAATGATGAGCCCGGCGATGGTCGTGGCCTCTTCGTCGGGCAATTCCCAATCCTTGAAACGATTGAGATCGCGGATCGGCACCGAGCCATCGACGTGAACGCTGCCGTCGCCTTGCGGACGCAGTCCGGTCGGCGCCACGTCGTGTTCGTCGGTAATCTCGCCGACGATCTCCTCAATGATGTCTTCCAGCGTGACCAGGCCTTGGACGACGCCGTACTCGTCCACCACCAACGCGAAATGCGCCTTGCGCCTCAGAAAGGCGTTGAGCTGGACCAGGACGGGTGTCGTGTCGGGTACGAACCACGGTGGCGTGCAGAGTGACAGGAGATCGAGTTTGGCGAAATTGCCTTTGACGTCCCGCAGGGCCTTGAGCAGCGTCTTGGCGTGCAGAATGCCGACGATGTTCTCCGGCTCGCCCTGCCAAAGCGGCAGACGCGTGTAGGGGCTGCTCAGCGCCTCGTCGATGATGCTCTCGGCGTCAGCGTCGGCGTTGAACGTGTGCATCTTGGTTCGATGCACCATGACGTCCTCGACCTCGAGTTCGCGCAGATCCAAGACGCCGCCCAACATGTCGCGATCGCGTTTGACGACGCCGCCTTCCTTGTGGTGGAGGTCGATTGCGCCGCGCAGTTCCTCATGCGCTGAGAGCACCGCGGCATCGTCGTCGACCTTGGGGCCAAAAACCCTCAAAATGTGGCGCACGGCGGTCTGCACAGTGCGCGTAATGGGCGCAAATAGCGCGACGACCAGGCGCACAACCGGCGCCACATTGAGCGCCATTCGTTCCGGATTGGTGATGGCGTATGTTTTTGGCAGCACCTCGGCGAAGACCAGGATGAGCGCCGTCATGGTCAGCGTCGCATAGGCGACGCCCGCCTCGCCAAACAGCGTTAGAAAGATACTGGTCGCCAGGGCCGACGCCAGCACGTTGACCAAATTGTTTCCAAGCAACAGCGCGCCGATCAGCCGCTCGCGGTTGAGAATCAAATTGTTGACGAGGCCCGCTCGGTTGCTGCCGTCTTGCTCAAGCGCGTGCATCCGGGCCCGCGAAACGGCCGTCAGCGCCGTCTCCGATCCAGAAAAGAAAGCCGACAGTATCAGCAGTCCGCAAATCGCGCCGGCAAGCAGCGCCAGTCCGATGGTCATCGAGCCTTGCACCGGCGCGCGAGGAAATCCTCAAGCACGTCCCATTCCATGTCTGCCTTGATGAACGCCTGGCCAATGCCTTTGACCAGAATAAGTGCAGGCTTTGTCGCCCGCACTTTCTTGTCCTGAGCCATCAGTTTAACGAGGGCGGGCGCCTTATGGGCATCGCCCGGAATGTCGTCGATGCGCGTCGGTAGGCCCACCGCTTGCAGATGGGCAGTGGCGCGCTTGACGTCATCCTCGCCACACAATCCAAGCTCGGCCGACAATTCAAAGGCAAGCGCCATACCAATCGCAACCGCCTCGCCGTGCAACAGCTTGTCGCCGTAGCCGCTTGCCGCCTCGAGCGCGTGAGCGAAGGTATGACCAAGATTGAGCAGCGCCCGGTCCCCCCCTTCGCGTTCATCAGCCGCCACGATTGCGGCTTTGGCTCTGCAGCTTGTCTCGACCGCGCGCAGGCGCGCCTCGCCGCTGCCCTCGAGCGCTTCGTGTCCATGACCCTCGAGCCAGGCGAAGAAGTCTGCATCGCCCAGCAGGCCGTATTTGATCACCTCGGCATAACCCGCCCGAAGCTGCCGTTCATCGAGCGTGTCGAGCACACTCGTGTCGGCAAGAACGAGGGCGGGTTGATGAAAGGCGCCTATGAGATTCTTGCCGTGCTTGGTGTTGATGCCGGTCTTGCCGCCAATGGCCGAATCCACTTGCGCCAACAGCGTGGTCGGCACCTGCACGACACCGATGCCGCGGCGCAGAATTCCGGCGGCGAATCCGCTGAGATCGCCGACGACGCCCCCACCCAATGCCAAGACCGCATCGCCGCGCTCAAGGCCCAAGTCGAGGAATTTGCCGCACAAACGCTCGAGCTCGTAAAACGACTTGGTTGCCTCTCCGGCGGGCAGCACGATTGAGCCCAAATGAGTGCAATCGGGAGCGAGCGCGATTTCCAACGGCGCCAAATGATGTTGGGCGACGTTGGAGTCGGTGACGATCGCCACCCGCGCATTGGGCAAATTTTGCGCCGTCAGGCGCCCGGCTTGACCCAACAGGCCGGCGCCGATCGCAATGTCATAGCTGCGATCGCCGAGCGCGACGTTGACGCTGCGGTATCTGCCGCTATCTGATTGCGTCACTGCTTCATCCAATGCCATGTCAGTCTGCCTTTGGCGTACGCTGCCGGAGCAAGCTTTCGTGCAGCGCGTTGATAATTTCACCAACGATTGTTCCGTGCGCGACATTGCGGCTCTGCACCGACACATCTGCTTTCGCATAGATGGGATAGCGTTCATCCATCAACTTGCGCATCACTTGTTTTGGATCTCCCGTTTTCAGCAACGGTCGGTTGTCGCGTCGTTTGACGCGTTCGAGTAAAACGTCGAGATCGGCCTTGAGCCACACCGAGATACCTTTTTTGGCGACGGCGCGCCGCGTCTGCGGGTCAATATAGGCACCACCGCCGGTGGCCAGAACTTGCGGACCGGCATCGAGCAGCCGGGCAATGACCTTGCGCTCGCCGTCGCGAAAATAGTCCTCTCCATGCTCGGCGAATATGTCGCCAACAGTTTGACCAGCCGCCCGCTCAATTTCGCTATCAGCATCAACGAAGGGCAGACCCAATCGATGGGCCAAACGGCGGCCAATCGCCGTTTTCCCGGCCCCCATCAGGCCGATAAGAACGACGCTCTTGTCACCCAGCGCCAGACAAATGGCGGCTGATTTTTCTTTAACGCTGGCGCGTTTCCGCGCCTTGTAACCCAATCGCATATCTAAGCTCAAATCCGCTCGAATTAATTCAGCAACGAGCGTCTCAACCCGTCTTTTACTTTGCCCGACCCATAATGCCTATCCGAAATGCGGCCCAGTCGGGATGAGCCCATATTAAACGCAAGAACTGGTCCAACCACGCGCAACGCCTGGCGACGGGTCATGGTATGGTGGTGCGAGTCGTTGCAATCGAAAGGGAATTCCAATGCCGAGTCTGATTCGCTTCCTCGTCTTTATTGGCGTGGTGACCGGAGTGGTTTACGGCGGATTCTACGTTTTGTCGGTTTATTTCGAGCCCGAACAGAAGGAAATAACGACGCCGTTGCGTGGCGTCAAAGTGCGCAAATGATCGATGTCATCGGCATGACGCGCGGGACGAGGCAATGGCCGTGAAGGTCAATATCCAGCCGGATTTGGCGGCGCGCGGCGACATCGAGTTGTTTCTCGATATGTTGAGTGCCGAGCGAGGTGCGGCACCGAACACGCTGGCGGCTTATTCGCGAGATCTTTCCGAATTTGCAGCCTTTTTTTCCAAACGCGGCGCGGTGTTGCGCGACGCTGGAACCGGCGAAATCAGAGAGTTTCTGCACGATGTGGCCGCACGGGGTCTGACAGCGTCGTCCCAGGCCCGCAAGCTCTCTGCCGTTCGCCAATTTTTCAAATTTTTGCACGCCGAAGGCTTGCGCCGCGACAATCCCGCAGCGGCGATCGACAGCCCCAAACGGCAGCGTCCGTTGCCCAAGATCATGTCGGTTGAGGACGTCGATGGTTTGCTGGAGGCCACGCGTGCTTGGGTGGGGATAGCCAAAGGCGCAGAGGTCTTGCGTGCCCTGCGCGCCCATGCGCTGCTGGAGGTGCTGTATGCCACGGGTCTGCGCGTCTCCGAGCTCGTCGCGCTGCCGAGCGATGTTGTCCAAACCGGCCAACGCGTTCTGCTGGTGACGGGCAAGGGCGGGCGCGAGCGAATGGTGCCGCTCACCAGTGCCGCCTGCGAGGCGCTTGCCGCCTACCGCGAGGCGCTCGAGCGGGCTTCAGCCGCCCCATCGCCCTGGCTCTTTCCAACCCGCTCAAAGCAAGGCCATTTGACGCGCCAACGCTTCGCCCAGGAGCTTAAGGGCTTGGCTCTGCGTGCCGGGCTCGATCCCAAGCGCTTGTCGCCGCATGTGTTGCGCCACGCCTTTGCCAGTCATTTGCTCGAGCGCGGCGCAGACCTGCGGGCCGTCCAGCAACTGCTTGGACACGCCGACATTTCCACCACCCAGATCTACACCCACGTGCTGGAAGAGCGCTTGCGTTCCCTGGTGCAGGAGCACCATCCCTTAGCCGGCGCCAAGCTCGATCCGCCGCAGCCCGGTTAACCTTCCAGCGCCCGGCATGTTGTGCACCGGCTTGACAGGCGGCAGGCTCCAGGCCACTTACGCCAAAGCAGTTAGTTTACGTCTGAGCGCCGCTGTCGTTTGATCAGGCGGTACGGAACCGAATGTGATGCGCACCTATCTCGATTTCGAAAAATCCATCGCCGAGCTTGAAAGCAAAGTCGAGGAGCTCCGCTCCCTTGAGACCAACGGCAACGCCGTATCGGTGGCCGATGAAATCGCCGCTCTGCAAGTAAAGGCGCGCAAGGCGCTGAAAGAAACGTACGCCAAGCTGACGCCTTGGCAGAAAACCCAGGTGGCCCGGCATCCCGATCGACCCCACAGTATCGATTACGTTGAGAGTTTGTTCGAGGAATTCACGCCACTGGCCGGCGATCGGTGTTTTGCCGAAGATCACGCCATCATCGGTGGCTTGGCGCGATTCCGCGGTCGCCCAGTCGTCGTAATTGGCCAAGAAAAGGGCACCGACACCCAGTCGCGCATCGTCCACAATTTCGGCATGGCGCGGCCCGAAGGATACCGTAAAGCGATCAGATTGATGACCATGGCGGAGAAGTTTCAGCTTCCCGTCGTCACGTTTGTCGACACGCCGGGCGCCTATCCCGGCGTTGGCGCTGAGGAACGCGGGCAGGCGGAGGCTATCGCACGCTCGATCGAGCGCTGCATGAGCTTGAGCGTTCCCATCATTGCGATTGTCATCGGCGAGGGTGGTTCGGGCGGAGCGATCGCGATCGCCAGCGCCAACTCCGTCTTGATGTTGGAGCATGCAATCTACTCCGTCGCCTCGCCTGAGGCTGCCGCCTCGATCCTGTGGCGCGATTCAAATCGAGCCAAGGACGCCGCCACGAATATGAAGATCACAGCCAAGGACCTTGATGAGTTGGGTGTGCTCGACATCATCGTCGAGGAGCCCGTCGGCGGGGCCCACCGGGACCGGGATGCGGCCCTGCAATCCATTGGTGATCAACTGGCAAGAACGCTGGAAAGCTTCGAGGGACAGAGCGCTCAAGAAATTCGCCGTCATCGGCGTGATAAGTTCCTCGAAATGGGTGTTGCGCAATAGCCGCGCAGCAATGAAAAAAGCCTGCTCTGCCACCACTTTGCCCATTTCCTCACTGATAAATTGGCTATAAGGCCGCTCGTGTGTCCGAATTGGGGTGCGCGAACGCAAAAAAATGCTGTGTTAACCGCGTGTTAACCGGTGAAGATGGATGCTGATCGACGTACGCTAGGGGCACTGCGTGTGTTAGGAAATGCCACATTCCGCGCGGGAATTGCGGCGGTCATAGTCGCCGCGCTCGCGGGTTGTTCACAACCCGTCCCGCCACATCTCAAGCCACTCTCCGCAGAGGCGCAAGCCCTGCTGGCCGAAAAAGGCATGCGCCAAGACCAGCCGATGTTCGTGCGCGTCTTCAAGGAAGAGTCCGAGCTTGAAGTGTGGAAGGCCAACGACCAAGGTCGCTACCGGCATTTTAAGACCTACCCAATTTGCAATTATTCCGGAAAGCTGGGTCCGAAGGAACAACAGGGCGACTATCAGGCGCCGGAGGGATTTTACAAGGTCAAGGCCGGCCAAATGAATCCCTCGAGCAAATACCATTTGGCCTTCAATATCGGTTTTCCCAACGCCTTTGATCGGTCCCATGGCCGTACCGGTCAGCACCTGATGATACACGGCGACTGCAAGTCGGCGGGCTGTTACGCCATGACCGACGCGCTGATGGAGGAAATCTACATTCTGGCCCGCGAGTCCTTCAAAGGCGGCCAGAAGGCCTTCGACATTCATGCCTACCCCTTCCGCATGACGAAAAAGAACGTCCGTCGTCATCGGCGCAACAAGTGGGCGCCCTTCTGGAAGGACTTGAAAAAAGGCTACGACCATTTCGAGACGGTCAAACAACCGCCGCCCGTTCAAGTTTGTGAAAAGCGCTATCTCGTAAACGTCGCATTTGTGAACGACGAGAATTATGTCGATCCAGAAGGCGCTTGCCCGACCTACCAGCAGCTGCCGCGCGAAGCCGTACCGCCACCACCGCAGTTCCGCGAAGCCAAACTTGAAGAGCCGGCAGGCCCGGCTTCGACGACAGCCGCAATAACGCAGCGGGCCTCTCTTGGCTCCCTGGGTGTTCCGGTCAAGACACCGGCGACACAAGCCTCGATGCGCCAAAGCGTGTCGCAGTCAAGCGCCGACCAGGCATCGTCCGCCACGCAGACGGCAGCCGCCCAAGCAACAATCGGAAGCGGCACGACGTTCCGCTTTGCGCCCGCCAAGCCTAGCGTGGCCGGCTTCGCTTTCCGCCTCAATTCCAAGCTCGATCAATAAGGCCCTATTGGCCGCTGTGGTAGGCGCCTAGCGCCCAGCCAAGTTTATGCCCAATTCGCGTGGCTCCCTGCGCGTTCTGGTGCAGTGAGCCACGTTATGCGCATTCTGTTTGGGCTGTTGGTTGCAGCCCTCATCATCATTGGATTGGCCGATCAGAGCCGCCCTGTCATGCGGCTGGTCGATGGCGCATGGCGCTTCCTCGAGCGCGCCGATCACCTCAATCGCTACCGGATGGGCAAGCCTTTGCGCGGCACGCCGGATCTCGCCCGGCTTGACGATAGGTTGGGCGCACAAGGTTTGGCGCTCGGCGCGCCCATCTTCATGCGCATCTTCAAAAAAGAGTCAGAGCTCGAGCTGTGGATGAAAAAGGGGCAACGCTATGTGCTGTTTGCGACCTATCCGATTTGCCGTTGGTCGGGCGATCTTGGACCCAAGCTCGCCCAGGGCGACCGGCAGAGTCCGGAGGGCTTCTATACGGTGGCGCGCCGCCAGCTCAATCCCAACAGCCGCTGGCACCTGTCATTCAACCTAGGCTACCCCAATGCCTTCGACCGCGCGCAAAAGCGCACCGGCGACTATTTGATGGTGCATGGCGGATGCGGTTCGATCGGCTGCTATGCCGTGACAAACCCTGTTATCGACGAGATATGGCGGATCATCACAAAGGCGTTCGATTCCGGCCAACCGCGCTTTCATGTCCACGTCATGCCCTTTCGCTGGACGGACTGGAACACGCGGCTGCACGAGGCTGATCGTTGGCGCGATTTTTGGTGGGATCTGCGGCGCGGTCACGACATGTTCGAAACAACCGGTTTGCCGCCTACCGTCAGCGTATGTCGCGGGCGCTACACCGTCGCGCCTGCGCTACCTGGCGCCAAAGAGCACACGGACGTAAGAGAGAATTGCGCCGCCGATGGCCCCTTGGCTGGCGCGCAGCCTAAAACGGCCAAACGATGAGTATCATCGGCACAGCCACTGCGATCACCAAAATCTCCAGCGGCAGTCCCATACGCCAATAGTCGCCAAATCGATAACCGCCTGGACCCATGATCAGCGTGTTGTTCTTGTGGCCGATGGGCGTCAGGAAGGCGCAGGAAGCGGCGATCGCGACAGCCATCAAGAACGGATCGGCGTTGACATCCAACCTGTTGGCGATGTCCACGGCAATGGGCGCCGCGATCACCGCCGTTGCCGTGTTGTTCAGCACGTCAGACAACGTCATGGTGACAATCATCAGCAGCGTCAAAACGAAGGCCGGCGACCCACCGCTGGAAAGCGTCACGATGCCCTCGGCGATCAGCAGTGTTCCGCCGCTGCTTTCCAGAGCAGCGCCGATGGGAATGAGGGAACCCAACAAGACAATGACCGGCCACTCGACTGCCTCGTAGAATTGCCGCACCGGTACGATATTGAAGAGGGCGAGTGCCACACAGGCGGCCGAGAGCGCGATCGGCAGATAGAGCACGCCAACGCTTGCCAGCAAGATCGCAATTGCGAAAATGCCGATGGCCAATGTCGCTTTGGTGCGCTGGGCGACCTGCAGTCCCCGTTCGGCTAGCGGCAGCACGCCGAGCCAATCGACGATGTCGTTCAACCGTTCGCTGGGTCCATAGAGCAACAGGATATCGCCGGCTTCGACTTGCACTTTGCGGACCCGTTCGCGAAAGGGCACGCCGCGACGAGAGACACCAAGCAAGGTGACGCCGTGGCGGTAAAGAAGCCGGAGCGACAGGGCCGAGCGGCCCTCTATGCGGGCGCCGATCGGCACGACGACTTCGATGAGGCCCGTTTCGGGGCTTGCCAGGCTGTCGCGGTGTTTTTCGGAGCCGATATATTCGAGGCCAAAATTGCCGGCGAGTTCCTCGATCGCTCGCGGAGAAGCTTCAATCACCAGAACATCGTCTTTCTGGATGACCTCGCGCCGCGCCTGACCGGGCAGGCGTTCTCCCTTCCTCACCAATCCGAGAATGACGGCGTCAGCCTCTTCGGCCTCGTCGTCGAGCTCGCGTACGCGTCTGCCGATCAGTTTGGAATCTTCCGCTACACGGGCCTCGGCCACATAGTCGTCGAGGTCAAACAGCTCCTTGCCGCTGTCGTGCTTGCTGCGGTCCGCTGGTATCAGCCGCCATCCGATCAGGGCGACGAAGGCAACGCCGGCGATCGCCACGACGATGCCGACGGGTGCAAAGTCGAACATATGGAACGGCTCGCCCAGCGCTTGTTCGCGAAAACTGGCAATGATGATGTTGGGCGGTGTGCCAATCAGCGTCACCAGGCCACCGACGATCGTGGCGAATGACAGCGGCATGAGGGTCAGCGCCGGACTTCGGCCTGCCTTGCTGGCGGCTTGCAGGTCTACGGGCATCAACAGCGCCAGCGCGCCGACATTGTTCATCACCGCCGAGAGCGCGGCGCCGACACCGGACATGATTGCGATATGACTGGAGACCGATCGCGACGTGCTCACCGCATAGCGGGCAATGAGGTCGATCGCGCCGGAATTGACGAGACCGCGGCTGACGATTAGCACGAGTGCGATGATGATCACGGCCGGGTGGCCAAAGCCTTCGAAGGCCTTGTCTTCAGGTACGACACCGGCGATGACGGCCGCGACCAAGGCGCCGAAAGCGATCAGGTCGTAGCGAATGCGCCCCCACAGCAAAAGGGCGAACACGACACCCAGCAGCCCGAAGAGAATGATTTGGTCGCTCGTCATCGCCGCCGCTGATGTTGCGCCTTAGCTCAAGCGGCCATGGCAATGTTTGTATTTTTTGCCAGATCCGCAAGGACAGGCCGAATTACGCGGAACTTTGCCCCAAGTCTCGGGTTTTGCGGGATCCAAATCGGCACCCTTTTGGCGATGGCGGACCGGTTGTGGCTTGTAGCCGGCATCTGGCCTCGCATTTGGTTCGGGCGACATGGCAGTGTCTACCATGACGAGGCCGCCGTCATCGGCCATCTCATCCTCGCCCGTCAGCGGCGAAATATGATGAGCCTCCATCTCCGGCAGTTGCGCCATTTCCAACATGCCGGTGTCCTGAGGCGCCAATTCGATATGCATCAGCTGCCGCGTGACGTCCTCGCGCAGATTCGTCAGCATGGCTTCGAACAACGTAAAACTCTCTGTCTTGTATTCGTTGAGCGGGTCTCGCTGGCCGTAGCCGCGCAAATGCACGACTTGGCGCAAATGTTCCAGCACGACCAAATGCTCGCGCCAAAGACTATCGAGTGTTTGCAACAACACCGCCTTTTCGACTTGGCGAAGGACATCGGGGCCGAAATCCGCAACCTTTCGGGCAGCCACCCGATCGGTTTCTTTGGTCAGCCTCTCATGGATTTCTTCGTCTGCAATGCCTTCCTCCGCGGCCCACTTCTCGACCGGCAGCGACAGACCGAAGATCTCTTGAACGGCCTCTCTGAGCCCCTCTGAATCCCACTCCTCGGCATAAGCCTTTTCTGGAATGTGCTTGGAGACCAATTCCTCGACCGACTCGTGGCGCATATCGGCAACGGTTTCACTGACGTCGGCATCGCCCATCAGATCGAGCCGTTGTTCGAAAATGACCTTGCGCTGGTCGTTCATCACGTCGTCGTATTTGAGGATCTGTTTGCGGGCGTCGAAATTGCGCGCCTCGACCTTTTGCTGCGCCTTCTCCAACGCCTTGTTGATCCAGGGGTGGACAATTGCTTCACCCTCTTCAAGACCCAGTTTTTGCAGCACACCGTCCATGCGGTCGGAGCCGAAAATGCGCATCAGATCGTCATCGAGCGAGAGAAAAAACTTGGAGTGGCCTGGGTCGCCCTGGCGTCCCGAGCGGCCGCGCAATTGGTTGTCGATGCGGCGGCTTTCGTGGCGTTCGGTGCCGATCACATAAAGACCGCCGGCATCCAGTGCCTGTTTCTTCTTCTTCTCTACATCGGCCTCAATTTTGGCCTTCTCGGCTTCGATCTGCCTTTCGGTCGGTGGCTTGCCCTTCTCCGACTTTTGCAGAATCCATTCGCTGATGCGCATGTCGGGATTGCCGCCGAGCTGAATATCGGTACCGCGGCCGGCCATGTTGGTGGCGATGGTGATCGCGCCGGGCACGCCGGCTTGGGCGATGATGGTGGCCTCTTGCTCGTGATAACGGGCGTTGAGAACTTTGAAATCCTTGACTTTTTTCTTAGCCAGAGCCTCGGCTAGAAGCTCTGATTTCTCGATCGAAGTCGTTCCGACGAGAACGGGCTGCCCGCGCTTGCGGCAATCTATGATGAGGTCGTTGATGGCATTGTATTTTTCTTGCGCCGTCCGATAGACCTCGTCGTCGTCGTCTTCACGCACCATCGGCATGTTGGTGGGAATTTCCAACACGTCGAGGCCGTAAATGTCCATGAGCTCATCGGCCTCGGTCAGTGCCGTGCCCGTCATACCGGCAAGTTTGTCGTAAAGCCGAAAATAGTTCTGGAAGGTGATCGTGGCGAGCGTCTGGTTTTCTGGCTGGATGCTCGCCCGCTCCTTTGCCTCGAGCGCCTGATGCAGTCCCTCCGAATAGCGCCGGCCCTGCATCATGCGTCCGGTGAATTCGTCGATGATGATGACTTCGTCGTTCTTGACGATGTAATCCTTATCGCGCTGAAAGAGCTTATGGGCGCGGAGCGCCTGATTGACGTGATGAACAATCGTGACGTTTTCGATGTCGTAGAGCGAGTCGCCTTTCAGCATGTCGGCCTTGGTCAGCAACTCCTCGACGTGTTCGTTGCCCTCTTCGGTGAGAGAAACGGTGCGCATCTTCTCGTCCAACTCGTAGTCCTGTTCGACCAGACTTGGAATGAATTCGTCGATTGCGGTGTAGAGTTCGGAGCGGTCCTCAATCGGACCTGAGATGATCAGCGGTGTGCGCGCCTCGTCGATCAGGATGGAATCGACTTCGTCAACGATGCCAAAATGATGGCCGCGCTGCACCATCTCCTCGTTCGAGAATTTCATGTTGTCGCGCAAATAGTCGAAGCCGAATTCGTTGTTCGTGCCGTAGGTCACATCGCAGGCATAGGCCTTTCGGCGGTCATCATCTTTCAGGTCATGCACGATGCACCCGACCGAGAGGCCAAGAAATTGATATACGGCTCCCATCCATTCTGAGTCACGCCGGGCCAGATAGTCGTTGACCGTCACGACATGAACGCTCTGACCGGCAAGCGCATTTAGATAAACCGGCAGCGTCGCCACGAGCGTCTTACCCTCGCCCGTCTTCATTTCCGCGACATTGCCCTCATGCAGCACCATGCCGCCGATGAGCTGGACATCGAAATGACGTTGCCCAAGGGTGCGTTTAGCGGCTTCGCGAACGGTCGCAAACGCGGGAGCCAGCAAATCATCCAATGTCGCGCCATTGGCAATTTGCTCTCGAAACTCATCCGTTCGGGCTTTCAGCGCCGAATCCGTGAGTTTCTCGACCTCGCCCTCCAAAGCATTGATGGCATCCACGGACGACGTGTAAGCCTTGAGGCGGCGATCGTTGGACGATCCTAATATTTTGCTGGCGATTTGCCCAAAGGACACCATCGCAGGGACCTCTCGATCCTTTAGAGTGGGGTCGCGAACCGCGAATTCAGGCTGCGGATCGCATTTTGTGCTGCACCGGGTGCGGGTGCGGCGGCAGGCGGGCAGATGGCTCGCCGGTTGGCTTGAGAAATAAGGGGGCCCAGGCCCCTTGTCAACGAGACCCCGACCAATGGTAAAGGGCACAATTCACCGTGAGCGGCGTAATGGAATCTGGCAATAACGAACCGCAGCAGCTATGAAGACGCGAATACAAAACATAGGGGCAGAAGCAGCTGGCGCATGAGCCAAGGTGCATTGTCTCGAAGCGTCCCGTTGTGAGGGCAAGCACGTGAAAATTTTAGCGCAACTGACCGTAACGGTCGCTCTAGTAGTCCTGACGTGGCAATCGTCCCATGGTGCTGACGACACGGTTCTTGCTCGGGTCGATGGTGTCGCGATCACCGAAAAAGACGTGGCAGTCGCCAGCGCCTCAATGGGCGCGGAAATCGCCGGTATCCCGGATGCTCAACGCCGCGGTCAAATCGTCGAATACCTGATCACCAATCAGCTCATGGCCGCCGCGGCGGGTCAGAACAAGCTGGATTCCGGTCCGGCATTCGATCAACGCATACTGAATTATCGGCGCTTGGCGCTCGCGGAGACCTATTACGAAAAAATGGTGGTCGATCAGGTTTCCGAAGCGGAAGTCAAAAAGATATACGACAAATATGTCGCCGAATTCGATGCCCGGGATGAACTGCGCGCGCGCCATATTTTGCTCGGCAGCGAAGAGGACGCTCGCGACATGATTGAGCGCCTCAATAGGGGCGACGATTTTGCCGAGCTGGCGAAGGAGCATTCGAAGGGCGCGGAAGCGGATGTCGGCGGCGACATCGGTTATTTTGCCAAGGGCGACATGGTCGCACCGTTCGACGAAGCCGTTTTTGCGCTGAAGGTCAACGATATCTCCGAACCCGTGCAGACGCGCTTTGGTTGGCACGTTATCCAGCTTCTGGATAAGCGCACATCCAAGCCCAACGCATTCGAAGATGAAAAATTCCGGATCATGGCCGGTTTGATTCAAGAGAAACGGGATTCGGTGATCGAAGAATTGCGCGGCGATGCCGAAATCGAGATCCTTGATCCGGCCATAAAAAAGGCGATTGAGTCTCCAGCAACTCGCGGCAGCTTCGGTCAGTAGGCCCGCAGCGCAGCTCTTCAAATCGACCCAGCCCGTGGCCCAATCGCCCTTCACACCCAAGAAGTCCGCAGAGTTGCCGCCTGTTGCAGGCGTGCGTCTGGCCGCATGCGAGGCGGGCATTCGCTATTCCGGCCGCAAGGATCTGATGTTGGTGCTGTTGGATGCAGGCACGTGTGCCGGCGGTGTCTTCACCCGATCGAAGACCGCTTCGGCAGCCGTCGATTGGTGTCGAGCGCTGATGCCCAGCGCTGCCGTGCGGGCGCTCGTCGTCAACGCCGGCAACGCCAATGCATTCACCGGAATGAAGGGCCGTGAGGCCGTCGAGGCGACGGCAAACGCGGCAGCGAAAATCGCAGAATGCGCCGCCACAGAAGTGTTGATCGCCTCTACCGGGGTCATCGGCGAAGCACTTGATCCAACCAAATTCTGCCACAGGCTTACGGATCTGGCCGCGGCGGCTACAGACGATGCTTGGAGCGACGGCGCGAGCGCCATCATGACCACCGACACCTATCCCAAACTTGCAACACGCAAAGCGGAGATCGATGGCGTCGAGATCGTCATCAATGGTCTCGCCAAGGGTTCGGGCATGATCGCGCCTGATATGGCGACCATGCTGGCGTTCTTTTTCACCGACGCTGCCATCGCGCCCGAAGTGCTCCAGAGCCTCTGCGCAGAGGCAGTCGGTCCGACATTCAACGCAATCACAATCGATGGCGACACGTCGACCAGCGACACCGTGCTGCTGTTGGCGACAGGTGGGGCGGCGGCGCGCGGCGCGCCTCACATCAGCGCAGCCGACGATCCGCGGCTGGCTGGGTTCGCAGAAGCTCTAAGCAGCGTGATGCGCGATCTCGCCCACCAAATCGTCAAGGATGGCGAGGGCGCAAGCAAGTTTGTGGAGGTCGTCGTAGAGGGGGCCGAACACGATGCGGCGGCGCGAAAGATTGCGTTCGCCATTGCCAATTCACCATTGGTCAAGACGGCGTTGGCCGGTGAGGACCCCAATTGGGGCCGGGTGGTGATGGCGGTCGGGAAAGCCGGCGAAGAGGCCAATCGAGACAAGCTTGCGATTTGGTTCGGCGATTTGGCGGTGGCGCGCGATGGCGAGGTCGATCCCGACTATCAAGAAAACGAAGGCGCGCGGTATATGAAGAATTCCGAACTCGTCATACGCGTCGATGTGGGGGTGGCTGCCGGCCAGGCCACCGTGTGGACCTGTGATTTGACCCACGACTACATTTCGATCAACGCCGACTATCGCAGTTAGACCGCCTATGGCCGAGCAGCCAACAGAACGCGACATCGTCTTGGTGGTGGCCTGCGCCCTGTTGCGCACAGATGGACGCTTGCTGATCGCCCGGCGTCCCGAGGGCAAGGCGCTCGCCGGCCTATGGGAGTTTCCCGGCGGCAAGGTCGAGCCTGGTGAGCATCCCGAAGAAGCGCTGATCCGCGAGCTGTATGAGGAGCTCGGCATCGTGGTCTCGAGCGAACAGCTGGAACCCTTCCGCTTTGCCAGCCATACCTATGAGGCTTTTCACCTGTTGATGCCGCTCTTCCTCTGTCGGGACTGGCAGGGCGAGCCGCACGGCCGCGATGGTCAAAAGTTAGCCTGGGCGAGCCCGCGCGAGATGGCGGACTATGACATGCCACCGGCCGACGAACCCCTCAGAAAGGCCCTGTATGATCATTTGTAAAGGATTTTGGTGTAGCGTCGCAGACAACAAAAAATCCGAGAAACAGAACAGGTGGTGTCATGGAAAAATACGGTTTTCTGAGCAAATTCCGGCACGATCAATCAGGTGTGTCTGCGATCGAATACGCCCTCATCGCCGGCGGCATCGGCATGGCGATTGTCGTGATCGTGGGAGAAGTTGGCACTGAGGTTAACACTCTCTTTGTCACCATGAAGGGCATGTTCTAGCCGCGCTCAGTTCTTTAGCCTTCAACGTTTCTTGGGATCTGCCTTTTCGCCGGCTGAGCGTTCAGCCGTGCCGAGCGCATCGGCGAGGCGACTTCGCGCCGATCCCGGTGCCAAGGGCCGTTGCTGGCTTTCATCGGGCGCCCATCCAGTCAAAGTGATGACCTCGAAGCTCGCCCGCACGCGTTCTCCAGCGGCAAATCGCGATCGGTAGATCTCTTCTGCAAGCGCCAGTGTTCGACGCAGGAGCGGTCGTTTGGAACGCGCTTTGAGCACATTGGCTGCTCCCATCGCCCGGATGTCGTCCATCAGGGCGCGCGCCGATGGATACGTCACCTCGATTAGATCGGAATCGACGACCGGCAGCGCGAATCCGGCTCGCTGCAACAAACCGCCATAGTCGCGCACGTCGGCAAAGGGGGCCACGCGGGGCCCGGCGCCGCCAGATACCTCGGCGTCTGCAGCCGTGAGCACTTCGCGCAATTCCTGCAGCGTGCGCCCGCCCAAAACTGCGGCCAGGAACAAACCGTCGGGCCGAAGCGCGCGAGCAATCTGGATCAGCGCGCCAGGCAGGTCATTGACCCAGTGCAGGGCAAGCGCCGAAACCACTAAGTCAAGTGAGGCTGGTGCGAACGGCAGCAGCTCTTCATCGGCCACCACGCGCGCGCCATGGCATTGCGCGACCAGCGGCAAGCAGAGCTCGGACTGGATAAGCAGGCTCGGTTTGACAGCGCGCACGAGCGTGTCGCCCAGCAATCCGTGATGTGCGCCGATATTAAGGCACACGGGGAAGTCGCGCAGTATGCCTTCGAGCCGGCCGCCGATGTCCTCGGCGGCGCGTTCCAGTAAAAAATCGTGCGCTATTAAGTTGGAAGCGGCCCGCGCGCGGCGTCGCGTGAGCAGGGCGCGGTCGAAGAGCTCGTTGTCACGCGTCATGGTCTTTGCTTCAATTGGTCGCCGGCGAGCCGGTCGGTCGCTGAACCTAGCGGCGTCGAGCGCCATCCGCCAAGTGTTGGTAAGGCGACCATGCCGAAACAGGGCCTGCTGATGTCGACAGCGAAGACCAAAGTGATGCCCGATTTCAAGCCTGACGGGCGCTTACGGCGTGCCGGCGCGCTGGTGCTTGCGGCCTCGATGCGCTTGGTTGATACGGTGCTGCCGCCACGATGCATTGCCTGTACTGAGCCGATCGAGCGCCATGACGGGCTGTGCGCCGACTGCTGGGCCGGCGTCGACTTTATCCAGCCGCCTATCTGCGACACACTGGGAATTCCTTTGCCCTTTCAACTCGACGCCGATGGCTCCAGTGTATCGGCGGCTGCGTTGGCGGCTCCACCTGAATTCAGCCGTGCCCGGGCCGTCGCCCGCTATTCGGGTGTGATGCGCAACTTGATCCATGACCTCAAATACCGCGATCGGCATGAAGGTATTGCGCTCTTCACCAGGTGGCTGGCAAACACAGGCGCCGAATTGCTGAGCGAAGCCGATCTGTTGGTTCCGGTCCCCTTGCACCCGAGCCGATTGTGGCGCCGGCGCTTCAATCAAGCTGCCATGCTGACAAAGTCGCTTGGCCGGGCCGTGGGCGTTCAGAGCGATCCATTTATGCTAACGCGCACAAAACGCACCAAGAGCCAAGTGGGACTGACCGCCAAACGGCGGGCCCGAAACGTGGCGGGTGCCTTTTCTGTCGACGAGAGCCGGGCTGAATTGATCGGCGGGCGCGTGGTTGTCTTGCTCGACGACGTGATCACGACTGGAGCGACGGCGAACGCCTGCGCACGGGTCTTGCGGCGCGCAGGCGCCCGGAGTGTCGATGTGCTGGCGCTAGCCCGCTCGGTTGATCCATTGGCCGCAAGCCAATAGCCGGTCGGCCGCTGTCTTGGGGCCGGCGGCGCATGATACTCAATTCGAGAATTATTCAGTAAGATCGCGCGCGACTCGACTGCGTTGCGGACGAGTGCGGTATGAGGAGATCATGGCTGAAGTTGTCATATATACGGGCATGTTGTGCGGCTTTTGCACCGCCGCCAAACGCCTGTTGAGCGCCAAGGGCGCCGAGTTCAAAGAAATCAACGTGACGCTCAACGCGGACGAACGCAACCGCATGCTGGAGCTATCGAATGGCGCGCGCACCGTGCCGCAGATTTTCATCGACGGCATCCATATCGGCGGCTGCGACGAGCTTTATGCGCTGGATAATAGTGGCGAGCTCGATCCTCTCTTGGCCCGCGGATCGGCCCAGAATTAGCAGATAGAAGGCAAATCCGGATGTGCATGTCATGACGGCCGCTGGCGCAGTTTTTCGCGTCGCTCTTGTTCAGATGAGGAGCGGCCGCAAAGTGGCGCCGAACCTGGCGGCTGCGGAGGCGTCCATCCGGCAGGCGGCCAGGGCCGGTAGCCAGCTTGTCATCACGCCCGAAAACACGGCGCTCATGGAGTTGGAACGCAAGCGTGTGCTGGCCAACACGCAGGGGGAAGCCGGAAACCCAGCATTGGAACTGTTTGCCGGCTTGTCAAAGGAGCTCGGTCTGTGGCTCCACATCGGCGCCACACCGATCAAGCTGGCGACTGACAAGATTGCCAATCGTTCGATGCTCTTTACGCCAGAAGGTTCGATTGCAGCACGGTACGACAAGATCCATATGTTCGACGTCGATTTGCCTGGCGGCGAGAGCTATCGCGAATCAAAAAATTACAACGCGGGAAGCCAGGCCGTTCTAGCCGATCTGCCATGGGGCCCCTATGGGCTGACGATTTGTTACGATCTGCGTTTCCCGGCGCTCTATCGCTCTCTCGCCAAGGCCGGCGCCAAATTTATTGCCGTGCCCTCCGCCTTCACCAAACAAACCGGCGAGGCCCATTGGCGGGTGCTGCTCCGCGCGCGCGCCATCGAGACCGGATGTTTTATTTTTGCCCCGGCTCAAGGCGGCCGCCACGAAATTGGCCGCGACACCTATGGCCACTCGATGATCGTCTCGCCATGGGGGGAAGTTATCGCTGAAGCTGGCGCCGCGCCTGCCGTGATCTTGGCCGACATCGACACCGCGCAAGTGGCTGAAGCGCGCGCGCGCGTCCCGTCATTGCAACACGATCGGGTCTTCGAGGTGGTTCAGACGGAGGGCTTGGAAAAAGATGCTGCGGCCAAATAATTGACGTCCGTATCCCCAGCCAACAGCCAGTCGTCGCTCAACGGGTTGTAAACAAGGCCAGTTGCATCGGCCAGATCGAGGCCGGCTGAGCCCAGTGCGCGCCGCAGCTCCTCAACCGTCACAAAGCGCTCCCAGCGATGGGTGCCCACAGGTAGCCAGCGCAGAATGTACTCCGCGCCCACGATCGCCAACGCATATGATTTGAGCGTGCGGTTTATGGTGGAAAGGATCATTCGCCCGCCAGGCCGCAATGTGGCCGCGCAGGTGGCCAAAAATGCGCTGACATCGGGCACGTGTTCGACAACTTCCATCACCAGCACGATGTCGAATAACTCGCCGGCCTGGGCCAAATCTTCAACGCGCGCAGCGCGATAATCGATTTCCAGGCTCTGCAAAGACGCGTGCTGGCGCGCGGCCTCAATGGTCTCTTTGGCTGGATCGATACCCGTCACGTGGGCGCCGAGCCTGGCCAGCGGTTCGCACAACAGACCGCCGCCGCAGCCCACATCAAGCACCGTGAGTTTGTCCAAGCATCCGAGTTTGCGCGGATCACGGTCGAAATGGCCGCATACGTTGTCACGAATGTAGGCCAAACGTCCGGGATTGAGGCGGTGCAACGGCTTGAATTTGCCCTGTGTGTCCCACCATTCATCGGCCATGGCGGCAAAGCGTTCTACCTCGGCCTGGTCGAGTGTCTCACCTGTCGGAGATTTGCTGCTGGAGATCATGGGCCGCATTGGCAGCGGCCAGGCGCGCCTTGTCAAGACACCAGCCGTGGCCGTGTTGCGGCGGCACTGGCGAGCGGTTATGAATGCGGCGGGATCTGAACATTGTGCCGGCGACGCTGTCCGGCGGTAAATCTTAAATCGATACGTTCCATCGTGATCGTACGCAAATGTGCGAAGTCCGACTATGCCACTATTGGTGATGAAATTCGGCGGAACGTCTGTTGCGACGGTGGATAAGATCCGCAATGTGGCGGCGCACGTCAAACGTGAGGTCGAAGCCGGCAACCGGTGTGCCGTGGTCGTCTCCGCCATGGCCGGCCATACAAATCAACTGGTACAGTGGACCCAGGAGGCGGGCTCCGAATTCGATGCGCGTGAATACGATGCGGTCGTATCGTCAGGTGAACAAATCACCGCGGGACTGCTGGCGACCGTGCTCAAGTCAATCGGCATCAAGGCGCGCTCTTGGCAAGGCTGGCAGGTGCCGATACAGACTGACGACGTGCATGGCGCTGCCCGCATCGCAAACATCGACGCCGAGAATCTTCTGAGCAGCCTGGATGGAGGTGAGGTCGGGATTGTTGCAGGCTTTCAGGGCATTTCCCCCGACGGGCACATAACCACGCTGGGGCGCGGCGGATCCGACACGACCGCCGTCGCGGTTGCCGCCGCGATCAAGGCAGATTTATGCGATATCTACACTGATGTTGACGGCATCTATACCGCCGATCCCCGGATGGTGCCGCGGGCGCGCCGACTTGACAAAATCTCCTACGAAGAGATGTTGGAAATGGCGTCATTGGGTGCCAAGGTCCTGCAAACCCGCTCGGTCCAAATGGCCATGGTTCATGGTGTAAAGCTTCAGGTGAGATCGAGTTTTGATCCGCCCGAAGCCGCCGCTTCTCTCAATCGAGGCGATGGATCTGGTCCGGGCACGCTGGTGTGCGATGAGGAAGAAACAGTGGAACAACGGGTCGTAAGCGGAATTGCCTATGCCAAGGATGAGGCAAAGGTCACGTTGGTCAACGTAGCCGATAAGCCTGGCGTTGCGGCAGGCGTTTTTGGGCGGTTGGCCGATGCAAACATCAATGTCGACATGATCGTGCAGAATGTCTCCGATGACGGCCGTTTCACGGATTTGACGTTTACCGTTCTGGATTCCGATTTGAAGAAGGCGCTCGCCGTGCTCAAGGACGCCAAGGGCGAGATTGGATACAAAGAACTCAAGGGATCGACTGACATCGCCAAGATCTCGGTCATCGGTGTTGGCATGCGCTCTCACGCCGGCGTGGCGGCGCAGACCTTCGCGGCGCTGGCCGAAAAAGGAATCAACATTGAGGCGATCTCAACGTCGGAAATCAAGATAAGCGTGTTAATCGATGCGGCCTATGCCGAGCTGGCGGTCCGCACGCTTCACACGCTCTATGGGCTCGACGCGAACTAGGTAGGCAATTTGGTTTCGAGACACACTGTTGTTGACAACAATCGCTAAGCTGGACGCCTTGGCCGACCGGTGGTGAGGACGAACGCTTGATGGCAGCTGCCCCACTCGGCGCACCGCGCGTACTGCTCCGCCGCCTTCGAGAGGTGATGGCGCAGCCGGAAAGCGCGCAAACCCGGCTCGATAGAATCGTCGTCCTGATTGCCGCCAATATGGTGGCGGAAGTTTGCTCCATCTATGTGGGTCGGCGCGACGGATCCCTCGAACTCTTCGCCACCGAAGGCCTGAATCCCAGCGCCGTGCACAGCACGCACCTGCGGCCGGGCGAAGGCCTTGTCGGTCTGATCGCCGAACAAGCCGAACCGCTCAACCTGACAGAAGCGCAGGACCATCCAGCATTCGCCTACAGGCCGGAAACAGGCGAGGAGATTTATCACTCGTTTCTTGGCGTTCCGATTCTCAAGAGCGGCCACACCCTGGGCGTGCTGACGGTGCAGAACCAAACGCAGCGCCATTACTCCGAAGAGGAGATCGAAGCGCTGCAGACGACGGCCATGGTGCTGGCCGAGCTGATCAGCGCACGCGATATCCAGACGGGAAACGACCGCGCCGCGGTACCCTCGCGCGAAGGCCCCCAGCGTCACACCGGCGTGGTCCTTTCCGACGGCATCACACTGGGACACGTCGTTCTGCATCAACCCAGGATCGCCGTCTCCAATCTGATTGCCGAAGATGTTTTCGGCGAGCACGAGCGCCTCGACAAGGCAGTCGACGAGCTGCGCCAGACGATCGACGACATGCTGGCGCGCGGCGACATTGAGCGGGTCGGCGAACACCGCGACGTGCTGGAAGCCTATCGCATGTTCGCCCATGATCAGGGCTGGGTCCGCCGTCTCAAGGAAGCTGTCGACACGGGACTGACGGCTGAAGCCGCTGTCGAGCGGGTACAAAATGACACCCGTGCCCGCATGTTGCGCCAAACCGATCCGTTCTGGCGCGAACGCCTCAACGATCTCGACGATTTGGCGAACCGTTTGCTGCGTCATTTGGCCGGGCGCGCCGCGACCGCGGCGGATGATCTCATTCCTGAAGACTCGGTCCTGCTTGCGCGCACCATGGGTGCCGCCGAGCTATTGGATTATGACCCCAACCGCCTGCGCGCTTTGGTCCTGGAGGAGGGTGGTTACACCAGCCATGTGGCGATCGTGGCACGCGCGCTGGGCATCGCGGCAGTAGGCCAGGCCGAGAACATTCTCGAATGGGCGGAAACTGGTGACGATATCGTCGTCGATGCGGAAGCCGGCGAGGTGCATTTGCGCCCGAGCCAAGAGGTGATCAGTGCCTATGCGGATAAAGTCAGGTTCCGTGCCACGCGTCAGGCCCAATACGCCAAACTGCGCGACAAGAAATCACGCACCAAGGACGGCCTAAAGATCGAGCTCCACATCAATGCCGGATTGCTCGTAGACCTGCCTCATCTCGCGGAGTCCGGTGCTGATGGCATCGGTCTGTTCAGGACCGAACTGCAATTCATGATTTCCTCGACATTTCCGCGCATCGAGCAGCAGATCAAAACCTATCGCGCCATCCTAAAGATGGCGGCGGGCAAGCCGGTTGTTTTCCGTTCTCTCGACATCGGCGGAGACAAGCTGCTGCCCTATCTGCGCCACAGCCACGAGGAAAATCCCGCCATCGGCTGGCGTGCCATTCGCATGGCGCTCGACCGGCCAGGTCTGTTGCGTATGCAAGTGCGCGCGTTGTTGCGCGCGGCACCGGGTAAAGACTTGCGGCTGATGCTGCCGATGATATCCGAGGTAGCCGAATACAAGGCCGCCAGGACGCTGATCGAGCGCGAAAAAACCCATTTGATCCGGCACGGCCACAAAGTCCCGAAAAACATCCTGGTTGGCGCCATGATCGAGGTGCCATCTCTGCTTTGGCAGCTCGATGAGCTGATGCCGGTCGTCGATTTCGTCTCCGTCGGCAGCAACGATCTGTTGCAATTTCTGTTCGCCGCTGACCGCGCCAATCTGCGCGTGGCCGAACGCTTTGATGCGCTGTCGCCTGCGGCCCTGCGGCCCTTGCGCTTGATCGCCGAGAAAGCAGACGCCTATGGCGTTCCGCTCACTTTGTGCGGTGAAATGGCCGGCCGGCCACTCGAAGCCATGGCGCTGATCGGGTTGGGCTTCCGATCCATATCGATGGCGCCTGCTTTTATCGGACCGATCAAGGCGATGGTACGTTCGCTTGATGCCGGAACGCTTCGCCAGTGCTTGGATGCGGTTCTGGAGAAGGGCGAGCCCGACGCGCGCCGTGTACTCCAGGACTTTGCTCGCAAATCCGGCGTGGAAATTTAACCGCCCCCACCGGCGATTGTAGACGCCGCAGCGCGTACGCCCTAGCGTTGAGAATGCGCGTACCGGACCAGACGTTCCAATGTTGCGGTGTGGCGCAATGAAGGACTTGAGCTCAAACGCTTTGTTTTGCGATGCCCGAAGCCACGAACCAGAAATCCGGCAGTAACGCCGCGCCAGGACGCGACGAAGATCTTGGCGATATTTTTCGGACCATGCGCCAGGCGCTCGGCATGAGCCCAAGTGAACTCGCTGCAAAGCTGGAGACAGGCACTGCCACAATTGCCGCGCTCGAACGGGGTGCGCTTGCAGATCTGCCAGAATGGCCGGAGACCCAGCGGGTCGTGACCAGCTATGCAGCACTGCTCGAACTCGATTGCCGCCCGATTCTGCGGCGCGTTGCCGCCCACAAGGCTGATGCCACCGAAAGTCCGCAGCCTGAGACGGGAAAGTCAAAGGGGCCGGAGGAAAAGGCGTCTGTGCAAGTCGTCGAGATTGTCTCCGGCGCCTTCGCCCTCATCGCCGTTGTTTTCGCGGCGGCCGTCGTTGCGGGCGTCATCTATATTGTCGCCGACGGAGGGGACGACGGCGAAAAGGCGGCGTCGGGAGCGCCGGCAGCGCGCCAACAGGCTACGCCCGGAAGCACTCAAGATCCCACTGCGCCCGTCTCCGTTCGCCGCGTTCCATTGCCACCCGCATTGGAGGGGCCGTCCGGCAACGAGACTGTTGACCGTTGGGCGGGCGACTCTGATAAGACGATAGCTGTCTGCCCCTAGCGATGTTTCTGCTCAATCGCCACATTGGTGCTCATGTCTACAATCCCACAGGAAAAACTCGACTCGCTGGTCAGCCGTTGGGAGACCGTGCAGTCACAGCTCGCCTCCGGGCCAGATCAGGAAACCTATGTGCGGCTCGCTCGCGAATTTTCCGAGCTCGATCCCACGGTTACGGTGGTGCGCGAATTGGGCGAGGCACGCAAGGAGAGCGATGACTTGCGCGATCTCGTGTCCGATGGCGCCACGGACGACGATATGCGCCAGCTGGCCCGCGACGAATTGAGCGCGCTTGAAACCAAAATCAATAAACTCGAGCAGCGCGTCCGTTTATTGCTTTTGCCCAAGGACGCCGCCGACGACAAGAACGTTATCCTTGAAGTGCGCGCCGGTACGGGTGGCGACGAGGCGGCACTGTTTGCTGGCAATCTCTTCCGCATGTATCAGAGATTTGCCGACCTGAAGGGCTGGAAGGTCCAGATTCTGTCCGCCAATGAGGCGGATGTCGGCGGATATAAGGAGATAGTCGCGACAATCTCGGGCAAAGGCGCGTATTCGTTCCTGAAATACGAGTCGGGCGTTCACCGGGTTCAGCGCGTGCCGGAAACCGAATCGGGTGGCCGCATTCACACCTCCGCCGCGACGGTGGCCGTGTTGCCGGAGGCAGAAGAAGTTGATGTACACATCGAAGAAAAAGACCTGCGAGTCGACGTGTTTCGTGCCAGCGGGCCCGGTGGTCAATCGGTCAACACGACCGACAGCGCCGTCCGCATCACCCATCTTCCGAGCGGCATTGTTGTCAGTCAGCAGGACGAGAAATCACAACACAAGAACAAGGCCAAGGCATTGAAGGTGCTGCGCGCGCGGCTTTATGAAAGCGAGCGTCAAAAACAGCAGGAGGAGCGCGCTGCCGACCGCCGCGATCAAGTGGGCTCCGGCGACCGCTCGCAGCGAATCCGGACCTACAATTTCCCGCAAGGACGCGTAACCGATCACCGCATTTCACTCACCATGCACAAGCTGAATGAAATCTTGGCTGGCGAGGGCTTGCAGGAAATGATCGACGCCCTGGTGACAGAGAACCAAGCGCGCCAGCTCGCCACGGTCGATGAACACTCCGCCAATTAGGCCAAGCAACGGCGATTCCTCGTTGACCTCGGACACACGGCGGATCGACGCCGTCATAGGGGAGGTGTCGCGGCTGCTAGGCAAAGCAGGCGTGGAAAGCACCGGCCTCGATGCAAGATTGCTCGTCGCCCATGTCTGCGGCTTGTCCCATGAGACCCTGGTTGCCCAGCCCTCGCGCCTGTTGAGCGACGCTGAGCACCAAAACCTGGAATTGCTTATTTGCCGCCGGCAAGCGCGCGAGCCCGTCTCCCGCATTCTGGGCAGGCGCGCCTTTTGGTCGCACGAGTTCTCAATCGGGCCAGCCACATTGGATCCCAGACCCGACACCGAAACCGTGATCGAGCTCGCATTGGAGCTGATTGGAGAGGGGCAGCACAAGCAACAGAGGCTTGCCATCGCCGACATTGGCACGGGTTCGGGCTGCATTCTCTTGAGCCTGTTGGACGAATTGCCGAACGCCTGGGGCGTGGGAAGCGATGTCAGTTCCGAGGCTATTGGCCTGGCTATATCGAACGCGCGCGCGCTCGGATTGTCGAATAGGGCGCACTTCGTTCGAGCGTCCTGGCTCGCTGGCTTGGCCGGGCCATTCGATTTACTGGTTGCCAATCCACCCTATATCCCGAGTGCCGAGATCGATTCACTGGCGCCTGAAGTGGCGCTCTTCGATCCTCGGATCGCTCTCGATGGCGGTGTTGATGGCCTTGAGTCCTATCGCGCGATTGCCGGGCGGTTGGGCGATGTATTGCGGCCGGGCGGTTGGGCAGTGTTCGAGATCGGATTGGGACAGTCGCGCGCGGTAGCGGACCTTCTGATGGAAGCGGGCTTCGAATTGGATGGCCGTTGCTACAGAGAAAAGACCGACCTTGCAGGCGTGATTCGATGTGTTGCGGTCATGCAACGGTGAGCGACAAACCGGGCCAGAAAGGGGTTGGAAAATTCTCGGTGACGAGCTAGGGTCCCTCCAACGTGACCATTCATCCACGCGTTTTTGAAGCCATAAGCGGGCTTCGATAAGACCCGGAACAAGGGTGTACGTGGGAGAGGCGAGACAGGGCCGGAGCGCAAAGCTGGGAGCGTTCGGCACACTCGATAGCACATTCGCCGATAGGAATTCTTGAAGGCAGTTCCAAGGGCTGGTGCACATCCAAGCCGTTGGTGGTGCGAAATTGGCAGAGCGTCTGGTCAAGCGGATTAGGGCGGGGCAGACGCAGCCGAATGGGACATGTGTTACAGGGGCAAACGGGACACGTAACTCCGAATAACCAATTGCAACCGGCGGGCTTGATCAGATGACCGCCCATGCCGGGTTGGACGGATCGGCCGGTCATTGACGATCAGCCGACACTTAACCGAAAACGGGACCCTATGAGGCAAGGACAGCAAAGCCGACGAGGCCGCGGACGCGGCCGCAAGCCACAGAACCAGCTTTCGCGCAATCTGGAATCAAATGGACCGGACGTGAAGATACGCGGCACCGCTTCCCATATTGCCGAAAAATACTCGAACCTTGCCCGCGATGCGCTGTCTTCCGGCGATTTCATCACCGCGGAAAACTATCTCCAGCACGCCGAACACTACCAACGCATTATTCAGGCCGCGCAACCCCAGCAAACGGCCGCTGGCGCCCAGCAGGGCGACGCCAACGGTTCCGGCGCTCAGCGCGAAGGCGCCAATGTTGCTGCGAAGCCGCAAGATGCGGCGGCTGATAGCGAGGGCGAACGCCAGACCGGTACCAAAACCAGCGAGACAGCCGCCTCAAACGGTGCGGGCGGCGGCGAAGAGACCGCCGGTGCAAACGGCAGCGGTGATACCGCAGAAGCCAAACCGGCTAGCGAAGAAGAAACCCCCGCGGCTTAAGCAGCGCGACCGCAAACCGCCTGACAAGATTCCGCGACGGTTCCGTTGCCGGCCGGCAACGCACGGCTGGGCACAGGCCGATTCACCAAAAAACGACGCATCGAACGATCTGCCGCGGCACCCTTTCTGATGGCCGGGCGAGTTCCTATATATGAATAAGGGAATGCCGAAATTCGGGTTCCCGCGGCCTCTTGGTGGCCGAGTGTATTCGAATTGGCGTGGCGACCGGGCTGCAAGTCAGACGGAGACCGCGTGCTGAGGAGAGGTTCGAAATGGATTTTGAGACATATACCGACCGTGCGCGAGGCTTCGTGCAGTCGGCCCAAAGCCTCGCATTGCGCGAAGGCCATCAACAGTTCGCCCCCGAGCATATATTCAAGGTTCTCTTGGATGACGAAGAAGGTCTTGCGGCCGGTTTGATCGCGCGCGCAGGCGGTGACCCTCAGGAGGCACTGCGGGCCACCGAAGCGCTGCTTGCCGCAATGCCCAAAGTCAGCGGTGACGGCGGCGGACAGCTCTATTTGGCGCCGGCGACCGCGCGGATCTTCGAACAGGCCAAGAAATTGGCAAAAAAGGCCGGCGACAGCTTCGTCACCGTGGAACGCTTGCTACTGGCGCTGGCGATGGAAAAAGACTCCGAGCCGGCCAAAATCCTGTCCGGCATGGGAACCAGCCCCAATGCCATCAACGAAGCAATCGAGGCGATCCGGAAGGGCCGAACGGCTGACAGCGCGTCCGCCGAACAGTCCTACGACGCGCTCAATCGTTATGCCCGCGATCTGACGGAGGCAGCTCGCGACGGCAAGCTCGATCCGGTGATCGGCCGCGACGAAGAAATACGCCGCACCATTCAGGTGCTCTCGCGCAGAACCAAGAACAATCCGGTACTGATCGGCGAGCCGGGCGTTGGCAAGACGGCGATCGCCGAAGGCCTGGCGTTGCGCATCGTCAATGGCGATGTGCCCGAAAGCCTGCGTGACAAGCGGCTTCTTTCGCTCGACATGGGCGCGCTCATCGCGGGCGCGAAATATCGCGGTGAATTCGAAGAACGCCTCAAGGCGGTTCTTTCAGAGGTGGAGGCTGCCGAAGGCGGGGTCATTCTTTTCATCGATGAGATGCACACAATCGTTGGCGCCGGAAAGGCCGACGGCGCAATGGATGCATCCAACTTGCTCAAACCCGCTCTCTCGCGCGGCGAACTGCATTGCATCGGCGCGACGACGCTGGATGAGTATCGCAAGCACGTTGAAAAGGACGCGGCGCTTGCTCGGCGGTTTCAACCGGTCTTCATCACCGAGCCGACTGTCGAAGACACGATCTCGATTCTGAGGGGACTGAAGGAAAAATACGAGCTGCACCACGGCGTTCGCATCACCGACAGTGCGCTTGTGTCGGCCGCGACGCTTTCCAACCGCTATATCACCGATCGCTTCTTGCCCGACAAAGCTATCGATTTGATGGATGAGGCAGCCAGCCGCTTGCGGATGCAAGTCGATTCCAAACCGGAAGAGTTGGACGAACTCGACCGACGCATCATTCAGCTCAAGATCGAGCGCGAGGCGTTGAAAAAGGAGCAGGATGACGCGTCCAAGGACCGGCTAGAAGACTTGGAGAAGGAACTCGCCGACCTCGAAGAGCAGGCTGACGCGCTCACCCAGCGCTGGCAGCAGGAGAAGGAAAAGCTCTCAAGCGCGCAAAAGATCAAAGAGGAACTCGAAACAGCGCGTCACGAGCTGGAGCAGGCTCAACGCGTTGGCGACCTCGGCCGCGCCGGTGAGCTCTCCTATGGCGTCATTCCCGATCTTGAGGCCAAGCTTCAGGAAGCCGAGAGCCAAGGCGAAGAGGCAGGCGATAGTATGCTCGAGGAAGCAGTGCTGCCCGATCATGTTGCTCAAGTCGTCTCCCGCTGGACCGGCATTCCCGTCGACCGCATGCTCGAAGGCGAAAAAGACAAATTGCTGCGCATGGAAGATGAGCTCGCCAAGCGGGTGATCGGTCAAGACGAGGCAGTTCACGCAATTTCAACGGCCGTGCGCCGCGCGCGCGCGGGCCTGCAAGATCCCAATCGGCCGATCGGTTCGTTCATGTTTTTGGGCCCAACTGGCGTGGGCAAGACCGAACTGACCAAGGCGCTCGCGGCTTTCTTGTTCGACGACGAACACGCCATGATCCGCATGGACATGTCCGAGTATATGGAAAAGCATTCCGTTGCCCGCCTGATCGGCGCACCGCCCGGCTATGTCGGCTACGAAGAAGGCGGGGCGCTGACCGAAGCGGTTCGCAGGCGGCCCTATCAGGTCATCCTGTTCGATGAGATCGAAAAGGCGCACGGCGATGTCTTTAATGTGCTGCTGCAGGTTCTCGATGACGGACGCTTGACCGACGGCCAGGGTCGAACCGTTGATTTCCGCAACACAGTGATCATCATGACCTCCAATCTCGGTGGCGAGATTCTGGTCAACCAAGCTGAGGGCGAGGATTCCGACCAGGTGCGAGAGCAGGTGATGGCGGTTGTCCGCGCCAGTTTCCGCCCAGAGTTCCTCAACCGGGTTGATGAGATCATCCTGTTCCATCGCCTCAAGCGCGATCAGATGGCGGCCATTGTCGACATTCAGCTCGCCCGTCTGCGCGCGCTGCTTGCCGATCGAAAGATCGACATCGAGCTGGATGAGAAGGCGCGCGATTGGCTGGCCAACAAGGGCTACGACCCGGCATACGGCGCACGTCCGTTAAAGCGCGTCATCCAAAAGAGCCTGCAGGACGCCATCGCCGAGCAGGTGCTGAGCGGTGAAATAAAGGCTGGTGATGAGGTCAAGGTGACGGCAAACGCCGACGGCCTTGTCGTCAATGGCAGTGCGGTGAAAAAGGCGGCTTAGGCGCCGCGGTCTGGGTTGAGCGCGACATTCTGTTTGCTGCTTGTGTGGCAACCTATCGGTAAACGAGAACAGGAACCTTGCTGTGGGTGAGGACCTTGACCGTCTCGCTGCCCAACACAACGGCAGAAATACCGCGCCGTCCGTGCGATGCCATAACGATCAAGTCGCATTTTCGCTCTGCGGCGATATCCAAGATGCCTTGATAGATTTGGTCATTCTCGACGTCGACCGTCTCGCAGTCCCGCCCTTCCTGTTCTGCTACTGATTTTGCAGCAGCCAGCCGCTCGCTCGATTCGGCGGTCAGGTAGTCATGCACATAGCCTTTGTAAGCGTCCGGCATTTTCACGACCATCACCGGCTCGCCTCCCAGGCCCAAGCTGTGAAACGGTTTGCGCACTGTTACAAATGTGAGCGTGGCATCAAGCGCCTTTGCGAGCAAAACACCGTGGTTGACGGCCTTTTCGGATAGGTCCGATCCATCGGTGGGGATCAGTATATTTTTGTACACAGGGCTGTTTCCTCAATTGACGGATATGGCCATTGTCCCAACCGCTGGACCCATGTGGGGACCCAAATCGGGTGCATGATTCAATCGTTCTTCAGGCTCAGGATGTAGGCGATCACATTGTCCAGATCTTGGTGCTCGAGCACGTAGTTGGGCATCGTGGGATGGGGCGTGGTGAGCCAGACGGTCAGCGCCGTACGCGTCATGCCTGGCGTGTTGGCCACCGCTGCAAAGCTCGGCGCGTCGATTTTCGGCGACATCGATGCCTCCGGTTGCACGGCGTGGCAGGGCGCGCACACATCCTTGACGTAGACTTGTCCGGCATAGACGTCGCCGAATTCTTCGGCCCGCGCCGCTCCGGCCAGACAGATCAGTGTTGCGGCTGCAATCAAAGCGGCACAACGCATAGCGATAATTCCTCCGAGCCTCGCGGCACTTGGCAAGCGCCGGATACAATGGGCCGACTGACGCATGATGCCATCAACTGAAGTTTCGGCATTTGACATGCGTCATCGATCGGGCTTGCAAAGGATAAATTGGACCTTTATGGGCCGCCAACCGGCATCTACATTTGACTGCACCGGACAATTGAGAGTTTCGCCACAGGTCCATCGAAAACCGCCGCAGCGCGTACCCGGAAGGCCCGCGGCAACGACAGCAGGCGCAAATGCCGCTTCAGCAGAACACCATCGATCCGCCCAAGCCGAGCATTGCGCGGCGTGTCCTTTGGACGGCGTTGGCGCCGCTAACGGCGCAGCTGATCGGCAGCGCTTTCAACATCTGGTACGACCTGACGCACATCAAGCCTCTGCTAACTCCCGAACAAGCCGAGGCGTTCACATCGACGATCATGATCTACAACATTTGCGTTTATCCGGTCGCGCTGGCGGCCGGCTTGGCGATCATCTGGACGCTGGCGGGAACGGCGCGCATGGCCAACCCGAAGTCGGACCTCAAACGTTGGCGGCGGGCGCAGCGCATGGCGATCAACTTGCCCTGGTGGGCAACGGCGATCGCGGCTCCGGCTTGGATCGCAACCATCCCCGTCATGCTGATTACCCTGCATATGGCGCCCGGACCGCTTAATCCGATGGTCGATATTCACCTGCCGATCTCGGTGACGATCGCCGCGTTGATGGCGCTAACGCAGATGTTCTTTGCCCTTGAGATCATCGCCCAGCGGTTATGGTATCCACTGTTTTTTGCCGATGATCGGCCGGCTCAAATACCCGGCGTGCTGCCGCTGACGCTGTCCCGGCGCGGCCTGATGTGGGCTGTCTCAGCCGTCATCTGCCCCATTATTTCGTTGCTGCTCTTGATCGCTGCGCCAACACCGCTCGAGATCACGGGCGATTGGTTCCCCTTCAGCGTGGGCGGGATAGGCATCGTTTTCGGTCTGGCCTCGGCCGGCATGCTGGCCAAGATTGTCATTGAGCCGCTTGAGACATTGCGGCGGAAAGCGCGGCGGGTGGCCCAGGGCGATCTTGGCCCCGATGTCGAGATAGATTTGCTGCGCTCCGACGAGTTCGGCACTTTGATCGATCAATTCAATGACATGGTTTCAGGCCTGCGCGACAAGCAGCGGGTTGAGCGGTTGCTTGGCCGCAATATTGATCCGAGCGTCGCGCGATTGTTGCTCTCGCGCGGCGACGACGTGCGTGGCACCGAGCGGGAAATCACGGTGCTCTTTGCCGACATTCGCGACTTCACGCCGCGATGTGCCGCCTCGCCGCCCAAGGATGTTGTCACGATGTTGAACGTCTTTTTCGAGATCATGATCGCAAATGTTGAAAAGCATCATGGCATCGTGAACCAATTCGTTGGCGACGGATTCATGGCGATCTTCGGCGCGATCGAAGACGGTACTCCCCATGCCGATAATGCGGTCGCGGCCGGCAGAGCCATGCTCGGCGCCATGCCGGAGGTGAATCGAAGATTGGCTGAGTTGAGCCTCGAGCCACTCAAAATCGGTATCGGCATCAACACCGGCCCGGCGGTTGTCGGCTCAATCGGAACGCCGACGCGCAGTACCTATTCAGCGATTGGAGACACCGTGAACGTTACCGCCCGGATCGAGTCGTCGACCAAGGATGCCGGTCGGCCATTGCTGTTTTCTCAATCGACATACGATGCGATGGACAAGACCGATGGCGCGATCAAAATGCCGCCCCAACGCCTGAAGGGAAAGGCCAAACCCGTCCGAGTCTTTTCCATTGAATTGGAGCCAAGCTGAGGCTCACGCCGGTGTGATCCAATTTGGGCTGCAACGATTGCGGCGCTTCAAAACCGCTAGCTCGCGAGCCCCGGTAGAAGTTTGGATAAGCACGAGGCCAACATGCCAATGGCGATGGCGGTTAGGATCAGCCCCATAAAGCGCGTCAGAATGTTGATTCCCGTGTGGCCAAGCATCCGCGCCATCGGCGCTGAGAACAGAAAGCAGACGCCGACAATAACGGCCACTGCGACGCAAATGCCGGAGATGATCAAATTGCCCTCGATGCCGTGGTTTTTGTGGGTTGCCACCAAGACCGTTGATATCGTGCCCGGACCTGCAATGATTGGCATCGCCAGGGGAACGACGGCGATCGAGTCTTTTTCCTTGGCTGCGTTGCGTTCGCTTTCTTTTGAGTGAATGTCGCTCGGCTCGGCCTGCAGCATCGACAAGCCGATCATGGCGATGATCAGTCCGCCGGCGGATTCAAGAGCGGGAATCGAAACGCCGAAAAAATCGAGCAACCGTTCACCCAGCCAAACGGTCACCACCAATATGACGGCTGTTGCCACGGCTGCACCAACCGCCGTCTGGCGCTTTTTGGCGGCAGGCATGCCCTCGACCATGCCAAGAAACAATGCGGCATTGCCGATCGGATTTGTGATCGTGAACATGGCGGCGCCGAACGCCAGAATTTCAGACCATTCCATCACGCCTTGCGGTCCCGGGCGCCTGGCGATGGCGCAACTTATAGAAAGCGTCCGCCACGCTCGATCATTTCGATTTTGTAGCCATCGGGATCAGTCACGAAGAATCCCCGGGCCGACGTGCCATCGGGCAACGACATTTCGAATTTCTTTGCTGGCGCCAAGTTCTCGCTTTCGAATCGCGTATGTTCGGCGTCCAAATCATCAACCGTAAATGCCAAATGGCCGTATGCGTCGCCTTGATTGTATGGGGCCTCTTGGCCCTTGTTGACCGTGAGTTCAAGCTCGAAATCGGTTTCGGGGTTCTGCAAAAAAACGAGCGTAAAATCGTCGAAATCGAAGCGGCTCGAGACGTTCAAGCCCAAGGCGCGTTTATAAAAATCCACCGCCTTGTCTTCATCGAACACGCGGATCATGGTGTGAACGGCTTTGGCCATGGTAATCTGTCCTTTTTTACTGTCATTCATCAATTAGGCGGCCAGCTTGACCAGCCGGGCCGCCATTGGGCATCAACAAAGCGGCCAGCTTAGCCAGCCGGGCCGCCGTGGGGCAAGCATCGATTGCGGGCTGCAGATGGGCTTGGCGTATTCGCCACCTATGGCATGACCTCATAGCTTGTTATGCGGAAATCCGCGCCTTCGTCGCGGATCGCCTTGAGGGGTTCGTAGGCCTCGGAGTTGTACCATTCGTCGATTTTCTCAAGGCTGGGGAACTTGAAGATTGCGGCCATGACGTGATCGTTGTCCCCGCCGGTCAGGGTCTTGTCGGCTTTGCCGCGAAACAAGGCCTCGCCGCCGAAAGGCACCATGGTTTGCGGCGCCTGGGCCGCGTATTCCTTTAGTTTGTCCGCATTCTTGACGCTAAAGCGGGCGATCAGCAACGCACTCATCGGTGTATCCTCTTTTTGAAGTTTTTTGTTTGTGGTGGCAGACGGGTCCGGCAGGTCTATTTCGCTGCTTCGACGGCTGCGTCTCCGCGCTCTTTCGCACGGGCCAATGCGGGCCGCTGCCATACGCTTTCAAAATAGTCGCCGAGTTTGCCTTTGGGGATTTCAAACTCAATGCCCGAAGCCCATTGGCCGCACTGGCCGATCAGCAAATCAGGCACGGTAAATTGCTCGCCGGTAACGAACGGACCATCACCGAAACGTTCTTCGAGGTTCTTCATGGCTCGACTGAACTCCCAACGACAGGTCTCCTTGATGTCCGGCACCCGCCGCTCTTCTGGATAGACGAAGCGATGCTTGGCCTCTGTCCAGAGCGGGTATTCCATGTCGTCCATGGCAAAGAATGTAAAACTGTCCTGTAGACCGCGAAGCGGGGTACCGGCCTTGTGGGTCAATTTTCCGTGCTTGTCGGCGAGATATTGGCAAATCGCGGCCGAGTCGATCACAACGTCATCGCCGTCTTTCAGGGCCGGCAATTTGCCGCTGGGATTCACTTCCTTGATGGCGTCGCTCTGAGGTCCTACGGGTAGAATTTCATAGTCGGCCTCCAACTCCTCCAGCATCCAAATAACGCGGCTTGCGCGGCTCATTGGATGTCCGATGACTGTGTACATAATGATCTCCCTGATGAGGCGTGCTTGATGTCAAATTCGGGTGCGAGAATACTGCAATTCTGAATTTCGGCCATAGCCGCGGTCGCGGCAAGCGACGATGGCGCCGTGCCGATTGAAGCAGTTTGGATCGATCAGGTCTGTCCCGTCCAAGGCTCGGTCACTTGGAGTTGCAGCGGCAACTCGACGACCGGGCAACCATTCTCCTTCAGCGCGGCATTGGCGGCGGTAAATTTTGTGCGTTGTTCGGCGTATTGCTCTGAGAGGGCGTGAGCCGAGTCCGAGCGGCCAATGGCTCTTTTGAGGCCCGACAACACGGTCTTAGGTAAGGTGCGCCGGGCTTCTGCTCGCTTTGCAGCCAGAGATTTCATTTGCGCAATATGGGCGTTGGCGTCGCTGGTCAATTGGGAGCAGCTGCGATTGTGCATGCTGTCGCTCACGCGCACGCCGCCGGCCGCGGCTATACCGGTGTCAGTTCCACGATTTGCACCGCAACCCGCCACCAAGAACAGTGACGCGATCAAGCAAAACAGCAGCGCGGGGTTTTGTGATGTCGATTTAGAGTAGCGTCGGTCAGACACGTTTTTCACGACAAGCCCATCGCATTGATGTGGCGCCTGGTACATTTGAAAGGAGCCCCTTCTATTCAATCATACCAGAGGCTCGTCGTTGGCGCTGCGAAATGAGCGGAGCGTGCGCGCTGGACACGTTGTTTCGCGCGCCTTCAAATGATAATCGTTGGTTGGATTGAGGACATGAGGGGGAAATTATGCGCTTAACAAGGCCGGTCATGGCATTCGGCGCGGCGCTTATGGTGGTTGCCGCGACACAGCCGGGCATTGCCCAAGACGCTGCCAATGACGCCTCGGCGCCGGAAGCAACGGCGGCAGACTCTCCTACCCAAAATGTTGCAGCGGATGAAGCCCCGAGGAGGGAATGTCATCTCTTTGGCGTGACGTGGGATGGCGGCTCAAAAAAGAGCGCGGCGGCGCGCTCGCAATCGGGTCTGAGAGACACCATCGCCAAGTGGCGTCGTGAGCAGGGCAGGAACTCAGGATGGCGCTCAGATGGCGTCACGATCCAAGCCCATCAGATGAGACCCAATCCCTATTGGCGTTCGAGGGTAAAATCGTCGCTCTATTACAGACCCGATATCCGCCAGGCGACGTCCTACACCGTTTGCTGGAAGGGCGTTATATCGACGGCCGTTTGCACGTCGGGTGCAAAAGTCTGCAAGTAAGCGCGTTCGGTTAATCTGAGCACTTAATGAGATTCTCCGCAGCTTTGACGTTGTGCAGTGGGCGCCGTTGAGTGGCGTCAAATGCTGGTGGACGCAAAAAAAAGGCGCGTCCAAATTGAACGCGCCTTCCCCAAGCAATCCCTCATTTTTCTTATTATGCGTTTACCGCGCTTATTGTCCCATTGATGCCACCTGCGTATTCACAGGTGAGCGGCGCAGCAGTTCGTCGATCCGCGTGCGCTCTTTCTTGAATTCAGCCAATTCCCGCTCGGTCAGTTTGCGTCCCCGTGGAACGTGAATTTTCATTGGATTCACGTGGCGCGAATTGACCAAGACTTCGTAGTGGAGATGGGGCCCGGACGAGAGACCGGTCGTGCCCACAAAACCGATGATCTGACCTTGGGTCACCTTGACGCCGGGACGCATGCCAGGCGCAAAACGTGACATATGCGCATAAGCCGTTTTGAAGCCGTTGGCGTGCCGAAGGCGAACATAGTTGCCGTAACCGCCCTTGCGTCCGACCGCTTCGACGGTGCCGCTGCCCGAGGCCAGGATCGGAGTGCCGCGTGGTGCGGCCCAGTCTGTACCTGTGTGCATCTTGGAGCGCTTCAGCAGCGGATGCCGGCGCATTCCAAATCCAGAGGTGAAACGGGCGCCTTTGACCGGCTTGCGCATCAGAAACTTTTTGGCGCTGTCGCCGTTTTTATCATAGTAGTCGACGATGCCGTCGGGTGTGCGGAAGCGATAGAATTCGCGCATTTGATTGTCGACTTTAAGCGACGTGTATAGCAATTCGCCGATGCTCGACTCGTTGCCGCTCCCGTCTTCCCGCATGTCGAAGAAGGCTTCAAAGGCATCGCCGGCGCGGGCGCGCTGCTTGAAATCCGTATCGTAGGAATGAACGCGCATCAGCCTGGAAATCGTCTCGGGAGACATCTGCTGGCCAAGTGAGGACTGGTAGATGCTTTGATAGAGCGTGGCCCGCTGCGGATATTGCGCCTGCCGAAGTGCCGCGGCATCGCCAAGATCAATCGGATCGTCGCTTGCCATGTACTCGCCAGCTTCGTTGCGAGCCACCGTCACTTTGTGCGCCTTGCCGTCAAAAACGCTGACCTTGATCGGTTCCATTTGCCCGGTGTCGCTCGGAGCGGGCACCAGAGTGAAGCGGACTTCCTGTCCCGCCCGCAAAGCCTTCGACGGAAAAATGGGCTCCATGGACTGGGTGATGGACTTGGCGAGCCATGCTTCGGCGCCTGCGTTGCGGATGATGCTGCTAAGCGTGTCGCCTTTCTTGACGGCGACCGTTTCGAATTTGCTGCCCTCAAGGATTTCATCAGTCTCGTCGATATGGGCTTTCTCGATGATCGTGGTATTGCGCGGCGCAACGTCTTCAACAAGTGACGTGCTGCCCAGCTCATCGGGATGATAGGCGGCGGTGTGAACAACGGCCCCGCCATCGGTCACATACGGGGACTTCATGGCAAAGGGCTGGCCGTAGAAGAATTCGTTGGCGTCTGATACGAGGTCTGTGACCTCATGGGATGCGAGCTCGACGCCGTCTTCTTCGGGCAGAATGCCGCCCACCAGCTCCACCACTTTGACTTCGATGTCGCGTGCGATCTCACCCGCGCCATTGGTCTCACCATCAGTTTGCGAGATAGGCGTCGTATCGGCGTACAGCTTGAAAGGATTAAAGGTGGGGATAGATTCGGCGTCTTCGGGCTGGGAGGTGGCGAGGCGGGCAACGATGCGGACATAAGGTTTGATGCGGATGTATTCGCGATCATGTCGCTTCTGGACCACCGAGTCGTGAATGATATGGCGGGTCGAGAGCCCCAAGGCGGTGGTTTGCAGTCGTTCCGATTTGCCGCGCGCCAGAGATTGCTCCTCGCCGACGATATGAATTCCTGCCATCGGCTCCATCGCCGCCATGCTTGCGCGCTTGATCGAGCTGACCATGCCGCTGCCGTCGTCCATATCGAGAGATGCGTAAAGCGAAACGCCGATCAGTCCGATGCCGACGACACCGGCAAGACACGTGCTTGCAAGCCACTTCAGCCTGGCGCCAACGCTGGTGTGACCCGGCTCTGCGAGGTAAATCCTGGGAACGTCCTGCGCTGATTTGCCCAGCTGAATCTGGGGCAGAGCGCGCTTGCCGAAGGCCGGCACAAGCGCGCGCTCGCGCTTCACGTCCGCGAAATGGCGGCGTCGATCCGTCAAGTTCTATATCCCCCCGTCTCCGACTGTCACACCTTGTGCCGTCTGTGCGGCTGCTCATGCGGTGCGGCAGAGCCGAATTCGGTTTTATTTGTCCCTCGAGTTTATTGCCTGAATTTCCGGCGCCCGTATGAGATTTGCCGGGGTTCAGGTTGTATTCTCGACGAGCAAGTCCTCGTTTAGTCAGCGTTAACTTTTATCGCCGGAAATCGTTTCCCGACCGTTAATGTGGAAGGTGGATCGGCAATCGGGCAGGAATGTGACGCGCGGCGCCTTTTGCATTGAATTTTCATATGAATTTTTACGGTAATCGGTCTTGACAAGTGCCAGAGCGAATCCTTAAGTTGTGTTGCTTGCGCGGGTGAGGTCAAACACCTGCGGCTTCGTTGTGCCCGCGCAAACCTTCAGTTGAAATCGAAACGCGGTATGCTCGCCAGAGCGCCTTCGTTTGGGTTTGACTCCCCATAGAGCATTTGCTTCCATGGGGGTTCGGGTTGGCGACATTTTGGCGCCGGCTTGAGGCTCTTTGACATAGTGGTTTGAAGAAAGGGAAACGCGGACGGCGGAGTCCTGGCGTGTCTGTTTTTATGCGAATTTCGGTTCGTGTGGATCAGGCAAACGAGACTCTGACGAAACTGCGTTTCTCCAACACCCAATTGCGTCCGAGCAATGCCGTAAGGCTGCGCGCGCGGCGCAATTAGTGATGGAACTCGTCAAATATTGAATAGAGTAATAGCGCAGCGGACTCCGGATAGATTCCTTCCGGAGCGATCAGAATCGAATTCTCAACTTAAGAGTTTGATCCTGGCTCAGAACGAACGCTGGCGGCAGGCTTAACACATGCAAGTCGAACGAGAAGCCAGGGCTTGCCCTGGCGGAAAGTGGCAGACGGGTGAGTAACACGTGGGAATCTGCCCAGTGGTACGGGATAACTTCGGGAAACCGGAGCTAATACCGTATACGCCCTTCGGGGGAAAGATTTATCGCCATTGGATGAGCCCGCGTCGGATTAGCTTGTTGGTAGGGTAAAAGCCTACCAAGGCTACGATCCGTAGCTGGTCTGAGAGGATGATCAGCCACACTGGGACTGAGACACGGCCCAGACTCCTACGGGAGGCAGCAGTGGGGAATATTGCACAATGGGCGCAAGCCTGATGCAGCCATGCCGCGTGAGTGAAGAAGGCCCTAGGGTTGTAAAACTCTTTCACCAGGGAAGATAATGACGTTACCTGGAGAAGAAGCCCCGGCTAACTCCGTGCCAGCAGCCGCGGTAATACGGAGGGGGCTAGCGTTGTTCGGAATTACTGGGCGTAAAGCGC
>JAJFHN010000052.1 GCA_021775595.1 Hyphomicrobiales bacterium
GCCTTCGCGGTGGCGCTCGATCCAGCGCCCGTTTTCGAAGCCTTTCTCTTTCCCGCCGTCGCGATCGGGTTCGTCGGCGTAAACATGCTGATCGCCTTTCGGGCGCGCGATATGACGATCAGCCGCCGCCAAAGTCTGGCCGTGCTCGTGCTGATCTGGGCCCTGACGCCTTTGGCCGGCGCACTGCCGCTCTATTCAGCCGGATTTCCCGGTGAATTGGTGCCCGCGATCTTCGAAGCGACTTCGGGCTTTACCACGACTGGCGCAAGCGTGATCGGCGAATTCGCCAGCGTGCCGCGTTCAATTCTGGTCTGGCGCGGGCTGCTCCAATGGATGGGAGGATTCGTCACATTGTTGCTGCTTGCAGCTCTGTTGGGGCCGCTCTGGGAAGGCAATGTGACCGAGCGTCAGACCCGGCTGTTCGGCAAGTCTGAACAGCGGATTTTTGCTCGAATCGCGGAAGCCATCCGTGTGATTCTGCCAATTTATACGCTCGTCACTTTGCTTTGTTTTCTGAGCTTGATGGTCTCCGGTCTGCCCTCGTTCGATGCTTTTTGCCTATCGCTCTCCACCGTTTCAACAGGCGGCTTCATGCCGCGCGAGGGCACCATCGCCCTATACGGCTCGACATCGGCCGAATTCGTCTTGGCCATCTTCATGGCCCTTGGCTCGGTCAGCATCCTTTGGGTTCAGGCGCTGGTTTCCGGCAGATGGACGTTGGTCAACGACGTGCGCGAGCCTTATCTCATCGGTGCGGCGATCGTCGCGGGCGGCGGCGTTTTGACGGCGCTGATGCTGCAAAATGCGCCAATCGGCGGTCTGGACGACGTGATCGATACGGTGGCCCTGTCGCTCGCCACGTCTGCGTCATTGATTTCAACGACAGGCTTCATGATTTCGGAGCCGGCGAACGGTTTGATTCCCTACATGGTCATCTTGGCGGTTGTCATTATCGGCGGCGGCGCCTTTTCCACAGCCGGCGGACTGAAAGTCTATCGCTTGTGGGCGATGTGTCGGCAAATCGGCCGCGAACTGCGGTTGCTGATCTATCCCCACGGCGTGCGCCCGTCTGCCGATGGGGACGAGATTCGCGATGAGCGCCTGATGATGGCCATTTGGACGACCTTCGGCGCCTACATTATCACCATTGCCCTGCTTGCCATCGCCCTCGCGGCGTCTGGTCTCAACTTCGAGGGCGCGTTGCTGGCGGCCGCAAGCAGCGTCTCAAACATCGGGCCGGCTTACGAAATCATGCGGGTAAACGATTTTCCCGACGCCCCAAGCTACGCAAACATGGCGCCTTGGACTCAAATCGCACTCTGCGGCGGTATGATACTGGGCCGAGGAGAAGTTCTTGTCTTGCTGAGTCTTCTGAGCACAGCCTATTGGCGCGACTGATCGTAGAATTATTTGGTTGGCTCGTGTTGATTACAATAAGTTGAGTGAATTACCACTTGCGGTTGCCATAGACATTGTCATTTAATGTATCGACGGCATTTCACATCTGTTGAGTTCCCGACGTATTTCCTAAATACTATCGAGATAAACCTAACGACAAAAATGGGATTCAAATGGCTGGAGAGCGAACGCAAAGCCTACAAGATACTTTTTTAAATCACGTTCGAAAAAGCAAGACACCGCTCACAATATTTCTGGTCAACGGCGTCAAACTGCAAGGCGTCGTGAGCTGGTTCGATAATTTTTGTGTTTTGCTGCGCCGAGATGGCCATTCTCAGCTGGTCTACAAGCATGCAATTTCGACAATCATGCCTGGTCAGCCGATTCAACTGTTCGACGAAATCGACGATGGCGATCAAGCTGAAAGCGCCAGCGATTGATCGCGCAACTTTGGCGGTGAGCCCTTGACATCCGGCCGCAAGCGACGCGGACGACTTGTACGCAGTGCGCCAAGCGACGGCGAGCGTACGCGCGCGCTCGTTCTCTGTCCCATCACCAAAACCACGGCCGATACCGGATCGCGCGGGGAAGGGGGTGCGGCCGCCAGCCAGCCGCCACCGCAATACCGACTTGAAGAGGCCGTCGGCCTGGCGCGCGCTATTGAGCTCGAAATCGTTTCAAGCGGAATTGTGCCGCTGCCGCGGATCCGGCCGGCTACGCTCTTTGGGTCCGGCAAGGTCGACGAATTTGCGGGGCTCATTCACGTCGAGAAGGTCGGCCTCGTCATCGTCGATCACGCCCTAAGCCCCGTGCAGCAGCGCAATTTGGAGCGCGCTTGGGGCACAAAGGTGCTCGACCGGACGGGACTCATCCTGGAGATTTTCGGCCGCCGCGCACGCACCAAAGAAGGTCGGCTGCAGGTCGAACTGGCTCATCTGACCTATCAGAAGAGCCGGCTGGTGCGATCATGGACGCATTTGGAACGCCAGCGCGGTGGTTTTGGCTTCTTGGGCGGTCCCGGCGAGACCCAAATTGAATCCGATCGGCGCGTTATTCAAGACCGCATCGGCGCCATCCACAAAGATCTCGAGCGCGTAAAACGCACGCGTCATTTGCACCGCCGCTCGCGCGAGCGCGTGCCCTATCCCGTTGTCGCGCTTGTCGGTTATACAAATGCCGGAAAATCCACGCTTTTCAATCGACTAAGCGGTGCCGAGGTCTATGCAAAGGATTTGCTGTTCGCTACGCTCGATCCAACCATGCGGGAGGTCCAGCTGCCCGGATCGGGCCGAATAATCCTCTCCGACACGGTCGGCTTCATCTCGCAATTGCCGACGACGCTGATCGCAGCCTTTCGCGCCACGCTGGAAGAGGTTCTCGAGGCCGATCTGCTGCTTCATGTGCGTGACGTCGCTCACGCCGAATCCGATAGCCAGCGCGACGATGTGGAGGATGTCCTACGCGCCATGGGACTTGAACCAACCGAGCGCGGTGCGCGCATTATCGAAGTCTGGAACAAGATCGATCTGATGCCAGATGCCGAGGCCGAAACGGTACGCAATCGCGCGCAACGCTCTGATGGCAAGGCCGTCGTCATTTCCGCGGTAAGCGGCGAGGGGATCGACGATCTGTTGGTCGCCATCGAGGCCAATCTTGAACGCTTGCATGTGGTGATGGACATTGAAGTGGACGCGGCCAATGGAGCGCTGATCAATTGGCTGTACGAGAACGCAGATGTGCTGGAGCGAGAGGCCGAAGAGACACAGACGCTGCGCTATCGCATTCGGATTTCTTCGGCAAAACGCGACCGGCTGCTGGCTCGGTTGAAAGCCGAAACCTTGCCAGGGACTTGATATTTAAGTCTTGGCTTCTAGTCCCTTTGCCTCGACCCACAACCGCTCCATTTCTTCCAGATCGGCTTGATCTGGCGAGCGCCCTTGAGACGCGAGCGCGCGCTCCACATGAGCAAATCTGCGCGTGAATTTGGTACACGTTCGCCGCAATGCGCGTTCGGGATCGATATCCAGGTGTCGCGCCATGTTCGCCAACACGAACAGGAAATCACCATATTCATCCTCGATCGCGTCGCGGCCGCCATCGCCGTCTTCAGCAGCTGCAATGGCCTGCTCGAGCTCGCCGAGTTCTTCGCGAGCCTTATCGAACACGGGCGCAATGGAGGGCCAATCGAATCCGACCCGCGCCGCTTTGCTTTGCAATTTGACTGATCTCGTCAGGGCAGGGAGCCCAATCGGCACGGTATCGAGCAAGCCTGTCTCGGCCGCGCGCTCTCCCGATTGCGACTTTTCTTCAGCTTTGATGCGCTCCCACAATCCGTTGACGTCCTCCGCCGAGCGCGCCGTCTCATCGCCGAAGACGTGGGGATGTCGGCGCACCATTTTTTCGCAAACCGTATCGGCCACATCGCTCAATTCAAATGCTCCGTCTTCTTGCGCCAACCGCGCGTGATAGACGACTTGAAAGAGCAGGTCACCGAGTTCGTCCTTGAGCGCCGCCATGTCATTCTTCTCGATGGCATCGGTCACCTCGTAGGCCTCTTCGATGGTGTAGGGGGCGATCGTCTCGAAGCTTTGCTCGAGATCCCACGGACAACCCGTGCCCGGCGTGCGCAGCGCTGCCATGATCTCAACGAGCTTGTCGATCGCATTCTGCTTCGTTGGCGCTGTCATGATGTCTGTCCCGCATATTATGGCGTTAGAGCGTTTTTCGGCCGGCGTGGGCTGGAGTGGGGTGGACGCTGCGTGTCCAATTTAGCGCCTTGTATCCGCATGCTGTAATTCGCATAATGTATATTATGGAAAATATAAGCAGCGATATTAGTACGGGTAATTGATTTATGGTTCAAAGACTTAGCTAATAGCGTGGGCCTCAACCCTCATAATTGTCAGCGATGAGACGGTCGAGCAGCCGCACGCCGAACCCTGAGCCCCAGCTTTGATTGGTATCTGTTTTAGGCGCATCCATTGCCGTGCCGGCGATATCCAGATGTGCCCACGCCACGTCTTTGTTGACAAAACGCTGCAGGAATTGCGCGGCCGTGATCGAGCCACCCATGCGTCCGCCGATGTTCTGGATATCGGCAACCTTGGATTCAATCAGCTTGTCGTACTTGGGCCCAAGCGGCAGCCGCCACAGTTTTTCGCCCGTCACCTCCCCCGCCTTTGTCAGGCGCTGCGAGAGCTCGTCATTGTTGGAGAAGAGACCTGCATACTCCTTGCCGAGTGCGACGATGACCGCGCCGGTGAGCGTTGCCAGATTGACCATCGCTTGCGGCTTGAAGCGCTTTTGCGCGTACCACAGCGCATCGGCCAGCACCATGCGGCCTTCCGCGTCGGTGTTGAGGACTTCGATGGTTTTTCCCGACATGGCCGTCACGACGTCGCCTGGCCGCGTCGCGTTGCCGTCGGGCATGTTTTCGACCAGTCCGACAATGCCGACGGCATTGATCTTCGCCTTGCGTGTTGCCAGTGCCTGCATCAGGCCGGCAACACACGCGGCGCCCGCCATATCCCCCTTCATGTCGCCCATGCCGGCAGAAGGCTTGATCGAAATGCCACCTGTATCGAAACACACGCCCTTGCCGACGATCGCCACAGGCTTGGCGCGTGATTTGGCGCCAGCACCCCGCCATTGCATCACAACAAGTTGGCTTGGTTTTCTGCTTCCCAGACCAACCGACAGCAACGCGCCCATGCCTTGATCGGCCAACGCCTTAGGTCCGAGAACTTCGACTTTTACGCCGATTTTACTCAACAATTTTAATCTCTTGGCGAATTCGACGGGTCCGAGAACATTGGCTGGCTCATTGACCAGATCGCGCGCCAGATCGACGCCGTCGCCGATTGCCTTGGCGCGTTTGAACGCCGTGCGCGCGGCGCCTGCGCCCTTGCACTGGATGACGAGCTTCTTCAGTGCTTTCGAGCCGTTGTCATCATTGTTGCCGGACGTTTTGTATTTATCGAAAGTGTATCCGCGCAGCCAAGCCCCGAGCGCCAAATTGGCGACATCGTTGGCGCCGATGGCCGGCCTGGCGCTTGCGCCCTCGACGATGACCTGGGCTTCGGTGCCTTCGCGCCCGGTCAGTTTGCTGCGCATGACGCCGCCGAGATTCAGCCAGTCGATTTCCGAATAATCCTTGAGCGCACCCGCGCCCACCACAAGCAAGCGCGCAAGTGTCGTGCCCTGCGGCACCAACAGATCGAGGACGTTTCCTTTCTTCCCCTTGAACTGGGAAACCTTCATCGCTCGCGTGATGATACCACCGGCCTTTTTGTCGAGCGCCTTCGCAGCGGCGCCGATTTTGCCCCCCTCCTCGGCCAAAATAACGAGAGTGCCCCGTTGCGGCGCCTTGATTTCGGCAAAGGATATGGCTGTGGGCCTGCTCATGGTGTGCTCCCTGATTCGTAAATTGCGACGAGTTTGTGTGATTTCTCGGATGAATGTTTTCTGTTTGTTCTACAGTTTGGGGCTCTGGGCGGTGATTCAGTCCCAAAATGGGCGACTCCTGTGTCCCTCCGGCCACGCTAAATAAATCTTGTGTCCAGCTTTCGCAAGGGAGTGTAGCAGGTCGAAATTCCGCCATGTTAGAATGGTGGAAATCGCTTTGGGCACAAATAGATGGCAGTTCGCAAGCCACAAAATAAAACGCTTTAGCTTGCGGACCATATGACGGGGAGCACGGCTGGTCCAATGGACCTGTTCAGCCGCTATGTGTTTCGACAGGCAGCAGGGTCGTTTCTGCTGATCTTGTTGACGTTGACCGCGATCGTCTGGCTGGCGACCGCGCTCTCTCGGCTTGAGCTTTTGACGGCCCAAGGTCAGAGCGCCGTTCTGTTCCTCAAAATGACTTTGCTTGCCCTGCCCAACCTGTTTGCGCTGATTGCTCCCAACGCTTTTTTGCTGGCCTGTCTGACCACGCTTGACCGGCTGAACGGCGACAGCGAATTGATTGCCATGACCGCCTCCGGCGCGCCCATTTGGCGGTTTGCCACGCCTCTCGTCATCCTTGCCGGATTGGTGGCGATGATCATCGTCTCCGTAAATTTCTATTTTCAGCCCTTGAGCGCGCGTTTGCTGCGCTCCTATGTCACCCAGGTGCGCACCGACCTGATTTCCCAGGTGCTTCGTCCGGGTCAGTTTTCCAGCCCGGAAAAAGGCTTGACCTTCCACATCGCCGACCGTGCCCTAAACGGCGATCTCGAGGGTCTTGTCGTTCATGACGAACGCGATCCTGCCCAGACCATGACCATCCTCGCCAAGCGGGGTCGCATCGTCAAAGCCGAAGGCGGCGCATTCCTCACCATGTCCGACGGTCACATCCAGCGTTTCAGCGCCGATCGCGCCGAACGCGACGTTCAGATCGTCGAATTCGAGCAATACGTCTTCGATATTTCCCAATTCGGACCGAAATCGAAGGTCGAGGAGATCAAGCCCAGAGCCCGCTATTTGAGCGAGCTGATCAATCCCGATCCTGATGATCTGTATTTCAAGCGATTTCCAGGGAAATTCCGGTCCGAGCTCCACAACCGCTTCGCGACGCCGCTCTATCCATTTGCCTATGCTCTCATTGCCATCGCCCTATTGGGCGGCGTCCGAACGGTCCGGCAAAATCGCTGGGGAAGCGTCATCACCGCCTTTGGCTGTTCGGTCGGCATTCGCGTCGCCGGTCTGGCGGCGATGAATATGCTCACGCTGAGCTCGTGGGCCGTGGCGTTGGTCTACGGCATTCCGTTGACGGCCATAGCCGTCAGCGCGTGGATTGCCAGCAGACAGTTCTCCAATGCCCTTTGGCCGGACTGGAGTCGTGCGCTTTCGACCAAAATACGAATTGCCTTCAGCACCCTGTCGTTGCCTGGGTTGGGTGGACGGGCGAGTACCGGAGGTGCCGCATGAGCATCATAACCGGAACTCTCGCGCGCTACATTTCATGGCGATTTATGGTCACCATCTTCGGGGTCTTCTTGCTCTGTACGGTGTTGATCTTTTTCGTCGATTTCATCGAGATTCTGCGCCAATCGGGCAAATATGGCAGCGTGCCGGTCTGGCTGATGATTTGGCTTTCGATGCTGCGCCTGGCGTCCTACTCCGAGCTCGTGCTGCCGTTTGCCGTATTGATCGGAAGCATCGGTGGCTTCCTGATGTTGAGCCGATCGTCTGAACTGGTGATCGTGCGCTCGGCCGGCATGTCCGTTTGGCAGTTTGTCGCGCCTGGCGTGGCGGTTGCCTTTGTCATCGGCGTTGTTGCGGTCACTGCATACAATCCGCTGGCCGCCGCCGCCCGCGATTATGCCGACAGTCTCTACGGCGAGGCCTTCGGCAAGCAGGCCTCTATCCTCAAGACCCGCAATGCGGGCGCTTGGCTGCGCCAGGACGGATCCGATGGCCAATCGGTGATGCATTCAAGCCTGGCGGCCAATAATGGCCTCTCGCTCGTTGGCGTTTCGGTCATCCAATACGACAAGAGCGACAATTTCCTGGAGCGCATCGAGGCCCGGCAAGCTGAATTGAAAGATGGCCGCTGGGAACTCAGCGACGTCTGGGTCAGCGCCGTTGGACGCGAGCCGGTCCACTACGAAAATTATATTCTGAGCACCTATCTTTCGCCAACCCAGGTGCGCGACAGCCTGGGCTCAGTGCTTTCGGTGTCGTTCTGGGAGCTGCCGCGTTTCATCGAAATTGCCGACAAAGCCGGCCTGCCCGCGACCCGCTACAAGCTGCAGTATCAAATTCTGCTCTCGCGTCCCTTCCTGCTCGTGGTCATGGTGTTGTTGGCAGCGACTTGCTCGTTGCGTGCCTTCCGCTTCGGCAAAATTCAATCGATGGTGATCGCCGGGCTCGCTGCAGGCTTTGCGTTTTTTGTTCTCGCAGAGATATCGCGAAATTTGGGCATGTCGGGGCTTGCGTCGCCCGCCGTGGCCGCCTGGACGCCGCCCCTATTCGGTTGTCTGTTGTCTCTCACGGTCTTGCTTTTTCAGGAGGACGGCTAGGTCATGCGCGTGATTGATCACATCGCACGCTTTGATGCTTCGGCCGGTCCCGCACGGCCGAAATCCGGTGGCCGCCTGCGTCACTGGACCCGTCATCTGACCGTGGTCCAAGCCGCCGCCATCGCGGTTACGCTGGCGGCGATCGCGCCCAATCCAGCCCACGCCCAGTCGCAGCAACCCCTCGAAGGTATCGCCGCTCCAAAGATCGAATCTGGCTTGCCCATGCTGCTGCAGGCCGACGAGATGATCTATGACAATCAAAACAACAAGGTGACCGCCCTCGGCAATGTCGAGATCTACTACAGCAGCTACACATTGTTGGCGGACAAGGTGATCTACAACCAGAGAACCAACACGCTGGCCGCCGAAGGCAATGTGCGCATCAAAGAGCCGGACGGCGCGGTTATCAACGCCGACAACATCACACTGACCGACGATTTCCGTGACGGATTCATTCGCTCATTGAAGATCGTAACCAGTGACGACGCACGCATCGCAGCCTCTCGCGCCACGCGCGTGAGCGGCGAGACGACCGTTTTCGACCAGGCCGTCTATACGCCGTGTAAACCGTGCGAAGACGATCCAAGCAAACCGCCGACTTGGCGCATCAAGGCGACCAAGGTCATCCATAAGAAGTCCGAAGCCACGATCGAATACAAGCACGCGCGGCTCGAGATGAAGGGTGTGCCGGTATTGTATGCGCCCTATTTCCGGCATGCCGATCCCACCGTGAAGCGTAAATCAGGCTTCTTGTTCCCGGATTTCAGCCATTCGGACAATCTCGGCTTTACCACTGAGACGCCGTACTATTTTGCTCTGGCGCCCAATTACGATTTCACGTTTTCGCCCCTCTTCAGCGAAAAACGCGGCGTTTTGCTCAAAGGCAAATGGCGCCATCGCACGGAGAACGGTCGCTACAGCATCGAGGCCGCCGGCATCAATGCCTGGGACAAGTTCGAGCAGGGACCGGGCAATAGGGACTTCCGCGGCAGTATCAAGTCCGACGGCGAATTCGATATCAATCAGGTTTGGAGCTATGGCTGGGACGTTACGGCCGAGACTGACGACACCTTCCGCCGGTTCTATCAGCTCGACAATATCCTCACCACCGAGCGCGTGTCGGAGATCAACCTCACCGGTATCGGCGACCGCAGCTATTTCGACGCCAGGCTCTACCATTTCGGCGCTCTGACCTTCGAGGACACAGCCACCTCGGAAGCCATCGTTCATCCGGTAATTGACTACAACTACATCTTCTCCGATCCCGTTCTGGGCGGCGAGCTCGCATACAATTCGAATGTTTTAAGCCTGTCCTCTGAGGACAGTGCGGACACCAACCGTTTCATCAACGAACTCACATGGCGGCGCTCGATGATTTCGCAGGGCGGCCAAGTCTTCACGCCGTTCTTCGCGGCCCGCGGTGATCTCTACAAGGTCTCGAACGTGTTCGATCCCGTCACTGGTCAGGGAACGGACGACGATTCAACGGCGCGCGGCATGGTGACGGGCGGCTTAGAATATCGCTATCCCTTTGTCGCGCATGGGCGCATCGGCTCTCACGTTGTTGAGCCGATCGGTCAAATCATCGCGCGCCCAAGCATCCAGGACCAAGAAGCCGTGCCGAACCAGGACGCCCGCAGCTTGGTGTTCGACGACACCCTGTTGTTCGATATAGACAAGTTCTCGGGGTATGACCGGATCGAAGAAGGCACCCGCGCCAATGTCGGCCTGCGCTACACCCTGCAGGGCAACAATGGCGGCTACATGCGCGCGGTTGTCGGTCAGAGCTATCAAATTGCCGGCGACAATGAATTTGCCTTCGAAAGCGGCCTGCGCAGCGTGCGGTCCGATTATGTCACGGGTCTTTATTTTCAACCGGGACAAATGTTGGGATTTGTTGGCCAAGCCCGCTTCAACGAAGACAATTTGGACCTACAGCGCACCGACATCACCTCAAATTTGCGCCTTGGCCCACTCACCGGTTCTATGACCTATTCGAACCTGCGCGCCCAACCGGCGCTGGGCATCAGCGAAGACCGCGAAGAGATTCTCGCCAGCTCGACGGTTCTTTTGACCGAATTTTGGTCGGTGTTTGGCAACATCCGCTTCGACATCGAGGATGATCAAAGGATCACGGATGCCATTGGAATCAGGTACTCCGACGATTGTTTCGCGCTTTCGGTCTCTTACACGGAATCCTTTATCCGCGACCGCGATATCACGCCGGATGAAAAGATCCTGCTCCGCTTCCAGTTCAAGCATCTGGGCGCCTTCGACGTTGATGCCGGCTAAGGCCCTGTGGTTGCCATGTTGCTGTCAATGTTAGGCGGCAACAATCTGAGCTGCGCAAGGCGGTGAGAGCGGCCAGCGGCTGAGCAAGTCCACTGAACTTCTTGACGGCGGCCGCATTCACAGCGCATGTGACTTGAGTGATATGAGCGAAATGATCATCAAAATCAGCCGCGCCCGGCTTGGAATCTGGAAATTGGCTGCTTTGATGGCGCTGGCGGTCTTGCCGGCGTCTCCTCTTCAGGCCCAGGGTGAGCTGTCCATCGTTGCGTTGGTCAATGATCAGCCGATTTCGGCTTACGACGTTATGCAGCGCCTGCGGTTTGTCTCGGTGACCTCGCGGCAAAAACCAACCGAGGCGATGCGTAAAAAAGTCATCGATTCCCTCATCAATGAGAATTTGCAGCTGCAGGAAGCCAAAAAGCAAAATGTAGTCGTGACCGACGAACAGGTGAATAAGGCGATTGATAACATCGCCAAGGGCAATGGCATGACGGGCGATCAGATGGTTCAAGCGCTCGGCCAACTGGGCGTCAATGGCGCGACCTTTAAAAATCGCATCAAAGCCACGATAGCTTGGCAGCAAGTGGTCCGGCGCAAGTTTTCAAGGCAAATCCGGGTCAGCGAGACACAAGTTCAAAAGGCGATGGGCGGCAAAGGCGATGGCGGCGTTGATAAGACCGAATTCGAGCTCCAGCGCGTTCGCCTCAAAGTGCCCACGGGCGCCGGTCAGGCGGCAATCACCGCGCGGTTGGCCGAGGCCGAGGATATGCGCAAAAAATTCGAATCTTGTCAGTCAATATCCGGCTTGGTTGGACGGTTCCAAAACGCCACTGTGCAATCTCTGGGCACAAAGACGGCCGACCAGATTAAGCAGCCCTCCCGCGCCTTTTTGCTCAATGCCAGTATGGGGCAAATGACGCCCGCGACCGTTACCTCATCTGGCGTCGAATTGATTGCCGTGTGCAACAAGCGTGCGGTCAAGGGCAAGGAACCAGACAAGCGTAAGACCGTAGAGAACAAACTGCGCCAGCAAGAATTCGGGCGCATGTCGAACAGCTTCATTCGCGATCTGCGCCAAGACGCTTATATCGAAATTCGCTGACCGATGTCCGCCCCGGCGATCGTCGAGAACAGGACGGCAAAGCAAGCCGCCAATGGCCGATCCTTGTCTCCGCTGGTTCTAACCATGGGAGATCCCGCTGGCATTGGCCCCGATATTACTGCGCAAGCTTGGGCCTGCCGAAGCGAGGAAAACCTGCCGCCATTTGCCGTTGTCGGCGATGCGAGGCTGATCGCGTCTCGCGCTAAGGCGCTTGGCCTCGATGTTCCAACCGTGCGCGCGAAAACGCCCGAGGAGGCGTATCGCGTGTTTGGAGACGCACTTGGCGTTCTCCATTCGGAATTACCGGTCGACGTCAAAGCAGGCCAACCAAATCCATCGGCCGCATCCGCCGTAATCAGTGCGATTGAAGACGCGGTGGCTTATGTGCAAAGCGGTAAGGCGCGTGCAATTGTCACCAATCCCATCAACAAAAAACAGCTTTACGACGCGGGCCTCCCCTTCCCCGGTCACACTGAATTTCTGGGCGCGTTGGCCTCACCCGCTGGCGAAACCTTCGCGCCCATCATGATGTTGGTGTCGGCTGAGCTGAGAGTTGTGCCTGCCACAGTTCATATTCCGTTGAAGGACGTTCCAGCAGCACTGTCGCGCGCGTCAATTGGTCAGATTATTATTGGCACCGCACGGGCCTTGGATCGCTGTTTCGCAATTGCAGAACCGCGCATCGCTGTTGCCGGCCTCAATCCTCACGCCGGAGAAGATGGCGCCATGGGCAGCGAAGAGGCCGAGCTGATAGCCCCGGCGATCGCAGATGCCAAGGCGAGCGGGATCGACGTCACGGGCCCGCACCCCGCCGATACGCTCTTCGCCGCCCAATCGCGCAAGACATATGATGCCGCGGTCGCCATGTACCATGACCAAGCGCTGATACCGATTAAGACACTTGCTTTCGAACGCGCGGTCAACCTTACGGTTGGTCTGCCGTTCGTGCGCACATCGCCCGATCATGGCACCGCCTATGCGATCGCCGGCACGGGCCAGGCATCGGCCGTAAGCTTGATTGAAGCCATCAAACTGGCCGATCGCATCAGCGCCCGACAGATGGCATCGCCGGCGTGAGCGGCGAAGACGGTCTGCCGCCATTGCGCACGGTGATTTCCGAGCTGGGCCTCACGGCCAAGAAGAGCTTGGGACAAAATTTCATTCTCGACCTCAATCTAACCCGCCGCATCGCCCGTACCGCGGGCCCATTTGAGGGCATCACCGTCTTGGAGGTGGGGGCGGGACCTGGCGGATTGACCCGCGCGCTACTGATGGAAGGCGCCGAGCATGTCATTGCGCTCGAGCGCGACGCTCGCTGTATTGGCGCGCTCGACCAAATCGCCAATGCCTATCCCAACCGGTTGAGCGTTCGCCAGGTCGATGCGCTGGACGTCGACTATGCCGATTTGGCTGAGGGTCCGCTCCGCATTGTCGCCAATCTGCCCTACGGCGTCGCGACGCCTTTGTTGATCGGCTGGCTGCGCACCATGCCTTGGCCGCCTTGGTACGACCGCATGGTGTTGATGTTTCAGCGTGAAGTCGCCGACCGGATCGTTGCCGAGCCGGGATCGAAGGTCTTCGGCAGACTTTCGGTCATTTCGCAATGGCGCTGCCATGTGCGGCCCTTGCTCACCTTGCCTCCGGCCGCCTTCACGCCCGCCCCCAAAGTATCTTCCAGCCTGGTCGAGTTTACCCCCCGGCGATCCCGTGAACCTGCGTGTTCGCTGCAGGCGTTGGAAGCTGTCAGCAAGGCGGCGTTTGGCCAGCGGCGCAAAATGTTGAAATCGAGCTTGCGGCAGATCAGCGAGGATGCCCAAGGATTGATCGATCGTGCTGGGCTTGATCCCACCGTGCGTCCGGAGACATTAACGATCGAGCAATTTGGCGCCCTCGCCCTGGCCTACGCCGCCGAAGCGGACCTATAAATTGCGCTGCAGCTTTCGCACGAACTCCTCAAGGCCCGTTCGCCTGGTCCGCTTGAGCCGTTCGGCTGAAAGAATGGCGCGCACATCCTCGACGCTTTGTTCGATGTCGTTGTTGACAATCACATAGTCGTAATCGTCCCAATGTTGGATTTCATTGGCTGCACCAGCCATGCGTCGCGCCACGACTTCCGCCGTATCCTGGGCTCTGCTTTTTAGCCGCTCGGCCAGTGCCTCGACCGAGGGAGGCAGCAAGAAAATCGTGACCAGGTCTTGTCTCGATGTCGCGGACAGCTTTTCGGCACCCTGCCAGTCGATATCAAACAGTACGTCACGCCCGGACGCGAGCGCTTGTTCAACGGGCTTTTTCGGTGTGCCATAAAAATTATCGAACACCAGCGCCCATTCGAGAAACGCATCGCGATCGCGCATTTCCGCAAATGATTCGGAGCTGACGAAAATATAGTCCTCGCCATCCACCTCGCCCGGCCGGGGTTTGCGCGACGTCGCCGAGATCGACATCTCAATGCCTTTGTCACGCTCGAGCAATTGCCGCGAGATCGTCGTTTTGCCGGCGCCCGACGGTGATGAGAGCACCAGCATCAGTCCGCGCTGTTCGATCGTGTCTTGTGATTCACTCAACGTTTTGCACCTGTTCTCGCAAGCGGTCGATCACCGCCTTGAGGGCCAACCCTGACTTCGTCACAGAGCCATCGTTGGATTTGGAGCAAATCGTGTTGGCCTCACGATTAAATTCCTGGGCTAGGAATTCAAAGCGTCTGCCGACCGGTTCGTCCTGATCCAAAAGCTCTCGCGCGGAGGCAGTGTGGGCCCGTAGCCGGTCGAGCTCCTCGGCAATGTCGGCCTTGGTCGCAAGCAGCGCGGCTTCCTGGTGCAGACGTTGCTCGTCAAACTCTTGATTGGTCTGCATCAGCCGCAAGATTTGAGCGGTTAATCGCTCCAGAATGGCCTCTGGCTTATAGGCTGGCGCGGCGTCGATCTCTTTAACCAGGGAGTCGATCTCATCGATGTGGCCCGCAAGCACTCCCTGCAGATGTGCGCCCTCGCCCATCCGGCTGGTCTCCAAATCCGCCAGCGCCAACGTAAAGTCGGCCAGTACGGCGTCGTGGCGCCCTTGGCTGTCTTCGGCGGCTTCCGCATCGGCAAACTCGATCACCCCCTTGATGCCGAGCAACGTATCGAGCGCCGGCTTGTCCGCGCCGGTCAGCTCTTGCGCGCGCTCGACGATTGCCGTTGCCTCACGCAATGCTTGCTCATTGAGGCGCAATTGGCCCGCGTCTTGAGTGCGCTTGACGGTTAAATTCAACGTGCAATTGCCCCTGGCGAATTGCTTTTTACACATTTCACGGACACGGGCTTCGATCGCCTCAAAACCAGACGGTAGCCTCAATCGAATATCTAGACCGCGTGCGTTTAGGGTGCGTATTTCCCAATGCCAGGCATAGGGTTCGTTCGAGCCATCGCGGCGCGCGAAACCCGTCATGCTCTTGATTGCCATGTGCCCCCGCCAAATCAGCCCGATGCCTGCCCCAGCGCGGTGCGCCGAGCGGGAATCGTTTCCCGAAAGATGGGGAGTCTACTTGCTCGCCCGAAGGGCAACAAGCAGCGCTGCTATTGCGCGCTTCCGGCCCTTCAGCGCAGGCGCGGGTTGCGCAAGGGCAGTGGCACGCCGAGATCTCCAGAGCCCGCTTCTTGAAGCGAATTTGCGCTAGAGCTCGCGCTGGCGATGGGCGAAAGGGCTGACAAGTCGCCCGGCAATCCAAATGAGCTGAGATCGGTGCCAGGTGGTAAAACCGGCAGGCCAGCGGCGTCCATTCCCGGAAACACCATCGCCGGAGCGGCTGCAGCCGATGCTGTGTTGCTCTCCTCACTGCTGCCCTTAAGCGCGGCAATCCGGGCCTCTTCGGCCTGCCTGGCACGAATCTGAGCCTCAACGACACGCCACTTGGCAACGTTTCTATTGTGCTCCGCGAGCGTTTTGGCGAAGACGTGACCACCCGTGCCGTCGGCTACGAAGTAGAGAGAATCGATCTTGGCGGGACGCAAAACAGCTTCGATGGAGGCCCGGCCAGGATTTGCGATAGGCGTCGGCGGCAAACCGGCGACTTGATAGGTGTTATAAGGGTTGGCCTGCTGAATTTCGCTCCGCAGAATTGGGCGGCCCAGCGTGCCGCGACCCTCCGAGACACCATAAATAATGGTGGGATCCGATTGCAATCTCATGCGCTTTCGCATGCGATTGATAAAGACGGCCGCGACCCGATCACGCTCATCGGCGCGTCCGGTTTCTTTCTCCACGATCGATGCGAGAATGATCGCTTCGTTCAGCGACTCAAATGGAAGATCCGGTGCCCTCTTCTGCCAAACCTTCGCGACAAATTTCTGCTGCTCGGCTTGCATGCGCTCAATAATCTCTTGACGCGTCGTGCCACGGCCAAACTTGAACGTCTCAGGCAACAGACTGCCCTCGGGCGGCGGTTGAGTGATTTCGCCCTTCAGGAATTCGTTGGCGTTCAGCCGTTCGACCACTTGCCAGCTGGTCAAGCCTTCGGGAACGGTCACCTTGTAAAGGATCGAGCGGCCCTCGACCAAGGTATCGAGCACCTCGCGCATGCTGGCGTTCTTGGCGATCTGGTATTCGCCGTACTTCAGCTTGTCTTGCGCGTTGAAATAATAGGCGCTGGCGACGAACAGCCACTTGTCGTCGATGACGTTTTCTCGCTCGAGACGCGTGGCGATCGCATTGAGGCCTTCACCCTGCGGGATGACCATAACCGTTGAATGATTGAGCGGCCCCGGCTTGTCGTAATATTGCGCCTTCATAAAATAGAACAGGCCGCCAAGTCCCAGCGGAATGATGATCATCAGTGTCAGCATCGCATTCAGGACCGAGAGGAACGGATGCATTCGGCGCTTGCTCTTCTCCGCCGGCGGATTTGGAGCGCGCGCAGGCTCAAGCGCCTCGGCCGGACTGCGCGGCCGGATATCAGGCAGTTCATCGTCGTTTGCAGCAATATCCGCCAAGGTTCTTTCCACCGTCGCGCTGAAGGTGTTGTCGTTATCGATGGACATTTGTACGCCTAACTGACTCGTTACTAGGCGACACTTTCACGCTAAAATATGGCGAAACGCCGTATGCGTCGTCCCGCTTTTCCGCCACAAATCGCCGGCTCTAGCTGTCGAAACGGGTCATGATAAGGGATGCATTCGTACCGCCAAATCCGAACGAATTGCTCAAAACCGTGTTGATCTCCCGTTTGCGCGCCTTATGCGGAACGAGATCGATCGCCGTATCAACGGTCGGATTGTCCAGGTTAAGCGTTGGCGGCGCGATATTGTCGCGAATTGCCAGGGCGGAAAAAATCGCTTCGACCGCACCGGCGGCGCCGAGCAAGTGCCCAACGGCCGATTTTGTCGAGGACATTGACAACTTACCAGCCGCATTGCCGAACAGGCGCTCTACCGCGCCCAATTCGATTTCGTCACCCATCGGGGTCGAAGTGCCATGAGCGTTTACGTAGTCGATATCAGCAACATCGATGCCGGCGCGCTTGAGCGCCGCGCTCATGCAGCGGTGGGGGCCATCGCCGTCTTCGGCCGGTGCGGTGATGTGGTACGCGTCTCCCGAGAGCCCATAACCGATGATCTCCGCATAAATCGTCGCACCGCGTGCCTTGGCGTGTTCCAGCTCCTCGAGAACGACGACGCCCGCGCCCTCACCCATTACAAATCCGTCGCGATCTTTGTCATAGGGTCGCGAAGCCCGTTCGGGCGCATCGTTGAAAGCGGTAGAGAGGGCGCGGCAGGCAGCGAAGCCCGCGATCGCAAGGCGGCAAATCGGCGATTCGGTCCCGCCGGCCACCATCACATCAGCATCATCAAGCGCGATCAACCGCGAGGCGTCGCCAATAGCATGCGCTCCGGTCGAGCACGCGGTAACGACGGAGTGATTTGGACCTCTCAAACCATGCTTTATCGAGACATGGCCCGAAGCCAGGTTGATCAGTCGACCAGGTATGAAAAAGGGGCTGATTCGGCGCGGACCCTTTTCGGCTAACAGAAGCGAGGCTTTCTCAATGCCTTGCAGTCCGCCGATGCCCGAGCCGATTAGGACGCCAGTTCGGACTTGCGCCTCGCGGTCTTGGGGATGCCAGTCGGCGCTGTCAAGCGCCTGATCGGCGGCAGCCATGGCGTAGATGATGAATTCATCGACCTTGCGCTGCTCTTTGGGCTCTGCCCAGTCGTCGGGATTGAAGGTGCCGTTGCTGCCATCACCGCGCGGGATCTGGCAGGCCACCTGGCAGGCCAAGTCAGACACTTCGAAATTATCGATGCGCGTCGCAGCGTTTTCGCCCGCGATCAGGCGGCTCCACGACTCTTCGACGCCGCTCCCCAGCGGCGAAACCATGCCCATCCCCGTGATGACGACGCGTCGCATGAGCTAATCGATTAACGTGCTGTTCGGTTGACGTGATCTATCGCCAACGCGGTGTTGGCTGCGAAAATGGCGTGCAAGCACGCCAACATTAAAACGTATCTTGGAAGCTTTGGCGATTCAGGTGGACCACCCTAGCCAGAATTCTTTTCGAGAAATCTAATGGCGTCGCCAACGGTGAGAATTGTCTCAGCAGCGTCATCCGGAATCTCGCAACCGAATTCCTCTTCAAATGCCATGACAAGCTCGACCGTATCCAGACTATCGGCGCCGAGATCGTCAATGAAGCTGGCTTTGTCGGTCACCTTTTCGGCTTCTACGCCAAGGTGCTCAACGACGATTTTTGTAACGCGTTCCTGAATCTCGCTCATTTCTCCGCCTCTACACTCATTGTCCTCATTCCCTGCACTCGGCACGGCCACGCCACTTGCTAAATTAGCCCAGCCCCAATGGCGATCTATTCAGTCTGACTGCACCAGCCGTGCAATGCGATGAAAAGGCACGCGGACCGTCTGCCCCCTATGATGCGGCGGCTTGGTAACACACTTCATTGCCTTTGACCAGAAGCCGAAATCGACCTCTCGCAACTGTTGAGCACTGCGCTGATTCTGCTGTCATACCATCACCATTCCACCATTCACATGAATGGTTTGTCCTGTGACATAACGCGCTTCATCGCTGGCCAAATAAACCGCCGATGCGGCCACGTCCTCGGGCGTGCCAAAGGCGCCCGACGGAATAGCCGCTGCGATCATTTCCACCTGTTTTTCATTCAGTGCAAGCGTCATTGCCGTCTCAATGAAACCCGGCGCTATGCAATTGGCGGTAATGCCGCGCGCGGCGATTTCACGGGCCAGGGACTTCGTCATGCCGACCATGCCCGCTTTCGATGCCGAATAGTTCGGCTGTCCCGGGTTTCCGATGACGCCGCTGATCGACGCAATGTTGACGATTCGCCCTTTGCGCCGGCGCATCATGCCGCGCAGTGCGCCGCGAATAAGCGTGAAGACGGATGTCAAATTGACGGCGATGACGTCGTCCCACTCCTCATCCTTCATACGCATAAACAGATTGTCATGCGTGATGCCGGCATTGTTGACCAAGATTTCAAGTTCGCCCACGGCTTCGTCGGCGCGACCGGCCAATTCGGCCACCGCCGCGCGGTCGCGCAAATCACACGGCAAAACATGAACATTGCCGCCAAGCTCTTTCGCCAGCTCTTGAAGGCGTTCCTCTCGCGTACCGGAAATTGCGACCGTCGCGCCCGATTGGTGTAACGCCTTGGCGATCGCCCCGCCGATACCGCCCGTCGCGCCCGTTACCAGCGCACCCTTGCCCGAAAGATCAAACATGCGATCCCTTTCCTCTCAGCCTTGGCCAGCCAGCGCGGTCGTGGCGGCGTCAATCTCGTCAGGGCCGCCGATTGCAACGGCATCCAGCGACCGGTCGATACGCCGCGCCAACCCGGTGAGCACGCGTCCCGCCCCGATTTCATAAACCCGCGTGATCCCATGATCCACCATATAACCAACCGATTCGCGCCAGCGCACGACCGCAGTCACTTGCTGTACCAGCAGATTTCGAATGTCATCGGGATCGCTGACCTCACCGGCCGTCACGTTTGCGATCAGCGGAACAACGGGCGATGCGATTGCGACATTTGCGAGCGCTTCTTGCATGGCTTCTGCGGCCGGTTGCATCAAGCTGCAGTGAAAGGGCGCACTCACCGGTAACAGCACGGCGCGCCGGACCCCGAAGTCCGCCGACATGGCAATCGCCCTGTCGATTGCCCCGGCGCTTCCCGAGATAACGACCTGCCCGGGCGCATTGTCGTTGGCGGCTGCACAGACATCATCTTGTGCTGCTGCCTCTGCCAGGCGTTGAGCGTCTTCCAATTCAGCTCCCAGCAGCGCTGCCATCGCGCCCTCACCCACCGGCACCGCAGCCTGCATGGCTTGGCCGCGCGTGCGCAACAGCCGAGCGGTATCTGCCAGTCCCAGCGCGCCGGCCGCCGCCAATGCTGAATATTCGCACAGGGAATGTCCCGCCACGTATTTGGCCGATGTCTCGAGCGCAATACCATTGTCTTGCGTCAGCACAGCCATCGCGGCGAGCGACACCGCCATCAGCGCTGGTTGCGCGTTTTCGGTCAGCGTAAGGGTCTCTTCAGGCCCGTCCCACATGATGGTCGAGAGTTTGTGGCCCAGCGCATCGTCGACCTCGTCGAAAACGGCGCGCGCGCTGGCATGCGACTGGGCAAGTTCGGCGCCCATTCCGACGTGCTGGCTTCCTTGGCCTGGAAATGTAAATGCGTCACTCATGGAACCACCGCACCGAGGTTGGCGTGCGTCGAATCGAACCGTTTACCGGAATTTTGGGCACCGAATTGTCCCCCGGCCAAAGACACCGATTGGCCCGGCCTGTCAAGCGTCTGCTGCGCGCATCCGCGCTCGCTATAATGGGTGGCTGACGCGGTTGCAAAGTCGCGCCAAACGCGTATAAGTGCGGCCATCAATGCTCCGGTTGGGGGCTGAACGAAGGGCCGTGCGCCTTCTTGGCGCCGGTGAGATCGCAGACGCGGTCCAGCCTTCGGTGTCTCCGCTCTTTTGGGGTCTGACTTGAGCCTTTCCCACGACCTTTGGGCTCAAGAGGGGCTATGCGCCGGGCAAGACGGAAGGAAAGGCAGACCATATGCCGCTTTACGAGCATGTATTCCTTGCGCGCCAAGACATCTCGGCGCAGCAGGTCGAAGCTTTGCTGGAGACCTTTAAGTCGGTCATAACCGAGCACGAGGGCACGGTGAGCAAATCCGAGTATTGGGGACTTAGGTCCCTGGCCTACCGCATCAAGAAAAAACGCAAAGCGCACTATGCGCTGATGAATATCGATGCGCCCCATGCAGCCGTCGCAGAAATGGAGCGCCGCATGCGCATCGAAGGCGATGTGATCCGGTTTTTGACGCTTCGTGTCGACGAGCACGAGGACGAGCCGTCGGTAATGATGAAACGCCAAGATCGCGACGATCGGCGCGGCCCTCGCGGCGACCGGGATGATCATCGGCGCGGCCCCCGCCCTGACCGCGAAGCGCCCGGGAAACCCGCAGCTGAAAAGCCAGCCGGCGACATAGAGAAACCTGCAGCTGAAAAGCCAGCCAGCGACGTTGAGAAACCGGCCGCTGCTGAGCCAACGGAAAGTGACGCCACATGAGCATCGCCCAAATGCCGGTTCGCCGGTCGTTCAATCGCCGCCGCAAGACCTGCCCGTTTTCTGGCGATAGCTCGCCGAAGATTGACTACAAGGACGTGAAGCTGCTCCAGCGGTTCATCTCGGAACGCGGCAAGATCGTACCAAGCCGCATCACCGCCGTGTCGGCCATCAAGCAACGCGAGTTGGCGCGCGCGATAAAGCGGTCGCGTTACCTGGGATTGTTGCCATATTTGACTGATTGATCGAGCCGATCGGCCCATGGTTGGGTTGGCGCATGCGCCTTCTCTAACCGCTTAACGAAAGCGGGACAGCTGAGCACTATGACCTCTTCGTATTCCATTGCAGGGCTTGCCGGCGTGATTTCGGCGCTGTTGTTTGCCACGGCGACCGCCGGAAATATGTTGGCGGTGCCGTTGTTCTATCTGGCGCCCTTGCCAATTTTTCTGGTCGGCTTCGGCTGGGGCCTCCAGCCGGCTCTTGTTGCTGGCGCGGTCGGAGCGTTGGTTCTGCTTCCCCTCTCGGGCCCGGTATTTGGACTGGGCTATGCCGTGACGCTCGCCGCGCCTGCCGGGTTTTTGACTTATTTGGCGCTGCTCTCGCGCGACACCGGTCAACAGGCCTCCTCCGATTCGGGCGAACAGGCGGACGTCGAATGGTATCCGCCCGGCAAGCTTGTCATTTGGGCTGCCGTCATTGCTGGCACGCTGACTGCCCTGACCATTCCGGTCTTTGGTATGGATGCCGAGAGCTATTACGCCGCGCTTCAGACCATGATCGAAGAAACGGTGCTGAAAGACGTCGAGGCGAACCTGCCCACACCGCTTGACGCGGACCAAATGCTGGCGCTGACCGCGTTCCTGGTGCGCGCCCTTCCCGCTGTCTCATCCATCATTTGGTTTCTCGCGGTTGTACTCAATATGTGGGCAGCGAGCCGTCTGGTCGAACTGATTGGGCGCAGCCTACGCCCCCGGTCGCGTATTGAGGCGATGGTTTACCCCCAGGAATTTTCGCTGGCATTCGTCGCCATACTGTTTTTGAGCATGATGGGCGGCATGTTCGGCATCATCGCCACCGGATTCGCCGGCGCCTTCATCATGGCGTTCGTGCTGTTGGGCCTCGCGGTCATTCATTCTCTCAGCCATGCAGCGACCAGGCTCCGTCCGATTCTTCTCTCCATGCTTTATATGGGGCTTGTCCTGTTCGGTTGGATCGTATTGATCATCGCTACGATCGGCATCGCTGAGCCAACATTCAAACTGCGGGAAAAATTTGCCAACCCGGCCACACCAACCAATCGCGGCGGCGGCTGAGCGCGCCGGACATCGATTTTCGGGAGTATCGACATGCAAGTGATCTTATTGGAACGCATTCGCAGGCTTGGACAGATGGGCGATGTGGTCACCGTCAAGGATGGTTATGCCCGCAATTTTCTTCTGCCGCACGGCAAGGCATTGCACGCAACGCCAGCCAACCGCGACCGCTTTGAAAACGAAAAGGTCACTCTTGAAGCGGCCAATCTCGAAGCAAAATCCGAAGCCGATGGCGTCGCCAAGTCGCTCGATGGCAGCAGCTTCGTGATGATCCGCCAGGCGAGTGAAACCGGACAGCTGTTTGGTTCGGTCACCACGCGCGATGTCGCCCTCGAGATCAAAAATACGGGCGTCATTTTGGAGCGCCGCCAAGTGATGCTCGACAAGCCAATCAAGAGCCTCGGCATTTACGAACTCACAGTGGCGCTTCATCCAGAAGTCGACTGCACCGTTTCCGTCAATGTCGCCCGTTCGGCCGATGAGGCCGAACGCCAAGCCCGCGGTGAGGATATCCTGGCCGAAGAACAGGACGAGGTGGAAGAAACTGCCGTCGCGGTCGAGGAAATATTCGAGGATGAGGAGCTGGCCCGCGAGGCAGCGGCCGAGATCGCCGAGGATACGGTCGAGGATGCAGGCGACGCCGCCCCGCCCCAAGCCAAAAGCGCACCCGAGGTGCCTGACGATGATGAACCAGCGGCGGCGTCGGCAGATGAAGTCGAGAGTGATGCATCCGACGATGCCGAGCACGAGGCCGCGGAGCAAAAGTAAAAAAACGCGCAAATCCAGGGTCGATTGAGCCGTCGATTGGGGAAGGTGTCCGCCCTCACCTTGCATCTGATGGCGTCGCCCTAACCCGCAATTGTGGATCGACATTCAGCGCCTTTTGCAAGACCAATTTTTGCACCCTGTGAATAGCGGGTATTGCGCTGATAACTTGCCGATTGGGCGTATCGCTTGGTGTGTCGAGAATCGAATCGCGTATTGTGCCGCCCATGGCAATCACCCACCGGCTCGAACCCGAAACACTGCACGACAATGCGGAAGACTTCCGCGCCGAACCGCATAATATTGAGGCGGAACAGGCGCTTCTGGGAGCCATTTTCGTAAACAATGACGCCTGCGACCGGGTGTCGGCTTTCCTGCAGCCCAATCATTTTTTCGACCCTCTGCACGGCCGCATCTATGAAGTCGCATCAAAGCTGGTGCTGGCGGGCAAACGCGCCACGCCCGTAACGTTAAAGACGTTTTTCGAAAACGACGAACCCGTCGGCGAACTGAGCGTGCCGCAATATCTCGGACGCCTCGCCGCAAGCGCCACAACGGTTATCAACGCTGAGCACTATGGCCGGACAATCTATGATTTGGCGCTGCTGCGGAATCTTATTCTGATCGGCGAAGAAATGGTCAACGCGGCATACGATTCGCAGGTCGAGACTTCGCCCTCCATGTTGATCGAGGACGCCGAGCAACAGCTGTTTTCATTGGCTGAAACCGGCAAATACGGTTCGGGATTCGAAGCATTTTCAACCGCGCTGACCGATGCCATCGATATGGCCGCCAGCGCCTACAGCCGAGACGGCGGCGTCTCGGGCGTCGCTACGGGTTTCAACGGCCTCGATCAGAAACTGGGCGGATTGCAGAATTCCGATTTGGTGATCATTGCCGGACGGCCCTCCATGGGCAAAACGGCGCTTGCCACCAACATCGCCTTCCATATAGCCCGCGCCCACAAAACCGAACATTTGCCAAATGGCGAAGAGAAGGTTGTGGATGGCGCGGTGGTCGCCTTTTTTTCGCTGGAGATGTCCTCCGAGCAATTGGCGACGCGGCTCGTCGCCGAACAGGCCGGTATTCCCTCCGAGCGCGTGCGCCGGGGCACGATCACCAAGCAGGAGTTCGATCGGCTCGTCGACGTATCGCAGACTTTACAGAATTTGCCCCTTTATATCGATCAGACGGGCGGTATTTCCATCGCCCAGCTGGCCGCTCGCGCCCGTCGGCTCAAGCGGCAGAAAAATATCGGGGTCATCATCGTCGACTATTTGCAATTGCTCTCGGGCTCTTCCCGGCGGGCCTCTGAGGGGCGCGTTCAAGAGGTCTCGGAGATCACGACTTCGCTCAAGGCCCTGGCCAAGGAGCTCAACGTACCCATCGTTGCCCTGTCCCAATTGTCGCGCCAGGTTGAGCAGCGCGAGGACAAACGGCCGCAACTGTCGGACTTGCGCGAATCAGGCTCCATTGAGCAAGACGCAGATGTGGTTATGTTTGTGTTCCGGGAAGAATACTATGTTGAGCGCAGCCAACCCCGCGAAGGCACGCCCGAACACATGGCATGGCAGGACGAGATGTCGAATGTCGCTGGATTGGCCGATGTGATCGTGAGCAAACAGCGCCACGGTCCCACAGGCACTGTGAGGCTTCAGTTCAAGGCCGAATTCACGCGCTTCAGCGATTATGTGCCCACCGATCATCTCCCCGAGCGGACAGAGTAATGGAATTAAGAGCATATGGCCTCGACGCGCGCTGATATTCCGCCCGAGGCGCCAGCGCTGCTGACAATAGATTTGGCCGCGCTGCGGAAAAACTACAGAAAAATCAAAGCGCTGACCAAGAACGCGGTATGTGCCGCGGTGGTCAAGGCGGACGCCTATGGGGTGGGTGCGCGCCGTGCGGTCGAAGTGCTTGCCGATGAGGGCTGCGATACCTTCTTTATCGCCACCCTCGATGAAGCCCGCGTGGTGCGCCAGGTCGCGCCCCAGTCGACGCTCTATGGCCTGGGCGGTCTGCTGCCGGGCACCGAAGCGCTTTATGCGGAGATTGATCTGCGCCCAATTCTGGGAAGTCTCGAAGAAATCGAGGATTGGGCGGCCTTTGCGCGCGAGCGCGGCGAGCGCTTTCCCGCGGCTCTGCACATCGACACCGGTATGAATCGCTTGGGATTGCGGGCGGTGGATCTTGAAAAACTCATCAACCCGCCTTCGCCACTGGAGGATTTTGACGTCAGTCTGGTGATGAGCCACCTGGCCTGCTCGGATGAACCCGACAACCCCCGCAATGAGACTCAGCGCCAAACTTTCGAGACGCTGCGCGCGATGTTAGAGACCGCGCCCGCCAGCCTTGCAAACTCCGGTGGCGTGTTTTTGGGACCCGCCTTTCATTACGATGTCGTGCGACCGGGCATTGCGCTTTATGGCGGCCGCGCCACCAAACTCGGCAGAGAGGCCATGGATCCCGTCGTGCATCTCGAGGGCCGAATTCTCCAGATAAAGCAGGCTGAGCCCGGCGAAACGGTTGGCTACGGCGCAACGCACATGCTGAAGCGTACGACCCGCATCGCCATCGTGGCGGCCGGTTATGCCGACGGCTATATCCGCGCGCTGAGTTCAAGCGACGCGCGCGACGGCGCCGTTGTCTTCATCGGTGAACACGAAGCGCCCATCCTTGGCCGCGTCTCCATGGATCTCATCGCCGTCGACGTCACGGGCTTGCCCCAGGAGCTGGTGGTTCGCGGCGCCTTTGTCGAACTATTGGGCCATCATGTCGGCGTCGACGACTTGGCCACCATTGCGGGCACAATCGGTTATGAGATTTTGACAAATTTGGGTCAGCGCTACCACCGCATCTATGTGGACGAGTAGAGGACGGTCTCCTTCCATGGCAAAACCATCGCGCGCCTATGTCTGCCAGGAATGCGGGGCAACGAGCACCCAATGGGCCGGTAAGTGCCCGGCGTGTGAGGCGTGGAACACTATGGTCGAGGAAGCCGGCCTCGGTGCTTCGGGCGCGACCGGCGGCAAACGCTCTGGCAAGGTCATCGATATTCAATCGCTGGCCAGCGGTTCGGCCAATACGGAACGTATCATTACGGGTTTGAACGAATTCGACCGGGTGATAGGCGGTGGCCTCGTACCTGGCTCGGCGCTGTTGATCGGCGGCGAACCCGGCATCGGCAAATCGACGCTGTTGCTGCAGGTCGCAGCCCGCTTGGCCCAAGCTGATGGGACCGTTCTCTATCTTTCGGGCGAAGAGGCATTGTCCCAAGTGCGCTTGCGTGCCGAGCGCTTGGGCTTGGGCGATGCCCCTGTCGGTTTTGCCGCCGAAACCGGCCTGGCAAGCATCCTGAGAACGCTTGAAAACGGCAAACCGCCCCAGTTGATCGTAGTCGACTCCATCCAGACGCTTTGGTCGGATTTGTTGGAATCTGCGCCCGGCACCGTCAGCCAAGTGCGCATGTGTTCCCAGATCCTGATCCAATTTGCCAAACGCTCGAATGCCGCCCTGGTTTTGGTCGGCCACATCACCAAGGATGGTCAGATTGCCGGGCCGAAGGTGGTCGAGCACATGGTCGATACGGTGCTTTATTTCGAAGGCGAGACGGCCCATCAATTCCGCATTTTGCGCGCCATCAAGAACCGTTTCGGTCCAACCGATGAAATCGGCGTGTTCGAAATGGCCGGCGACGGTCTGCGCGAGGTGCCAAATCCATCCGAACTGTTTTTGGGCGACCGCGATGCGGCAAGTCCGGGCACCGCGGTTTTTGCAGGCATAGAGGGCACGCGGCCCGTATTGGTCGAATTTCAGGCGCTGGTCGCCCCCTCACCGCTCGGCACGCCCCGGCGCGCGGTGGTGGGCTGGGATTCCAGCAGGCTTGCGATGATCCTCGCCGTGTTGGAAACCAGATGCAATCTGCGTTTGGGCGCCCATGACGTCTATCTCAACGTCGCCGGCGGCTTACGCATAAACGAACCCGCCGCCGATCTGGCCGCCGCCGCGGCACTCGTGTCTTCATTCGTCGGCCACGCCTTGCCGTCCGGTTGTCTCTATTTCGGTGAAGTATCCCTCTCTGGCGCGATCCGTCCGGTGGGACAAATGGCGTTGCGCCTCAAGGAGGCTGAGAAGCTTGGTTTCAGCACGGCAGTCGTACCGCAAAAGCTCGACCGCGAAAGCCGCAAGTCGGGAATCGAGCTTGAGCCCATCTCTCATCTCACCGATTTCACCGCAACTCTTGCCGGAACCGGCGAATCCGGTGCAAATGTCAGCTGAATGTCGGTCTTTAGCCGATTATTTATTGGGAGATGACAATCGTCTTGCCTTATGTCTGCCGCAGTGCCAGTTAAGCTCCCGGTAGGCAGTGCTGGGGCAAAATACGGGCGATGATGCACCCCCTGAAAGGACGTTTTCCATGCTGATTTCGTGGCTCGACGTCATTCTTGGCTTTATCATGCTGATCTCGGGCTTTCTCGCCATGTTGCGGGGGCTGACGCGAGAGGTTCTGTCCATTCTATCTTGGGCTTTGGCGGCGCTTGCGACGCTTTATATTTTTCCGAAATATCAATCCGAGGCGCGCCTTTATATCGAACCGGAATTGTTGGCAGATGCGGCGCTCGCCGCCGGCGTTTTCCTCATCGTTTTGATCGTCGTCAGCCTGATCACGATGCGCATTTCCGATAAGGTGCTCGACAGCCGTGTCGGCGCGCTCGACCGGACTCTGGGCTTTTTGTTCGGATTGGCCCGCGGCCTTGTTCTGGTGGTCATCGCCTATCTGTTCTTCAGCTGGCTGGTGCCCGAAGACACACAACCCACCTGGATTCGCGACGCTCGCTCGCTGCCCATGCTCAAGAGCACCGGAAATGCCATCGTATCTTTGCTTCCGGAAGATCCCAGCCAAGCGATACCCGAGCAACTGCGCAACAAACCCGAGCCGCCCGAACAGCGCTCGCAATCCGACACAACCGGCAAGCTGGCTGATGGCGCTGCCGCGGCCGGTTACCAAAGTTCCGATAGGCGTGTACTCGAAGGACTGGTAGAGACCGGTCAATAGGACTGCAACGAGCTAGAAGGCAACTCGCTCACTCATGGTTCCATCTGACGAAAATGCTCCGGCGCGTTTCGTGACAGATCCCGGCGATCAAGGTGATGGCGACAGGCTGAGAGAAGCCTGCGGCGTCTTTGGTATATTCCAAAATACCGACGCGGCAGCCCTCACGGCATTGGGACTCCATGCCCTCCAGCATCGCGGCCAAGAGGCCGCCGGCATCGTCGCTTTCGACGGCAACCGTTATCATTCAGAGCGCCGGATGGGTCTGGTTGGCGACCATTTCACCAAGCGCAGCGTTATCGAGCGCCTGAAGGGTGAAGTAGCGATCGGTCATGTGCGCTATTCGACGACCGGCGAAACGATCATGCGCAACGTTCAACCGCTGTTCGCCGACCTCGATGCTGGCGGCTTCGCGCTTTGCCACAACGGCAATCTCACGAACGCTTTGACGCTGCGAAAAGAATTGATCAAGGAAGGCGCAATCTTCCAATCAACCACAGACACCGAGGTGATCCTTCACCTCGTTGCACGCAGCACCAAGCAACAGTTCACCGAGAAATTTATCGAAGCCCTTTTGCAAATCGAGGGCGGTTATTCGCTGGTTGGCCTGACCAACAAGAAACTGGTGGGCGCGCGCGATCCCCTTGGAATCCGCCCGTTGGTGCTGGGACGCCTGGGTGATGGTTATGTGCTGGCGTCGGAAACCTGCGCGCTGGACATCATCGACGCCGAATTCGTGCGTGAAGTCGAGAACGGCGAGGTCGTCGTCATTACAAAGGACGGCATCGAGAGCCACCGGCCCTTCCCAAAGAGTCGGCCTCGGCCTTGTATCTTCGAATATATCTATTTTTCACGGCCCGACTCGATCGTCGACGGCCGATGCATTTATGACGTTCGCAAAGCCATGGGGCGGCAATTGGCGCGCGAGGCGCCAGCCAATGCCGATGTCATCATACCGGTGCCCGATTCGGGCGTGCCCGCGGCAATTGGATATGCCCAGGAATCCGGCATTCCCTTCGAACTTGGCATCATCCGCAATCATTATGTGGGGCGCACATTCATTGAGCCCGAGCAGCAAATCCGCAAGCTCGGCGTCAAGCTCAAGCACAGCGCCAATCGCGGGGCGGTCCGCGGCAACAGCGTTGTTTTGCTCGACGACAGCATCGTGCGCGGCACGACCTCGGTGAAAATCGTCCAGATGATGTATGAGGCTGGCGCCAAGGAAGTCCATATGAGGATCGCCTCGCCGCCCATAACCCACCCGGACTTCTACGGCATTGACACACCCGACCAGTCGAAGCTCCTGGCCGCGACGCACGATTTGGAAGGTATGCGTGCCTATATCGGTGCCGATTCGTTGGCGTTCCTCTCCATTGACGGCATATACAAATCCATGGGCATTGAAGCGCGCGATCCCTCGAGTCCACAGTTCACCGATCATTGCTTTACCGGTGACTATCCAACCAGATTGCTCGACCGCGAAGGCCCGCCTCCGCAAAAGCAGCTCTCTTTCCTCGCCGAAGCCGGTTGAATTTCCATTTCACATTGCTGATAGCTCAGCAGAGCCACGCTGAGGCCGCCTAATGCCAGAAGCTGTTTTGGCGAACCGCATCGCATTGATCACCGGTGCCAGCCGCGGAATTGGCCGCGCCGTTGCCCTGGCCTATGCGCGCGCTGGCGCCCACGTCATTTTGCTTGCCCGCGGTGTCAAAGCGCTCGAAGACGTGGATGATGAAATACGCGAACTGGGCGGCACCGCATCCCTCGCGCCGCTCGACCTCGCCGATAGCGAAAAGATCGATAATCTGGGACCCACGATTTATGAACGTTGGGGCCGTCTCGACGTCTTTGTCGCCAATGCTGGCATTTTGGGGCCCTTGTCCCCGTTGGGACACATCTCAAGCGATGACTGGGACGAAGTACTTTCCATCAATTTGACGGCCAATTGGCGCTTAATTCGCACTCTTGACCCCCTTTTGCGTCAATCTGACGCCGGTAGAGCGATATTTCTGACCTCGGGCGCTGCTCAAAATGTACGCGCCTACTGGGGCCCCTACGCGGTTTCCAAGGCGGCTTTGGAGGCGATGGCCAAAACTTATGCGGCGGAGACCGCCGACACTGCGATGCGCGTCAATTTGGTCAATCCTGGCGCCACGGCGACCGCCATGCGGGCCCAGGCTATGCCGGGTGAAGATCAAACCGCTTTGCCGAACCCCGACGACGTCGCCGGGATCTTTGTCGATCTGGCAGCGCCCGCCTGCGACGCTCACGGCACAGTCGTTCATGCCCGCGAAAAAGCTGCAAAATAGATTTCGAATTTCGGCGCTTTAGGGTGTGCCGATCGGAATCACAAAACCGAAGCGGATTTCGTGCAGATCACTCTCGACGTCATAGGCGTCGCTGCCGCCGATAAATTCCCAATTGGGATAATCGGAATATCTGTATTCGAAGCGCACCCGTAGGAAGTCGAGCACCTGCTGTTCGAGCCCAAGGCCAAGAATGTAACCCCAGACCCAATCTTCGATAAATACCTGGGGCAAAGCTGGTGCGGGCGCTGGCGGTTGGATAGGCAAGCCGACATATTCGAATTGGGTGTAAACGCCGCCGCCGGTCAGATAGACCAGCGTCTGAGGCAGCAGCAAATAGCCGATCCGCGCCCGAAGCGAGGCCGTGGCATCCACGCCATAGGTGTTGCCGGCGATGGGACCATCCATATTCGTCCAGGCGTAATCGCCTTCAAAACCAATCACACCACGCTCGCCAAGCGGCAAGTTGAGGCCGCCCAGGAGACCGTAAGTCAAATCTTCTAGATTGCTGGAACCTTGGGGATAGTGGTTTTCGGTGATGTTGAGGCCGGCCCGCCCGTAGCCCAGATGGCCGCCGCCATAAAAGCCGCTCCAGGAAGGTTCGGGGCCTTGCGCTGTAGCGGGTGCGGTGACAAGGCAGGCACTGAGCGCTACCAGCGCTGCGATGATCCAAGTTCGTCCAGGCATGCGAGCCTCTATTCGTGAATTCGCAACGCGTGGTCTGCAACTCCGACTGATCTCAACCGCGATTCCTCATTTCAATTCCTGTCTAATCTGATTCGAGGGTTTTTTTTATCCACAACCGGGCTGGTGGGGCTGAGATCCGCTGGACGTGTTGCGAAATTGTCACGCATACGGTCAACGAACGTAAGCCGCAATGCTGTGTATTGCTCGAATTAAGTGTTGTGGAACAACACTTTGAACAGACTCAATCACTCGCCTCAAGCACCATGCCGTCGAAGGCGGGTTCTACGCCTGCCGGCAGCGCGGCGGCCAACGTGTCGTAATCCAAGGCATCATGCATATGCGTAAGCACCGCTCGCTTGGGTTTGAATTTTGCGATGATCTCCAGCGCTTGTTCGACATTGAAGTGGCAGGGGTGGGGCTCATAGCGCAGCGCGTCGATGATCAATACGTCGAGGTCCTCAAGATACGGCAGCGACTCCTCGGGCAGCGCCATGACGTCAGGTGAATAGGCAATCCCACCCATGCGGAAGCCAAACGTATCGATGTTTCCGTGAATTTGCCGGTAGGGCGTTGCAGTGATGACGCCACCCGCTCCCTTGATGTCGATCCGGTCTCCGGCGCTGATTTCATGTCCGTCGAGGATTGGTTTGTAATTGCTGTCGGGCTTGGTGTTGAAGCAATAGCTGAACCGCCGGCGCAGCGCTTCGCCCGTGCGGTCGTTGTGATAGACATCGATCATCGATTGCTGGTTGAAACTCATCATCCGCAGCTCGTCTATGCCGTGGGTGTGGTCGGCATGGTCGTGGGTGTAAAACACGCCATCGAGCCAATCGACGCCTGCCGCCAAGAGCTGTTGACGGCAATCGGTCGACGTATCGATCAAAACGGTTGTACGTCCCTCATCGGCAGATTTTTCGACCAAGACCGAGCACCTGAGCCGCTTGTTCTTTGGATTGTTTGGGTCGCACGCGCCCCAATTGCCGCCAATCCGCGGCACGCCGCCTGAGGATCCACACCCCAATATCGTCAGCTTCAGTGTCATGCGGACGCGGCGGGCTCTGCCCCGCCCCCATCAAACGCCGCGGCCCTGGGCACCTTGCTAAAGAGCGTAAAAAAATTGTCCGTTGTCTGTCGCGCAATCTCAGACGCGCTGACGCCACGCACGGCTGCGAGTTTCTCGGCCGTATGAACGACAAATGCCGGCTCGTTTTTTCGGCCGCGCATGGGTTCTGGCGCCAAGAACGGCGCATCCGTTTCGACCAGCAGACGGTCATCGGGCACATCACGCGCGATCTGCCGCAGTTCTTCGGCGTTCTTGAATGTAATGACGCCGGAGAATGAAACAAATGCGCCGAGTGCCAGACCGCGCTCGGCGAGTTGCCGGCCAGCCGTAAAACAGTGCAAAACTGCCGAAAATGGTCCTTTTTTCGTTTCTTCTTCCAAAATCAGGGCTGTGTCCTCATCCGCGTCTCTGGTGTGAATGACGAGCGGCAGTCCCGTTACGCGCGCAGCTGCGATGTGCATGCGGAACGAGGCGGCCTGATCGTCGCGCGGTGAATTGTCGTAGTGATAGTCGAGCCCGGCTTCGCCTATGGCCACCACCTTGGGATGGTCGGCGAGCGCAATAAGCTCATCGAGCTGGAGATCGCGCTCTTCAGCCGCGTTGTGTGGATGGGTTCCGACCGAGCAAAAGACATTCTCATGCGCTTCGGCGATGGCGCGAACGGTTGGAAAGTCCCGAACCCGTGTCGAAATGGTGACAAGCGTACCGATGCCCGCCTCATTCGCGCGCGCCAGAACGTCATCCATCTGATCGCTCAAATACGGAAAATCCAAATGGCAATGGCTGTCGACCAGCATCACGAGGCCTGCTCCTCGGCCTCGACATAGCGGGGGAAAATCGGACTTGGCGGTGGCAATGTTGCGCCGCTTGTAAGCCGTCCCGCCTCGCCCAGATTGGCGACGGCGCGCTTGTCTTGCGCCACGGCCATAGAATCGAGCATCCGGCCCGAAGATTGCGGCATGAAGGGCTGCGTCAGAATGGCGACCTGCCGGACCACCTCAGCCGTGACATAGAGCACCGTCGCCATGCGGACGGGATCGCTCTTTTTCAGCGCCCATGGCTCTTCGCCGGCGAAATAGCGATTGGCCTCCGCCACCACGGACCATATCGACTCAAGCGCCCGGTGGATGGTTTGACTGTCCATCATCGCGCGCACGTCACCCACGACATTGTCAGCGAGGTTGAGAATAGCCTTATCCGCCTCGCTCAACGGGCCGCATACGGGCACCTGATTGTCGCAATTCTTAGCGATCATCGACAATGACCTTTGCGCCAAATTACCGAAATCATTGGCTAAATCAGCATTTATGCGCGCCACAATGGCTTCGTGGCTGTAATTGCCGTCTTGCCCGAAGGGCACTTCACGCATGAAGAAATAGCGCATCTGATCGACACCGTAATGCTCTGCCATGGTGAAGGGGTCGATCACATTGCCGACCGACTTCGACATCTTCTCGCCCCGGTTGAACAGGAACCCGTGCGCAAACACGCGCTTGGGCAGAGCGATGTCCGCCGACATCAGAAACGCCGGCCAATAGACCGAATGAAATCGGAGGATGTCCTTTCCGATGACGTGCACATCGGCTGGCCAATAAGCCTTGAATTGGGCGCTCTCTTCGTCTGGAAACCCGACGCCGGTGATGTAGTTGGTCAGCGCATCGATCCAGACATACATGATGTGATCGTCGGCGCCTGGCACCTTGATGCCCCAATCGAATGTGGTGCGCGATATGGAGAGATCCTTCAGCCCGCCTTTGACGAAGCTCGCCACCTCGTTGCGGCGGGTCTCGGGCCCAATAAAATCGGGATTGGCTTCGTAATGGGTAAGCAGCCTGTCCTGATAGGCCGAGAGCTTGAAAAAATATGTCTCCTCTTCGACCCATTCCACGGGACTGCCATGGGGCGAGAGCTTTGCGCCCTCCTCGCTCGCGACCAATTCGCCTTCGTCGTAATAGGCCTCGTCACGCACCGAATACCAGCCGGAATAGGTTGAGAGATAGATATCGCCTTTGGCTTCCATACGCCGCCAAATTTCCTGGCTTGACTGTATGTGCCGCTCTTCGCGCGTGCGGATGAAGTCGTCGTTTGAACAGTCGAGCACGCGCACCATGTCCTGAAAGCGCGGCGTGTTGCGGTCGGCCAGTTCGGCTGGCGTCAGGCCCTCTTCTCGCGCCGTTTGCATCATCTTGATGCCGTGCTCGTCCGTTCCGGTCAGAAAAAACACGTCGAAGCCGTCAAGCCGTTTGAAGCGAGCAAGCGCGTCGGTGGCGATGGCTTCATAAGCGTGTCCGATATGGGGAGCGCCATTGGGATAGGAAATCGCCGTGGTGATATAGAATGTCGGCTTTCCCGCCATGGCACTTTCCGATTGCTCTGACCTTTTGCGCCGCCAGGAGCTCTAAGCCGCACGCGCCTCTTCGAGTCGCGCGGCCTCTTCGATGCGGAAAAAGGTCGTTAGAACAAAGTTCTTTCGATCGAGATTGAGCGCAGCCGTCTCCAATTTGACGCGCTGAATTGTTTCCCACAAGCCTGCCCATCGTGCAAGTGAGGGCGCGCGTATCAACGTTTGACAAAGCTCCGCTTCGGCGCCCAGCGCACCCGAGCCAGTGGCGGCATGGCGGATCAAGCGCGTAAATATGCCGCCCAACAAGCCCATTGCGAGCTCAAAACGGGCCTCGGCGCCGCGGGCTGATATTTTGTCAGCAAATGCGTGTACGGCGCGGTAATCGAGCTCGGGCAATTGAGCCAGTATCGCGCAGAGTTCGCCATAGAGCGCAAGACCGTCTCTGCTTATAAGCGCCAGCGCGTCGCCGACGCTGCCTTGGGCAAGTCCGGCGCAGATTTTCAACGCTTCCGCATCGGGGGCGCGTTCTCCCGCTGCTTTGAGCGCGCTGGTCACGGCTTGCAGCAATTCCCTATCTTCCAATGGCGCCAGCGCAAGCGACCGGCAGCGCGAGCGTATGGTGATAGGTAGCCTGCCCGGCGCTTGCGAAATCAAAAGAAAGACGCAGCGTGGCGGCGGCTCTTCCAACGCCTTCAGAAGCGCGTTGGCCGCGTTCGCATTGAGATCGTCCGCCCGGTCGACAATAATGACGCGCCAGCCCTCATTGCCTGCCGTATTGCCGAGAAATGATCGCAGAGACCGCACATCGCCCACCGTGATGTCCTGGGCCAACCGGTCGCGCTTGGGCTGCCAGCGGCGGCGTAAAACCAGCAGATTGGGGTGTGACAGAGCGGCAATTTGGCGAAAAACGGGTGATTGATCAGATATCGTCAATCCAGCGGCGGAAACGCCCTCCCCGGCCTGCGCGGAGAGAACAAAGCGCGCGAATCGATATGCCAGCGTTGCCTTGCCAATCCCCTCCGGTCCCGTCAGAAGCCAGGCATGATGCAACCGGTTGTTGCCGAAGGCCTCCAGCAATACCCGTTCTGCCGCTTCGTGCCCGACAAGGTCCAACGTTTCGCGTGGATGGCAAAAGCCTTCGAGGCGGTCCGCTTCTAAAACCGTCTCGGCATCGTTGCTTGATCCGCTACGAGCTTTGCTCATATTTGAAGACGCTCCTCGACGCCGGCCCAAATTGCGGCCGCCACCGCGTTCTCGTCGGCCGCTCCGTCAATCACGATGCATCGTTCCGGATTGTCCTTGGCGATCTGCAAGAAAGCCTGGCGCAACCGGTCGTGAAAGGTGATTGGCCGGGATTCGAATCCGTCGATCTCCCCGCCGGAAGCCTTTTGCCGCTCGCGGGCGCGCTTCAAGCCTTCGTCTGCCGCCAGATCGATGATGACCGTCAGATCGGGCGCTGTTTCTCCAACGATGATTTTTTCCAGCGTCTCGATCAATTGGGGCTCGAGGTTTCCGGCGCCTTGATAGGCGCGCGTCGAATCGGCAAAACGATCGCAAACCACCCATTTTCCGGCCGTTAGGGCTGGGCGGATGGTCTCGTCGAGATGATTGTCGCGGGCGCTTGAGAAAAGAATCGCTTCGGCAAACGCGCCGATATCTTTGCCACGCTCGGAGAGCAGAAACGTGCGGATGTTCTCGGCTCTCTCAGAGCCGCCAGGCTCCCTAGTCACCAGAACATCGTGCCCCGATTGCTCTAATTGCTCGGCGAGC
>JAJFHN010000053.1 GCA_021775595.1 Hyphomicrobiales bacterium
GTCTTGGTCGAACGGCGAATGACGCCGCCCCTCGATTTTGCGCCCGAAACTTGCGCGCTTTTTACCGCGAAGCTCATCCTTGGCCGCCTGACGCTCCTCGGGCGCGGCGAACGGCGAGCGCAGCACCTCGATGGGCGTGGCGTCCTGGTCGAACGGCGAGTGATGCCGCCCTTCTATTTTGCGCCCGAAACTTGCGCGCTTTTTGCCGCGAAGCTCATCCTTGGCAGCCTGGCGCTCTTCGGGCGTGGCGAACGGCGAACGCAGCACGTCGACGGGCTTGGTGTCTTGGTCAAATGGAGAATGTCGCAGCGCGCGCGCTCTAGGATCGAAAATCCTGCGATTCTCGCCAGCGCGGAGGTGCTTTCCGGCATTTTTGGCGGGCACAGGATGTTTGGCCGCCAATTTTCGCATGCGCTTGGACGGCAACACGCCAAACGCCGATTTTTCGGGGCGAACGCGATTGTCTCCCCGGTTCGCACTCACCCAATATTTCTTGTCCACCAGAGACTGGAGCGCCCCGGGCTTGGCAAACAGAATGGTGGTGACGAGGCCCAACAGGGCCACGGGTAGTAGGATACGCAATACTCGCAACGGACGCACTCCAGCCACATGTGCGCCTCCTCGTGGCCCGACCCTAACCCATTGATCGCGCTCTGTCGCTGCTATCGGCGGACTTTGTTAACCGCCCAAATGCGTACCAACGCCAAGCGCCAGCCCGCGCAAGAAATCCCGCGCCGCCATGGGGCGCTTGCCCGCTCGCTGGAGCTCGATGAGCCGCACCGCGCCCTCCCCGCAGGCAACGAGCAAGTCCCCGTCCAAAATCTCGCCGGGCTCGCCTGAGCCGTCTTCGCGCGCCGTTGAGAGCACCTTCACGCGCTGGCGCTTGCCGCCCGTCTCGATCTCGAACCAGGCGCCTGGAAAAGGTGAAAGTCCGCGAACCAGATTGTGCACCTCGCCCGCGTCCCGCGACCAATCGATGCGCGCCTCGGCCTTTTCGATTTTTCGGGCGTAGGTGACGTCTGTCTCTGCTTGATCCGCGCAATCCAGACTGTCGCGCTCCAACGCGGCCAAAGCGCGGGACATCAGGCCCGCGCCAATGACGGAGAGCTCGTTATGCAAATTGCCGGCTGTCTGATTGGGTCCGATCGGGACCCGTTCGGCGAGGCAAATGGGTCCTTCATCGAGGCCCTCGGCGATGCGCATCACCATCACGCCCGTCTCTTCGTCGCCCGCCATGATGGCGCGTTGGATTGGGGCCGCACCGCGCCAGCGCGGCAGCAGCGAGGCGTGTAGATTGAAGCAGCCGAGTCTCGGTGCTTGAAGGATTGCGTTGGGCAGAATGAGGCCATAGGCCACGACCACCGCCAGGTCGGGCGCGAGCGCGGCAAATTCGGCCTGGGCTTCGGCTGATTTGAGCGCTTTGGGAGTCTTGACCGTCAGCCCGGCCTGTTCGGCAAAAACTTGGATTGGCGATTTTTTCTCAGACAAACCCCGGCCGGCCGCGCGCGGCGGCTGCGAATAGACGGCCGCCACATCGTGACCTGCATAGAGCAGTTCCGATAGCGTCGGCACGGCGAATTGCGGCGTGCCCATGAAGACGATGCGGAGCATGGCCGCCTCTCCCTTCTCGACAGTCTGGGCCAAGGCTTGGCCTCAGGCCACCACCGCGTCCGATTTCTTCGATTTAACAAATTTCTTGATGACCATGTCGCGCTTCAGCCGCGAGAGATAGTCGATAAAGAGCTTGCCGTTCAGATGATCGATCTCGTGCTGCACCACGGTCGAGAGCAGCCCCTCGCAGGCCATCTCGCGCATTTCGCCGTCCCGGTCGATATAGCGCACCTGGCAGACGTTGGGCCGCTCTATTTCGGCGAACACCTCGGGGATCGAAAGACATCCCTCCTCGTGCAGCCGCATCTCCGTGCCCCGCGACAAGATCTCTGGATTGACCATGTAAATGGGATCCTTCTCGGGCTCCACGTCCTCGTCTTCATCGTCCTGATCGCCAAATCCCACGTCCATCACCAGCACCCTGCGCGGCACCGCGACCTGAATTCCGGCAAGGCCTATGCCCGGCGCTTCGTACATAGTCTCCAGCATGTCGTCCATCAGACGGCGCAGGTCGTCGTCGACGCGCTCGACCTTGGCGCTCTGCTTGCGCAACAGCGGATCAGGCAGGGTTATGATTTCGAGTTTGCTCATGAGGGTGTTCGCCAATTTGCCCCCCTCACATAGGAAGAAGCGCCGAACCGGTCAACAGCCGGGAAATCGCGTAGTTTCCAGCATCCCCCTCGTGGCTTCGCCACTCGACGCCTCTTGGGAAGAAGCGCCGGACCGGTCAACAGCCAGGAAACCCCGTAGCTTACGGGCTCGCGCACGCGGCTTGGCCACTCCGGCTCTCTTGGCGCGGCGAATCAGTTATATGTTCCAGTCATGTTCCAGGAGCCGATCCAAATCGGTGGCGCGGTCATCGATCCCGCGGCCGCCATGCTCGTGCTTGCGGCGCTTGGCGTTCTGATTCTCGCGGTGATGCTGATCATCGCCATTGCGAATCTCGCCTCGCGATCGCGGGAAACCGAGAACCGCACCGCTGACGCCAGTCACCTCCAAGCCGAATTGGCCAAGCTCGAGGGCCGGCTTCAGACGGTGGCCGAAATCACCGTAACACGCCAGTCGGAGTTGGGCCGCGCGGTCAATGACCGGCTCGACAAGGTGAGCCACCGTTTGGGCCAAGGCCTCACCGAGACCTCGCGCAAAACCAATGACTCGCTCTCCAAATTGGCCGAACGGCTGGCGGTTATCGACAGCGCCCAGAAGAACATCACCGAGCTTTCATCAAATGTGGTCGGCCTGCAGGAAATTCTCGCCAACAAGCAAGCCCGCGGCGCCTTCGGACAAGGCCGCATGGAAGCGATCATTGAGGACGGCCTGCCCAAGGACGCCTACAGCTTTCAGGCGACGCTCTCCAACGCCAAGCGGCCCGATTGCTTGATCAAGATCCCGGGCGCGCCGCCGCTGGTGGTCGACGCGAAATTTCCGCTCGAGGGCTTCGAAGCGCTGCGGCTGGCCCGCGACGAGGCGGCCAAGAAAAGCGCCAACCAACAGGTTCGCCAGCACATCAGCCGCCACATCGATGCGATCGGCGAGCGCTATCTGCTGCCCGGCGAGACGCAGGACCAGGCGCTGATGTTCGTACCCTCAGAGTCAATTTATGCGGACCTGCACGAGCACTTCGCCGATCTGCTGCAAAAAGCCCATCGCACCCGCGTTGTGATCGTCTCGCCCAACATGCTGATGCTCGCCGTCCACACAATGCAGGCGATCTTGAAGGACGTGCGGATGCGCGAGCAGGCGGGCATGATTCAGCGCGAGGTCGCCCACCTGATCGAAGATGTCGGCCGGCTGCGCGAGCGCGTGCATGATTTGCAGCGCCATTTCGGCCACGCCAACCAGGACATCGAGCGCATTCTGACCTCCTCGGAGAAGATCACGAACCGCGGCCGGCGCATCGAAACGCTGGACTTCGAGGGCGAGGTAAAGGCCTTGGCCCAGAAAGGCGAAGGCGCCAAACCCGCCCCGCGCCGGACCAGAGCGGCTAAGCCCAAGACGGCCGCGCGCGCCAAGGCCGCGCCCAAGAACCCGCAAGGCGAGCTGCTGGCCGGCGAATAGGCCGACTTGCGCCTAACGCCTGCGCCACCGCCGCCGCTCACGCCGTGGCGGTCTTTCAGGCACAACAGCTGAATGCTTCACCGCCAGCAGGATGTTGGTGTCTTTGGGCGGATAGCGATAGCCGATGCCGAAATTGACCGGTGTTGTGCGCCCCTGGGCAAACAATTGCTCCATCTCCGGTTGGAACTTTTCCGCAAAGATGGGGATTGGCCCGTAATAGGCGCCGAAGGGCCGCAGCGACCAGGTGCTTGGTGCAAAGTAGCGCAACGGGATGCCCGTATCGTCCTGGACGATCGCCACGCTTTGCTTGAGCAAGAAGTCGCGGGCCAACGAAAAGCCGTCCAGATGGGGCAGATACGACGCGCTCTTCAACAGCGCGTCGGCGGAGCCCAGCGAGCGGCAGAACGTTCTGAAGCCGCTCTTTTTCAGGCCGCCATTTGATAGGTCGGTTTTGAAATAATACAGCGTGCGCTGGCCGCCGCTGTCCGAAAAGACGATTTTAACGCCATTGGCGCCGCCCTTGGCGCGCCGGGTGACAGAGCCGTTTGATTTCAAGCTCACCAAGCTGACCTGATCGATCCTCTTGCCGGTCCGGGCAAGAAACACATAGAGCAGAGGCAAGGTCCCGGTCAGCTTGCTGGCGCGCAGCTGTTTGCTCATGTCCTTTGTGATGAAGTAGCTGAATTGCAGAATCTGTTCGAGCGGCGTGCGCAGGCCCTGCAGGGCGGTGGCGCGCTGGCTGGGTGAAAGCCGCGCCACGTCTGGCAGTCCGCCGACGGGCTCAAGCCCGCTCAGCACATAGGTCGTAGCGTTCGGAAAAAAGGCGTTGGCATAGAGAAAATCCGGTCCGCTGAACATGTAGAGCATGAGTGGTCTGCTGCTGGGCAGATAGCGGCTGGACCAGGCGCGCACCTTGGCGAGCTGGCCCTGGTCGGCCCGGCCCCAGGCTTGATCCAGCGCTTGGGCATGCCACTGCCAATCCTGGGCACTGGTGAGCGCCGCCAGGGACGATTGCGGCGAGGGCTGCAGCCCGGCCAAGAAGCGCGCCGTGTCATTGGCGCTGGCGCGCTCAGCCCAAGCGGCGCCGGAAAACGCCAGGAGCACGGCCAAGAGAGCCAAAAGCCCGCCGGTCAGTTTGGAGAGTCTGCTCACAGCTCGGTCCATGTGCACCATCGGTTGGGGCCGCCCAACCAATGACATAGCCGACAACTCCGCCCGATAATGTGGCGGCGGCCTTTGCACGCACCCGGCGCGCCGACCAATCAGCCCCCTTCGACGCCAAACAGCGTGCCGATCGCATAAGTCGCGCCCGCAGCCATCGCGCCAATCAGCACCATGCGCGCGCCGCCGACGAGCGCGCTGCGGCCGGAAAACAGGCTGAGAACCGAGCCGACGCAAAACAGCGCCACACCCGAAAGCCCGGCGGCGATCGGCACGGCGTTGGGTCCGGCGCCGGCCAAGAACGGCAGAAGCGGTAAAATCGCCCCGGCCGCAAAGGCCAGAAACGATGAAATGGCGGCCTTGGGCGGCGAACCCAAATCGTCGGGATTGAGGCCCAGTTCCTCGCGCGCCAGGGTATCCAGCGCCATGTCCGTATCGGCGATCAGGCGCTTGGCCAAGGCGCGCGCCTGGCGCAAGGGTACGCCGCGCGCATTGTAGATCAGCGCCAGTTCCTCGGCCTCTTCTTCCGGGTAGCGCTCCAGCTCGTCGCGCTCTTGGGAAATTTGAAACTCATACATTTCGCGCTGCGAGCGCATCGAGATGTATTCGCCCGCCGCCATCGAAAATGCGCCCGCCAACAGACCAGCCGATCCGGTCAGCACGATAACCGATGGCTCGACCGCCGCGCCCGCGACGCCCATCACCAGGCTGGTGTTGGAGACGAGCCCGTCATTGACGCCGAACACGCCCGCCCGCAAGGCGCCGCCGCCGACGCCGCGATGCTTGGCGCCGACATGCTCGACGCTGGTCGGCATCACATGACCGGCTTCCAGCGAGCGCCCGGTATAGACCGAAAGGCCGCGCACCTTGGAGGCCGCAAGCACCACACGCGCCGCCATCGGACCAAACCAGTGGGTCAGGCGGGCGATGAGGCGGGCCCGCAGCGATGGAACGAAGTCCGGCAGGTGCGACAAATCACGCGCCAGGATCGCCGCCTGCTCTTCTGCTGCCTTTGCCATCGATTGGAACAGCTTGCGTTTGGCTGGATCATGCTCGGCTTGGGCCACCGCACGCGACAGGTACGCCGCCGTGCGCTCGGATCGCCAGCGTTGCAGTATCGAGTGCTCAGCCATGATGCCGGTTCCCTGCCTCCAGCGCCTCAGGCGCAGCCTTTAAAGCTTCTTGCGCGCCTTGACGGCGGCCGCCAACGTGCCCTCGTCGAGATAATCGAGCTCGCCGCCCACGGGCACGCCGTGGGCGAGCCGCGACACGCTCACGCCCGAGCCCTCGAGTTCATCCATCAAATAATGCGCCGTCGACTGCCCTTCGACGGTTGCATTGAGCGCCAGCAGAATTTCGCCGACTTCCGAGGCGTTGGCGCGGGCCAGCAACTGCGGAATATTGAGATCCTCCGGCCGCACGCCATCGAGCGGCGAGAGCACGCCGCCCAGCACGTGGTAGCGGCAGGAAATCACGCTGGCGCGCTCGAGCGCCCACAGATCACCCACCTCTTCGACCACGCATATCATCGCCGGGTCGCGGCGGGTGTCCTGGCAGATGGTGCAGGGTTGGCAGGTGTCCACATTGCCGCACGCCTCGCACACAACGATGCGCTCGGCCGCCTGTTGCAGCGCGGCGGCGAGCGGGCTCATCAGCTCCTGCTTGCGTTTGACCAATTGCAACGCGGCGCGGCGCGCCGAACGGGGACCCAGCCCCGGTAAGCGCGCGAGCAGCTGGATCACCTGTTCAATTTCTGGACCGGCGGCCTTGTGCGTCATTGCAAATTTCTCTGAATGCCCAGCCCCTTCAAAACGGCTTGAAGCCCGGGGGAAGCGGCATGCCGCCAGTTAGTTCCTTCATTTTATCTTGCATGGCGGCCTCGACCTTGGCTTTGGCATCGCCAAAGGCGGCGACCACCAGATCCTCCAGAATTTCGCCTTCACCCGGCTTCAAAAGACTCTCATCGATTTTGAGCCCGATCATCTCGGCCTTTCCGTTGAGCGTCACGCGAACGAGCCCGGCACCCGCCTCGCCCTTCATCTCCATTTTGCCGAGCTGTTCCTGGAATTCCGCCATGCGGCCCTGCATTTCCTGGGCCTGTTGCATCAGGTCGCTAAATCCTGCCATTTCGTCCCTCCTGCCTAGCCGTCATCGCTCTGTTTGCCGTCCACATTATTTTCATTTTCGCCATCCTCCGAAGAGGGTCGCACATCGGCAATGCGGGCATCGGGAAAGTGTTCAAACACGGCGCGCACGGCTGGATGGCGTTCGATCTCTTCGCGTTCGGCCGCCATTTGCGCGCGCACCTGCGACGCCAAGGTCTCTTCGCCTGCTTCGTCTGAAATCGAGACCATCCAGCGTTTGCCCGTCCAACGCTCCAGCTTGGCGCCGAGTTCGTTGGCGAGACCTTGCGGCGCGCCCTCAAGCAATCGCAATTCGATCCGTCCCTCGCCAAAGCGCACGAGCGAAACTTGCTCCTCCAGCGCACGGCAGAGTTTGAGGTCGCGGTTATCCTTCGCCAACAGAGCCACTTCGGCGAAACTTTCCGGTAGGACCAATGCCGGCTCATTTTCATGCAAGGCGTGGGGCTCGTCTGCGGGCTCGTCCATCACCACCGGTGCGGCCGCGGGCGCTGTCGCTGCGCCAGACGATGTTCTTATGGGCGGTGGCGAGGCCTGCGTTCCGGGCTCTGGCTCCGCGATCTCGCGCGTCGGATTATCCTCTGCGCCCGCTTGGGCTATCGCCTCCGCCGGACTCGGCAAGTCGGCGGCATAGGCCAACCGCACCAAAACCATTTCGGCCGCAGCGATCGCCCGCGGCGCGGCCTGAACCTCGCCATATCCCTTGAGCAGCATCTGCCAGGCCCGCGCCAATTGCGCCATGCCAAGACGCTCAGCAAGTGCCGCCGCGCGGGCGCGCTCAGCCTCGCTCGAGGTTGGATCGGCCAATTTCTCGCCCGCCGCCTTAACCCGCGAGACGACATGAACGGCGTCCGCCAGATCGGCCACGATCTCCGATGGTTCGGCGCCATCGGCATAGAGTGCATCAAGCGTCGCAATGGCGCCCGCCGCATCACCGCTGAGTACGGACTCCAGCAGATCGAACACCCGACCACGCTCGGCCAAGCCAAGCATGGCGCGCACGTCGGCCGCCTCGACCGTCCCGCTGGCATGGGCAATCGCTTGATCGAGCAGCGACAAGCCGTCACGCACCGAGCCCTGGGCGGCGCGCGCGATCAGCGCGAGGGCTTCTTCGCTGAGCGCAGTGCCTTCGAGCTGCGCGATGTTCTTAAATTGGCTCATCAACGTCTCGACATCGATGCGGCGCAGATCGAAGCGCTGGCAGCGGGAGAGCACGGTGACGGGCACCTTGCGCACCTCCGTGGTGGCGAAGATGAATTTGACGTGCTCCGGCGGCTCCTCAAGGGTCTTCAGCAGGCCGTTGAACGCGGCCTTCGAGAGCATGTGCACTTCATCGATAATATAGACCTTGTAGCGCGCGCGGGCCGGCTTGTAGCGCGCGCTCTCGATGATTTCACGCACATCGTCGATGCCGGTGTTTGAGGCTGCGTCCATTTCCAAAACATCGATGTGGCGCGAGGCCATGATCTCGGCGCAGTGCTCGCCGAGTTCGGGCATGTCGAGGCTGGGTCCGTCGTCACTCTTTGGGCTCTCATAATTGAGCGCCCGGGCGAGGATGCGCGCTGTCGTCGTCTTGCCGACACCGCGCACGCCGGTCAGCATATAGGCCTGGGCAATACGGCCGCTCGAAAACGCGTTCGACAGCGTTCTGACCATGGCGTCCTGGCCGACAAGATCTTCGAAGGTCTGGGGTCTGTATTTGCGCGCCAGAACGGTGTAGGCACCGCCGCCTTGCGCGGGTCCGCTCGCCGCGTCTTTTTGAGCCGCGCGCGCTGCTTCGGCCGCCTTGCGGCTGCCCACCTTAGGTTTCGATGTCGACTCTTTGCGTGATGCCATCGCGTGCGCTGCGTCGGACGCCTTTCATTCGAAATAAGCCGCCAGGGCACATGGTCGCGCCGCGGCGCATTTGCTCGGGCGCGGAAGTGGGAGGCTGGACATGCAACCCGTGCCTGACTCGTTAGGGCTGCTTCCTTCCGGATCTGACCCGGTTGGCGAGAGACCCGTCTGCCGCCAACCTCCCGGGCCGGAGTATAAACGTCAGATAAGGCGCGCTGACAAGCTTGATTCAAGCGCCTCGAAAAATCGTATCCGTCCGCCGCCTTGTCATGGCCCGGTCTCTCGCCACAATATGTATACAGGGGGCTCTCGAACGGACGAAAACGAGGCGATCGGACAAAGCAAATGCAAAAGGGACCAGCGCGAAACGCAACCTTGCCATTTCCGACCGTGGCGTCGATCCGCTCGCTCGATCGGGTCGCGGTCTCGCGCGCCGATGCGGACTTGGTCGCCCAGCACTATGCCGCACCGACATCGCGCGTTCTGTTGATGGCCGATCTTAAGGTGTCGCTCATGCCGGGCCTGGCGCGCGACAGCGCCGCCCTGCGCTGGGTTGGCGGTGGTGAGCTGGTTGGCCTGGGCTTCAAGGCCGAGGAGACGATATTTCTGGGTCTCGATGAAGCCGGCCATGCCCGCTTCGTCGAAATCGTCGACCCCGCACACACCGGCGCTGGCAATTCCGAACTCAGCCAATTCGAACCCCTTGCCGACTTGCGCACGCTGGCCGTCGAAGCCGCGCTTGCCCCCGATGAACTCTCGATCGTCGGCGCGGCGCGGTCGCTTGCCGTCTGGCACCGCTCCCACCGCTGCTGCGGCCGTTGCGGCGCCCATACCAGGGTGCGCGATGCCGGCTGGCGGCGCACCTGTTGGGCCTGCGGTCAGAATTATTTCCCCCGCTCCGACCCGGCCGTCATCATGCTGATCTCAGACCGCGAGCGCTGCCTGCTCGGCCGCCACAGCGGTTTTCGCGAGGGTTTCTATTCGGTGCTGGCCGGTTTCGTCGAGCCTGGCGAAGATATCGAGGATGCGGTGCGGCGCGAGACGTTCGAGGAAGCGGGCATCAAGGTCGGCCGCGTCGACTATCTCGGATCGCAGCCTTGGCCCTTTCCCCATTCGCTGATGATCGGCTGTTGGGGCGAAGCGCTCAGCTCGCCGATCACTTGCGATGAAACCGAACTCGAAGACGTGCGTTGGTTCAGCCGCGAAGAAGTGCGCCAGATGATCGCAGGCGAACACCGCGAGGGCATCGACATCCCGGGCAAGCTGTCTATCGCCCGCGCGCTGATCGATCACTTCGCCGCCGATAAATCGGCCTAGGTGCGCTTTGCATCCTGGGTTGCGTTTTGCGCCGCGTCGGCCTGCACCTTCAACGCTTCGCGGAATGGGCTGGCTGGATAAGTGCCCAGCACACGCACTTCCTCGGTGTAGAACTCAAGTTCTTCCATAGCCAACTGGACCGAGCGATCATCGGGGTGGCCTTCTATGTCAGCGTAGAACATGGTTGCGTTGAAGGATCCGCCGAGCTGGTAGGACTCGAGCTTGGTCATGTTGATGCCGTTGGTGGCAAAGCCGCCCATCGCCTTGTAGAGCGCAGCCGGCACGTTGCGAACATTGAAGATGAAAGTCGTCAGCACCAGACTTTTTCCGTGCTCCACTTTCTGTGGTTCGTCGGCGAGAATCACGAAACGCGTGGTGTTGTGTTCGGCATCCTCGACGTCGCGGCGGATGATCTGAAGACCGTAGATCTCCGCCGATAGCGCGGTAGAGAGCGCCGACATGGTGAGATCACCCGATTCCTTGACCATTCGAGCCGACATGGCCGTGTCGGCCTCGGGCACGGCTTGCAGGCCCATATCGCGCATGGTCACCCGGCACTGGCCCAGCGCCATGGTGTGGCTGTGCACCGTCTTGAGATCTTCGAGCTTGGCCTTTGGCAGCGCCAGCAATTGATGGCGAATGCGCTCGAAATGCTCGCCCACGATGTAGAGGCTCGACTCGGGCAACAGGTGATGGATGTCGGCAACCCGCCCAGACACCGAGTTTTCGATTGGGATCATTGCAAGGCGCGCTGTGCCCGACTGAACGGCGGCGATGGCGTCTTCGAATGTGTGGCAAGCCACGGGCGTCATGTCGGGAAAGGCGTGCAGGCAGGCCAAATGTGAATTGGCGCCAGGTTCGCCCTGATAAACGATTGCCGTGTCTTTGGATTGTGTCATGAGCGGTGTCGCGGGAATGTTGGCGGTGACCCGATCAGCCCTGCTGTTCGAGCATGGCGCGGGCCCGCTCAAGATCGGCGGGAGTATCGACACCGAGCGGCACCGTGTCAACGAGCGTCACATCGATGGTCATACCGGCTTCAAGCGCCCGCAATTGTTCGAGCCGTTCGCGCGTCTCGAGTACCGATGGCGGCAAGGCGACGAAACGCTCGAGCGCGTGCCGGCGAAAGGCGTAGAGACCGATATGATGATAAAGCGGTCCCTCGCCATGGGGGGCGGTTGCGCGCGTGAAATAGAGCGCGCGCAAGAGGTCCGGCGAGGAGCCTGGCGTTCCGACAACTTTGACGACGTGCGGGTCGTCGCGCTCGGCCGCATCGGTGATCTCCGATGCAAGCGTCGCGATGTCGGCATCGCCTTGGGTCAGCGGCGCGGCGCAGGCCACAAGCAGTTCAGGCTCGAGCGTCGGCAGGTCCCCTTGCAGGTTCACCACCACATCATAGCGCCGGTCCGGATCGACCTTGCAAATGGCTTCGTGCACCCGGTCGCTGCCACTCGTGTGGTCTTCCGATGTCAACAGGGCCCGTCCGCCCGCCGCCTCGATGGCGTCTGCGATATCAAGCGAATCAGTTGCGACCAGCACAGGCCCCGCATCAGCCTCGCAGGCACGCCGCCAGACATGCACGATCATCGGCTCGCCAGCGATCACCTCTAGGGGCTTGCGCGGCAGGCGCGTCGCCCCCAAACGTGCTGGAATCACAACGAAAATCTCACTCATCGATAACCCAATCGCATTTCTTCCGCGGCGCGACAATCGGTATCATGGCAATGCTGCGATTGGCGAGTTGAAACGCGACCGTCACGCTCTATAGTCTGCAACCGAAAATCAGGAGGCTGGCCACCCCGCCGCACATGAAGGCGATTTGAAAGACCAACTGCCATGAATGCCATTGAATTCAATAAGATTGCGGGCGCGGTGCTGTTCGCGCTGCTGGCGATGTTCGGCGCGCGTACCGTTTCCAACATCATCTTTAACCCGGCCGCTCCGGAAAAGCCTGGCTACGTCATCGCGGTGAACGAAGGTGACGGCGCGGGTGGCGTGGCGGTCAACGACGGCACGCCCCAACCCTCGCTGGCGCAGAACCTGAGCAGCGCCGATGCCGACAAAGGTCAAAGAGCCGCCAAAAAGTGTGCCAGCTGCCACACGTTCGATTCCGGCGGACCAAGCAGGGCCGGACCAAATCTTTACGGCATCGTCGGGCGCAAGGCGGGCGCGGTTTCTGGCTATGCCTATTCGAGCGCTCTGGCGGAGAAGGGCCAATGGGGCTTTGCCGAACTCGACGCCTTTATCGCCAACCCCAAGGCCTATGTGCCCGGCACAAAAATGGCATTTGCCGGCATCAAGAGCCCGACGCAGCGCGCCGACTTGATCCTCTATCTGCGAAACTTGAGCTCGTCGCCTCTGCCGTTGCCCACGCCCGAACCGGTCGAGGCCGCTCCGGAAAAAGCGGCCGCCGGGGATTCTGACGCCAAGCCCGAGGCCGCGGCCGAGCCTGAGGCAGCCGCCAAGCCCGAGGCCGCGCCAGAACCTGCGCCTGGCGCCGCCGCCCCTGATGCCGCCACCCCCGATGCCGGTGGCCAAGACCAGCCTGCGCCGAGCGATCCCGACACCACCGGCAGCATCGAGCCCGCCGAGCCGTCGCAGCCGGCGATGCTGCCCTTGCCCGAGCGCAACACCAAACGCGAGCGGCCGCAGGAAAGCGCCGAAGCCCAGACGCGTTAGCGCCAAAACACGCGCGTCCCGCCGGGCCGAAAGGCGACATGTTCATATTGTAACTTGGCAGCGGGCCACCAACTGCCCATCATTACCACCCCACTGCAGTTCCAAGGTAATTCAATGTTTCTGGGTTCTTACCTCGCAGCCGTCCTAGCAGTCTTGACGCTTCAATTCGCCATCGCTCCTGCCGCCACGTCGCAGGAGGTCAAGCATCACGCGCTGTCATTGATCGGTACGCCAAAATATCCCGCCGACTTCAGCCACTTCGACTACGTCAACCCGGACGCGCCCAAGGGCGGCAGCGTTCGCTTGAGCGCTGTGGGAAGTTTCGACAGCCTCAATCCGGTGTTCTTCAAGGGCGAGCAGGCAGTCGGCCTGGGGCTGATCTATGAGACGCTGATGTATGACAGTTTGGAGGAACCTTCGACCTCCTATGGCTTGATCGCCGAGTGGGTCAGCCACCCAGACGACTACTCCTCCGTCACGTTCAAACTGCGCGACAGCGCCCGCTGGCACGATGGCAAGCCGATCACCGTCGACGACGTCATTTTTTCGTTTGAGATGGTCAAGAAGGCCAATCCGCGCATGGCCTTCTACTACAAGAACGTCACGCGCGCCGAGCGCACCGCCCCAGACCAGGTGACATTCAGCTTCGACAGCAAAAACAACCGCGAGCTGCCAATGATCGTCGGCCAGCTGATGGTGCTGCCCAAGCATCATTGGACCGGTAAGGACGGCGAAGGCCGAACGCGCGACCTGCTGAAGACGACGCTCGAACCACCCTTGGGCTCGGGTCCGTACCGCATCAAGGAGGCCAAGCCCGGCCGCTCCATCGCCTTTGAGCGCGTGGCCGATTATTGGGGCAAGGATCTGGCCGCCAATAAGGGGCAACACAATTTCGGCTCGATCAATTTCGAGTATTACCGCGACTCGACGGTCGCGCTTGAGGCCTTCAAATCCGAACGTCTCGATTACCGCACCGAAAACAGCTCGAAGGACTGGGCCACGGCCTACGACTTCAAGGCCGTCGAGCAGGGCTGGGTGCAGCGCCGCAAGTATTATCTCAACCGCGCCCAAGCCATGCAGGCATTCGTCTTCAACATCCGACGCAACAAGTTCGCCGATCCCCGGGTGCGCCGCGCCTTCAATCTCGCTTTCGATTTCGAGTGGGCCAACAAGAACCTGTTCTATGGCCAATATCAGCGGGTCTCGAGCTATTTCGCCAACACCGAATTGGCGGCGAGCGGCTTGCCGGAGGGTCAGGAGCTCGAAATCCTGAACGAGGTGAAGGACCAAGTGCCGGCGGAGGTTTTCACGACCGTCTACGAGAACCCGACAAATGCCGAGCCGCGCGAGTTTCGCGGCAAATTGCGGACGGCAACAGGCTTGCTAAAGGAGGCAGGCTGGGAGATCCAGAAGGGCAAGCTCATCAACGTCAAGACCAAGGCGCCGATGAAGGTCGAGTTTCTGCTCGTTTCGCCCCTGTTTGAGCGCGTCGTGCAACCCTTCGCGCGCAACTTGGAGCGTCTCGGCATCGCCTCGACAATCCGCATCATCGACTCAGCCCAGTACGAGCGCCGCACCCAAGACTTCGACTACGACGTGATCATCGCCGGCTGGCAGCAATCCCACTCGCCCGGCAACGAACAACGCAGCTATTGGGGATCGGCGTCGGCGGACGAGCCGGGCAGCATGAATTATGCCGGCATCAAGAGCCCCGCGATCGACAAGCTGATTGATAAGATCATTTTCGCCAAGGACCGCCCCGAGTTGGTTGCCGCATCGCGCGCGCTTGACCGAGTGCTGCTGTGGAACCATTTCGTCGTGCCGCAATGGTTCGCGCCCTACACAAGGATTGCCTATTGGGACCGCTTCGCCCAACCGGCGTCGGCGCCAATGGTTGGACTCGATTGCAATCAGGCCTGCGTCACGGCAAAACTGAACGACCCCAAGACAACGCCAATGGTAACGCCAGGCGTGCTGACGCTCTGGTGGTACGACAAAGCCCGGGCCGACAAATTGGCCGACAAGCGCTGAGCGGAGCTGCACTCCCATGACCCCACGCCGCCGTCTATGGGCTCTTGCCGCGCTCGCCAGCCTTGTGATGCTGGCCGCCCAGCCGGCTCATTCAGACGAGCAAAAGCACGGCATTTCCGCCTTCGGCGAACTCAACTATCCGAGCGACTTCAGCCATTTCGAATACGTCAATCCGCAAGCCCCGCAAGGCGGGCGCATGTCGATGATCGGCACGGCCGGGCGCATCACCTTCAACAATTTCAACAACTACATTCTAAAGGGCGACGCCGCCCAAGGTCTTGAGCTGCTGTTCGACACGCTGATGACGCGCGCCTGGGATGAGGCGGATGCGGTCTATGGCCTGGCGGCACAAAGCGCCGAGCTCTCCGATGACCGCTCAAGCGTGACGTTTCGTTTGCGCCCGGAGGCCAAGTTCTCCGACGGCACCCAATTGACCGCCGACGACGTGGTCTTTTCGCTCAACATCCTAAAAGAGAAGGGCCATCCCAACATCGCCATGGCCCTGCGCGACGTCACCAAGGCCGAGGCGCTCGACCCGGCTACCGTGCGCTACTCCTTCACCGGCGAGCGCACGCGCGACCTGCCGCTTTTCGTGGCGACATTGCCAATTTTTTCGAAAGCCTTTTATGCCAACCGCCCCTTCGACGCCACCACGCTGGAGCCGCCGCTGGGTTCGGGACCTTACGAAATTGCCGATTTCAAACAAGGCACCTATGTGCGCTACAAACGGCGCGACGATTATTGGGCCAAGAACCTGCCGGTCAACGCCGGCCGCTTCAATCTCGACGAGCTGCGCTATGAGTATTTCCGCGACCGAACGGCCGAACTCGAGGCGCTGAAGGCGGGCGCTTATGATCTGCGCGAGGAGTTCACTTCGCGCGACTGGGCGACGGCCTACGACATTCCGCAAGTCCGCTCCGGCAATTTACAATTGCTCACGCTGGCCGACGACCGGCCGTCCGGCGCGCAAGGCTTTTTCATAAATCTGCGGCGCAAGAAATTTCAAGACGTCCGCGTGCGCGAAGCCCTCGATTTGGCGTTCGATTTTCAGTGGACCAACAAGAACCTGTTCTACGAACAATACACCCGCACCGAGAGCTTCTTTGAGAATTCGGACATGAAGGCCAGCGGCAAGCCCGACGCCGCCGAACTCGAACTGCTCGAGCCCCATCGCGACAAATTGCCGGCGTCCGTCTTCGGGCCGGCCTACAGCGCGCCCAAGACCGATGGATCGGGCCGCAATCGATCCAATCTGCGGGCCGCATCAGACCTACTGACCGCGGCCGGCTGGCAGATCAGGGACGGCATGCGCGTCGACGCCAAGGGCGAACCGCTCGACATCCAGTTTTTGATATTTTCGCCGGGCTTTGAGCGCGTCATCGCGCCCTATGTGAAAAACCTGAAACAGCTTGGCATCAACGCCTCGATCCGGCGGGTCGATCCCTCCCAATACGAAGCGCGCATGAAGAGCTTCGACTTCGACATCATCGTTCAACGCTACGCGCTCAAACTGACGCCCGGCGTCGAATTGCGCAATTTCTGGGGCTCGGACGCGGCCAAGGCCAGCGGAAGTTTCAACCTGTCGGGCATCAGCGATCCGGTCGTCGACGCGTTGATCGAGAAGGTGATTGGGGCGCAAAACCGGAGTGAGTTGGTGACGGCGGCCCGCGCCCTCGACCGGGTCTTGCGGTCGGGCCACTATTGGGTTCCCCATTGGTACAAAGGCAGCCACAACATCGCCTATTGGGACAAGTATTCGAGGCCTGCCACCAAACCGCGCTACAGCCGCGGCGTCATAGACACTTGGTGGTATGACAACGCGAAAGCTGCCAAACTGGCAGAGAGTCGTTAGGCCGCAACAAGGCACCCATGACCGCATATATCCTGCGCCGCTTGCTGCTGTTCATTCCCACCCTGCTCGGCATCATGCTGGTCAGCTTCACCGTTGTGCAGTTTGCACCGGGTGGGCCGGTCGAACGGGTCATCGCGCAGTTGACCGGCAGCGACGTGGCGGCGACCGCGCGCATCGGCGGCACCCAAGGCGGCGACTTCGGTAATGCCGGGCAAAGCCAGTCCCAGACGGGCGGCGGGGCCGATGCCGCGACATCGAAATACCGCGGCGCCCAGGGGCTCGATCCCGAATTCATCAAGAAGCTCGAAAAGCAATTTGGCTTCGACAAGCCGGCCCATGAGCGCTTCTTGCTGATGCTCTCCAATTATATCCGCTTCGAATTCGGCGACAGCTATTTCCGCGACGTCTCGGTGATCCAACTGATCAAAGAGAAAATGCCCGTTTCGATCTCGCTCGGTCTCTGGATGACGCTGATTTCCTATGGAATTTCGATTCCACTCGGCATTCGCAAGGCGATGTCGGACGGCAGCCGCTTCGACGTCTGGACGAGCGGCGTGATCGTGGTGGGCTACGCCATACCGGGCTTCTTGTTTGCCGTTTTGCTGATCGTCCTATTCGCCGGCGGCACTTTTCTCGATTGGTTTCCGCTGCGCGGTCTGACCTCTGAGAATTGGGACACGTTGCCCTGGTATCATAAGATCACCGACTATTTCTGGCACCTGACATTGCCGATCATCGCCATGGCGCTCTCGGCCTTCGCCACGACCACGTTCCTCACCAAGAATTCATTCCTGGACGAGATCAAAAAACAATACGTCATGACCGCCCGAGCCAAGGGCCTGACTGAGCGCCAAACGCTTTATAGCCACGTGTTCCGCAACGCGATGCTGATCATCATCGCGGGCTTTCCGGGCGCCTTCATCTCTGCCTTCTTCGCCGGCTCGCTGCTGATTGAAACAATCTTCTCGCTGGACGGGCTGGGACTGCTCTCCTTCGAGTCGATCGTCAACCGCGACTACCCGGTGGTCTTCGCCACACTCTTTATTTTTTCGCTGCTCGGGCTCGTCATCAATCTGATCTCCGACCTGACCTACACCTGGGTCGATCCGCGCATCGATTTCGAGACCCGCGAGGTGTAACCGGTGGACGCGAAGGTCAAGGAGCACATCGGCGAGGAGGAGCAGCCAAGCCACGGCGGAGCCGTTCCGCCGCCGCCCCGCGGCCGCTTCGAGCTCACGCCTATCAATGCGCGGCGCTGGCAGAATTTCAAAGCCAACAAGCGCGGCTATTGGAGCTTCTGGATCTTTCTGTTTCTCTTCATCCTCTCGCTGTTTGCCGAGTTCATAGCCAACGATAAGCCGCTGCTGGTCAATTATGACGGCGGCTATTACGCGCCGGTCTTTATGAGTTATGCCGAGACCGAGTTCGGCGGCGAGTTCGAGACCGAGACCGACTACCGCGATCCCTTTGTCGCAGAGCTGATCGCCGAGAAGAACGGCTGGATGCTTTGGACCCCGATCCGCTATTCCTACAACACCATCAATCTGAACCTGCCCGTCCCGGCCCCGGCGCCGCCTTCGGCGGAGAATTGGCTCGGCACCGACGACCAGGGCCGCGACGTCGTCGCGCGCGTCATATACGGCTTCCGCATTTCGGTTCTGTTCGGCCTTACGCTGACCATCATTTCTTCGATCATCGGCGTGGCGGCGGGCGCGGTGCAAGGTTATTTCGGTGGCTGGACCGATCTTCTGTTCCAGCGCTTTATCGAAATATGGACATCGATCCCGGCGCTCTATCTGCTGATCATCATCGCCGCGGTGATCGAACCGAATTTCTGGATTCTACTCGGCATATTGCTGCTCTTCAGCTGGGTGGCGCTGGTTGGCGTCGTTCGGGCCGAGTTCCTCAGAGGCCGCAATTTCGAATACATCTCAGCCGCCCGCGCGCTCGGGCTGACCAACGCCAAAATCATGTTCAAGCATTTGCTGCCGAACGCCATGGTGGCCACGCTGACCTTCATGCCGTTTATTTTGAACGGCTCGATTTCGACCCTGACCTCGCTTGATTTTTTAGGCTTTGGCTTGCCGCCCGGTTCGCCCTCGCTGGGTGAGCTGTTGGCCCAAGGCAAGTCCAACCTGCAAGCCCCCTGGCTCGGGCTCTCGGCCTTCTTCGTAATCGCCGTCATGCTGAGCTTGCTTATTTTCATCGGCGAAGCCGTGCGCGACGCCCTCGACCCGCGTAAGACATTCTCATGAGTCCGGCAAAACGAAATTCGCGCGGGAGCAAACCGCTGGTCAGCGTCGAAGACCTTTCGGTCGATTTCCGCTCGTCCGACACGCTGACCCACGCCGTCAAACACATCTCCTTCGACATCAAGCTCGGCGAAACGGTTGCGCTGGTTGGTGAGTCCGGTTCGGGCAAGACCGTCTCGGCGCTTTCGATCATGCGCCTCCTGCCCTACCCGGCGGCTTCGCATCCCTCCGGCGTGATCCGCTTCAAGGGATCCGATCTGTTGGCCATGGCCGACCGCGAACTTCGCCAGGTGCGCGGCAACGACATTTCGATGATTTTCCAAGAGCCGATGAGTTCGCTCAATCCACTGCATACGATCGAGCGCCAGGTGGGCGAGATCTTGAAGGTCCATCGCGGGCTTTCCGATACCGCCGCCCAATCCCGCGTGCTCGACTTGTTGGAGAAAGTCGGCCTTGAGGAGCCCGAAAAACGGCTGGGTTCTTATCCCCATCAGCTTTCGGGCGGTCAGCGTCAGCGCGTGATGATCGCCATGGCGCTCGCAAACGATCCCGATCTGCTGATCGCCGACGAGCCAACCACCGCGCTCGACGTCACCATCCAAGCGCAAATTCTGGAGCTGCTCAAACAGCTGCAGCGCGAATTCAACATGGCGATGCTGTTGATCACCCACGACCTCGGCATCGTTCGCAAGATGGCCGACCGGGTCAATGTGATGACCGATGGCGAGATCGTCGAGGCCGGGCCGACGAAGCGGATTTTTCAGAGCCCCAAACACCCCTACACCAAGCACTTGCTGGCGGCCGAGCCCAAGGGCGCACCGCCGAAATCCAACTCGAAAGCGCCGCTCGTGCTGGAGACCAAGGATCTCAAGGTCTGGTTCCCCATCAAGCGCGGCCTGCTTCGGCGCACCGTCGACCACATCAAAGCGGTGGATGGCTTGAGCCTTAAGGTCCGCTCGGGGCAGACGCTTGGCGTCGTGGGCGAATCGGGATCGGGCAAGACCACCCTTGGCCTGGCGCTACTGCGCTTGATTTCAAGCGAGGGACCGATCGCCTATGTCGGCCAGCGGATCGATGAATACGACTCAGCCGAAATGCGGCCGCTGCGCCGCGAAATGCAGATCGTCTTCCAGGATCCCTATGGCAGTTTGAGTCCACGGCTTTCGATCGGCCAGATCATTGGCGAAGGACTGATCATTCAGCAACCGGAACTGAGCTTCGACGAGCGGCGGGTGCGGGTTGCCCACGCGCTTGAGGAAGTCGGGCTGGAGGCGGACGTGCAAGACCGCTACCCGCACGAGTTCTCCGGCGGTCAGCGCCAACGCATCGCCATCGCGCGGGCCATGGTGCTCGAGCCCAAATTCGTCATGCTGGACGAGCCGACCAGCGCACTCGACATGTCCGTTCAGGCCCAAATCGTCGACCTGCTGCGCGACCTGCAGCGCAAGCACAAACTGGCCTACCTCTTTATCAGCCACGATCTCAAAGTGGTGCGCGCACTGGCCAATGATGTGATCGTCATGCGGGCCGGCAAAGTGGTTGAACAGGGGCCCGCCGCGCAGATCTTTTCGCGGCCAAAGACCGATTACACCAAAGCGCTGATGGCAGCCGCCTTCGAGTTGGAGACGTCGCACCTGAACGCGGTGGCCAGCTGAGCCCGGCGACGGCATGGCAATCATCATCGTCTGCACAGGTTTGGTGCCCGAGCGCTATGACCGCGCCTTGCGCGCGCTTGCGCCCGAACGCGATATCCGCCTGTGGCCCGACCACGGCGCCAAGGAAGACGCGCATTACGCGCTCGCCTGGAACCCGCCGGCCGGTGAACTCGCAGAGTACGAAAATTTGCGGGTGATATTTTCCGCCGGCGCCGGCGTCGAGCATCTGCTCGGCGATCCCGCTTTGCCCGATCTGCCGATCGTCCGTCTGGTCGATGCAAATCTCACCATACGCATGGGCGAATACGTCGTGCTGCATGTGTTGCTGCACCACCGCCGGATGCTCGAATACACCGAGCTACAGCGCGCCAAGACCTGGCGCCTGCTCTCCCAACCCGCCGCCGAGGAGGTTCGCGTCGGTATTCTGGGGCTCGGCGAATTGGGTGCCGACTCGGCCCGCAAGCTGAGCCAATTGGGCTTTCAGGTGGCGGGCTGGAGCCGCTCCAAAAAAGAGATCGCGGGCATCGAGAGTTTCGCCGGCGAGGCCGAGCTCGACGCCTTTTTGGCGCGCACGGATATTTTGGTGGCGCTGCTGCCGCTGACGCCGGCGACCACGGGCGTGCTCGATCGTGCGCTGTTGGCCAAACTGGCGCGCGATGGCGCGCTGCCGGGCCCGGTGTTGATCAATGCCGGGCGCGGCGGCCTGCAGGTCGAAGCCGATATTTTGAGCGCGCTCGATGACGGCGCGCTGTGGGCGGCGAGCCTGGATGTTTTCGAGAGCGAACCCCTGCCCGCCGCCAGCCCTCTGTGGGCGCACCCGCGCGTCGTCGTCACGCCGCACAATGCCAGCATCTCCGAAGGCCCGGCCGTGGCCGCTTATATGCTCGAACAGATCGCGGCCTTCGAAGCGGGCGATCCGTTGACCAATCTGGTCGACCAGAAACGCAGCTATTGAGCGCGAATGCCGGGCTGCCGCGCCATTTCTGATTCTGGTGAAAAGCAGACGTTCGACCACCCAGCCCGAGACGCGGGCTCATGACCCAAAGCGGACATTCAATCCAATTAGGGTGACTTCAGCTATGTCGATAAAACCGTCATTCAGTTTCAAGTCGATACTTGAGGAATCGGACCCCTTCATGATCGATCTCGTCGACAAATTTTGCTCCCATCCTGGCAAGTGCGCCCAGGTTCTTACGCGACGGTGGCAGGAGAAATGTCACGAATGGAATGCGGTCATCAGCCATAGCGAACTCAATCGCCATCCGTGAAATGCGTGCGCCAAGCCCAAACATGTCCGGCTTCAGCACCAAACCAAAATCCCATTCGTCACCCTCTTTCTGGAATCCGCCCCATCCGACATATTCGCCGTTATTCAAAATGGCCCAGTGTCCAAGGCCATCACGCCTCCAGCACTCTTCTTTAGCCTCGACGAATTTCTCGACAGCAGCCCGATGCCATTCGAACGTCAGAAGTGGCATGTGTTCGGCCACTCGGGGTTCAGACATGTGCGCGATGATCACATCCGGTGCAATCTCCGGCAATCGGACGAAGGTGATCCCTTTTTTTTGCGTACGTCCCATATCGTCGTTCATCTCGGAGATTACTCAGGACCACACAAGCGCGAGGATTGCTCCAGAAATCAACGGTCAACGGCAACGGTAACGCGTCTCAGAGCATTTATTGACGTCTAGAATGTCCGCTATTGGCTAGGAGCGGACTCCGCGCACGCCATCGGCGCTGTTATGACTTGATGGAACCGCGCTCAAGAAAAGCCTCGCTCTGGGCAGGTCTTTCCTCTGACCGATGCTTTTTTATTTATTTCAGCTGACATCTCGCCTGGCACAATCCCGTAGCCGACGACAGCGGAGGAAACTTCGCTACCACCATCATCCAAATCGATCGCCGCCTGAAAGCACAGCGCAAATCCTGAGGCCTTTTTGTCGGTCGTTGCCCTTATTTCCGGGCGACATTTGTTGAGCGCGTCAGCAATGGACGTTCGGGAACTGCCGACGAAGGTTCGAAGAAAACTGCGCTTCAGAGCAACTCGTATAAATGACTCGCCACCACAATTGGACCAGGCACGTCCAATGAGCTCTTGGTCTAAGTCATAGGCTCTGAAATAGGCGCCAAAAACTTTCGGCGTATCGCAAGCGGTCTGGCCGTCGCAACCGGGCTCTTGCCGTCTGATGATCGTGCAGTACGCGTCGCCCTCTTGCCGTCGATGTTGATTGACAGCGGTCGCCGCTACGCCAGTTGCAGTTGCTGCAAATGTCGATCCTCCGCCAAACCACCGCACCAACTGAGACTCGATAAATCCAGTTACATTTTTCCAATGAGGATGCGACGCAAACGCACCCGTCGAGATGGCGCAAAAACCTGCTCCAATGATGGTCTCGGTCTGTTCGTCTTTTTCGTCGCTTAGATAAGTGTGGAAAGCAACGCCCTTCGAGATGGCCTCCTCGAAACCTCTTGTTTGGACTTGGCCATCAGCTTTGGCTGGCTGTAGCCAGAAACTCGTCGCGACCAGTAAGAAACAGCACGCAACCTTTGACCAATTCATCGACCAAACCCCGCGGAAAATGGAAATCGCCAGACAGTGCCTCGATCAAACACTATCGATATTCACCTGCCAATACTGCTGCCATCAGGCTTAACGTCGTCACCTGCTCTCTTTCGCTCCCAGATACACGTGGCTTGCGGTCTGCGGGAGCGTGCTTTCTGCCTGGCATAGCTAAGGCGTCTCTTGTCAGCGCCCTGCCGTCGGTGAAGTCTACGACCCGATGGAATGTCCGCTTTTGGCTAGAAGCGGACGCTTGACGGCGCCAGCCCATTGGTCCGCTTCCAACCCAAAGCGGACCTGAACAAAATCACCTCAAGCGCAATTTGCTTGGTTTTCGCTACCAATGTTCGGGTGGCAGCAGGCCCGACCCTTAATGGCAGACCAACGGCGGTTTCGATCACCAATTCCGAGCAGTCGCGTTTGCAGGCACTCCGCTTCCTCATGTCACAACCGAGTTCGTTGATTGCTCAGTCGCAGCGGGTTAAAATCAAGAATTGTCCAGATCATGATCGAGGAAAACCGATATGCCGCGAATTTACAATTCGATTGTCATTGGCGCTCCAGTCGACAAGGTCTGGGGCCGTATCAGGGATTTCTACGATATGAGTTGGGCGCCGACTTTGGTCGAGTCGTGTGTAGCGGTCGGCGACGATCCGCCTACCACCGTTGGTACAAAACGCCTGATCAACAATGCGTTTCTCGATAGGCTCATCACTTTTAGCGATAAGGAATATCGGGTTGTGTATGAGATGGAAGATGGCCCATCTCCGATGTCGCCAGATGAGATCAGCAACTATGCCGGCGATCTGCGCCTGTACCCCATCACCGATGAGGGAAAGACATTCGCGGGATGGACCGCCAGCTGGGATTCGACCAGCACCGATGGCGTGGACTTTATGAACGAGATCTACGCCTCGCTGCTGAAAGACTTGGCGGCTGAATTCAAAACGTGATCGATCAACGCATCGTCGGTCCGGCGCGCGCATAAAAAACCAAAGCCGGCATAATATGGCCCGGCTCGCCTTGGTCCCGCGCGATATGCAGTTTGTCAGGCATTGAGGGGCTTTGGGGCGGCTCGATGTCCGCTCCTGACCCAATGCGGACATTCTCATGGCAACTGATTGTCAGAGATCAATTCGAGATCGACCTAAATTTGCGAATGATCACCAAGGTGAGATGGGGCGGGCATACCTTGCCGGCATTGGAAATGGAGTCCGCCATACTTGAAATTTCTCCAGCGACAGCCGCCCCTGTCATCGTCAATGCGATCACGGCATTTTTCGTGATTATGGCCTTGGGGAACTGCGCTCAAGGTGCGCGCGCCGCGCCTGCCGAGGCGACAAAAATAGAGATCAATAGACAGGGAGCGGCATCCCAAGACAATCAATCGGCTTGGGACGGCTCGCGGTTATCAAACGATCGACCGAGCACATCACGGCACTTGAGGTTAGGACACGCGTGTTCGACGATCGATAAGATTTGCAGAAAGAAGATTGCAGACCAAGCGGGGAGCGTTAAGGAACGATCATACGGTGGATGTTGCTCATACCTGACGTGCGCACCACTGAGGGAGTTCAAGGAAGAGACCGGAAAAGAGACTTGGACAACCACTCTCGTCTACACGTGCAAACCAAAAACCGAAGAGAAACAAGACTAGCGAGCACGCCTGGTTTTTTTTTCGACAAGCGTCCAGTCGAATGATCAAGCCGGCAGGGCTCCCTTCTCATTTTAACAAACGTCCGCGTCTGGTTATGAGCGGACCCCGCGCACCGTCGCCCGAAACGTCGGCTGATGACCCAAAGCGGACATTCGTTGAGTAAGGGCGATCATTGATCATTAATCATCGCCAGCGCGGCTTTTCGATCGCCCGGCTTCAGCTTGAGAAACAGCGAGCGGGCAGCCTTGATATCTCTTTCGGCGCCGCTCTCAGCCGCTGCCTTGAGGGCTACGGTTGTTGGATGATCCGCGCCGCAGATGAAAACCAAGGCATTCGCCAAGCGTCCCAAATTTGCGCGATCGATTCTTGTTTCATCCATATTGGATCGAGACCTAATAGTGAGGGCTTCTTCTTGCCTTGGCTTTCGACCATCGGACCTGAACATATCAAGCGTCGGCAAGCGAGATCGGACATCTTAGACGAAACCGGAATGAAGACCTGCCCATAAATTAGCTTCCGGCTGCGGTCAGCACGTCGCTGAAGCGCTCGAGGGCCCAGTCCACATCATCGCGCGTGATTACCAGAGGCGGAGAGATGCGGATCGTGTGGTTGTGGGTATCCTTGGCCAAGATTCCGCGCTCTTTGAGCGCATCGCAGTAGCGGCGCGCGCCGCCAGCCTCGGGATGCAGCTCCACGGCCAACATTAGGCCGCGTCCGCGCACCTCTTTGATGGCGTTGGCGCGGATAGCCTTTAATTGCTCCAGGAAGTAAGCGCCCTGGAGGGCCGAGTTCTCGATCATCCCCTCCTCGACCAGGACCCGCAGCGCCGCACGCGCCACGGCGCAGGCGAGCGGGTTGCCTCCGAAAGTCGAGCCGTGCTGGCCCGGCCTCAATACACCGAGAACCTCGGAGTTCGACAGTACCGCTGAGATTGGATAGTAACCGCCCGAAAGCGCCTTGCCGACCAGCGTAACGTCCGCCTCGATACCTTCATGGGCCTCGGCGAAGAGTTTGCCCGTGCGGCCGAGCCCGGTCTGGATCTCGTCGAGGACCAAGATGATATTCTCGGCGCTGCAAATCTCGCGCACGCGCCGAAAATACCCATCGGGCGGAATAATGACGCCCGCTTCGCCTTGGATCGGCTCGACTAGGAAGCCAACAGTGCGCGGCGAGATAGCGGCCTCAAAGGCCGCGATATCACCGAAGGGAACCACCTTGAACCCTGGAGCGAAGGGTCCGAAACCGCCCCGGGCGTCCGGGTCCGTCGAAAATCCAACGATGGCGATGGTGCGGCCGTGGAAATTCTCCTCGCAAACGATGATCTCTGCCTCGCCGTGGGGCACGCCTTTGACCTCGTAGCCCCATTTGCGCACGGCCTTAACCGCCGACTCGACCGCTTCTGCGCCGGAATTCATCGGCAACACCTTGTGCGAGCCGGTAAGCTCAGCGATCTCTTCGTAGAAGGGCGCAAGCTGGTCGTTGCGGAACGCACGCGAGGTGAGCGTCAGTTCGCGCGCCTGCGCGATCATGGCCTTGAGGATTTCGGGGTGGCAGTGGCCCTGATTGACGGCGGAATAGGCCGACAGGCAGTCGAGATATTTGTTGCCCTCGACATCCCAGAGCCAGATGCCCTCGCCCCTGTGGAGGATGACATCGATCGGGTCGTAATTGTGCGCGCCGAGACGATGCTCGGCGGAGATGTAGGCCTCGGTTTGATCAGTCATTCATACCCCCGCTCTGCCAGCCCGCCCGGGTGGGGCGGTCGAAGACCTGCAGTCCGAACAAGCTCGCCGTCAGCTCGACCATAAGGCGCGCGCTCTTGCCGCGGTCGTCCAGGGACGGGTTAAGCTCGGCGAGGTCGAGGGACGTGGCGAGCCTAGCGTCGGAGAGCATTTCCATCACCAGATGCGCCTCGCGAAAGGTCGCACCGCCTGGAACCATCGTACCGACGCCTGGTGCGATCTCCGGATCGAGGAAATCGACGTCGAAGCTGACATGCAGCAGGCCATCGGCCGACGAAACCGTCTCGATGATACGCTGCATGAGCGCGCCCACCCCTTCTTCGTCGATGACCCGCATATCAAATACATTGACGCCCCATTGCTCCAAGGCGGCGCGCTCGGCGGAATCGATGGAGCGAACCCCGAAAAGATAGACGTTCTCCGGCGGCACCATGGCGCGGGTCGCGGGCAGTATGTCGCCGAACCCCGGTAGCCCGCACGCGAAGGCTAAGGGCATCCCGTGCATATTGCCCGACGCCGAGGTCTCTGGCGCGTTGAAGTCGGCATGGGCATCCAACCAGAGCACGAATTGGGGCCGGCCCGCGTCGGCGGCGTAGCGCGTGACGCCGGATAGTGTTCCCATGGCCAGGCTGTGGTCGCCACCCATGAAGATGGGGAAATTGTCCTGGCTCAGGGTGTCGTAGGCGACATTTTCCAGCTCGCGCGTCCAACCGCTGACTTCGGCGGCATCTTTGACGTGCGGCCCGAGATCGATGCTGGAGATCGGTATGGCCGAGAGATCGCCCTGGTCCTTCACTTCGTGCCCGATTGAGCTGAGCGTTTTCTCTAAAGAGGCGATGCGCAATGCCGCCGGTCCCATCAGACATCCAGGACACGAGCCACCTGCATCGACGGGTGCTCCGATCAGCGCAATTTTATTCTTGGCAGGCTTGCTTATCATCCAATTTCCCGCGGCTGTTTGGCAAAATCACCGAGCATCGTGACAACCAAAAGACAGTGTGAAGCTGGATGACAACCGGATCAAGCCAACGGCGGTAGAGTGCGGAGGATAAGTTTGACAGCCTTCAACTTGTCCGCTTCTGGCTAACAGCAGACCTTGATTTTCCTCGGCGGTACGGCGGCTTTACGCGCTCTAGCGGACATGGACAGTCGGCCCGGAAAGCTACAACCGCCGCACGGCGCTCACCTCGGCGCCCCATTGCGAAATTCTCGTCAGCGCCTCGCCAACGGGCTCAACCACCGTCGCCATGTGGTGAGCGCTGGCGTGCAACAGAGACACGTCGTCGGCCATGATGCCCACATGACCTTGCCAAAACAGCAGATCGCCGCGCACCAGTTGGGATGCATCGAACGTGCGCCCGAGCGGTTCGCCGAGCTGGGCGGCCTGCACGTCGCTGTCGCGCGGCGCGGCTTCGCCCGCGGCTTCGAGCGCGATCTGCACCAAGCCTGAGCAGTCGATGCCCTGGGCCGTGCGCCCGCCCCACAAATAGGGTGTGCCGAGGAAGCGCGTGGCCACCGCGACGAAGTCGTCCGCCGTCTCGTCCCACGCCGCCAACTGACGGGTGTGCACCATGCCGCCCGTCGCCAATTCCAAAAAACCCTCACGCTCGCCGCTGACGGTGAGCGCGGAATTCAAATTGAGCGCGGCCAACGGCGGCAGCTTGATATCGGGTCCGGGAAACACAAAGGCGCGCAGCGCCACCACCCGGTGGGTTGGTGCGCGCAGCGTCATGCCAAGAGCTTCGTAGGGCACGTAGCCGACATAATCGTCGCGCTCCAGTTGGACCCAAGCCCAGCCCTCGCTTTCGTCGTAAAGCACGAGGATCTCGCCCATCAGCGCTTCGGTGGCGAGCGGCGCATCGTGGCGGGGCTCGCGCCGCAGACAGGCGCTTGGCGCCACAACTTGACGTCGCACGCCCGTCTCATAGCGCGGCGCCTTGACCTTGTCCTCCAAGTGCGCCGCCGCGAGATCGTCCCGGTAGGCGTGGAAGCGTGGATCCAATTCGGCGGCATTACCCGTCTTGCTCATCCGAATTCCTTGGCAAAGAAATCGAACAGAGCGCGTGCGCCCTGGGCCTCGCCGCCTTGGGGCCGACCGGGCTTGGCGGCCGGCGTCCAGCCATAAATGTCCAGATGCATGTAGCGGCTGGCGCGCGCGACAAAGCGCTTGAGAAACAGCGCAGCGGTGATCGACCCGGCGAAGGCCCCGCTTGAGATGTGGTTCACGTCGGCCACCTTGCTGGCCAGCAGTTCGTCATAGGGTTGCCAGAACGGCATCGGCCAGAGCGGGTCGGCGACCTGCTCGCCGGAGGTCAGCACGCCGCGGGCAAAACGCTCGTCATCGCAATAAAGCGGCGGCAGGTCGGGACCGAGCGCCACGCGCGCCGCGCCCGTCAGCGTCGCCATGGTGATCAGATAATCCGGCGCCTCCTCGTCGGCGCGGGTCAGCCCATCGGCCAACACCAGGCGGCCCTCCGCATCGGTGTTGCCGATTTCGACACTCAAACCCTTGCGGCTTGCGAGAATATCGCCCGGCCTGAAGGCGTTGGCCGAAACGTTGTTGTCGGCGGCGGGGATGATCACCTTGAGGCGCAGTTTGAGTTTGGCCGCCATGATCATATGAGCCAACGCCAGCACGGCGGCCGCCCCCCCCATATCCTTCTTCATCAAAGCCATGGAGGAGCCGGGCTTGAGGTTGAGGCCGCCGGTATCAAAACAGATGCCCTTGCCGACCAGCGTCAGTTTGGGATCGCGCGCGCGCCCCCAAACGAATTCGATCAGCCGGGGCGGGCGATCGCTGGCGCGCCCCACCGCGTGAACCAGCGGATAATTTTTCTTGAGCAGCGCGTCGCCCACGACAACGCTCGATTTGGCGCCGTGCCGCTTGGCCAGGTTCAGCGCCGCGGACGCCAGCTCCGCCGGGCCCAAATCGTTGGCTGGACGGTTGATCAGATCGCGCCCCAAACAGACGCCCTCCGCCAGCTGTTCGATGGTGCTTTTGCGGACGCCCTTTGACAACTTGAGACGAGCGGGCTTTGCGGGTGGAGCGCTCTTGAACGCGTCGAACTGGTATGAGCCCAGCGCCCAGGCGAGCGCTGCCAGGTCTCGCTGATCTCCCGATCGCGGCGCGTTACCGAAATGATAGGCGCCAGGGGGAAGCGCACCCGGTAAGGCGCCGGGCAGCAGAGGCGCGAATACGTCTTCATTGCCCTCGCCTAGACCCAGAACGGCGCCGCCGAGACCGCCATCGGCCGGCAGCAGCGCAATTGCGCCCGCATTGGGTTTGAAGCCCGTCGCTTCGAGCCAGCCGCGTTGGGCGCCGGGCAGTCTCTTCAGATCAGCCGCCGCCGTCTCGACGCCGATCCGCCAAATTGGCAGCGATCGAACTGTGCTGGCGCCGTCGATGAGAACGCCAGCCGGCGCGCGCACTGCCCGCACTTTGGGCTTGGATTTGGCCATAATTCTACGTTTCGCCCCCGCTCTTTGCCCGCCAGCCATTATTGGCAAGCTCTCGAGCCAAATACAACGCGCCCGGCGCCGTAGACCGGGCGTCGATCAATCCAAATTGGTTAATCCTTTTTTGACGCGTGTCCCAGGATAATACACCTCTAGAATTCTGGGGGCTGATGAAATGATTGAATTGGGCAACCCATCCGTAGGGGCACCGCGTCTTGAGCGGGGCATCGTCTGGAAACTGATGGCAAGCGCCGCTGTTTTGTGCGCCGTGACGGCTTGCACAAAAACCGACAAGGCCGCGCAACGCTATGCGAATCCGGAAGTCAACATCACCGGCAAGCAGCGCGCTGAGGTCAAGCCGAGCAATCCGCTGCACGCCGCCACGACCTATTGGGCGCAGCAACACCGCAAAAAACCGACAGACGCCAAGGCCGCGCTGAACTATGCGCGCAACCTCAAAGCCCTGGGCGCGACCAAAAAGGCGATGGAAGTGCTCGATCAAGGCCACCGCGCCAATCCCACGAACACCGAGATCGCGTCCGAATTCGGCCGATTGGCGCTGGCCAGCAACAATATCCAGCTGGCCGACCGACTGCTCAAACAGGCCGAGGGCGACCGCAAGGGTGCCGACTGGCGCGTGCTTTCAGCCCGCGGCACGGTGTTGGCAAAACAGGGCCAGCACAAACAGGCCCAAGGTTATTTCATCGCCGCCCTGCACAAGCGGCCCGACGCCATTTCGGTGCGCAACAATCTCGCGCTCTCCTACGCCATGAGCGGCCAGCCGCAGCAGGCTGAAGAGCAATTGCGCCAGGTCGTCAAATCGGGCCATGAAAGCCCGCGTGTTCGGCAAAACCTGGCGCTCGTCATGGGCCTCCAAGGCAAATTCGACGAAGCCAAGCAGCTCGCCTCCGTCGATATCGCCGACAAGCAGGCCAGCGCCAACATGACCTATCTGAAGAACATGGTGCGCCCGGCCAAAATCGCGAAGGCAGCGCCCGCCCAACCGGCGGTGCCAGCGCCCGCACCCGCTGCGCTCGCCCAGGCAAAGGCACCAGCCGCGCCCCTCCAGATTACGCCGGTAAATGCTGCGAGCAACGCCGCTCGCGCGGTGGTCAGGCCCGCCGTTTTGACGCCGAACACGCCGGCAACACCCAAGCAGACCGCACCGGACGCCAATTGGTCGGCGACGGTGTCGCCTGAGGCCAGCAGCCAAGCATCCCCCACCACACGCTAAGCGTTTGCGCGCCGCGCCGAACGCAGGCTTCCTATTCAATTGTCGTTGAAGGCGCCGGCGCGTCTGCCGGCAAGCGCCGCGTGCGCGCTATTGAATGCCCATGACCTTGATGGCCGCTGGGCCCAAGATCACGATAAAGAGCACCGGGAGAAAGAACACGATCATCGGAACCGTGAGCTTCGGCGGCAAGGCGGCCGCCTTTTTCTCGGCCTCGGCCATACGCATATCGCGGTTTTCCTGAGCCATGACACGCAAGGCGGTCCCGACCGGCGTGCCGTAGCGTTCGGCCTGGATGAGGCTCGTGCCCACCGCCTTAACGCCGGGCAGGCCCGTGCGTTTGCCGAGATTCTCAAACGCCTGGCGGCGGTCGGGCAGGTAAGAGAGTTCCGCGGTGGTCAGACTGAACTCTTCCGCCAACTCGATCGAGCGGCCCGAGATTTCTTTGGCAACCTTGTGCAGCGCGGCCTCGATCGACATGCCAGCCTGTACGCAAATCAGCATCAGGTCGAGGGAATCGGGAAAGGCGCGCTTGATCGAGGCTTGGCGACGCTGGATCAGGTTCGAGACGAACAGGATCGGCAAATAGAACCCCAAATAGGCCGCGCCGATCGACATAGAGATGCGCATCAGCGTCGGCAGCTCGTAATCCTTGACCACGAAGAGATAGAACAGCGCCAGGGCAAAGCACAGAATGGGCAGGCTGACACGGAAGAACAAGAACGCCACGACCGGCGCTTGCCCCCGCAAGCCCGCCATTTTCAGCTTGGTCATGGTGTCGTCGGTTTCCAGCAGTTTGCGCAAATTGAGCTGCTCGACGACTTGCTTCATGAAGCCCTTGGGCTGCTGGCGCAGATTGCCTCGCCGCGTGTCATCGGCCAGTTGCGCCATGCGCTCGGCCCGCATCTTCTCGCGCTCGCCCGCGACATATTTCATGCGCGCCGCCGTCCGGTCGCCCGAGAGCAAGGGGAGCGTAAAGGTCACGACGGTGGCGAACGCCGCCACGGCGATCAGCGCAACCATCAGCATCTGCGGATCGAGCAAAAGGTCGAAAATTTGATCCATGACGTCCAGCCCGCCCTAGTAATCGAAATTGATCATTTTGCGCATCACCAGTACGCCGCACAGCATCCAAAACCCGCTGGCCATCAGCATGATTTTGCCGAGCCGGTCGGTCCACAGGATTGCGACGTAATCAGGCGTCGACATAAACAGCATGAGCATGACCAGCGGCGGCAGGGCGCCGATGATTGCGGCAGAGGTCTTTGCCTCGGCGCTGAAGGCCGCCACCTTGCCGGCCAGCCGCTGGCGATCGCGCAGCACGGCTGCGAGGTTGCCAAGCGCTTCGGCGAGATTGCCGCCGGTCTTTTGCTGGATCGAAACGACGATCGAGAAGAAGTTGACCTCCGGCAGCGGCACGCGGTCGAGCATGCCTTCGAAGGCTTTAGCGAGCGGAATACCGACTTTTTGCTGTTCGACGAGATTCTCAAATTCTTCGCGTACCGGTTCGGGGGTCTCGACGGCGATGATGTGCAGGCAATCATTCAGCGGCAGGCCCGATTTGACGCCGCGCACGATGATGTCGATGGCGTTGGCCAGTTCCCTTAAAAACCGCTTCTGCCGCCGCTTGCCCAGAAAATTGACCACCCAGCGCGGCGCGCCAAGGCCGGCCGATGCGCCGGCCGCCAACGAGAGCAGCGGCGAGGAGCCCGTTATCAGCATCAACAGGGCGGTCCCTACGCCCAAGCCGAGGCTCGCCATGTAGAAGGATCGTGGCGTCACGTCGAACCCGGCGCGCGCCAAGCGCATTTTGAGTGTCGCCTTCTTTTTGAATTTCTGCCGCGCCTCAAGTTCCTTGAGCGTCTCCTGCACTTCCTTCTTGCGGGTGATGATCAGGTCGCTGTCGCCACCGCGGCTTCGGCGCTTGGGTTGATCCTTGGCAAATTGCGCGAGCCGCTTGTCGCTTTTTTTCTCGCCGGAGAGATATGGGATCAACAGCACATAAGCGATGCCGCCGACAGCAATCGCGACGAGCACAACGGCAGCAAGCTTAACCAGTTGGGGATCAATCAAAGTCGTCTCCCAGGGCTTGGCCCAAATCGTCGCGCACTTCGGATTCCGTCAGGCATTCATTGAGGCGCTTCTGCTCGCCATAATAGACGGCGCGATCCCAAAAACGGGGACGCGCGATGCCCGTCGAACGATGGCGTCCGATCAATCTGCCGTTCTCGTCCTCGCCTTGGACTTCGTAGACGAAGATGTCCTGCAGCGTGACGACATTGCCTTCCAGGCCGATCACCTCGGTGATGCGGGTGATGCGGCGCGAGCCGTCGCGCATACGCGAGGTTTGAACGATCACGTCGACCGAACCGACGATCATCTCGCGGATGGTCTGGGGCGGCAGGGCGTAACCGCCCATCAAGATCATGCTCTCGACGCGGCTCAGGCACTCGCGCGGCGAGTTGGAATGAAGCGTGCCCATCGAGCCGTCATGGCCGGTGTTCATGGCCTGCAGCAGGTCGAAGGCTTCGGGGCCGCGCACCTCGCCGACGATGATCCGGTCCGGGCGCATACGCAGGCAGTTCTTGACGAGATCGCGCATTGTGATTTCGCCCTCGCCCTCGAGGTTCGGCGGGCGCGTCTCCAACCGCACAACATGAGGCTGCTGGAGTTGCAGTTCGGCGGAGTCCTCGCACGTCACCACGCGCTCGTCTGCATCGATATAGGCGGTGAGACAATTGAGCAGCGTCGTCTTGCCCGAACCCGTACCGCCAGAGATCAGCACATTGCAGCGCACCCGCCCTATGATTGAGAGCAGATCGCGCCCGGACGGCGTTATCGAGCCAAATTGCGTCAGCTGTTCGAGAGTGAGGCGGTCTTTCTTAAACTTACGAATGGTCAGCGTGGGGCCATCCAGCGACAGTGGCGGCGCGATCACGTTGACGCGGCTGCCGTCGGGCAGGCGGGCGTCGCATATCGGGCTCGATTCATCGACCCGGCGGCCGACCTGGCTGACGATGCGCTGGCAGATATTCATCAGTTGGGCGTTGTCGGCAAACCTGATGGCCGCCGAACTCACCTTGCCGTCCACCTCGATGTAGGTGTGGTCGGCGCCATTGACCATGATGTCGGCGATGTCGTCACGCGCCAGAAGCGGCTCAAGCGGGCCATAGCCCAACACGTCATTACAGATATCCTCGAGCAATTCCTCCTGCTCGGCGATGCTCATCACAACGTTCTTGATCGAGACAATCTCGCTGACGATGTCGCGGATTTCTTCTCGTGCAGCCTCAGGCTCAAGCCGGGCGAGCTGCGTCAAATCGATGGTGTCGATCAGCGCATTGAAGACGGTTGTCTTGACGTCGTAGTACTCTTCCGAGCGGCCGCGATCCACCGGCGCATCCATGGCAACGGGCTCAGGCGCCGCAGGCTGTTCCATGACTGGCGGCGGTGCGGGTTGGACTTGCTGGAGCGGAGCGGCTGCAACGCCTTGTGGCTCAGCTTGCAGCGGCGCCGAAACGGCTGGATTGCCCAATTCTTCGCCCGCCGGCTGCACCGGCATAGCCGGATCGATCGGCGCGTGCTCGGCCAGCGTCAGATCATCTTCGGGAAACGGATTGGGTGCAGGCGCGACCGTGTCCGCCACTGGCGACGATATGGTCACCTCCGCCTCAGGCGGCGTGACGGGCACCTCCGGCTGGTGGGCCGGTGGCGCGGCAGAATCCGAACCGCGCTTACCAAACATCTGTCTACAACCCCAACTTCTTCAGGTTGAACTGGCCAAGCAGCGACTCCAAAACCGACTGCTTTTCCGCCTTGGGTTCATCGCGATCGCAGAGCTGGAACGCCAGTTCAGTGAATCTTTCGCAGGCCTTCGCCTTGGTCGAAATCTCTTGCACCATCTGGCCGTTGTTCGCCGCCGTTCCGAACAGTTCGGCGTCAAATTCGACAACCAAGTGAGATTGGATCTCAAGCGCGCTGGTGAAATCGCTGATCGAGATTTCCGGCCGCTTGGGCATGCCCACCTGGTTCAGCACCAGGATCGGCAGCTTGTCGTTGGGCCGGGCCGCCTTCATGCGGTCGATCAAATTCTTGGCGTTGCGCAAATTTGCCAGATCCGGAATGGCCGTGATCACAATTTGATCGGCTTGGACAACCAAGCGCTGAGCCCACTCGGTCCAGACATGGGGTATATCTGCGACCACGAACGGCACGTTGCGGCGGACCGTATCGATAACTTTTTCGCAGGCCGCGGGTCCCGGATCATAAGTACGCTCAAGCGTGCCCGGCGCCGCAAACAGGCTCAAATGATCCGAACAGCGCGACAGCAATCTGTCGAGCAGCACCTCATCGAGCCGGTCTGGCGAGAGCAGTGCATCGCCGATCCCCTGGATCGGGTCTTGATTGAAGTCGAGGCCCGCCGTGCCGAACGGCAGATCGAAATCGGTAATCACGACTTCGCTGCGAACGACTTCGGCGATGGACCAAGCGGTGTTGTGGCAAATCGTGCTCGAACCGCAGCCGCCCTTGGCGCCGACGAATGCGATCACCCGGCCGATCGGCTCGGCACCCGATTCATTGTAGAGGTTCGACAGACTTTCCATGATCTGTCCGACGGTGAGCGGCATCACCAGATATTCGCTCACCCCGCGCGAGACCAGCTGGCGATAGAGCAGCACGTCGTTGACGTGACCGATCACGATCACCTTGGTGCCGGCGTCACAGACTTCCGAAAATTGATCGAGCTCGGCCAGCATCGTGTCCTGGTCGCGCATGGACTCCAGAAGAATGAGGTTCGGCGTGGAGGCGTCGCGGTAAAAGGCGGTCGCCGCCTGGATGCCACCCATTTGAACGGTGGTGTGCGCGCGTGCCAGACGCCGGTCCTGGGCTGCTTCGGAAAGCAACTGGGCCGTGCGGTCGTCCTCGCAAAATGCCTGAATATTGATGCGCGGAATGGGCAGCGCTTTGTAGCCTCTTGTATCGGCCGCAGCCATGCTCGGTTGGGCCGCGGGTTGAGGTATGGCTTGCCCGCCATCGCCCTCAGGCTGCGCGTCGAGAGGTTGCGTGTCGTACGCCAAATCGTTCATCAACTGCCTCCTCCGCCTTCAACTTCGCTGACAGCGCCGCTCTCTTCTTCAGCCTTTTCGGCCACGGTCGCTTCGCCTTTGACATACTTGTTCCAGATGGTGTCGCGGCGCTCGCTCGAGCGTGGCGTCATGCCGCGCGGCTCGAGCAAATCGTTGGGATTTGCGACCATCGCGGCCAGGTTGTGCTGGGTGGCGCAGCCCATATTCGGGTACGGCAAGCTCTTTGGATCGGCCGCCAAATTGGTTGGCCAGGATCCGCATTGCGGCGGGATGGCCACGTGGCGCAAATAGGACACGCGGATGGGCGCGCGCGGATCGCCATCGGCGAAATAGGGTTCGACGTGGCTCGCCTTATGAGCGACGCCCTCTTGACGCATGACACGCCTCACGTCATCGAGCACGCGCATGGCGGCGACCTCATTGGGTGAACCGCTTGGCGCGCGAATCAACAACGCGCCGTTACCGTTATGCCGGTATTCGCGCAGGAAGTGCTGCGTGCGGGCGCGTTGCGAGCTGGCGAGGCCATAGGCGCCGCGCGGCACCGCGAGATCGAGAACCTCTTCGCGCTTATCGACGATGATGGGGTGTTGTTGGGTGGGATCGGTAACGAGCCAACCACGCACATCCTTTGCCCCTTGGGTCTGACAGCCTGGCAAACCAACCAGCAACAATATGCCCAGCGCCATCGGCAGCGCGCGCGATGGCTTGGTCTGGCTGGCTGTCTCGGGACGTTTGACTTCGTTGCACATTTTCAGTTCCTCCACGTCCCAGCTATTCGACGATGTAACCGACATCGCCCTTGTAGCCGCCGACCGGCATATGTTCGGGCTCACGTCCGTAGATGCGATTGAGGTGGCCCATCAGATAACCCTTGCCGTCGCTGGCGGGCGAAAAGCCGTCATCGGGACGGGCCAGTTTGGAGCGGGCCGTGGGATCGACCACATAGGGTGTGACGATAACGACCAGCTCGGTCTCTTTCTTTTCGTAATCCCGGCTGCGAAACAGCGCGCCCAACACGGGCAGATTCTTGATGCCCGGCAGGCCGGTCATCGCCTGCTTGGTCTCATCGGAAATCAGCCCCGCCATAACCAGCGAACCACCGCTCGGCAGCTCGACCGTCGATTCGGCGCGCCGAACCTTGAGGCCCGGAATGGTGACGAAGGAAAGCGTGATCGACGCCTCGTTCGTGATCTCGGAGACTTCCGTCGAGACCTTCATCGAGATACGGCCTTCCGACAGAACGACCGGCGTAAACGACAGCCCGACACCGAAGGGTTTGAATTCGACCGATACGCGGTTGTTGTCTTGGGCGATCGGGATTGGAAATTCGCCGCCTGCCAGAAAGCTCGCCGTCTCGCCCGAAATGGCGGTCAGCGTCGGCTCGGCCAACGTCCGGATCACGCCGTCTTGTTCGAGCGCGCGGATTGTGGCGCGCACCTGATTGTTGGGCGTCTGCCAAAGCGCGCTGCCGAGCGCGGTGGAGACAACGTCCTTGTCATTGAACGGGAACTTCAAATTGGTCAGTTTGTTCAGCGTCAAATTGCCACTCGTGACGAAGGCCGCGCCGGCGCCGATGGCATCGGTGATATCGATGCCAAGCTGTTTGATGACCGTGCGTTGCATCTCGGCGATGGTGACTTTGAGCAGCACTTGCTCCTTGGCATCGACGCCCAGCATATTGATGATTTTTTCGCCGTCCTCGTCTTCCACCAGACGACCGACGATCTTGGCCGCGCGCGAGGCGTCTACGGCATTGGGCACCCTACCGGTCAGCATGACATTGTCGTTGAGCGCGCTGAGTTCGATTTGAGACCCAGGAATCAGCCGCTCAAGCATCGCGGCGACAGGGGCAAGATCGCGCTCGATTTTGACCTCCAGGATCAGAACCTGCTGTCCCTGGTCATCGAAAAAGAATGCGTTGGCCTGACCGACCTTAGCGCCAATCAGATAGGCCCGGCGGTTGGTGCGCACGACCGCATCCAGATTTTCCGGATGCGAAATATGCACGTCCTGCACCTTGACCGGGAGCTCGACCACCATTGTTTTGTTGAGGCCGATCGTGACCTCGCGCCGCACGGGCAGCGTGGCTGTGGCTGGAATGTGCAACACCGATTTGTGCGAGTACTTTCCTTCTGCCCGCGCCTCCATCGACGTGGGCACCAGCATCGAAGCGGCAACGATGGCCGCGCAGATAAGCGGCAGCAGCGCAGCGGCACCGGTGATCGGGTTGCGCAACAGGCTTGTGGCTCTGATTTTTGTATGGATGCCCATGATTTAGTTCACTCCGTAGGCGCGCGAGGGCACGCTGTATCGCAGCATTTTCACGGTGGTTCCGCGCGAATTGTTGAAGCCGTCGCTCGTCTTCGGGCCGCCTTGTCCGTTGGGATTGGCGTCTGAGAGCGAACGCAGCGCCAGTGAGATTTCTCCCATGGCCTGCGCAAGCGCCAAGATCTCCGATTGGCGGCCGGTCAGCTCGAGCGTTGCGGTCTTTCCGTTGGCGACCTTCTTGTCGCCTTTCTGTTCGATGCTCTGGCCAATCGCCAGCACCCGCACACTGCGCAACACCGTATCGCTGACATGCTCCTCGCGCCTGGCGGTTCGCACCCGCCGCGACACGATGACGTCGACCCGGTCGTTGGGCAGGATAAATCCACCGGCTGCCGTTTCCTCTCGAATTGGCGTCGAAATCGCGCGCATGCCCGCCGGCAATATCGCCGCCATTACGCCGCCTTCGCTGACCTTGATCAGCTTCTGGTCCTTAATCGGTTCGCCCGTCAAAAACGGTGCACGCGCTATCGCGCCGGAAAATTGCGACAGCGCGCGGGGGTGGCGCGACTTGGTGACGTAGCCCGATGCCGTCGCGGCCTTTGGCCAGTCCAGCCATTTGAGATCGGCCGAGCCGACCGAATCGCCGAGCTTGATATCGGAAGCCGCCACCAGCACTTGGACGGTATCTACATTTGAGTTCTGCACAATTTGCGGCGCTGGGGCGTTGATCAGGCGCTTTGCGATTAGCGCCGCGCCGCCCGCCGCGGCGACAGCGATCGCCAGGACGATTATTCGTGCTCGTTTCATGACGCGTGTTGATCCTCGGGTGTGCGCTCAGCTTGATTGCGTGACCCTAAGATGCCGCCGGATTCGTCAACGCCAGGTTAATAGCCGTACCAAAATGGTTCGAACGTTCGCGGCGCGGCATCGCGCAGGCCAAAACAGATCGAGGCCAACCCCGAAGGGAAGCGCCCCGTTTGCAGCCACCGCTTGAGAAGACGCCGGGCTTAGCCGGCGATCGCGCTGAACCAGCCCGTATTTGGGTAAATCGTCAGTCCCGCCGCCGCCAGCGCGATGCCGTAGGGCACCCCGTGATTGGCGTCGTGCAATCTCGCAATCCAATCTTGCCGCGTCAAAAACAGCGGCAACTGGACATAGCGCACAAGCAAAAACACCACCGTCAGCAGTCCGCCAAAGATCGAGGCAAGCAGCGCATACTCGAACAAATGCTCATAGCCCAACCACAGCGCCGTTGCAGCGAAGAACTTGGCATCGCCGCCGCCGATCCACCCCTTGGCGAAAAAGGCGATGCCGATCGCCAACATCACCAATCCTGTGAGCGCGTGTCCGGCGATGTCCGACCAGCCGAGCCCTGCAAACGGCGCGAGACAGAAGAAGCCGGCGATGAGCGCCAAGGAAATGCGGTTGGGTATCGTCATGGTGAAAAGATCCATGGACGCCGCAACGGCCATGGCCGCGGGAAAAACGAGAAGTACCGCCAATTCGAACACCATGCCCTTGTCACCCGATGTGTTTCATCCACCTGCCCCCACTATCACCGGCAGGTGTAAAATCCACGTAAAGACGCTGGCTTTCGAGGACGCAAAAGGAAACCGCCCGCCTGTGAGGGCGAGCGGTTCCAATTCACAGTCGGAGCCAGCGTGTGGCTCCTTGGTGTCGACGTTAAGACCTACTGGAGGCCCGTCTTGACCGTCGTGAACATGGTCGTCAGCTCGGTACCAACCTCACCAACAACCGTCACGATCGCCACACCAATACCAGCCGCGATGAGACCATACTCAATGGCCGTGGCACCGGACTCGTCCTTAGCGAAATTTGCAAACAACTTGGTCATAACACTCTCCCTTTAAAGGTTCTTACAGTTTCAGTCCGCGAACCGGCGTCCCTTCCGGTTTCTCCGAACTGACGTGCAGTATGCCAGCGCCCCATTACAATCGAGTTAATAAAACAAGTAAAATGCTTCGCTTCATTGAATACGAACAGATTGGATAATGCTATCTTAAATTTTATACAAGTATTCATCGTATTAATATTCAATTCACCATGCGAAATCAGAGGAATCCGCTGATTTTCTATTGTGTCCAGCCTTGCGGCGCCGTCCGACCTGGCCCGTACCGAAACGGTTCGCTCATTTGCAATTCGTTCATCAATTGCGGGCCTAATGGCGAACTCGTGCCATGATTCAAACCGAAGGACCTTCTGTCATGAGTGGACACACGCGCGCAGGCGCCTGGAACCGGACAAGCGCAGTCCTGGTGTATATTTTGATACAGCTCGCCGCCCTCCAGATCGCGGGCGCAGCGTGGGCCAAGGATATCATGGTCGAAATCGACGAGGCCAGTCTGGTGAGACTCGAACGCCCGGCTAGCGAGGTGATCATCGGCAATCCGTCCATCGCCGATGTCTCGGTCCAAAGCGGCCGCCTGCTGGTGGTGACCGGCAAAAGCTTTGGCGTCACCAACCTCATTGTGGTCGATGAGAAGGGCAAACAGATTTTGAGCAAGAACGTCAGCGTCGGCATCGACAACAAGCGCTACGTCACCGTACACAAGGGCCGCAACAGAGCGTCCTATCACTGCAACCCGACCTGCCAGACGGCGCTCATCCCTGGTGACGCTGCCGATCATTTCGAAGGCATGTCGAAGGAATTGCGCAACAAATTCGGCATCGCGCAGTCAGCGCTCGAAGGTGGCCAGTCACCGCAATAAGCGCCCGGCCAACGACAAATCGGATCGCCAAAACGACGCGCGCCGGCCAAAAGGCCGGCGCGCTTTTTATTATGCTCTAAGTCAGGCGTTTCCAATTCCTGCATCAGCAGCGCATCACTTGCTGATGCGCAATTTACTGAGACCGATTGCGATCTCCTCAAAGGTCTCCTTGAGCTCCGAGTTGCTCGGCGAATCGTAATACATGCTCGTGCTCGAGGCGCATTCACGCATCAGATCCTTGATCGGACCATCACCAAGCTGAAAGGTGATCGCGTAGATCAGAACACCCTCGTTCTTGATGTTGGTGCAGAGCTCGGCCGTCTTGTCATTGAGGACCGATTCGGCCTGATTGCCGTTGGTCGAGCCCATATGGCCCGACTGGGCATAGCCATAGGCCGAATAGTACGAGCCATTGTGGTTGCCCACGCCGCCGCCGACGCTGTTTTGACCGTCGGTCAAGAGGACGATCGCCTTGATGTAGTCCTCGTTGTCATACGCCACGCCTTCCGTGAACGGTTCATCGGGTGAGATCAACCGCCAACCCCAAGCGAGACCCGCGGGGATAACCGTGCTGCCTGAGGCGCTCATGGCGTTGATAGCCGATTTGACCGTGCCGTGTGTCGCGGTCATGGCCGTCACTTCCTCGACCTTGCAATTGCTGTCGGGGCCGTCACTCTCCCAGCCCGGGATCGAAAAGCCGTCATATTTGGCCGCGTTGCGCTGGCGCTCGTCGTAATTGTAATTTCCCGAAACGCCGTCATTTCGGTAGCCGTTCGAATACCACCAGTAATCGGGCTCGTCGGGTGCGAAATAGGGTGCCCACAATGTATTTGGGGCGGCCACGGCCGGCGGCGTGTCAGTGGTGTCAAAGGGTTCGGTGCGCGCCCGCACGCAGCCATTCCAGCTCCGATTGTTGATGCCGTCATAGAGCGTCAACACATTCGTACCGTTCTGGAAATCCTCCCAGGCCACGCTTGAAAGCGCGTTGGTGTCGATCCAGCCCGAATTCAGCTGACCCGTACCGATATTGACGGCCGCCGCGAACGGCACCAATCCAATTTTGACGTCGCCATTGGCCGAGTGCTCGGCTTCGGGCATGAGAATGTCCAGCAGCGTATTGGCCGCCGTCTTGAGCGCGCCGATCTTGCCGCTCCAGCTCATCGAGCCGGTGTTGTCGAGCACCATCACGAGTTCGATCTTCTTGTGCGTGCGCGTCACTTCAACAGAGGCGCCAACATCGATCGTGTCGATGCCGGCAACCTTGAGGAAGGTCGCATCGACATAGCCGGTCACATCAATTGTGACGGTGTTGTTGTCGGAGCTCACATTGATTGTGCTGGTCGCGCCGATTTCCTCGGCCGGGTAGTTGGCGTCGAGAAAAGCTTGAGCCATCTCCTGGATTTCCTGATTGTTCAGGTCTGCCGTGGATCCGATGGCCAGCGCGGCGGCGTCGATTGCTTGCGAAAAGCGCTTCTGGGCTGAATAGGCCCGGCCGTAATCGACCGCAGCGCCAATCGTAAAGAGTATCGGGAAGAGCGAGAGTCCGAACAGAATGGCCACATTGGCCGCCTTGTTCTTCCAAAACTTCGCGCAGAATTTTGCCGGTTCAAGAATGCGCATCGGTCCTACCTCACCTATCATTTGCCGCAATGGTTTGCCTTCGGGGATCGGCCCATTCGCGTGCTGGAATTCCTGTTTGTGAGAGGCAGGATCGCAGACAAGAATTACTTTTTTGCCCAATAGACTTGATGAATGTTTTGCTAAAATTGGGCCCGCCAAATTAAGTCGGCGTTCACCACGTCTGCGCAATTTCGCGCTCGGTCGCTCTTTCCCGGCCGGTATCAACGACAATTTAAGCGATTGCATCTTTAATTGCCGCTGCTTGGTCCCGTGTAATGCCCGGCAGGGTGATGGAGCGTTGAAGATGCCTGAAATGAAAAAACTGCCAAACCAAAGCCGCCGGCTGTGGCATTTCTTGCGCCGTGAACGCGATGGCGCAACGGCGATCGAATTCGGTATCGTCGCCCTACCCTTTTTCATGCTGCTGGTTGCGCTGATCGAAATCGGATTGGTGTTTTTCGGTAATTTCACGCTGGAGAACGCGGTCGACCGCGCCGCGCGCATGATCCGCACCGGCGAAGCCCAAGGCGCTGGGTTCGATGCCGGCGCCTTCAAGACGGAAGTTTGCTCCAACGTCTACGCCATGCTCGATTGCTCCGGCGGCCTCAAGGTAGACGTGCGGACCTTTGAGAATTTCGGCGGCGTCGCCCTGCCGCCGCCGCTCGATGGCGATGGCAACCTGATCGACGATTTCGAGTTCAACCCCGGCGTGGGCGGCGACATCGTCGTGGTTCGCGCTTTCTACGAGTGGGATCTGATCGCGTCAGTACCTGGTGCCGGCCTCGGCAACATGGCCGGCGGTTCGCGCCTGCTCTCGGCAACCGCCGCATTCCGCAATGAGCCCTTTTAGGCCCGCTTAAAGGGATATCGACACATGACACGTTGGTTGCGCCGTTTGGCACTGATGGGCCGCAGGACCCCCTTCTTGAATGACGACAAGGGATTGGGCGCGGTCGAATTTGCTCTAATCGTTCCACTGATGGTCACGATGTATTTGGGCGCGGTCGAATTCGGGCACGCGCTGACCATCGACCGACGCGTCACGTCGGTTGCCTCATCTTCGGCCGACCTGATCGCCCAGGTCGAGCAGGTGAATGACGACGACATCTCAGACATCTTCGCCGCCGCGACGTCGATTCTCTCGCCCTACGACACCGCGCCGCTTTCGATCGTGGTCACCAGCGTCTATGCCGACGCCAACAACGACACCAAAGTGCGCTGGTCCGAAGCCCAGAACGGCACGGCCCACGCCTCCGAGAGCGCCTTCACCCTTCCGACCGGCCTGACACAGCCATTTTCAAGCGTGATCGTGGCCGAGGTGAGCTACATGTACGACCCCCCGGTCGGCCAGTTTCTGACCGGTGGCATCACCATGACCGAGACGTTTTATTTGAAACCGAGACGCTCGCTCGAGGTCGAAAAGCTGTAATTCAAACAACGTGCAAGTGCTGCCGGCGTGGTGGCGGGCCTAGTCCCGCTGCCGCGCCGTTCGCATTATTGTTGGACTTCGAAAAATCCTGTCGCGATTGACGCGCATGCCCCTTTTCGCCGGGCTTGCTTTCCTGCTATGATGATTGCGTTTGGGGCCCCCCTTGGGGCAAATGAACCCATTCCAGCCGCCCGGCTGAGAATGGCACATTCACCCGCACGACCTCTAGCCGCCGCAAGGCGACAAAACCACGAGGAAAATTGGGAGGCGCTCGAGTATGTTGAAGGCTTTAGTGATTGATCCGGGAAAGTGTACCGGATGCAAACAGTGTGAGCTTGCCTGTTCGTTAGAACAAGAAGGTGTTTTCAACGTTTCGAAGTCCCGCATCAGGGTCTTTGATTTCCATGAAGAAGCACGGTTTATTCCCTACACCTGCACGCAGTGTGACGAGGCTTGGTGCCAGCAGGCCTGCCCCGTCAACGCGATCACCACGACTGACGACGGCGTCAAAGTGGTGCACGACAATTTGTGCGTCGGGTGCAAGGTCTGCACGATTGCCTGCCCGTTCGGTACGGTGAATTACAATGCCTCGACCGGCAAAGTGATCAAATGCAACATGTGTGGCGGCGATCCAGCTTGCGCCAAGATCTGCCCGACGGACGCGATTGTTTACGCCGACGTCGAACAGGCAGGGCATTCCCGCATGGAAGATTGGGCAAAGAAGACAGATTCCGGCGCTCAGGCGACGGCGTGAGCTGAAGGAGAGCAAGTATGTCTTGGACTCGTAAAATTCTGCGCGTGAACCTCACCGAGGGCACGTGCAAAGACGAACCCCTCAATATGGAGTGGGCGGACAAGTATCTTGGCCAGCGCGGCCTCGCAACGAAGTATCTTGTCGAGGAAATCGATCCCAAGTGCGATCCCTTGGGCCCCGATAACAAAATCATCTACGCGACCGGTCCGCTGACCGGCACGACCGCGTCCACCGGCGGGCGCTACTCGGTCGTTACCAAGGGCGCGCTGACCGGCGCCATCGCCTGTTCGAATTCCGGCGGCTTTTTCGGCGCCGAAATGAAATTCGCAGGCTACGACATGATCATCGTCGAGGGCGTCTCCAAGAAGCCCGTCTATCTGACGATGATCGACGGCAACTGCGAACTGCATGACGCCTCCGATCTGTGGGGCAAGTCGGTCTGGGAGGTCGATCCAGCGATCAAGGCCAAACACCAGGATCCGATGATGCGCGTCGCAGCCATCGGCATCTCAGGCGAACAGGGCGTTCTTTACGCTTGTGTCGTCAACGACCTGCACAGGGCGGCTGGCCGCTCTGGCGTGGGCGCGGTGATGGGCTCGAAGAACCTCAAGGCCATCGGCATTCGCGGCACCGGCGGCGTCAATGTCGATGACCCCAAGAAGTTCATGGCTGTCACGGCGGAGAAGAAAGCCATTTTGGCCGAGAACGCGGTCACCGGACAGGCGCTTCCCGCCTACGGTACGCAGGTTCTGATGAACGTCATCAACGAATCTGGCGCGCTGCCGACCCGCAACTTCCGCGACGTCCAGTTCGAGGGCGCTCATGCGATTTCGGCCGAAGCCATGGCCGAACCGAGCGGCATTGACGGCAAACCGAACCTGCTGACCAACGCCGCTTGCTTTGGTTGCACGATCGGCTGCGGACGCATCTCAAAAATCAATGAAGAGCACTACACCGTGGCCAACAAGCCGGAGTATTGGCACGCCTCGGGCGGCCTCGAATACGAAGCAGCTTGGGCATTGGGCGCGGCGACCGGTGTGTCTGATATGGATGCGCTCACCTACGCCAACTTCATCTGCAACGAGCAGGGTATTGACCCGATCTCGTTCGGCGCCACAGTCGGTGCGGCGATGGAGCTGTACGAAGATGGCGTCATCACAAGCAAAGACACCGGTGGCCTGGAGATGAAATTCGGTTCGCCCGAAGCTCTCACCACCGCGGTCGAGCTGACCGGCAAGGCCGAAGGCTTTGGTAAGGAACTTGGCATGGGCTCGGCCCGTCTGACGGCCAAGTATGGCAAGCCCGAGCTTTCCATGACGGTCAAGGGCCAGGAGTTCCCGGCTTACGATCCCCGCGGCGTTCAGGGCATGGGTCTGACCTATGCCACGTCGAACCGTGGTGCTTGCCATTTGCGGAGCTACACGGTTGCCTCTGAAATCATGGGCATTCCGGAGAAAACCGATCCGCACGTCACCGAAGGCAAGGCCGGCCTCGTCAAGGCCTTCCAGGACGCGACCGGCGCCGTCGATTCGTCGGGCCTGTGCGTGTTCACAACCTTTGCTTGGACGCTCGATGACTTTGCACCGCAGATCGATGCGGCTTGCGAGGGCAATTGGACGACCGACAAGCTGGCCGAGGTGGGCGAGCGCATCTGGAACATGGAGCGCCAGTTCAATCTGAGTGCGGGCTTCACTGCCGCAGACGACAACTTGCCTCAACGGCTGTTGAAGGATGCGGCCAAGACAGGTCCGGCAGAGGGCCTGACCAGCGGCCTCGATAAAATGCTGCCCGAATACTACGAGATTCGCGGTTGGACCAAGGAGGGCGTACCGACCAACGAGACGGTGTCGCGTCTGGCGCTTTAAGTCGGCCGACACACCCTTGGGCTTGGGGGCTGCCGCCATCGACATGGCGGCAGCCCCCCCTAGCCCAAAACCAACGGCTGAGAGGGCCTGGCGCATCGGCGCGCCATGCACCGCCGGTCGAAAATTGAAGTCTCTGGATCAACGGATCTCACGATCCAAGTCGTAAGGGCAGTTCCATGCATCATGTCATTCTGGGCGCGGGTCCCGCCGGCGTCGTCGCGGCTGAAACCCTGCGGAAATTGGACAGCAAGTGCAAAATCACGCTTGTCGGCGGTGAGGGCGAACCGCCCTATTCGCGGATGGCCATACCCTATCTGTTGTCAGGCGACATCGATGAGGGCGGCACCTATCTGCGCCACGACAAAACGCATTATGACGATTTGGATATCAAATACGTCCAAGCCAACGCCAAGAGCGTCGACAGCAAGGCCAAGACTGTGGCCCTCGACGGCGCCAAGGACCTGAATTACGACACGCTGCTGATCGCCACCGGCTCAAGCCCCCTGCAGCCACCGGTCAAGGGTATCGATTTGCCCGGTGTTTCCACCTGTTGGACGCTTGAAGATTCGCGCAATATTCTCAAGACGGCCAAGAAGGGCGACTCCGTGGTGCTGATGGGCGCCGGTTTCATCGGCTCGATCATCCTGGAAGCCCTGGTCAAGATGGGCGTCAAGTTGACCGTTGTCGAAATGGGCGACCGCATGGTGCCGCGCATGATGGACGATACCGCCGGTAACATGATGAAGCGCTGGTGCCAGGAACAGGGCGTCACGGTGCTGACCGGAGCCAAGATCGAAGAAATATCCGGCGACAAAAGCGGCCTCCAGGTCGCCGTATCGAATGGCGACAAACTCGATGCCAAATTGGTTGTCGTCGCCGCCGGTGTCGCACCCAATATCGACTTCCTGAAAAAGAGCGGCGTCAAAACCGGAGCGGGCGTCATCGTGGATGAGCACTTAGCGACCAGCGCGCCGGACGTCTATGCCGCGGGCGATGTCGCCGAGGCGCGCGATCTCTCCACCGGCGAATGGGACGTGATGGCGATCCAGCCCGTCGCCGTCGAGCATGGCTATTTGGCGGCCCAAAACATGGCGGGCGTACCGACGCCCCACCAGGGCAGCCTCAACATGAACGTGCTCGACACCCTTGGCTTGATCTCAAGCTCATTCGGCTCTTGGCAGGGCGTCAAGGGCGGCGAATCCGCCAAATTGGTCGACGAGGACGGCTTCCGCTATTTGCGGCTCGAGTTCTCCGGCGACCAACTCGTCGGCGGCCAGGCCGTGGGTATGACCGAGAACATCGGTGTGATGCGTGGTTTGATCCAGACCGGTTACCATTTGGGCGACTGGAAGGACAAACTGATGAAATCGCCGCAACGCTTGACGGAAGCTTATGTGGCCGCATCGCAGGGCGTCACTCACGTATGAACATAACGCTGAAGCTGTATGCCGCGCTGGGTGACTTCCTGCCGCCCGAGGCGCACGAAAACACGATCGACGTTGATGTACCCGACGGCGCAACGATCGGCGAGGTGTTAACGGGACATCAGGTGCCGCTTGAGAGCTGCCATCTGATCCTGATCAACGGGCATTATCACCACCGAGATTCGGCCGCCAGCACTCAGCTTTCAAGCGGCGATACGTTGGCGGTTTGGCCGCCAATTGCCGGAGGCTAAAAGGGTGGCCGAAACGCCATCCGAGTTCGAGAAGATCATGTCGGCGACGCTCGGCGATTTCCAGCGGGGCATCAAAGCGATCGCGCCCGATCATGAGATCGGCGCCGACGCGCGCAGAGTGTCCCTCCAAACCGATGACTACTCTGTTGAGATAGACTTCGAAGCGATCGAACCTATAGTCCATAGCCCCCTGCTCTCGATCCCGCGCGCCAAGGTGACGCTCGCCTTCGATCAAACCCCGGCGGAGGCTCGAAAGAAGTTTATGGAACGCTTCGAGTTGGCCTTCCAACGGGGCGGATAGCGAAAATGACCGACATCCCCGAACAGATCGAAAAGATCATGTCGGCAACGCTGGGCGACTTCCAGCGGAGCATCAAGACGCTGGCGCCCGACCATACGATGAAGCCGGATGGCCGCAGTGTCCGCTTGGATGAAGACGGCTATTCGGTGGAGATTCGATACGAACCCACCGGAACCAAGACATTCGGCACCTTGCTCGTCATTCCCCAAGCAAAGATCACGCTCGACTTCGACCAAGCGAGCGCCAGGGCGCGGAAGGATTTCATCCGCCGTTTCGATTTTGCCTTTCAGCGGGGCGGTGGCTGAAGCGAGCCACTCTCGGTCGATCCAGCCGCAGTGCTTCGATAGACGCCATGACCGACTACATGTTTCCCCATTCCTGGCCGCAAGAGCGCAAGCGGCTGGGCTTCATGTCGGCGATGCTCGATCCCTATACGCTTTTCCGGATGGAGCAGCTCGGCTTGACCAGCGGCTGGCGCTGCCTGGAGCTCGGCGCCGGCAACGGCAGCATGTCGCAAGAGCTCTGCCGCCGCGTCGGCTCATCAGGCCACGTCACCGCGATCGACCTGGACACGGCGTTTCTCTCCGAAATCAGCAAACCCAATCTCGAAGTGCGAACGCAAAATGTGGTCGAGGCGGACTTCGAGCAAGGCGCCTACGATCTGATCTACACCCGCGCCCTGCTCCATCACCTACCCCAATGGCAGGAGGTGTTGGAGAAGATGCATGCTGCACTCAAACCGGGTGGCGCGCTGTTGATCCAAGAGCCCGATATACATCCCGCCGAAGCGCTCGAAGCAGGCGATTGGCGCGACTTTTGGATTGGCTTCCGCAATTGGTCTGCGACCATCGGCGTCGATCACCAGCTTGGGCGCAAGGTGGCAGCACACCTGAAGGGCTTGGGGCTGGCGGAGGTACAGAGCCATGCCGAGACCATCAATTTCGATGGTGGATCCGGTCCGGCGCAATTCTTTTCGCTTTCGATGGCTCAGATAAGAGACAAGCTGGTCGGCTCGGGCCATGTCAGTCCGGAGCTGTTCGAGCGCTTCATGAAGCTGCTCGACGACCCCAACCATTGGGGAATGTGCATCTCCTTCGTGACAGCGAGCGCCAGAAAGGCCTAAGCCAAGGACGGGCGTTACAACCGCCTGCGCCCGTCTCGTCCTCTTTGATGCGCCTAGCTAAAACGGACACCTCAGAGGCAATCAGCCCACCAGATTGATGCGTCGCACAATATTTATTGCAACGCACAATAATGCATGGTAGTGTCCTGATTATGAAATTTACCAACGCGATAACCACCGCAAAGGCCAAGCCGGAGCTTTTAGCAAAGCTCACCGGGGAGATTCAGATTCCCGAAGAACAGAGGCGTACAATTTTGACGCTCACCGGCACGACCTGCCGTTGGCCGTTCGGCGATCCGGCCAGAGGCGAATTCTATTTTTGCGGCGGCGCATCGGAAATTGGTCAGCCCTACTGCGAGCACCACTCCAAGATCGCAAACCAGCCCGCGCAATCACGCCGTAGGTAGAACGCCAACGGCTCGACCTCGCACAGGATCGCCGGTGGTTTCTTGAGGTTGCCCGCCTCTGGCACGAAGCAACCCTCTTCAACTCTCGTCGACAAAATCCGCTTCGCACCGATTTGCCAAGCCATGGCAGGGCCGTCGCAGCGACAGCGCCGCGCACTCCATGCCTGCTTAGAGTTCGGTGATCATGCTTTCATCGATCAGAGCGGTTCCGGCCCTGTCCTCAACGACGATCACCCAAATATCTGGATCGAAGCTCACCTGACGCGCGATCGCCTGCTCAGCCCGCTCTTCATTAACTGGCTCGGGACCTGTCAGCCGAGCCCATTGCCGGTCGTCATGCTCTGGATCAGATAGGCTGGTGGTCGGCGCGTAGACCATGGTCTCGCCATTCAGATAATCGACCTTGATGAGGATCGCACCTGCGTGCGCGTCACCGCGTCGCGCAATATAGACGGCCAACCCCTCAGCCGCGCAACGGCGCAGATAAGCGGCAACCCATATGCCGGCTCTTAATCTCATCGTCCCAACTATACCGCGATCCGTTTCGGTGTTTGAAGCACGTCAGGAAAACCAAGCGCACCGATTAGCCTGCTGCTGGTTAGCGGCGGACACTTCATCACAATTGCGAAAACATAGGCTCCAAGCATCAAAGCGGACAGTCATGGTGACGGTTCAGCCAATGCTTGTTTGGGGTCAAATGGTCCAGGCTCTCGTCCTAATCGAGCGGCACGCCTTCTTCGAGAATTCCTTTCATGCGTTTTTTGACCCGCGTTTCGACCTCTTCCCGGTTGGTGAAGACGTAGAACCGCCCCTCCCTGATGCCTTCGAGCGCAATTTGAGCGACCTCGTCGGGCGGCATGCCGTTCTTGGCCAACCAGTTGTGGATCCGCTCGCGGCGGCCAGCGCGATCCTCTTCGTCCTCGGCGTTGAGTTTGAGCTTCAAGTCCTTTGGCCGGTTGCGCTCGGAAATGCCGAAATCGCTCGCCACCGCACCGGGCGCCAACAGCACCGCGCGCAGTTTGGAATCGGCCTCCTTTAGGTCGTAATGCAGCCCTTCGGTGAGGCGCGTGATCGCGTGCTTGGAGATTCCATAAACCGACGAGGAGCCGGTGGACAGGCCCACGAAGGAACTGGTGTTCATGATCACGCCTTCTTCGTCTTGCGCCAACATCCGAGGCACGAACGCTTGCAAGCCATTCAACATGCCGCTCAGATTGACCGTCATGATCCAACGCCAATCTTCATCTGGCGTCTCCCAGATGGGACAAGAAGAACCGGTAACGCCTGCATTGTTGCAGAGAACATGGACCGCGCCGAAGTGCTCATAAGCCAGATCGGCAAGCGCGATCACTTGGTCCTTCCGCGAAACATCTGTGACTTGCGAGACGACTTCCGCGCCCTTGGCCTCCAGCTCTTTGGCAACCGTCGCCAGCCGATCGGCTTCGATATCGGCGATGACCAATTTCATGCCTTCATCGGCAAAGGCCCGCGCCAGGCCTGCGCCAATACCGCTCGCGGCACCGGTTATGACCGCGACCTTTCCCTTGAGATCCTTCATGACGTCACCTTCTCGCCTTGCCGCCGACCCCATACGTCGTATTCATCGGCTTGTTCGATTTTTACAGTCAAAATATCGCCTGGAACAACGTCCGTCTCGCCGTTGAGATAGACGCAACCATCCACCTCAGGCGCGTCCCAACTCGAGCGCCCAATGGCGCCCTCGTCATCCACTTCGTCGACGATCACCTCGACCGTTCGGCCGACGCGCTCATCCAACACGGCCGCTGAGATCAAACGTTGATGCTCCATCAACCGCCTGTGGCGCTCGGCCTTGATCTCCTGGGCCACCTGATCCGGCAAGTCGTTTGCCGCCGCACCGGCGACGTCTTCATATTGAAAGCAGCCCACCCGGGTGAGTCTGGCCTCATCCAGCCAATCGAGCAGGGCTCCGAAGTCTTCCTCGCTTTCGCCGGGAAAGCCGACAATGAAGGTGGACCGGATTGCAAGATCCGGGCAGATCTCCCGCCAACGCTTGATGCGCTCGAGACTTTTTTCTCCCGCGGCCGGCCGGCGCATCGCCTTCAAGACGTTTGGCGCCGCGTGCTGAAACGGAATATCGAGATAGGGCAGAACCTGTCCCTCAGCCATCAATGGCAGCACGTCGTCCACATGAGGATAGGGATAGACATAATGCAGTCGCACCCAAGCATCCAACTGACCGAGCCCCTTGCAGAGATCGATGAAGCGGGCGTCGACCGGTTTGCCACGCCAGTCGCTTGAGCGGTATTTGAGATCGAGGCCATAGGCACTGGTGTCTTGTGAGATGACCAGCAGCTCTTTCACGCCAGCATTGACCAGACGCTCGGCCTCGAGCAAGACATCTCCCGCATCGCGGCTTTGCAGGCGGCCGCGCAACTGAGGAATAATGCAGAAACTGCACGAATTGTTGCAGCCCTCCGAAATTTTCAAATAGGCATAATGGCGCGGCGTCAGCCGCACGCCTTGTGGCGGCACCAGGTCGATGAAGGGATCATGCGGCGCCGGCGCGACATCGTGAACGGCCGCGATAACGGCCTCGTAGGCCTGTGGCCCGGTGACCGCCAAAACCTTGGGGTGCGCGGCGCGGATCGCCGATTCGTCATGGCCCATACAACCGGTGACGATTACACGCCCGTTTTCGGCGATGGCCTCACCGATGGCATCCAGAGATTCCGCGCGCGCGCTGTTCAAAAAGCCGCACGTGTTGACCACAACCGCATCTGCGCTCGCATAGTCCGAGGCGACCTCATAGCCCTGCGAACGCAAGGCCGTGATGATGCGTTCAGAATCCACCAGGGCCTTGGGGCACCCAAGCGAAACGAACCCGATCTTTGGAATGGCTTTGCCCATGCCTTGTTATAGGCGAGGCAGCAGCACGCGTCAGCGCCTGATCATGGCCTCGAACCGATCAATCTCAGCGGAATATTTGGTTGAGCAGATCTTCAGGTTTGGTTTTTTGCGCCGGCTGTTCGGTCGCGGCCTGGCCGCTTGCCTCTCCAGCCGCCTGACCAGTGGTCTGTTGACCGCCGCCACCCCGCTTGCCAAGCAGGTTATCGAGCACGCCGCCCAGGTTTTTCTTGTTGGCCTTCAAGTTCTTGACCACCTCGCCGATCTGTTTAGCGGCGGCTTCCGGGCTCCGAAGGATGGCTTCGATGTCGGGTTGGATACGCGGATTATCCAGCGGTCCCTTGATTTTGATCGGAACCACGACGCCCGTCATGTCCGTGTCGCCGCCCTGGCCTTGAAGGCTGGCAACCAGCCGCGGCTCCAGCGAATAGTCGATCACCTCGCGCGGCAGGTCGACGATGCCTTTGCCGCCCGCGCGCAGCAGCGGCCCGACCAATTGCAGGTCTGAGTTGGAGATGATGCCGTTTTGTATCGTGTAAGTGCCACTGAGTTCGGAGAAGTCGGTCTTCAGACGACTGCTGCGCTGTGTGCCTTGGATTTGACCCAACGACACCGAGCGGATCATTTGCGGAATGTTGAGGCCTTCGATGGCCCCATCGGTAAAGCGCACGGTTCCGTTGCCCTGAAGCGAACGCACCATCTCACTTTCCGACCGGCCCGCGCCGGAAATCGCCACGGTGAAATTGGCCTTGCCCGAAATCCAGTCGAAGGCCAGCGCGTCGGTCATGATGGGCAGGGCCGAGACGCCGGCGATGTTGAACGCCGCGCCCAATGCCGGTACCGCCCGGTCGCCATAAATCGTCAGCCGGCCGCGCCCCTGACCGCCATAAAGCTGTAGCTCATTGAGATCGGCATTGAGTTGGCCGCTCTTCAAGATCGCCTTGACCACGCTCTTGCCGACTCTAATGCGTTTGTAAAACAGCGCATTCGTCGTCAAATCCGCGTCCGCATCAATCAGTTTGAGCCCGCTGAAATCGAACGCCCTCTGGCTCCAACCCCGCACCAGCGGCGCGCTCTTCTTGGCCCGCCCTTCGTCCTGCTGATTGAGCTGATCGATAAAGTCGCCCAAGGACTGGTCGGGCTGCGTTCCACCATCGTCTTGTTGGCCCGCGCCTTGGGGCGCTGACGCCGGCCGCGGGGTGGCGCGAACGTCAATCGGCGCCGGTTGAAAAAATACATTGAGGTCGAGTTTGTCGAGCGCCAGCTTCAAGCGTAGATGCGGTTTGGCGCCAGAGAGCCGCAACTGGGCGTTGCCGTTCCCTTTCATGCCATCCATCGCCAACTCCATTGGCGACAGCGAAATGGCTTGTGGCGTCGCGGTGAGCACGCTTTCGAGCGCCGCTGTACCAAAGCCGCCCTGGGTGGGGACCGGATTTCCCAACCACGCCGCCAAATTGCGCAATGATGGCGATGAACCGTTGAGCGTTCCCTTGGCGCGAGGCACTTCGCCAAGCTCGATCTCGCCCTTGAACGTGCCCGTCATGTGCGAGGAGGTCAGGCTCACATTCGCTGGCGTTGCCTTGTTCGCCAGCAACGATTGGGGCGAATCCAGCGAGCCATTGATCGCCACTTGCTCTTTTTGCCAATCAAATGTGCCCTTGGCCTCGAGCTGCTCGTCGATCGCAGGCAATATGAGCGTGACATTGATCGCATCCACTTGCAGTGCGGTGCTGGTCCGCTCATCGCGGTACTTCACCGTGCCATCCATGATGCGCACATCACCCAGCCGCAGATTTTGCAATTGGGCGCCCGCCAGGCCACCCGCCTGGGCCTGCACAACGCGGCGCGCGGGTTCGACCGGAGTGACTTGCGCAAAATCCCAATTCTGCAACCCGTTCTTGTCCACCCGCAGGTCAAAAACCGGCCGTTCAAGCACGAATTGCTTCACCTCGATCTGCCGCGAGAGCAGCGGCAACAGGCGCAGATTGACGGTGAGCGCATCCATCGTGAGGGTCGTGCCCTTGCTCATCTTGGGCGGGTCGGACAGAGCGACCTGCCCCAGCCGGACGCCAATATCGGGCACGATGGAGAATGAGGTTTCGCCCGCGACCGTAAGATCGCGGCCCGTCTGTTGTTTGACCACTTGGGTGATCTGGTCGCGCATATAGTCTGCCGGGACGAGCATCGGCACCGCCACGGCGGCGACTGCGCCGATGATCACGACAAAAAGTATTAGCCTGAAGAGAAACCGCATGATGCTGGTTTGCGCCTCCGCGGTGTTTGCCTGCGTTTAGCCCAAGGGCAAGGGACGCGAGGTTTGGGGCGAATCAATGACAGCCAACGCCAATCTAGGCGCAGGGCGACGATGATGAAAGGCCGCCAAACACGTCCAGATAAAAAAAGCGGGCCACGAAGGGCCCGCCCGGTTCACTCATAGTTGGGGGAATTAATTAGTGCGCCAGCGACGCCTGTGTCGGCTCATCTAGGGGGGACGAGCCAACTGAAAGGGACGTGCCAAAAGCAAGCGCGCCCCAAATCGTCATTGCCATCGCGATACCCATCCAAAAACCTTTTGGAAAAGCTCGCGTTTTTTCAGACGACCATTCGTTCGCCGTTGTCGCACGGGGGGTAATTGACATCGACATGTTCTGCCTCCTGTGTAGGAGACACAAGGTCGGATTGAGGGAAATCGACCGGTGTGCCCCAAATGCCACGTTCGTGACAAAACGCGATCTCTGCCGCGTTGTCTAATTGACTATCACATTTCAGCCACATTACAAACAGAAATGTGGCCGCCCTGCCTTATTTGCACACCTTTGTATTGGCGCCTATCCGTGGCCGCAAGCCAAACGGCAACGGCCCGCCGAAATGGCGGGCCGTCGCGTTCATTCTTGAACCCGGCGACGAAGCCGGATGGGCGGTTCGACTAGGCGACCCGCTGCAGTTTCGAGTTGCGCGCCTTGCCCGCATCGCCAGTGGTTTCCGATGCGCTGCTCTGATTCGGCGTGCTCTCGAAGATCGACACCGGCTCGTCGCTGCGCATGGACTTGCCCTCAAAAAAGCCGCCGTGCTCGAGCTTGAGCGACTGGTGATGGATGTCACCCTCGACATGCGCCGTCGATTGCAACGTGGCGTTGATGGCGCGGATCGAACCGACCACGCGGCCATGCACATTGACTTCTTCGGCTGTCACACCGCCGGTGATGCGCCCCTGCGTGCCGATGACGAGCGACGCGCAATACACGTCGCCTTGGATTTCACCTTCCACCTGTATGGCGCCTTTGGAAGTAACGTTTCCCGTTACCGTAAGATCCGCGCCTATGATTGACGGAGCCATTTCGTCCAATCCTTCTGCTTTGATCGTGGTCTTCTGTTCACCGAACATGTCCGTATCCACCTAATTGGCCTCTGAAGTTCGAATCGCTGAATTCAGATTGTGTTAATCGTGGTTAACGAAATGTTAACAGCGATCTAAGCGGCATAGCTCGATCGCCGTGATCAGTCGTTATCAACAGGTTTTCCGCCAGTTATCCCCGCGCGCAACCAGCGCGGCGTGTAGAAGTGGCAGCGGCGATTGCAGGACGCTATCATCAGCCAACTTGCGCTCCACAGAGAATCAGTTGGGTGGCTATATTTGTTCGGCCAACCATGCGTCGCGTATCAATGGGAGGGCACGCAGCGTAGATTTGGGGAGCACAATAATGTCGGAATCTGTTATTGCCGATGACCTTCATATCAAGGGTGAAGTAACGACGACGGGTGATGTTGAGTTAAAAGGTGTAATCGAAGGCGACATCACTTGCCGAACATTGATGATCGCGCAGGACGCCAGAATTGAAGGCAACGCCAGGGCCGAAAAAGTCGTGGTCAGAGGCAGTGTCGATGGCCGCATCAACGGCGTGCGAGTCACGTTGACTTCGTCGGCGAAAGTTCAAGGCGAGTTGATCTGCAAGGCGCTCTCGGTTGATGAGGAAGCCTATTTCGATGGCACATCGCAGCGCGTCGACGATCCCCTTGGCAACCCCAAACCGATTTCTGCCGAAGAGCACAAGCCGTCTCCCCAGGGGGCAAAACCCGCCAGTGGGTCATCTGAAAAGCCACAAGCCGCTAAAGACGCCAAGGTCGACAAGTCCGATAAGAGCGAGACCGATAAGGTCCGCCCGATGATTACGCCGACCACCTAAGCGTCGTCGATCTTCTCGGCCTCCAAATTCGGACCGCCGCAAACCAGCCCCGCAGACGCAAGTCGCGCGGAGCTGGCGCGTGGCCACATTTTGGCATGCTCCCATCGAGGCCCGCTGCGGTCGGACCATGAGCGTACAATAATGTTATTGTGGCTGGCACATTAGTTTGCTGGTTTTTGGAGCGTGCCCATGAACGTCTTTCTCGTCTCGGCCCATCCCGAACCAAAATCGTTCAATTCCGCCATGGCCCGCCAGATCGTTGATGTCATGACCGAGGCGGGGCACGAGGTCGTCGTGTCCGACCTCTACGCCATGAATTTCAATCCCGTCGCCAGCGCCGCCGATTTTACCGCCCGCAGCAATCCAGACTATCTCGTCTATGCGCTCGAGCAGCGTAATGGCGTCAAAGCCGGCACAATCGCACCCGACATTGCCCGAGAGCTCGACAAACTCGATTCCTGCGACTTGTTGATTTTGAATTTTCCGGTCTTTTGGTTTTCGACCCCGGCGATCCTCAAGGGCTGGATCGACCGCGTGCTCGTTTCGGGCCGAAGCTATGGCGGTATGCGGTTTTACGAAAGGGGCGGATTTGCCGGCAAGCGCGCGGCGGTCTCGATCTCACTGGGCGGGCGGCCGCACATGTTTGGCGACGAGGGCATCCACGGGCAGCTGACGGACATGCTGCGTCATTTGCTGCGCGGGACGCTCTATTATGTCGGTTTCGACGTCGTCCCGCCCTTCACCGCCTGGCACGTTCCTTATGTCAGTGACGAGGATCGCCAGACGATCCTGAAGGAGCATCGCGAATGGCTGGCGCGAATCGATACGCTTGAGCCGATGCGCTTCCCGCGAATGGACGAATTCGACGAGCGGTTGTATCCGAAGACTTGATGAAAGCGCCGGCCGGCCGGCCGTAAACGCTTGGCGCTAGCGCCCGACCCAATAAATCATGCCGATCACGACGATTGCGATCGCCAGCCAAACCCACCAATCCAACTTCATCATCGCTGCCTCCACGACACCTTGGCGTTAGAGCTGGTTTCGGGAGGAGAGAACATAAGCGAAGCTCGCCAACAGCGCGCCGACGGGCGCGATGGTCACCGCGGTCGAGTAAGCCTCCTGCGGGGTGAACCCGAACAGCGGCCAGAAAGCAATCTGCGGGATGGCGAGCAGCGTGATATTGGCGGCCGCCACATTGTAGAGTAGCCAGTCAAAGACCTGGCCCGTGTCGCGGTAATTCAGCGCCAGCAACGTCATACCGATAAAGACCAGCCACGTAACGGCGAGACCGGCGTAATAGAAAATTCGGTCGGTGCCGCCAAGCGATTCTGGTCCCAACACGAATGCGACGCCACAGCCCAAAAGCGCTGCCGCCACACAGGCCCAGACAAAGATCCGAACCACGCCGGGCACCGTCTCGAGCCGCGCCGGTTGGCGGGCGATCGCGGCAACTGCGCCAGCAGCGCTCAAAGAGGCAACGCCGCTCGCCACGACGAATGCCATGAACAATGGCGCCCAAGCGGCGAACACTTGTGCATCGTGAGCTGCTTGCGCTTCCGGCCGCATGAAGCCCAGAAGATCGGTTCCCAGTAGGAAGCGCAGAAGGAACTGATTGGCAATAAGAAGCGTGGTGAGCAGCCCCACCGCGCCGATAACGCGCGCCGCGTCACTGCTTTCGAGCGATCGTGCCTTGCGCACGCCACCGTCGGCTTTATGGCTTGCTGCGCTCATGGCTTTCTCCCTTGTCCGTCTTGGCTAGGCTATGGCCACCCGGCGGTCACGCAACCGTTGGGCGGAAAACCAGATCAGACCGAACAGCAGGCAGAAGGGCAGCAGATATGTCGACACACCCGAATTGATCACCATTTGGTTGAGTGGCAGCGTCATGCCAAAGACAACCCAAAACAGCCGCAGAACGGGAGTCGCCAGCACCAGCGAATAATTGAACGCCATCCACGCCTGGTGCGTCACGACTTCGCCGTTGCGGATTGCCACATAAGCGCGGATCGACGTGGCCAAAACCAGAAAGTCGAGCGCCCACAAGCCGATGCCGAATGCGGCGCCGCTAAAGACATCCCGCACGGAAATTGAGGAGAGATACAGCAGGCCCGATGCCATGCCGAGCCAAATGCCGAAAAAGTAAATTTTACCCAGCGTGCGGTGAACTTCGGGATAGCGGTTCCGGATTTCGCTGACAAACTGCGTCGCGCCCGCCGCGAGGGCGACCGCGCCCATGGTCGCGTGCACAAACATGAAATAGCTGTTGGCCGAATAGGGAACGCGTTGCTCGACCGATACAGATCCCTCGCCAAATGAGAACTCATCCGAAACGAGATAAGCCTGGAAGATATTCCACCACTCACGCTGGCCTGTCATGTGGGCGAAGAAATACTGAAACGCCATTACCGCGTAAAAGAACAATATTCCGGCAAACCCCGCCCAAAGCAGATTTTGCACCGTGCGCGTGTGGCGTGTCGGTCCCGTTGTCGCGGCAATTGTCATGGCTCGCTCCCTAAGGAATGCTGCGGCGGAAACGCTTGCCGCTTATCATTTGTGCTTGCTTCGATAACAAATAAAATTGCAAGAACAAATTCCTCTGTCAAGGGCGTATGTCAGACTTGGGCTGCGAGATTGTCGCGTTGTAACTTGGAGCCATCCCAGGGCCTGTATACGTCGGTCAATCGAATGTTCGCCAAATCCGCGCGCATCTTGGCTTCCAAATCATCGCACAGCTTTTCAATCGTCGGGTGTACGAAGCAATGGTCAGCCCAGCCTTCATACGGGTCGTGCAAGCCGAGTGAGAGAACGCCCTGGGTCTGCACCGCGTCATAAATATCGGCGAGCGTAATTGTAGAAGGCTCGCGCGCCAGCGTTACGCCGCCGCTGCTGCCCCTGCTGGAGGACAAGATTCCAGCCTTGACCAATCTCGAGACGATACGCCGAACCCGAGAGGGATGCGTATCCACCATATGTGCAATGCCATCGGTGTTCACGCGCTTGGGATGATGCGCGCCGACAAATGCGGCCACATAGCAGGCCGTCACCAATTGGGTCGATTTCGACATAAAGCTCCTGTGCCCCTCAAAACCAGCAAGTCTACGGACGCGGCGGCTCTCAAGGGGGCATCAGAGGCGCCGCGCTGCTACATAGCATGAAATTGCATAAGCCGCTCAGTAGATCACGACCGAGCGGATCGACTTGCCCTCATGCATCAGATCAAACGCCGTATTGATTTCGTCCAACGGCATGGTGTGGGTGATGAGATCGTCGATGTTGATCTTGCCGTCCATATACCAATCGACGATTTTCGGCACGTCCGTTCGGCCCTTGGCGCCGCCAAATGCCGTACCGCGCCAAACCCGTCCGGTGATCAATTGGAACGGCCGCGTCGAGATTTCCTTGCCCGCGGGAGCCACGCCGACGACAACCGATTCACCCCAACCCTTATGGCAACACTCAAGCGCCTGGCGCATCACGTCCACATTGCCGATGCATTCGAAACTGTAGTCGGCACCGCCCTTTGTGAGATCCACGAGATAGGGCACCAGATCGCCTTCGACCTCCAGCGGATTGACGAAATTGGTCATGCCGAACTTGCGCGCCAGTTTTTCGCGCTCGGGATTGACGTCGACACCGATGATCATGTTGGCGCCAACCATCCGCGCACCCTGGATCACGTTAAGACCGATGCCGCCAAGCCCGAAGATGACCACATTCGCGCCCGGTTCGACCTTGGCGGTGTTGATCACCACGCCAACGCCCGTCGTCACGCCGCAGCCGATGTAGCAAACCTTGTCAAAGGGCGCGTCCTCGCGGATTTTGGCGACCGCGATTTCGGGTACAACCGTGTAATTGGCGAAGGTCGACGTCCCCATATAGTGATAGACGGTTTCGCCATTGATCGAAAAACGGCAGGTGCCGTCGGGCATCACGCCCTGGCCCTGGGTGACGCGGATCGCTTGGCACAAATTGGTTTTGCCGCTGGTGCAGTATTCGCATTCGCGGCATTCGGGCGTGTAGAGCGGAATGACGTGATCGCCTTTCTTGACGCTCGTCACATTGGGTCCTGTGTCGACCACGACGCCAGCGCCCTCATGGCCCAGAATTGCCGGAAAGACACCTTCGGGGTCGGCGCCCGAGAGCGTGAAGTCATCGGTGTGACAAATGCCCGTCGCCTTTATCTCGATTAGAACCTCGCCGTCTTTGGGGCCTTCCAGTTGCACGGTTTCGATCGAGAGCGGTTTGCCCGCTTCGACCGCGAGGGCTGCACGAACATCCATCTGAGTCTCCCACCCATTATCTCTTCGGCTACGGAACGCCGGACCCATAGTTGTCGCTAAAGGTCTGTTCGACAACCCGAAATTTCATCGCCGGGCGCCGGAGAAATGAATTTGTTCTGCTGAGTTTGACGAACCCACTAGGGCCCGCTCCGCCGCCGCCGTCTTAAGCTGAAACGGGCGCGGCCGATCGCCGGTCGGTCCCTTCGAAATTCTGATCGACCTTGCGTCGCCGGTCGGGACCGAAATAGTCGCCGAATTCGACCCGAGAAAGCGGCTTGCTCAATATCGCCCGCAGTTGCTTCTCGAGCGAACCAAGCGATATCGGCTTGCGCAGAAAACCATCGACGCCAGCGCGTATGGCGCTGGTGATCGTCGCCGCATCGCTGGCAAACGACGTCATAACGATGCTGAGGCCTCGGCTTGGCAGGCCTTTGGCCGAGCGGATCTTACGCACCAGATCCAGGCCGTTCTCTTTCTGTTGGGAATTGCTGATAAAAGCGATGTCGATACTGTGGGAGTTCAGAATCTTCATTGCACTGGCTTTGTCGGTTGCCTTGTGGATCGCCACCGCCCCAGCGGACTTAAGCGCGCCTTGCAATTTAGCGAATTCGCCGGCGCTTTCGTCGACGACCAGACAGGAAATTTTTGAAGGCATCGGGCCCATAGCCGCGTTCTCTGCGCTGATTGAATTCGCAACCAGTGTGCCCGAAACCAGAAAACGAGAAGTAAACAGCGCCCGACCGGACCGCGCCGCTGTCTCCGGCCAAACCAATGAGCGGCCCAGCGTCAGATCCAAATTGAGCACGGCGTGGCTTCACACATGCACTACTGCGGCAGCGCTATCGGCGTCTAACGTGTTGCAGAATTGAGTCCGACCGGCTCAGCCGCCGCCCGACCGCATCATGTGCTCGTTATATTGGCTGTGGAATTCCTGGGCGTCGTTTCCAGAAAAGCCAATGCATGTGACATCGACTTTGGTCATGGGGAGGTCCAGGGACCCGAGATGGCGTTCGCCCTCATAGGTGAGCTGTATCACTACAGTCTTGTCGCCTTGGTGCGCAATCACACGGTCGCCAACAACATGGTAGTCCATGTGCCCCAACGCAGCGGGAATTTCTTTGAGGTAGGCTCCGACTGTTGTCTGAACGTCATGGGTTACGGTATCGCTCATCGAACAATTCTCCCCTTTACTGGACCGATTGCTGACAGTATTCCC